>NZ_JAIVFS010000137.1 GCF_020829645.1 Nostoc mirabile CHAB5784 | reverse complement strand
CGAATTACGCTCTCAACTGAAAAAACACCATAAAGCCAGAATTGAACAATATCGATTTCGCAGAGATCCCAAGGGTTACTTGGCTAATTTAGAGAGTCGTCTTCTCTAGTAAGTTTTACCACACTAGCTCTTTAAAAACTCATCAGCGCGATCGCTCAAGCTACCAGCTTCGTCTACCAGAAAAAATTCTTGCTCCAGACCGATACGACGCCTGACTATCGCCATCTAGACCTCCACAAGGGTAATGTCGCTACAGTCTTAATATATGTAGCTTAAAGGATAAAGTTACCGGAAGACAAAACCTTATTGAATCAATTGACTTAGAGAATCGTAGTATCAAATTGTTAGGGATTTTGTTGTCTAACATGGATAATGTGAAATAAACCCAACTTTCTCACGCCATCCACTCAGTCCACTGCGGGCATCTGTCACCAGTTGAGCAAATTTGTTCGGGTCAATGTCCTCAAACTTTAGCATCACCCCACAACGCTCATCACTCGTTAGTGTACTTAGTAGTTCTTTTACCGATTCCACCCCGGACTCTACTCGTTCAATCGTCAACTGAGCATAATATTTTACCCGTTCCCGCCAAGAAATACTGTCTTCTTTATCTGTATCCACACCCCCCCAATTATTACTTCCATCTTTATTAAGGGGGGGTGTGGACGGCGGGTTAATCCCATATTGAGACTGCATTCTAGCTGCATAAGCCGCCTGAAGTTCTTGTTCCTGCTGACGTTTCTTTTCCTTCTCTTCCCTCTGCCGTTGACGATACTCCAGCACCTTCTGGATAAACTCTACATCCTCAGTATTCAGCCGATAATACCGAACCCTCTGACCGTCCTCCATTGGTCTTCGTGACTCAGTAGACAAACCCAGTTGCGAGAGATACTGCCCCAAAATCCACAAAGCAGACTCCGATAGCGGAATCGCCACGTTGAGGGCATTCTCTAGCTGAATGGCTTATGGCATGAAAAATCCCAAACACAGCATTAAAATGAAGCGTGAAAATATAATTGTTTGAGGATAATTAATCATGTCTGTAAGAGGAGCTAGTAAAACACGAGATAGTTTGACAATAATATATTTGATGAAAACTATCTTTATCTGTACAGTTGCAATCTGCACAATTTGCATTTACCCGATTAAGACATTAGCAGCAGAAAAACCCACTGCAATTTTTCATGCATTTGATCAGCAGTACAGTGATATCGAAAAGTTTGTATGTAAAATAGGGAAGCAAGGATATTCTCACATTCAAATTTCTCCAGGTCAAAAATCTAATCCGGCCCCAGAATGGTGGACACGCTATCAACCTGTAGACTACAGCATTATTGAAGGTAGAGGTTCACTGTTCAATTTAAAAAAGCTTATTAGTCAAGCTCACAGTTGTAATGTCAAAGTGATTGCTGATGTTGTTTTCAATCACATGGCAAATTTAGATGGTAATGATGAGTTTGAAGATTTAACGAAATTTCCAGGTCTTTTTGTAAGTGATTTTAATTCCGACTCAAACCATCCAGGTAAAAAATCTTGTAGCATTAATTATAGTGATGGCAACAGAGATACAGAAATTAATTGTTGGTTAGGTGGACTTCCTGACCTGAGATTTACCAATAACGTTAAAACAATTCAAAAAGCTCATTTAAAAAAATTGCTAAATTTAGGGATTGATGGATTTCGGTTTGATGCTGCCAAGCATCTGCCAGCAGATGTTGTCAAAGAGTACATCAACTATGTAAAGCAACAAAGTCAGGGAAAAGCATGGAACTATATTGAGGTAATTACAGATAAGGATACCAGTGCAGAAAATTATAACTGGATTGCTGCTGTCACAGATTTTGCTCTCTACAATTCAATTAAAAATGCCTTTAGCTTCGGTGGAGATTTGCGTTCGCTGCGAGTGACCACAGGCATAAACGATTCGCATAGCGTTACCTTTGGCAGAAACCACGATACTATCCGCGAGATTAATTCCAATGCCATTAACCCCTATAGCGATCCTTCTGACTCATATCTTGCAACAGCCTATGTCCTGGCGAGAGAAAGTGGTACTCCTTTAATACTGAACTGGGATAATAGAGATTCTTCTTTTATCAAATATGGTGTTAAATTCCGCCAGATTATGCATCAACGAGGAAATCAGGGAAAAAATATCAAAGAAAATATTTTAACAGGCGTTGATAGTTCGACTGTATTGCTAATGGAGCGAGGCAGTGAAGGATTTTTTGTTGTTAATAAAGGGGAGAATAAATTTAATATCCCAGTACTGGATTTGACCTTGACGAATTTGGATGGATGTTATCGGGAACTCCGTAATAACTTTACTGTTGCTATTGAACATCGAGAGCAGGGTCAAAAATTTATAACTCGTTGGGTCAGTTGGAATAGAGGCGGTATGGAAGTTCAAAAACGCGACGCACTCTATTTTATTCGAGAACCTTTTAATCAATGTCAAGTGTAGAGGCTTCCTCCATCTTTAAGAGGATGTTTGAAAACCTCAAGATAGGTATAACTCGCCATTCTGAGCGTCACAGAGTAAAAGGAAGAATCCTAATTTTTTGTTGCTCTGGCTTGGCTACGTTACTTTTGATACAAAACATACTTTTCAAACGCCCTCAAAGAGAGTAGAGAATTTCATGCAATACCGAATAGCAATGATGACGTTAGATATTGCTCTGATTAGGGCTGACCAAGAAAGTCTCCTTTGCCAAGTTCTACACCGCAGTGCCTAAGAATGTCATACGCTGTTGTGACATGGAAATAAAGGTTTGGTAAAACAAAATATAGGAGAAATGGCATTCCTTGAAAAGAGAGAGTGTTGTCACGCATCTGTAAGGTAATTTCTCTCTCTTCTGAACCGTCAATTTGCTCAGGTTTAAAAGTATTTAAATGAGAGATAGTTTTTTGAATACGGTCAATAAGTTGACCAAATGTAGTTTCATTGTCCTCGAATTTAGGTGATTCTATTCCTGCTAACCGTGCGGCACCTCTATTTACTATATCAGAGGCAATTTGTACTTGTTTTGATAATGGAAACATATCTGGGGATAGACGACTATTGATCAACACAGAAGGATCTATATTTTTAGTTTCAGCATAAGCACCACCTTTTTCAAGAATATTTGTAAGGTTATTCAGTGTGCGAATAGACACGGGTATTAAAGCTTGGTACATTGAAATGGTCATTGAGATTTCTCCATAAAAAGTTCAAACGACTTTCAGCCGCCCCATCTAATATTAGGAGGTATTGACTGTAATATTGTGTCAAAGAATATGGAATCGAATTTAGTCACAGATCCAGAGATACTAAATGTTTTGAACGAACTTATACAACTCTGGACGATCTTTCATCGTCATTGCGAACTGATAATTGCGAATTGCTTTGACGTTGGTGTGCGAGTAAAATTTTGGTGAGGCTTAAAGACAGCCCCCATAGTTAATAATCTCTGGATGCTGGATAAGAGTTAGTTCTTTGGGAGCAATGCGATGCAAGTGAGGTGCTTAAAATTCGGGTGCTAAATCACCTGTTTAGGAGTGCGTAGGCGCAGCCCGCCGCAGGCATCGCAGCCAAATAACTATTTTTATTGAGAATATAGCTCTGTAACTGAGAATTAAAGTCCGATCTAACTTTGGAGCATCGCTCCCGATGCCTTAGTTCTTTTTACTTGGGAGGAACTGACCTTTTAGCGATCGCTTTCTGTGCCCTACTTTCTCACCCCATCCACTGCACCCAATCGGGCGCATCTGTCACCAGTTGAGCAAACTTGTCAGGGCTTGCATCCTCGAACTCCAGCATCACGCCCCACCGCTCATCAATCGTCAGGGTACTGAGTAATTCTTTAAAGTATTGCCCATTTCTGGGCTTGAGCGATTCTTCGAGAACACCGCAGGCATCGCAGAACTTTTTGGTGTACTGAGTGTATCTGAAGTTGCCAAGGATGTGATAGCATACCTTCAACAATTTTAGATAGCATAATCGATGAATCAAGTTCGACTCCCTAAAGTTAGCGTCGCCGTGATTGGTTTGGTAGTTGCAAGCGTATTTCATGCTACTCCCGTGCTGGGAGCGATTCTAACTAGACAAGAATTTTCAGGTGATTTTACCTTAGTCGATGCTACTACCCCATTCCTTACGAACTCTTTGCCAGAAGAGAGCGAATATTCTGGATTCGTGGTTTACTCAGAGTCCGGGACTTTGAGCGATTGGGAGCTATCCGTCAACAATCTAGACCTGAATTTGAAGAGAGGATCTACTAATGGCGGTAACTTAACCCCAGATGTTGATTTTGAGCTTGATTCTAGGTCGAATTGGAATTTAGTAGTTGATTTTGGCATTGCTTTTGATGCTCCTAGATATACCCTAGAAAGAACTTCAAGCTCTGAAATTACCTTGACGGGTGAAGTGGGACTGGCAGGAACATACATCTATCAAGATTCTGCTGCCAATATTACCGTCAGTTCTTCATCTACATCCATACCTGAACCCACTTCCCTACTAGGTCTATTGTTTGGAGTTGGTGCAATTGCTGTCTCTAAAAAAGCTAGTGAGACTAAATCTGAAGCATGAATTACTCAACTCTTTACCAAAGCTTTATCGATCTACACTCCCACCAACCAATCGCACACCACAGACCTACACCCGTCTGCAAACTTAACCCAGACCTGCCACTGCCCGAAATACCCATTCCAGTAAGGCTCACCATCAGCAATCCCAACAGAAAAGCCAACTTGGGAGACTAACTGTTGGTAGAACTTGCCAACGCTGTCGAGTCCAAGGCGCATTTTCAGCTTCAGCCCCTTCCATCCTTGGACAGTCGGACTTTCCACTGGCGTGAGTGTTTGAGGAATATACTGGGGGGTGGTGTCAATGACTGGTGTAGTTGTACTTATATTATTGCTGACTGACACCGACTCACTAAGAAACAGTTCATCCCGATTTAACCACTGCCCAAAAATTGAATCACGCCTATCATCAGGCGGAACAAACTTATACACACACTCCCGATTTTCACGCTTACCCAACCGACCAACGTAGTCCAACTTCAAATCAATCTTGGCAAGTAATTTCTGAGCGATCGCCACTGGGGTAAGTTTTTCTGAGATACTGACATTCAGGTAATTTTTGATAACGTGCCGATGCACAACAGCCACTGCCTTAAACTCCAGCATCTTCTCATCACTTCCCCGTAACTGAACATCTGGTGTAAGAAACTGCAACAGATTCAGACTTTCGAGTAACAACACAGCAGGCAACAGTAATTGTCTCGCCAACAAGAGTCGGCGTGATCTTCCGTAAAATCAAGTAGCATTTATAACTTAACAATCAAAGTGGTTAATAGTAAGCCCCACTTTCTCAGCCGATCCATTCCACCCAATTGGGCGCAAGGGCCACCAGTTGAGCAAACTTGTCCGGGCTGACCTCATCAAACTTCAGCATCACCCCACAACGCTCATCACTCGTCAACGTACTGAGTAATTCTTTAACCGATTTCACCCCGTACTCAAACCGCTCAATTGCCAACTGAGCATAATATTTAACCCGTTCCCACCAAGAAATACTGGATTCTTCATCTGTGTCCATACCCCCCCGATTATTACTTCCATCTTCATTAATGGGGGGTGTGGACGGCGCGTTAATCCCATACTGAGCTTGCATCCTAGCAGCATAAGCCGTGTTTCTCTCCTGCTCTGACTGGCGCTTCCTTTCCCTATCCTCCCGTTGATGAAGGCGATAAGAAAGCACGTTCTGGGCGAACACCACATCATCAGTATTGAGTCGATAATACCGAACCCTCTGACCATCCTCCATTGGTCTTCGTGACTCAGTAGACAAGCCCAGTTGTGTAAGATACTGCCCCAAAATCCATACAGGAGACTCTGATAGCGGGATGGTCAGATTGAGAATGCCTTTAACGTGAGATGCGTTGCGTTTGGAGAACTCTGCCAAAACTTGAATCATCGCCTCGTCGCCTTTAATCTCAACCCCAGCCATCAGATCCATCAACACAGCCCTGAGTCCGAGCCGATGACGCATCAACCACGCGGTAGAATGATTGCTCCAGTCTGTGCAAATAGTCAAGCGCTCCCGTTCCCCCAAGTCCCGTTGCACAACAACAGCAGGCGGTGAAACACACTCCCGCCCCTGGTCATCAGTAATCATTTCCCCAGGCGCTGCTAATATTGCCTCCAACGCGACAATCTTTTTAATTAACCGCCCCCCATCATCTTTCTCCACTAGTTCCGGGGTTACGCTCATGCCATAAGTGTCCTGGATGCGGAACTTCTCACATTCCAAAACCTCTTCGGGCTTCAGGTAATCCTGATGCTGCCTACTGGTGTAAGTTCTCTTGTCAATATCTTTAGCATTGGCAACTTTGCGATAATGTTCTTCATCAATGGCAATACCAGCCGCCTTCATCCAGCGAGAAGTACTTTCATCACCTCCATCCCCGGCAGAAACAATGGTATTCCCCATCTCCTCCAACAGCGATCGCAGATCAGAGCGAAGATTATTAATCGACCAATTCCTTTGCGCCTCAATCTGACAACTGGTATCTAATGCCCAGTCCTTCTCAGCACCCCGCTTGCCAGTTTCCCGGTTAATGCGAATCAGAAACGCGGTCATCTCATTCGTTTGGAGAATCCTTTCCTTGATGCGTCGGGCATTGGTTTCTGCATAACCAAAGGGAGGACGCGGTGCAACCCAAACATACATGGGGACATCAGGACGATACCGCCATAATTGCTGGGCGCATTCTGTAGCCGACTGGCTTACAGCATGAAACACACCAAACACGGCATCAAAATGATAGCTGGAAATGTCAACCCCTGTACCGAGACTGGGAGTAATTAAAAAAGCGTCGATATCCTTAATGGCAATGTTAATCTCCCTGATGAAAATCACATTTTCCTCACTGCCACTGTTTTCCGAGTGAATAGCCCACACCCGTAACTTGCGGTCTTCGGCTGATTCCGGTGTTTCGTCGCTATCATCGAAGAGAGCAGGGGAGCTCTTGAGCGGAGGAGCAGAGGAGAGTTGTTGTATAATTTCTTTCCCCTCTGCACCCCTGCCCCTCTGCCCCTCTGTATCGTTGAGCGCTCTCTCCAGTTTTTTGATAAACCGCTTGCTGTCGCTGACCATCATCAGTTTTTGACCCGACATGAGTCGAGCGTGAAACTCGGCAACGATTGCGCTGCTGTTTTTCCCCTCGTACCAATACACCTGACGACCACCTGAACGATACTCGTTTTTGATGATATAGGGTTTTTCACCAAGAGGACGCATTCTCATAAAGAATTCGATGGTCAAATCATCCAAGTGAGCATCTGCCAAAACAACCAACTTGGCGTTGTAAACCAGATATTCCAGCACTTCGAGGATAGCCCCCCGGTGTTCTTTGCAGGTCTTTGATTTGAGCAGATGGGCGAGATACTGGCAGGCTTCATCAATAAAAAGAATATCTTTTGCCTGTAAATCATTCGCCATCTTATACAGCGAGTCTACGGTGATGCTGAGAGCTTTTGCTTTAGCCCAATCCCCGCAAGAAATCGCAGAGTACATGGCAGTTTGCAAGCGATCGCTCAAATTTTTCAGCAAAGTAACGCGATGCCCGTTGTTCAAAAAGCTGAGTTGGGGGTTATCTCTTCTAATCATCGCCAAGATTTCAGTCTTGCCTGTCCCCATGTCGGAAGCCAAACCAACTAACCCCGATTGAGGCAATGAGCGGATGACTGTGGAAAGATAGCGGCTATTAACTATCACGTTGGGTTTGAATTTGCGAAGCCCCCTGGCACGATTCACGAAAAATCTTTGGTTTAACTCGCTGATTCTCAAGGCATCAGCAATCATAGTGCTGACTGCTTTCTCAGCTTTTTTCCCCAGAGCTACAACCCAATCGTCAATTCCTTTTTCTGGGCCAGGGAGCAGCGCTACTTCACACTGACAGGCAAGTTGGAGAATCACTTGACAGGTACGGCGAGTAGCAGCAAAAACCTGCTGTTTGGTTTTGGGTTTGGTTTCGTAGTCGAAGAGAATAACGAATTTGCGTCCTTTTTGCGCCATTGGGACTAAATCAGGGTGCAGGTATTCCAAATCTTCTTTGCCCACGCGACCATTCCAGATTCCAGGGAGTGCGATCGCTACATACCCCAATGTGAGAAGACAAGCAGCTTTCTTCTCGCCCTCCGTAAGGCATACAGGGATGGAGGGGTGAGCCATGACCCAAGCCCAAAAACCCAGTGCTTCACCTTCTTCAGTAACAGTAATATGTTCTGGCATCGGCACGTCATAACGCAGGGCTATCAACCGCCAAATGTGAAGGGGGACTCTCAGGTAGGTGACACGATTGGGAGTTTTGGGGGGTGACTCGTACTTGACTGGTTTTTGGGTTTGTTCGTTTGTAGTCTTATCCCATTCCAAACGAGGACAATCAGGTTTCATTCGTCCCCAGTCCATCGGTAGCCAGGAGTTAAGCGGGTCGAGTCCACTAACCCACCATGCGCCCGACTCTACGTGGGCATATCTTTTCAAGTACCCATCACGTAGCCGCCCATCGTTTCGTCTGGCAGTTTGGGGTAGGGCGTATAAAAGGTACTCGTATACTTCCAAGCCACTTAGAGAACGGACATTCAGGGCAGTGAGTTTGGGGTCAACGGCGGAATTGACCACCCATTCATGCCAATGGTTAGGAGCTAATTGATTATTTGGATTTTGATGTGTATCAATTATGTTCATATTTCCTCTCTTGTTTTTACGCAGTGCAAAGCAAGGGGTATGAAGCCATACCACCTTGGAAGTAATGAGTAATGAGTGCCGAGAGTGATGGAGATCAATGCAAGTGCTTATTTCAAGCTGATGACTCAGGACTTATTACTCAAAACTGAGAATTCAAACTATCTGCCTCCTCCGGTGTGTGGTCGAAATGTGAGATTAATTCGTGTGCTAACCACTTTGTTGGTTTTTGGAACCTGGTGCAGATGTGTAGACTGACAGCCAGTGTGCATCACGAGTAAACTGCCATGTTCCAGCCAGAAATCCGTTGGTCTGCCGCCGATAGGTTTTATCTGAAACTTGCGACATGACCCCAAGCTTATGGAAGCGATCGCTGGGTTAAATCCCATCGATGGTTCATTGTCGGAATGCCAACCAATCGAATCCTGTCCACTGCGGTACTGATTGCCGATAACGATGCGGAATTTGTAGCTAGTCAAAGCGGTGATTTTATCTCGTAATTTAGACAGAGCATCTGTCCAAGTTAGGGGCTTCAAAAACACGCTGTTGGAGTAGAGGTAATCACATCCGGCATCACCATAAATGCACTCAAGGCGCGGGACGGGAAGAGTTTTACCCAACATTCTGATTTGATTTTGCTGCCACTCCAGTTTCAAGCAGTGTTGGTAGAGTTGATTGGCTTGTTCAAGACTTAAGAAATCGGGGTAATAACTGATAGGTAAAACTGGAATTGATTCAGCGAAAAGTGTGAGTTGTTGCATGGTACTTTTTTCCAACTAAAGAACGTGTAGCGAAGACAATTGCTGTTAGTTTTGGCCTGTAGAGAAAACCTCAATCAACACACTCTCTGGATATAAACCGACTTTTCCAAAACGTGGATCATGAATGCGTTCTATTTCTATTCCCTGTTTTCGGCACAATGCGCTGGCTTTTCGACCTTTAGTACCGGCTTCTTTTACAGATATTTCATTACCATTGAAGATTGGCGAATCCAACAACACTGTATTTATGTCCACATGGGGTATTTACCCTGTCTTGCTCAACTTCAACGGCTTTTAGTCGGTGCAAAATTTCGGTCTGTTGCTGTTGTTGTTGGAGTAAATGCTGTTCTTGCTCTGCCAGTTGTTGTGCGATCGCTGCAAGTAACTGTACTTGAGTCATTGACTGCTGTTGTACAGGCTCTTGAAAAATCATCACTTTCATTAAAGTTCTGTTGGCCCAGATGCGGAATTCGACAGAAACCCACTGAGCTAAATCAATTGCGATTTCTGGATGAATCCAAGTACCTTGAGAACTGCCATAGCCATCAACTTCGATGACAAGAGACGATATCGGGAATCCGATGTCGTTTGAAAGTGCCGTCCAGTAAGCTTTTGTGGACTTCCTTTCTTTGTAATGCCCCCAAGACTTGTTATTTGCATGGCACATCTGGGTTGCATTCACGTAGCCCTTGGGTATGCTGTATTTGCCTAGCTGCCCATCTTCGGGCATTTGGTTAATATCTGAGTCACGCCAGTTGTGTATCAACATAATTAACTCCCTATTATTGTTCAAACAGTAAATTCGAGGAATTGCAATCTAAGAAACTCAAGCCTTTACCCGCACTAAACTTTTTTCACCAACCAGTGAAAAGCGATTAGATATAGTTAGAGGTGGAGTTAAAGTTGGCGACATCAATTCCACAATGTAAAACCAAGAATTATTTACCAGCGCAATCCCCAGAATCAGCCGTTGCTTTGTCTCCTTATCGTGAGAACAGAGCATCACCCTTTCGCCCAAAACGAAAGCAGGTTTTTGCACAGTGACCGTTTCTAACTGACCAGTCCCGATGATTTGATGTTGTGTGGCGTGGAGGATTTCATTACCGCAATCAACGGTATAAAGCCAACATTCATGCTTCCACTGAATACCGCAGCAATAGCCAAATGTTCTGGTGGTTCTGAGGTATACTCTTTCCAGTAAATTGACCTCAACAGGTGGAATTGTTTGTCCCCAAGGTGGAGAGATATACCAGCTTGTTTCAAGGGCAGTAATTAACTCAATCATGTATTTTCTGTTGTTGCTTAAAAATTCTTTTCAGACGTTCAAAAATTAGTGCAGCACATTGAGGGACAATGGCATTGCCCAGAGCGATCAACTGCTGTTTGTGTTGTCTTCTAATGGCTTGGTATTCTGCCCAGAGTTGGCGATATTCTCTCTGGCTTGCTGGCGTAAGCGCTGCAACCTCAGTACGAGTAAGCCGACTGAAACTGGGGACTGTGGCAGCACACAACCATCTGTCAAGGTCTGGCTGTCGCATGAGATATCTACCCAACCGTTGGGAAAGCCCATGATGGCGCTGACAAAAAGTGGATTGAGAGAACGATTTGGAGTGCTGCCCACCTCGTAACAAAGGTTTCTGCCCCCTTTGGTTGGTTTCCTGTAATTGTTGTTGGCATCTATTTTGGTTGGTGTGGGTATGACAGCAGCCGACAGATGCAATGTTTGTCCCGGCTTTCTCGTAGTGACTCCGGGATGTATCCCGTCTTGAGCTTTGGGAGTGGGCAATAATCCAGATTCTTTCACGCAAGTGGACGGCTCCCACCGAAGCTGCCGAAACAATTCCCCATTCAACATCAAACCCCAACGAGGTAAACTGCCACAGTACGGCACAGAAAAATTGACTTCCCTCAGCAGTGATGAGTCCGGGAACGTTCTCCACAATTGCCCATTTTGGTCGAATATTGCAAATGATTCTAAAGAATTCCCCGAACAAGTTGCGGGAGTCTTGGGATGCAAGGCGTTTTCCGGCGAGGCTGAAGGGAGGGCAGGGCAGTCCGGCGATGATGCCGTCAACTTCTCCAACTCCGATTCTTGCCAAAGACTTAACTGTAATATCATGGATGTCCGGGATAATTGGAATATGTGGGAAGCGTAGATTTAACACCTGCTGGCAGTACTCGTTGATTTCGCAAAAAGCTACAGTTTCAAAACCGCCGCTAATCATGTGACCAAGCGTGAAGCCGCCAATACCGGAGCAAATATCGAGAACTTTTTGAGTTTCGAGGGTGGTGATTTGGTCTGTCATCCCAACCCCCCCACCAAATATTCGATAGCATCCTTGTCAATAGCAGCAATGCGCTTCTTAATACGTTGTGGTGGGTTTTGAAGAAATTGCTTTAAATCTTTGCTTTTGATTTGGTGATATCTGCCAGACCGTCTGGTTGTACGTATCCATCCCTTTTTAACCCAACTCCAAACAGTAGCTGAATTGAGTTGCAAAACTCTGGCGATTTCGCAGCAATTGTAATTATCAAGGATTGGACGTGCGGAGTATCCTAAAAAGCGTAATTTGTTTTGAATAGCTGATGTTGAGCGTGTGTATCCTCTGATTTTGAGGCGATACGCTATTTGTTTGACAGTGTAAAGACAAGCCATCTCTTCAATAGTCTCAAGTTCTTCATCAGTCCATTTTGTGTTCATCTGATTACATCCCATATTTATACAGATTTAGTAAAAAAATTTTCTGGTACAATCCGAGCGCTGATAGATTCAAAGTCAACTTGAAAAATGTTCATCTCAGTCTGCATTACCCCGGTGTTGTAGCGGTCTACTATGTGCTGTTTGATTGCAGATTTATTCAGCCCATCAGGGATATCAATGTGCGCTTCACTGGTGATTTTTTCAACTACTGTAACGATGACTTTCATGGCTAATTCCTCTAAGTTGAGAATTCAGGAGTCAGGAGTCAGAAATCAGAATGATTCTGCATTCTGAATCCTGACTTTTGATTTACACTGCTCCAGCTTTTGCAGCTTGCAACTGTTGCATCCATGCGCTGATTGCTGTTAACTCATCAGCACCGCTAACAACAGCATCAACAACTTGGTTTTGATACGAAGATTCAGCATGATTGGGATGGTCACACTTATCTGCTGCCCAAGCCAAGCACATACTTTTTATCAGTTCATTAATTTTGCTGATATGAAGTAGACTTGGACGGTCAACCGAATGAAATTCCAACCACTCTTTGACCAAATCAAGTGGATAATCAAGCAAAGTGCGAATA
This sequence comes from Nostoc mirabile CHAB5784, assembly GCF_020829645.1. Lineage (GTDB taxonomy): Bacteria > Cyanobacteriota > Cyanobacteriia > Cyanobacteriales > Nostocaceae > Nostoc > Nostoc mirabile. The sequence continues at coordinate 3,560 of NZ_JAIVFS010000137.1, read as the reverse complement.
TTTTTCACTCGTAAGTCTTGAGGGTGTACTGGTTGAGGAACTACGCTAAGTTTTGGTGTGGCTGGAACAGTTGAGGAATTGCCACCTAAAAGAGATTGAATGTCATGAATGATAGTTGCCCAATCAGCATTTTTGTTCCATTCTCTTTCAATTCTGCTTTTAGTGACTGCATCATAAAGATTGCAGAAAACCGTATTTTGTTCACCAGCAGTAGCAGCAATAATCAGTGGCTTAGAAAAGTCCTGAACTAATGATGCAGCCAGGAGAAAGCTCTTGGTAAAATTGGTTTCAACGCCACTTCTTATGACATAAACTTCATCAGCGCTCACGACAATATCCAGTTTGAGATTGTCCCTGCCTTTGAATTCTTTAGTTGTCAATCGCAGTTCTGACAGATACCCAGTTAACGCTCTTTGGGTGACAGGGATTTTCTTCTCCTGGCTGATATTGAACTTGTACCAAACGAAAGATTCCCCATCTACTTCCCCCTGATTGACATAAAGATAAATCGGTTCGGGAGGGTTGCATAAACCTAGCTTGATTTCAGTAACCATATTTTGTTGATCTGTGCAATAATTAGTGGTTTGTAGCGTAAACTTTCAGTGCTTTACGATTGCTTGAAGAAAAGCTGATATTTAAGCAATCGCTTTTTTACTAAACAGAAAACTGTTGATTCCGCTCTAACTCCCATTGCAGATAAATCAGTGCAGTTTGAGCATCAGCGATATTCAAATCAGGGCTATATCCGTTGTCTAGTAGTTGCTTGGAGTTTGGGTGCGTAGCAATAAGGCATATCAGAGTGTGGGCTTGTTCAACTAAGTGGTGGAGATGTGGGTTAGACATTTCAATGCCGAGCCTTGAACATAAATCTTCTGCTTTAACACCGAATGTTCCTGGCTCAATCTCTGTCTCTAATTCTTCAAGCAGAGATTGGAAATTAGGGTGTTCATCGTTGATTTCGACCTCAATCAAATCTGCGCTCTGTGTAATGACGGTTGCCCAATCTGGCAGAGTGCTGAAATGGTCTTCGCATAAAGTTTCATAGTTGTATCCTTGTGTTTGATATTGAGATTGGAGGGAGAAAGCGATTACAAACAGCGCCACTGTTGGATGAATTTTAGTAGGGCTATGATTTTGGGAGAGATAAACTCTGTCATTTCGTCAATACCTTCGTCAATGTGTTCAGCTAAAAACAGAATTGAGGATAGTGGCACATCAAAAGCTTCGGAATAGCGTAGTAATAGGGCGAGACTTGGTTTTTTAGCTTCTGATTCAATTTCAGATAGATGTGATTTGCCTATTTGGAGCTTTTGCGCTAGTTCTGTTTGTGTGAGTTTGTGAGAGATGCGAATTGCTTTTAAAGCCTTAGCGATTAATTCATTCATCAATATTTGAGTTAATAAATGACATTTGTGACTAGGAGGTAGAAGAGAATTAATTTGTCTTCTCCTCCAGCAATTCATTAGTCAGCAATCTCCAATAAAAAACCGCGTCCCGTATTCTGTATTTGCACCAGTTCTCTATCCAGCAGTGTTTGAATCACTGAATCCGAGAATTGGAATTGCAAACGATGCAATGGAACACAACCGCCGCAAAGCTGAAGTAAACGCAGCAAATGCTTGGCTCTAGCCTCAAAGCTGTCTGTAGAATTAGCCATTGGTGCTACCTCCGTCCATTGCGGCTAACTGTTGTTGCAAGATAGATGTCTGACGTTGATAGAATTCAATTTCTGCGGTAATTTGTGTGAATAATTCCTGTGGGGAGAGCGGTTGAATTTGAGACTCTTGAAAGTGGAATAGTTCGTCAGAGTTTTTGTGAGGCATCAGCGCATAACACCAACCACCACCGAATTGTTCAGCAAGTTCTGTACCATTTGGGTAGTATTGAAGTCCCAGAATGATGCCCTGTTGTGTACGCTGATCCAAGGCAAAGCGAGGGTAGCCCCAGTGTTTGGGTATCGAAATTGTTGGTTGCATGGGTTTAATTGGGGATTGGTAAATAAGCGAGTAGTTGATGAGCGATCGCTCTACAGGTAGCGATCGCTCTCGTCTGTGCGAGAATTACGCCGTTACTAACTCCCGGCTTTCTGCAACTGGCTCATACTCCCTCAACTGCCCCCATTCTTCATTCGTGAGCATTTCAAAGGGTCGGTCTAGCAATTCTTCGCACAAAGGCGCTTCTGTATGGGGTACGCTGTCCACCATCGACAGCCACCAAACTGCATCCATTGCCGAGTCACACGGCATTTGCTGACATTCCCCAGTACGCATCACCCACCAGCCGCCGTCAGTACAGCCAACCTCGCCCAGTCTCACGTTGTTTTGATAAATCCCATCGTCGAGGATTTCAAACCCGTACTTTTCACATTCGTTGAAAATCTGCGCCATGATTTCATTACCAGTGGTGCATGGTGTTGCAAGTTGTTCCTGCACAGGTAATGAGCCATCTTTGTAGTGAGTGCAGATGAAGCGATCGCAACGCATTAGAGTGTTGGCACGAAATACTTCTTTATCGTTGACCGTGACTACCCAGGTTTGCGTTAAGTGGTTGTCGTCATGGCTGATGCTGGCTATCAGTTGATTACCAGCATAATATTCGTGATGGTCAAACGAGATTTCGACTATTCTGAGGAGTTCGGGAGCTACAACTTGGGCTTGGTCAGCGATGTAGCTGTCGAGTTCGGCTTGGGCGAGGGCTTGGTTGTCGGGGGCAGTGGGGGTGAGTTTCTGAATCTTGCTGGTTTGATATTCAGCGATCGCAGTAATCCAGGCATCCTTACAGCGTTTGTCGCTTACTTCGGCTGTGCAGCCGATTTCGCTGTAGATTTGCTTGAGTCGGGCAATGGATTTCAGTTGCAGCTGTTGTGCTGTGTAAAAGGCGTGAGTCATAATGAATAAGTTCCTAAAGGGACGGAAAGCGCTTCAGATTCGCGGTCGGGAGCGCTTTCTTTATATCTAAATAATATCAGCTACCTATATAGCTATCAACAGAATGCTAGATAGCTGTTGACAGGAAAGTATTAAACTATTATTCTGTAAGATAGAATTCAATGTAATGGATGTGAGATGTAAATTGCGGGAGTACATGGAGGAACAAGACTTAACTCAGCAGGAGGTTGCTGCGCGAACTGGGTTAAGTCCAACAATTATTGGAAGACTTTATCACAATCGTTTTAGTCGTTTGGATAATCAGACAGTAATCAAGGTTTGTAAATTATTTAATGCTTCGTTAGGTGAAATGTTTTTTATTGACGAAGGTGCGTAAATTTGCCAACTAATCACCCCTTCAGGGGCGATTTTCAAAGCTTCATTCATCTAATGATATATCTGCAATATGTTCTTATTATCAAGGGATTTTTGAAAATACTAGCCCTACAAGTTTCATAAGTACGGTTGCCGTGTCACAGATCAATATAGTTTAAAACAACACTGGGCTAAGAGGCTGTTTGAAAAGTCGGAGAGATGGTAAAAAAGCTCTCTCAGTATACGCTGTGAATAGATAGTAGACAGCACTGAGAGAGCAACATGAGTAAAGCATACCCCAGCAATCTGACCCGTGCT
>NZ_JAIVFS010000136.1 GCF_020829645.1 Nostoc mirabile CHAB5784 | reverse complement strand
CAGTTCTTCTTTGGGCAACTGGCTCAAACTTTCTCGGTCTAATTCTTCAGGCTGGCTTTGGTTCATATTTGTGATACTCACCCTCAAGTGTCCTCCTTGTCAATACTCTGCCACCTGAATCCTTACAGAAATTCTTGTCGTATTACAAGCCATATCTAGGATTGCTGGTTGCAGACCTCGTATGTGCATGTATTGTTTCAATAATTACACTGATACTTCCCTTATGTGCAAGATACATTACTCAAAATGTCTTGGAAAAAAATGTACCCAACGCACTAAGCCAAATATATATAGTCGGCGCGGTCATGCTCACTTTGGTTGGCATTCATGCTTATTGCAACACATTTGTTGACTATCAAGGACACATGATGGGAACCCTGATGGAAAGTAATATGCGTCGTGACTTATTCGAGCATTATCTAAAGCTGTCGTTTCGTTTTTACGATCAACAAAAAACAGGTCAGTTGATGAGCCGTATCACCAATGATTTAATATCAATTAGTGAGCTGTTTCATCATGGGCCTGAAGATATTGCGATCGGGCTAGTGAAGTTTGTCGGTACTTTTATTATTTTGATTACTGTCAACGTTAAGCTGACTTTAATCGTCTTTTTCTTCTTTCCCCTTATGACCGTTTATGCCGTATATTTCAATCAGAAAATGAATGCTGCGCTGAGAGGAAGTAAGGAGAGAATCGGCGATATTAACGCACAAGTTGAAGATACGCTGACAGGTATCAGAGTAGTACAGTCGTTTACCAACGATACAAGAGAAAAGAAGAAGTTTGCCTATGCAAACACCCGTTTTGTTGAGAGCAGGCGAGACGGTTATAAGAGTGAAGCCTACTTTTATCAGGGGATGAATGTCTTTACGCAACTCATGACTATTGTAGTGATTGTCTTTGGCGGTGTTGCTATTGTAAATACTTCTTTGGGTTTAGCCGATTTAGTGACCTATTTGTTGTACATTGGCATCCTCATCGAGCCAATTCAGAAATTTGTTAACTTTGCCAGACTCTATCAGGAAGGTATCACTGGCTTTGACCGATTTATGCACATTATGCAGGTAGAACCGGATATACAAGACTCAGCAGATGCGATTGAACTTACTCATGTTCAAGGAAATGTGGAATTCAAAGATGTAAGCTTCAAGTATAAAGAAGACTATGACCATGTATTAAAGAACATCTCTTTGAGTATAAAAGCTGGCGAATATGTTGCCTTAGTGGGGGCTTCAGGTGTTGGTAAAACAACCCTATGTTCCTTAATTCCCCGCTTTTATGAAGTAAACAATGGAGAAATACTACTTGATGGTGAAAATATTAAAGATATCAGCTTACGCTCATTACGAAGAAATATAGGTATTGTCCAGCAAGATGTGTACTTGTTTGCTGGGACAGTTTTAGAAAATATTTGCTACGGTAAGCTTCAGGCAAGCCAGGAAGAAATCATTGAAGCAGCCAAAAAAGCGAATGCCCATGATTTTATCATGACATTACCGGATGGTTACAATACGGATATTGGTCAGCGTGGCGTAAAATTATCAGGGGGCCAAAAGCAAAGGTTGAGTATTGCACGCGCTTTCTTAAAAAATCCACCCGTTATCATTTTTGATGAAGCGACAAGCAATCTGGATAATGAAAGTGAAAAAGCCATTCAAGATTCATTGGATAAGTTAACCGACAACCGGACAACACTAGTCATAGCCCATCGTCTGTCAACAGTCAGAAACGCACAAAGAATTGTTGTGTTAACGGATAACGGAATTGATGAACAAGGAACGCATGAAGAGTTAATCGCAGTGGATGGTACTTATGCAAATTTATATAATATGCAACTAAAAATATAAGACCAGATTTGACGAAGGAATGAAAATATTCCTTTGTCAGTTCCTAATTATCAATAGTTACGCAAAATTAATGAAAACTATCTTTTTTTGTGTCTTAGGAACGTGGATTAAATAACTTGCAATTCTAAGTGTCGTGTTAGGGTTTAGCTGTATAGTTCCACTGTGGCAAAAAATCATCAAAGAAAATCTCCATTGTTTCTTTAAAACCCTCAGCAACTTTCTTGCCTGTTTGGTAAGATTGATCGATAATCGTTGTAAAAACCTGCAAACCTTTTTGGATAGTGGCTTCTGCCATAAATTCGGACACGTATTTACACTATCAAAAATAACACCTTTACAAGCTCTACTTAGATGTGGGAAAAGACGATGCTCAATTGGGTTGTACTTAATACTCTTGTGTTGATAATTAATCAAACTATACAAGATTTATACGCAAATCTGACCTTCTCTAATTTCTTTGATACTTTTGCTTAATTTCCGCTCGTTATAACAAATATACATCTCGTTGCTAACCTTGATATGAGCAGATGGCGATACCTGCGGCGGTCACTGACCGCAGCCGAAGTGCGGGCTACGCTTACACTACTCACTTACACCAAATTTCTCCACTTAAATGTTACTTTCGTAATGGCAATAAATACTCGCATTTAACTAAAAAATTACTACACGATTAACATGGTGTGCCATTAGAATTAGCCTACTTGGGGCAGACGTTGCCTTTTCCAAGGTGGACATTTACAGCAATTTTAAGTTAAAGTTGTAATGAGTTTGTTTTAGATTAAGGTCTGACAAAGTAGCCGTCAATAAGCAAAAAAATCATTATCGCAACCTGTAACTTCCGCAGCATCAAAAGCCAAAACACAAGTACAGGTTAAAAAGTAGTATGCAATATCATTGCATATATTAAATAAGCAATAAACATTTAAATGGGAAAATTCCCTCAACAGTTAAGAAACTGTAATATGCAAAAAGAAACAATTTCTACAAAACCAATTCGTTCCCTAGAAGATGCGCTTGAGCAGTGCCAAATCTTGGGTATGCGCGTCAGCCGCCAGCGTCGCTTTATTCTGGAATTACTTTGGCAAGCAAATGAACATCTTTCTGCTAGAGAGATTTACGATCGCTTGAACCAACAAGGTAAAGATATCGGTCATACTTCTGTTTATCAAAATTTAGAAGCATTATCCAGTCAGGGCATCATTGAGTGTATTGAACGCTGTGATGGGCGTTTGTACGGCAATATCAGTGACTCTCACAGTCATGTAAACTGTATAGATACAAATCAAATTCTTGATGTCCATGTGGAACTGCCAGAAGAGTTAATCCGCAAAATTGAAGAAGAAACAGGAGTACGGATTACTGATTACAGTATTAACTTTTTTGGTTACCGTAACCCGCAAGAGGGATAGGGAGCAGGGAGCAGGGAGTGGGGAGTGGGGAGTGGGGAGCAGGGAGTAGGGGGAGATGAGGGAGTGAGGGAGTGAGGGACAAGAATTAATAACCAATGCCCTATTCCCTATTCCCTACTCCCTATTCCCTATTCCCTATTCCCCAATAGAATTATTGCCAAAAATTGTCTCATCATCGGCATCATCATCATATAAATCTACTGGTAAAATTGTGCCTTCAGAGCTTTCAATTAGTCCGATCGCAGGGAGTTTGTTCCAATTATCTGTGTTTGTCGCAATTTTGACAGTATTTAAGAAGGGCTGCTGCGATGCCTGCGGCGGTAAACTACGCAAATGCTTCAATCTTTGAAACGATTCTTGGGAGAACAAAGCATCATTATCGATGGCTAATTTTTTGTCAGCCTCAGCGAGAATGGCATCAAATAAGCAGGCGTTAGTGAGATTGGCAGAATTAAGATTTGTCCCCATAAGATTTGCCTGTTGGAGGTTTGCGCCTGTAAGGTTTGCACCTGCGAGGTTTGCACCTGCGAGGTTTGCCTGTTGCAGGTTTGCGCCTGCGAGGTTCGCCTGTTGCAAATTCGCTCCAGCCAAATTCGCCCCGATTAACTCCGCATTGGATAAGTTTGTCTGCTCAAGATTTACCCCAGTTAAGATTACTTGTAACAAAGAGGCTCCCGATAAATTGAGTCCAGCCAGAGACTTAATTCGGGTTGCGAAGGCATTCTTATGCAAAAGGCTTGTTCTAGCAATCAGCGCACTTAAAGCCTCTGGATTGAATTCTGCCAAATTGACTGGATTCCCACAAGGCCAAAAGGGAACTTTTGTTTCTCGGTAGCAAGCACAAAGCAATAAAAACACATTCAGTCCCACCGCAGCATTCACCTGCTCAACATTCACTGGGTTTTGCAGTGCGTGGAAATGAGTCAAAGCTTTGTGAGCTATCCCTTCATCCAACCAGCAGCCTTGACAGTAAGCACGCCAGAAAGACAAAAGCCGTTGGAACAAAACTTCAAAGGAAAACTTGTGCTTTTGCTCCCGGCGTAAAATTGCGTAGGCGCAGCCCGCCGCAGGCATCGCCAATTCCTCAATTTCTTGGCTCAGTATCCCGTAACCCAGTAAATTGTAAATATGCTGGGCTACACCACTAGGAGAATCAAGCACAAAGGTGAGCTTGCCATAAACCTCATCTTGGCACTGAGTCAACAATTTCAACTCAGCAGTCACAGCCTCAGCACAAAGATATTCTCCTAACTTAATATGCGAAAATTCAATTAAACTAGTTTTCGCTGCACTTTTGCCTGAGCTTTCTAAATCCCGAATTTTAAAATAAAACCCTGGTAGAGAATTAAATTCACCAGCCAAATTAATTTGATGACGTTGTGAGTGTAAAATTTTCAGAGCGATCGCTTGCATCTGCTCAAGTAAATCTTCGGGATGACGATTAGCAAGTAAATTAGCGATCGCTTCGTTAGTACGGTGGATATGAGCCAATCCTGATCGCAGTAGCATCGTCTTAATACCGCCAGTTAGCGGATAGCCCAACAACCATCGACTCAGGCGATGATAAATTTCCCATAACAGAGAAGACTTTGGGTTATGAGCAGCTAAGTGTAATAGTTCATCATCTAGCAGTCCCTCGCGGTGTAAAATGCCCAGCAAATGCAGCATTAAGGGTTGACGGACAAGAGCAGATAATTCTCTTAACTTTGATTGACTGGTAAATAAGCCAGCCTGTTTTAAGAATGTAAAGAAATTTTGAGCGATCGCCAACGATTGCACTTTTGTCCATTGCTGAAACCATTGTTTGAGTTCCTCCGCATCCAATGGCTGAATGATAATTCGCTTCAATGGCAACGGTATCTCTGGGGCAATTTCTTGTAATGTCGTTGATCGACTCGTTAACAAAATTTTGTGTCTATGTTGAGATTGAAAGTTCAGTAATTGCTGAATAAAAATTGCTTTTGCCCTTATACCATGAGCAGAAGGGGGCAGTTCATCCAAACCATCTAGCAGCAACAAACAAGGGAGATTTTCTTGCTCTAACCAAGTTGAAAGATTAACAGCAAAGGCAGAATTTAGAGTTTCGATGAAGGTTTTGCCATAAGTTACATCTCGTAACTTAATTACTATAGGCATCCAATTAGGGTAAAATTCCTGTGCTACCTGTGCTGCCCAAAGTTGACAAAAACTAGTTTTTCCATAACCAGGTTCCGATTCAATGAGAGCGATCGTTTCTACATCAGCTAGCTGTTGTTGCGCCCATGTTTTTAAATCAACTGGCTTAACAGTTTTTTTATCCTGCTCAGAAATACTTTCCTCTATTGGTAAGCCTTTTTGTGCAACATAGATATCCTTGAGGGCAAAGGATTCCATGAGCAAAGGCATACTGAGATTTTTAATCAAACTTGCACGGTAATGTTCTCGGTGCAAATCAATTTTCTCACCGACTATAGAACCCACATTTGGGGTGATCAAATTGGGAGATAATGAAATCCCTAAACGAAAAAATTTTTGCAGTTGAGCTAAAGGTGCAGCATTTTCGGTAACGACTACCAGTAAGTGACCAGGAAGTGAGTTGAGCAAACGCTCTGTTAGGAGTTTAGCTTCAGGTTCCTCTGCACCATTGGCAATTAACCAAGCTATGGCAGCGTTATTTATTTGTTGCACCAGTAATGAGTCGGCAACCAAAGACAGCGCTTGTTCAGCTTGAGTGTCAGTTAATTTGCCTGGACTGAGAGTTTTTAGTAACCCTTGCAGTTGCGGATCTTGGAGGGTGAGTTTACCCATTTCCTCCTTCAGGATGGGTATATTTGCCCGGTCTAGCCACGGTCTTTGCAAGCTTGCTTCCTGCTCTATAATTGCTTGCAAAGCTTGGAGATAGCCAATTTGAAACGCTAGCCATGTGCCTTCGTTACGTTTTAACGGTTTTTTTTGGCTGAGGCTACGCAACAGGTTTTCTGTCAACTGGGAAATGACACTGATTTCTTCCCAAACAATCCCTAAAGGCAGTTCTAAAACCTCTACCAAGGTACAGATATCAAAAGGCATCAGGCTTTTGACTTCCATATCCTGAACAATCCGGTAGGCAATACCTGCCAATTGCCCCGCCGAAAATCCTCTGATTTGATTGATTGCGATATAGCGTTCCGCCAACCAGTGCCGAATACTCAAGTTCATTTAATTACACAGTGAAGGCTGCATAAGGCAATTATGATCGATTTATCAGTTTGCGAAAACTGGTGACAATGGGGAAGGCAAAGTTTTGTATCAAAGCTGTTTTCTGATTGGTAAAAACATTGCTTGTGTAATTGAGTAGACTATGAGCGATCGCCCGATAAAATTATTGTTAATCGACCAAGACCCGATTTTTCGTCTGGGATTAAGGGTAGCTCTAGAAGCAATTCCTAACCTAGAAGTAACAGGAGTGGTAGAAACCGATACTGCTGCCTTGCAGATTTTAGCAGAAATTGCCCAAGAAGACCCAAATCAGGTAAATTTGCTGGTTTTGGAATTCGGTAATGGTCGCTCTACCACCAGTCAACAGCTAGGTTTACAATTCTGTCGGCAACTCAAAGCCTTATATCCCAACCTGCCAATTTTACTTCTCAGTTCTGTTCAAGAACAAGGACTGCTATTGGCTGCAAAATCTGTTGGTATTAATGGCTACTGCCCCAAAGGTACACCACTTCCTGAGTTAGTCGCCGCCATGCAAGAAGTTGCAGATGGTGGTGACTATTGGTTTCGGGACATGGAAGCAATCACAACTCCTAACTCCCTACTTCATAGTAGAGACGCGATTAATCGCGTGGGTAGAGACGCGATTAATCGCGTCTCTACCCACTCACCACTTCCCTTCTCCAAACTGCGAAATAATTTACGTTTGTCAGGAATTGCTCACATTGAAGCTACCCTAGCCGCAGTAACAGCACAATTACAAGTTCCCGGACTACCAGTATTAGATCGAGCAATTCTAGCTGGACAGAGGCGAGAACTTCTAGCGGCTCGTTGGTTGCTAAATCAGTTGTTGGTTTCATCACAAGAAAGGCAAGAGGAAAATGTGTCCGTTGCTGATGAACCGCCTCTGGCTGCTTCGTTGAGTAGTGCCATTCAACAAGGGCAAACTGTGCCACCTTTACTTAGTCCAGGAACACTACAATCTGCATTATTTGCATCTTGTGTTACCAAACTTCAATTTATTTTACGAAATGTCACAGATGTACCTTTAGAAATCGACATATTTCGTGAAGATAAAAAACGGGAATTACTTTATCTTATCCTGCAAAAACTAGCTGAACAGTTGGATGAATTGCGTGCTTCTCAAATAGATATAAATCAATTATATGAGGCAAGATTTAGTTTATTACGCGAGTTATGGCAAGCAGCAATTACAGATTTTTTTGGTAAGTTTTCTCGGATAAAACTAGGAAATCAAAACATAGAAATTGTTAATTACTTATTACCAAGTATAGAAGTTGTGCAAAGAGATATTCTTAATAAAATTCCGTTAGTTTGTGAGTTGTATTCCTATCTAATATTTCAAACAGAATTGAACATTGATAATACCTCCTATCCAGTATTCAGCGCTGAAGCCAAGTGCCAAGCATTAATGATTTTAGAGAACTTGTTGATTCAGGTAGCGAATGGGGTAGTGCAACCACTGCTAAATTCTTTAGCAGATGTAGAGGAGATTAAGCACAACTTTTATGGACGGCAATTGATTTCCACAAGAGAAATTGAACGATTTAGAAATGATTTGTCGTGGAAATATCGATTAAAAAATTATATAAATGAACCAAAAGCCGTTTTTGAAAGTCGCTACGAACTCTTTGTAATTGCGCCTCGTGGTATCGCTAATACATCGGTTTATGCTCCTCGAAATCAGGAGTTAGTAAAACTTTCTAATATTCCTTTAGTAGTGACATTGCTTTTAGAATTTAGTGATGCGATCGCACCGCGTTTAAAATCACTATTAGCTTTTGTAGGTAGCGGTATAGTCTTCATTCTCACCCAAATAATTGGTAGAGGTATAGGTTTAATCGGTCGTGGTATTCTTCAAGGTATTGGTAGTGCTTCGTTAATAGAAAAGAACTTTAGACGAAATAGCGATCGATTCAAGTGAAGAAGCAGGGGGGCAGGGGGAGATGAGGGAGATGAGGGAGCAGAGGAAGAAGAATTATTGATGAATGCCCAATGACAAATGACAAATGACAAATGACAAATGACAAATGATTTTATCGGGCTAGCAATTTCTTATGTTTATGCTATTGGTCTGCTTGTCATTGGCGAGGGACTGCGTAGGCTGTTTGGTGTAAAGCCGGATTTTACTCGCAAGCTAATCCATATTGGTGCAGGGATGTGGGCTTTCGGCGTCCTGCTACTGTTTAACCACTGGGAAATCGGAATTATACCTTTTGCTAGCTTTATCGGACTCAACTACCTGTTTTACCGCTACCGAATCATCGGCGCAATGGATACCCAGGATAGCTCCCCTGGTACAGTTTATTTCGCTATCTCAGTAACGCTGCTTTTCGGGCTACTATGGCGACCAGATGGGCCAGTAGATAGCGTTGCGATCGCCGTAGCTGGGATAATGGCGATGACCTGGGGTGATGCACTGGCAGCATTAATCGGTAGACGCTTCGGGCAGCATAAATACCAAGTGGGAAATTCTGTGCGTTCTTGGGAAGGTTCAGCAGCAATGTTTGTAGCGAGTACAGTGGCAATTTTCTTGGTGCTGTTGCTGCTACCTGGTTCCTCCCTGAGTCCCCTAGCAAAACCTTTTAGTTTGGCATGGGCTTTATTGACGGCGGTGATAACTGCTACTTTCGCCACCCTAGCAGAGGCAGTCTCGCCCCACGGCACAGATAACCTCAGCGTGCCTCTAGTAGCGGCTGGGGTAGTGTGGGTAATAATGCAGGGGTTTTAAACCAATACGCTTGGGTTGCAATACTGCTCGGGTTTTGGTGCATAGTCATTGGAGATCCCCCTTAGTCTCCCGATAAATTGGGGGAAAATAAGGCATTTTGAGCAAGCCTTAAAAAGGGGGGTTGGGGGGATCGACTCAAAACCTACGCAGTATTGGGTTGGGTTGAACATTCGTGTTACCCAACAAATGCCGGAAAATGTTGGGTTTCGTTCCTCAACCCAACCTACGCAAATTTATTTTTCTGGCTTAACCCAAGCGTATTGGGTTTTAAACCAAAATTTAACTTCCGAGTTCAGAGGCTCAACTTCCGAGTTCAAAGGCTCAACTTCCGAGTTCAGAGGCTCAACTTCCGAGTTCAAAGGCTCAACTTCCGAGTTCAGAGGCTCAACTTCCGAGTTCAAAGGCTCAACTTCCGAGTTCAAAGGCTCAACCTCCGAGTTCAAAGGCTTAACTTCCGAGTTCAGAGGCTCAACTTCCGAGTTCAGAGGCTCAACTTCCGAGTTCAGAGGCTCAACTCCAAACTTCTAACTCCCTACTCCCCACTCAGGGCTATTTCGTTCTAGACATAAACCGCCCAGAACTAAAGTTCCGCGGCTCATAGCCCAAGTCCACGCTTAGTGGACTAAAAGCCTTTCTTAGTCGTCTTTAGACAACTTTTGCTATTAGCCTCAGAATTTATTCTGAGGTGGGCTAGATGAGAATGAAATAGCTCTGACCGAAAACGACTCATGATACAGAGCAAGTAAATTTATTTATGGAGAAGCAAAAAAATGTGTAACGAGTGGCACAGCGCATATTTACGAAGTCCGTTTACAGAGCAACTAAATTTATTTATGGGGATCAATAATGCAAGAATTTTGAATGCGTGAATTTTGAATTCGGAGCGTTCGCGCAGCGTCTCGTAGAGAAGCGACGTGACTCCCCACTCACAAATTCCAATTGCGGCGGAAATGGAAGAAGCCTTCTAAAAACTCTTGCAAAGCAATATTGCTATTTAACCTTTGCTTACTCCACTCTCTTGCAGCTTGTTCTAGAATTTCTGAAAAACTCGGATAGACAGGAGATAAATTTGCTAAATCTTTGACTTTAATTTTTTGGGACATTGCCAAGGCAATCAAATTAATCAACTCTCCAGCTTCTGCCCCCAATATCGAAGCTCCCAAAATTTCGCCGTTGTCTAGCACAATTAATTTACACATACCAGTAGTTTCGTCCCGAAGTTGGGCTGCTGCTACTGTTTTAAAATATTGTCGCAAAACTAAAACTTCATCTCGACTAAAGAGGCGTTTTGCCTGCGCCTCTGTCAAACCCACTTGCGCCACCATCGGCACAGAAAAGATTGCCCAAGGAATGAAGCGATAATCTACTTGTAACCTGGGGAAAAATAGTGCATTGTTCAGGGCAATTTTTGCTTCATAATTAGCGATATTGGCAAAGTCGTAACCACCAATTACATCACCACAGGCGTAAATGCGGTGATTAGTGGTTTGCAGTTTATCATTCACTACCAAGCTACGCCGATACCATTTCACACCTACTGTTGCCAAATTTAAAGATTCAAGATTCGGCTGTTGTCCAGTCGCCACTAAAATCTCATCAGTTTCAATTGCCTTATCTCCTGCTTGAATCCACTTTTTATCCTCAATTAGCCTCACCTGAGTTACTGGTTTATCGGTGAGGACGCGCACACCTTCGACTTCTAACTGTGCCTGAAGCAATATGGCTATCTCAGGGTCAATATTGGTTAGAACATAAGGGTGCTTGACTACCAGCGTCACACTGCAACCAAACCGCGCTAAAGTTTGAGCAATTTCAATGCTTTGGGGAATTCCGCCTATAATTACCCAATTTTTGGGTAATGTCCCTCGCTGTAAGGATTGCCAAATATTAGATAGGGTTAGGTAGCCAGTGGCTTGCAATCCTTCAATATCTGGAATTTCTGGACGCGAACCACTAGCGAGTAAATAGGTACGGGCGCGTAATAGGCGATTGTTAACGGCAAAAGCCAGTTGAGGTGAAGATTGAAATTGACCACTGCCAACGATGATATCTACCCCCGACGCGGCTAGGATGGCTGGAGAATGCTGTTCTTTGAGATTTGAGGCAACGCATTGAGCATATAGCATAGCTTCTTGCCATGCTATAGATATGTGGCATTCTTCTGAGGTATCAGTGTGTGTGACATGAATACCAAAACTAGCGGCATCATTCAACTTCTGCGCCAGTTTACCGATTTCGGTAAGAGCATGGTGATCAGTAAACCTGTAGTCTACTTTAGGTTCCACCAGGGCAACTGTAGCACGTAGTTGGGTTGCAGCAAGGGCAGCGTAGTATCCAGCAAGACTGCCGCCAATAATTACAACATCGTAGTCAATAGTCATTTGTCATTTGTCATTTGTCATTGGGCATTGGGAAGAGGCAGAGGGGCTCTTAGCAGGGAGCAGAGGAGAAAAGCTAAGTTTTTATTCTTCCCCTTGCCCCCTGCAAGAACTGCTTCTTCATCTCCCCTACTCCCTACTCCCCACTCCCCACTCCCCACTCAACGCTGTTAGTAAGCGTTGGTTATCAGACTCTTCACGTACAGCAACCCGGAAAAAGCGATCGCCTAGTTCTTTAAAACTAAGGCAATCGCGGATTAAAATCTGGTGATGCTTGAGTAATTGTTGTTGTAACTGTGAAGTAGACTGTTGAGACTCAACCAGTAAAAAGTTAGCAGCACTTATTTGGGGTTGCAATCCTGGTATTTCAGCCAAACCCTGAAAGAGTTGGTTTCGTGCAGGTGGTAGCCATGCCCAGGTTTGCTGCTGAAACTCCGTATCCTGAAGTGCCGCAATTGCCGCCGCCGCCGCTAGCGTGTTTACCGGCCAAGGGTCACGCCATAGCTGCCATTTAGCTAGGCAGTCGGGGTGTGCGATCGCATATCCTAATCGCAGTCCAGGAAGACTGTAAAATTTGGTCAGCGATCGCAATACTACTAAATTCCTATATTCCTGCACCACCGGAATCAGGCTTTGTTCCTCATTGGGCAGCACAAAATCCATAAATGCTTCATCCACCACAACCAAAGCAAATTGCTCCAGGTAGGGCAAAATAGAGTCCCGCGAAAATAGTTTTCCAGTTGGGTTGTGGGGATTATTCAGCAATAGTCCTTTGTCCTTTGTCAATGACAAATGACCAATGACCAATGACCAATGACCAATGACCAATGACAAAGGACACTCCAGGACTTTAGCGTTGTACGCCTTCAGGGTTCGGTAGTAGTCACCAAAGGCTGGAGTGATTAAAATTGTCGCGGCTAATTGGGCTAATTCCCTACCTATGAGAGTGAGTAATTCTGCGGAGCCGTTACCCGGCAGAATCCACTCAGGCGGCAATTGATGGAAGTGACTGAGAGCTAGTCTCAGTTCACTATAATTTGGGTCTGGATAGTGCTTAAGATTACCGATTTGGGACAGTATAGCAGCGATCGCGCTATTTGGAGGCCCCAACGGGCTGATGCTAGCAGAGAAATCCAGAATAGCATCAGGGGGACAGCCAGCCAGTGCTGCTGCCCAGGCTAAATTTCCCCCGTGTGCAGGTTGCCGCATTAAAAAAGGGTTCCCGAAGACAGAACCTATGCTTTTGGGGGTGCTACCTTTTCTCTAAACAGTTTTCCTGCCGAGAAGGCAGGAACCCTCGTGGCTGGAATTTCCATTTTTTCATTTGTTTTCGGGTTGCGACCTTCGCGGGCTTTACGTTCCCGTGATTCAAATGAGCCAAATCCTACCAATGTTACCTTATCACCAGAGGAAACCGCTTCAATAATCGTTTCCAAAGCAGCAGTTAAGACTGCATCCGCTTGTTTCTTGGTAACACTAGCTTTTTCAGCTACGGCATCAACTAATTCACCTTTGTTCATGTCAAACTCCTGAAGGTTTACTTGAGATTCTTTACGGATGCACCCTGATGCATCTGTACTGAAATCTTCGTTTGGGAAAATACAAAAATCATCCTTTGGGAGTAGCTTTACTCAAAACGGCTGTACATCCCATCGGCTCGACTTTTCAATGAATCATTCTAAGGTGTTGTAGCCTGATGTGGATAGATGAAACCATTAATTTATATAGATTTCAGGATTTTTTGTAATTTTAGGGTACTTGTTTCACTAAAAACCACCCCAAAAGTAGGAAAAAATACCTAGTAAATCCCGCGTAGGCGCAGCCCGCCGCAGGCATCGCCAAGAAAACAGGATAGTGATGAGGTGGGAGATGGTTAGCGTTTGTTGGGATTCATTACCGATGGTGAAGAGTTATTGCTGAGATTAATTAATATTTATGAAAAATAGTTTGTAGTAAGCACTAAAGTGCTTAAGAAATGAGGACTTAGCGCCGTGTGCAACTTTCTTTCAAACCTAACCCCCAGCCCCTTAAGAGCAAGGGAAGGGGAGCAAGAATCAAAGCCTCTCTCCGTTTCGGGGAGAGGAATGGAAGTGGGGTTCTAAGAATAAGTTGCACATCGCGTGATTTAAGTCCTTACTACGAACTTGCTTACCCATCAATCCAGATATTCATGCAGTCAATCGAGGAAAGTCTGTTCGCCGCGCTGCAAATAACAAACAGGCTTGGATGTCTTCTGGTTCTAAATCAGGAAAATCCTCTAAAATTTCGGCTGAACTCACATTTTCGGCCAGCATCTCTAAAATATCACTTACACGGATTCGCATTCCTCTAATACAGGGGCGACCTCCGCATTGCCCAGGATTTTGCGTAATTCGACTCATTAGGCTAGCTTTAGTCATGATTTTACTGTTTCTTAGTAGAAATTTTCTGTTGCACCCAAACCCGAAAAGCACGGGTAGTAGCAATTTCCCCATTCTTTTTAGCTTCTTGGATAAATCGAGGAATCTCCTTGACTGACACAGGTGCAAAAGTAGGGCTGGTTTCGACTTCTGAGTATTGCCCACCTGCAAGCGTGTAGACTCGCAACACACTGCCGTTATAACGCCAAAATTCCGGGACTCCCATCGCAGCATAAAGCCTCAGCTTGTTTATTGCAGACCTGGAATATTCCACTTCCAGCACAAGGTCAGGAGGCGGGTCGAGAGCTATGTCAATATTTTCTTTATCTCGAACTAGGGCTTCATTTTGAATATAGTAGCTACTATCTGGCTCGGCTCCCTTCTCTAAATCATCCCGCGTTAAAGTTAATGAACCAGCGCGTTTAATTTCCCAACCCAACTCTTCGCACAATACACCAACAAAAACTTCTATTAAGCGATTTGAGTTCTCGTGCGGCATTTGTGGGGTCATAATTTCTACGGTTCCATCGTCATAAGCAAATCGGGAATTACGTTCTGAACCCATTTCAGCCAGCATAGTTTTAAATGTCTGCCAGCTAATGTTATGCAGTAAAACCCTATTTTCTGCGGATGTTGTTATTGCCACCATAGTTCAGTTCTCCGCAACAAACCTTTTCCAGTACTGTACCCCTTAATATTACTGTTAAGGCTGAACGTAAGAAAGCGATATGATCGAAACGACTACTAGGGGTGATAGATTATGACTCAAGCCATACCAAAACTAGTAACCTTTGAAGATTTTGCAGCGTGGCGACCCGAAGGTGGAAGATATGAATTACATGATGGAGTGATTGTTGAAATGGCACAACCAGTAGGAGACCATGAGGATATTGTCGGGTTTTTGGTTGAAAAAATTGCTATTGAGTACGTTCGTAATGGTCTACCTTATACAATCCCCAAAACTGCGCTGGTAAAACCAACTAATTCCGAATCTGCCTATTCCCCAGATGTGCTATTACTGAATCGCCCTAATTTAGTGAATGAGCCGCTATGGAAAAAAGAATCAACTGTAAGCCTTGCAGCATCAATTCCTTTAGTAGTTGAGGTAGTTAGTACCAACTGGGATGATGACTACTATACAAAACAGGGTAAGTATGAGGGTATTGGAATTCCTGAATACTGGGTTGTAGATTATCTCGGTCTAGGCGCTAAAAAGTTCACTGGCAACCCTAAACAGCCTACTATATCTATTTATCAATTAATCGATGGTGAATACCAAGTTACTCAATTTAGAGGCAACAATCGAATCGTCTCGCCTACTTTCCCGGAATTAAATTTAACAGCAGAACATATTTTTAAAGCTGGAGGTATACCAACGTAGACACAACCAGACTTGCTGTTTTACACTACTAAAAAATGTCAGTTAAAGAGGCGTGAATATGAAAATCAAAGAACAACTTATCGAAGAAATTGAATCAGCACCAGATGCACTTTTGACTGAAACACTTAATTTTTTACGTTTTTTGAAAACAAAGCAAACCCAAGTCCAACCTACACAACATCAAGTAGAATTTGCTAGTCATACTACTGTTAATTCCACAGGAAGCTCACTTCTAGAACATCTGAAAACTATAGGTACTTGGGAAGGTGATGATTTAGTAGAAGAGTGCCTAAACCTAGTAATAGCTAGCCGTGGTCAAGCAGAGTTTAATGAAGATAATCCTTTTGAATAATGTACCTAATCGATACAAATCACTGTAGTCTAGCTATTTTAGATAACGTCAATATATTAAGTCGCCTTGCTGAGGTTGAAAACAGTCTAGTTTCAACTTGTGTCATTGTGCAGGGAGAATTAATAGATATGGCAACACGTTCTCAAAGGCAACAAAGTAATTTAGCATTAGTACAAAATTTTATTAGAGGTATTTATATTTACAATATTGATCAGCAAACTGCTAATACTTATGGTCAACTCAAAGCTGCTTTATTCAATCAATTTGCACCAAAATAAAAAAGCAAGCGCAGAAAAACTAAGATAACTGATTTAGGTTTTGGTGAAAATGACTTGTGGATTGCTTCTATTGCTCTGCAACAAAATCTCACCATTGTCTCAGCCGATAGCGACTTTCAACGTATTCAACAAGTCAGAACATTATCTGTTGAATCTTGGCTTAAAAGCTGAAAACTCATGTTTTTTCAAATCTAAAGATCCCCCCTAGCCCACCTCTGGCACTGACGAGTTCTTTTTCGATTCCATCTTCATCTAATAAATTTTTACCAGAAGCAACAATCCTATTGCGAATTTGCTGCAAATGTTCTCCCAATGGGATTTTATTTGCAGAGTTTTTCAAACCAAGAAATTCAACAAAATCTAAAACTTCCTCTTGTTTTTCTTGTGGAAGAGAACGCCACTTGGTTAATAACTCTTGTTCTGAACTCATTAGCATTCACCCACTACTGTTACTTTTATTGTGATTGGGTATTTTTATTCTAGAATGACATTTAAACTTAACGTGAGTTCGATGGAACTAAAAAATCGCAGGAGGTAGAGCAGGTAAATCTTTCGGGGAAATGTCAATACCAGGTTTTTTGGGTAAATAGGTGTAGGCGGTTAAACCAGCTATCAAGTTAACCA
>NZ_JAIVFS010000135.1 GCF_020829645.1 Nostoc mirabile CHAB5784 | reverse complement strand
TGAGGATAAATGGGTGATGAGGTATGCGTGACAAGCACCAAGTTATTGAGGAGCCGTGTGAGGTGAAAGTCTCATGCACGGTTTTGAAGACCAACGGGGTTGGTGACAACCTCGTTGAGTTTAATGCATCTACGGCGATGATGGCTGGTTCGTCTGGTTGTACGCTTTGATCAATCCAGGTGAGGATGTCTGCAATGGCTTCTTTACGGTCTAGATCAAGTAGTTGCAGTTGTCCATTTATCCATTCTAAGCAGCACAGTCCACTTGGTTGAGATTTCCAGCCTTAATCAATGCCAATAAATTTCATGGTTATAATATCATGTCCGCATAGATAGTTATGCTAACCACGATCATTACACCCCACCCCCAACCCCTAAGAGCCTGCGGGGAGGGGAGACAAAGCACAGCTTTGGCGGGGTGGGGTTCTTCGCGTTTAATAAGTAATCAAGCGGACATCATATAACACGAATTTGCGATTATTTTCGCATTTCGCGGCAACGATTCACCTAAATTTACTTGCTAAAAATTGTGAGAAATAATCTTATAATCTTAAACAGCTTGTCTTAATTTATTTTATCTGTCAATAAATTAATCAAGATTATTCCCATGAATATTTTATTTTTACATCCTAATTTCCCCTCACAATTTCGCAATCTAGCGACGGTTTTAGGTAAAGATCCTAATTACCAAGTCGTCTTTGGGACAAATCGTCGGGAAGGGGAAATACCTGGCGTTTTTAAAGCTATTTACGCTCCTTCTCGTGAAGCTGCTCCCCAAACCCACCATTACGTTCGCAACCTAGAAAATGCTGTTCTCACCGCGCAGGCTGTCTATCGCGTGGCAGAAAAATTAAAGGCCGAAGGTTTCGTTCCAGATATAATTTATGGTCATTCTGGTTGGGGGCCGACTTTGTTTATGAAAGATATTTTCCCCAAAGCAGAATTATTATGTTATTTCGAGTGGTTTTACCATGCTCACGGCTCGGATGCAGATTTTGATCCCAGTGAACCACTGAATGCTGATGATGAATGCCGTATCCGCGTGAAAAATACGCCGATTTTGACTGATTTATATAGCTGCGATCGCGGTCTTTCTCCAACGAATTGGCAGCGTCAGCAGTTTCCCAAAGAATATCATAACAAAATCACTGTAATTCATGATGGTGTTGATACCAAATATTTTGTTCCCAAACCAGGTGCAAAGTTAGTTTTACCAAGAATAAATCTCGACCTTTCCCATGTGGAAGAGTTGGTAACTTATGTGGGACGGGGGATGGAACCTTATAGAGGTTTTCCGCAGTTTATGGAAACGGTGGCGCTAATTCAGCAGCGAAGACCTAAGTGCCATGTGGTAGTTGTGGGAGAAGATAGGGTGGCTTATGGAAAGAATCTTCCTGATGGTAAGACTTATAAACAATTAATGTTGGAAAAATTATCTTTGGATTTATCGAGGCTGCACTTCACAGATAGGCTTCCTTACAATGAGTATCTTCAGGTTTTGCAAGCTTCTTCTGCTCATGTTTATTTAACTCGTCCTTTTGTTTTATCCTGGTCAATGTTAGAAGTAATGGCAGCAGGATGTTTACTAGTAGCTTCTAAGACTCCGCCAGTATTGGAAGTCGTACAGGATGGGGTGAATGGACTGCTGGTAGATTTCTTTTCTCCCAATAATATTGCTAATAGGGTTGAAGAGGCGCTGAATCATCCTCAGGAGATGCAAGCAATTCGTGCGAATGCGCGAGAGACAATTCTGAAACGTTATGATTTGGCGAAACTGTTACCACAGCATTTGCAATGGATGTTCGCTGGTAAAAGTTCTGATAGCTTGAAAAAGCGCTCAGTTTCTAAAGGATTTGGCAAAAGTCATTAGTCATTGGTCATTGGTCATTGGTCATTAGCCTTTTGCATAAATATTTTTTGCCTCAAGCAAAGGTGCAAATAAAAGCCTGAAAAGAACGACTTTTGTCAGAAGTATAATTATTAGTGATTGGTCAATAACTAATGACAAATGACAAATGACAAATGACAGAAAAATATAAAAGCGATATTTAAAATGCGAATTCTTTTTACCATTGCCCATTTTTTCAAACCTAGCGGTGAGGGTCGTCATGCTTCCCAACGCAAAGACCCGCGACCCCGCTTGCAGGCGTTAACTAATAGCCTTACCGCCTTACACCAATTATTTGGTAAATCTCAAAGTATCATTAACATTGCTCAACGAATAGCTTTTCCCGCTAACCAGCCGCAGTCTCACGAACTAGATATTGTTATTTGTACAACCAAAGATAATCATCTTTTGAATCAGCTTTCCTTACCATCCCATTTATATAAGCATCATTCTACTAATGTAGAACCTCTGCTTTTGGGTTTTGAGTGCCAAGCTGTTCTGCAAAGTTGTCTCGGTCAATATGATTACTACTGCTTCTTGGAAGATGACTTAATTATCCATGACCCTTGGTTTTTTATAAAATTAAATTGGTTTACCCAACAAGCGGGTGATTTAAATTTGCTTCAGCCAAATCGTTATGAAATCTCCCCTTATGCGTTGGTTCATAAAGCTTACATTGATGGGGATTTGGCTTTGCGAGTAACTGCTCCCTTTCAAAATGTGCAGGAGCAACCGGAACTCAAGGGTACAATTATGAATGCGCCAATTACCTTTTGTCGTGCCCTCAATCCCCATGCGGGCTGCTATTTTTTGAATGCAAATCAGATGGCTCATTGGGCGAATCAAACTTATTTCCTTGACCGAGATATTAGCTTTGTTGGGCCTCTAGAAAGTGCTGCAACCTTGGGAATTATGAAGACATTTCGGATTTACAAAACCTCACCAGAGCAAGCAAGTTTTTTGGAGATTCAGCACTCTGGAACTGGATTTTTAGGGCTAATTGGAGGACAGGTGAGTTTAGCAGAGCGGTAAATCGAATTTAAGAGGATGTTTGAAAAGTATTTAGCTGTGATTTTAAGTACTTATTGATCCCCCCTAACCCCCCTTTTTAAGGGGGGACGGAATCAAAGTCCCCCAATTTATCGGGGGATTTAGGAGGATCTAGAGCATTTTGCTACCGACAAGGAGACTTTTCAAACATCCTCTAAGAGTTTGGTTTTTGTGAGCAAAATTAATGCGATCGCTATTTATAAAACACATTAGCGATCGCTCCACAATCAACTAATCTTAAATTGAGACTAATGGTTTTTCAACAGGGGTAGGCGTGGTTAGGGGATCAAATCCTAACTGCTCAGTAATGCGCTCTCTGGCTAAAAGGCGGTATTCCCAAAAATGCTCGCCAGCAGCACATAAACCCAAATACATATTCACAAATTGGGGCTTGGTGCGGAGAATAGCCCAAAGTTGTTGCCAAAATTGACCCCGAATTTCCTGCCGTTGCCAACCTTGACGCCAGAGCAAATGTGCAAGTAGTCGCAGTCCTTTGCCAGGAGGAAAATACATCGTCTGCTGTAATTGGGGATTAGGCGTAATCTTGAGGCATTGTTCAAAACAACGTCGGAGATAGTTTTTGGGTTCGTACATTCTCCAAATTGCCTCTAAATATTCTTTAGCAACTTCAGCCATCGGCCGGGTAGGAACAAAATTCATTAAGGAATTCTGATCCCCTACCTCCAAACCTCCAAATCCTTCTAATAATCGCTCCTCTTGTTTTAGTCTTTGCCACAAGGCAGTATTGGGAAGGGCTTGCAGTATACCGAGCATCGGTTGAGGAATGCCGGTTTCTTCGACAAAAGCTTGAATTCGTTCCCCAGCACCAGACTTTTCTCCATCAAAACCTATGATAAACCCTGCATAAATCAACAATCCAGCTTGATTGATGGTACGACAGGCTTCTAAAAGGGGATTGCGGGTATTCTGAAACTTGCGAGTGACTTGCAGGCTGTCTTGATCTGGTGTTTCAATACCCAAAAAGACTGCGTAGAAACCAGCTTTAACCATTAATTCTAATAGCTCAGTATCTTCTGCTAGGTTGACGGAAGCTTCAGTCAAGAAGGTAAAGGGATAATTGCGTTCCTGCATCCACGGAATTAATTCTTGTAAAAGGCGTTTCACATTGCGCTTATTGCCAATGAAGTTATCATCCACTACGAACAGAGATCCGCGCCAGCCTAAGTCATAGAGGGTTTGGAGTTCTGCTAGGGTTTGACTTGGTTCTTTGGTACGTGGTTTGCGACCGTATAAATTGATGATGTCACAAAATTCGCATTCAAAGGGA
The DNA here is from genome assembly GCF_020829645.1 of Nostoc mirabile CHAB5784. Taxonomy (GTDB): domain Bacteria; phylum Cyanobacteriota; class Cyanobacteriia; order Cyanobacteriales; family Nostocaceae; genus Nostoc; species Nostoc mirabile. The sequence continues at coordinate 12,388 of NZ_JAIVFS010000135.1, read as the reverse complement.
CAACCGCGAGAAAACTGAATCGCCATCATTAAGTAATCATCTCGCTTGAGTAAATCAAAGCGAGGGATGGGGCTTTGGGTTACATCTGGTTTTTCAAGGGCACGAAAGGTTCCTTGTTCTTCACCTTTGGCGATCGCATCTAAAAACTGTGGAACTGTAATCTCCCCTTCATCTAAAATCAAGTAGTTAGCTCCTGCTTTTTGTGCAGGTTCTGGCACTGAGGTTGGATAAGGCCCACCCACAGCAACTTTTTTCCCCAGTTGCGCTGCTTTGTGAATTTGGGCGAGAAAGTCTTCTTTCTGTGCAAGCATCGCAGAAAGAATCACGATGTCGCACCATTGCCAATCAGCATCCGTTTCTTGGTTAACATTGCGGTCATAAAACCGAACTTGCCAGTCTGCTGGTAGCATAGCAGCAACAGTCAGAATCCCTAGCGGTGGAATAGATGCTTTAAGTCCCGCTATCTTCATAAATTCGTCGTAAGACCAAAACGTTTTGGGAAAGCGGGGGTAAAGTAAGAGTACTTTCATTGCTGTAGTCCTCTAATTAAATTTTGTTTGAAAAATTTTTACTTTTGATAAAACCGTATTTTGGATGCTGATTGCAGAGATGATGCTACAATCCCACTACCCTATTCTTTCTCCATCTGTCTTTAGATAGACATTTGCATCGGCAAAGGTGATTTTTTAGTCAGTTAGCAGGATTACCGCCGTTGTAATAAAACCTAATGGCGAATTTGTGGAGCGAACAACTGCCATATCATTTGTAGGGGTTGCAGAGAAAGCGGGATGATTATAACAAGTTCCAAAATTCCTCCCCTGCAACGCCAGCAGGGAGCATCCCAATGCAAGCAAATTTACCAAGTTAGCAGGTAGTCATTGCGAATGGAGCGTTCGCGGTAGCGTCTCGTAAGAGAAGCGGAATGAAGCAATCGCAAAGTCTAGATGCTGCGATTGCTTCGCTTCATTTCATTACGCTCGCAATGACAAAATATGTTTTTACACATTTGGGATGCTCCCCGCCAGCATCCCTTGCCTTAAAAGCTTGCCCCAATTCATCCCACTGTTATGCAACGCCCATTTGTATTGCCGTGCTATGTAAAGGCAACCTCTTGCAATGCCAATGCATCGACTGACAATGCGATTGTTTTGACTGACAATGCGATTGTTTCGACTGACAATGCGATTGTTTTGACTGACAATGCGATTGTTTCGGCTAACAATGCGATTGTTTCGACTGACAATGCGATTGTTTCGACCTGCAAAAATTAACCCACCCTTTATTAAAGCTTTTGTATAACAGCTTAAATATCTATAGGACTTACGCAAAATATCTCTCAAACTCTTATTTCTCCGTGTCGCGCCAGTTGCTTCTCCCAAGGGGAGACGCTGCGCGAACAAGTCGGGGAACCGCAAGGGCGCACTGGCAACTCTATTGCCTCTGTGGTTCGTTATTCCGTAACTTTTGTGTAAGTCCTAATCTAATCCCGTAACGGCGAGTTGCCCTGGAAAATGTCAAAATTAAATGAGTTTTGCGTAGGCGCAAACGCGAGTGCCTCTCTAAGAGTTGCGACTTGTCGCCAAACATCGCCATTTTACAAGCGCGGATTTGAGATAACTAAGTTGAAATTTATGGGCAAGCAACGTGTTCTTTCTGGAATTCAACCAACGGGCAATTACCATCTAGGTAACTACTTGGGAGCCATTCGCAACTGGGTAGAAGGTCAGAGCGAATACGAAAATTACCTTTTTGTGGCTGATTTGCACGCGATTACAGTGCCACACAAGCCAACACAGTTGGCCGCTGATACCTACACTCTTGTTGCTCTCTATCTAGCTTGTGGTCTTGATTTAAATCACTCCACCATCTTTGTACAATCCCACGTTTCGGCTCACAGTGAACTCACCTGGTTGCTCAACTGCATTACACCTCTAAACTGGCTGCAAGACATGATTCAGTTCAAGGAAAAGGCCGTCAAGCAGGGAGAAAATGTCAGTGCAGGCTTGTTGGATTACCCTGTGCTGATGGCAGCTGATATTTTGCTTTACCAAGCGGATAAAGTGCCAGTGGGTGAAGACCAAAAGCAACACTTGGAATTGACACGAGATATTGCAGCTCGGTTAAATCACCAATTTGGTAAACCAGATGAGCCAGTTCTGAAGTTACCAGACCCTTTGATTCGCAAGGAAGGGGCAAGGGTGATGAGTTTGGCGGACGGTACACGCAAAATGTCGAAGTCTGATCCTTCCGACTTAAGCTGGATCAGTTTGCTAGATTCACCAGAACAGATTCAATACAAAATTAAGCGTTGTAAAACCGATGCCATTCGTGGGCTGACTTTTGATGATCCAGCGCGTCCAGAGTGTAATAATTTATTAACGCTGTATACATTGCTTTCTGGCAAGAGAAAGGAAGATGTCGCCGTTGAATGTCAGGATATGGGCTGGGGGCAATTCAAGCCATTGTTGACGGATACGATAATTGAGTCCCTGAAACCAATTCAAGAAAAATATCACTCGATAACGGCGGATAAAAGCTATTTGGAGTCTGTGTTACGGGATGGAGGGGAAAAAGCTAGAGCGATCGCAAATCAAACTTTATCACAAGTAAAAACTGCTTTAGGCTACTCTCTTCCTCTATAATTTGTCCCTTTTAGGTGTGATTTGCTATACCATTTAAGAAATTGAAATTCTTAAATTTATGCATCACACCCATAGCCCCACAGCCTTCCAAAGAGCTGTACAAGCAGGTGAATTTCTAGTTACCGCCGAGGTAGCACCCCCGAAAGGGGGAGATCCAGCGCACATGATTCAAATGGCAGCGACTCTTAAGGGAAGGGTTCATGCTGTCAATGTTACTGATGGTAGCCGCGCAGTGTTACGGATGTCTTCGTTAATGGCGTCGGTGATTTTGTCACAAAACGGCATAGAGCCGATTTGTCAAGTTGCTTGCCGCGATCGCAACCGCATCGGTTTACAAGCTGATTTGATGGGCGCTCATGCTTTAGGTATCCGCAATATTTTAGCTTTGACTGGCGACGCAGTAAAAGCAGGCGATCATCCAGATGCCAAAGCAGTGTTTGACTTAGAAGCTGTGCGACTGCTGCAACTGATTCGGAAAATGAATCAAGGCGTTGATTGCAACGAGAAACCCTTGACTGATGGAGCATTAGATTTATTTGTTGGTGCAGCAGTAGATCCGCAATGTAACAGTTGGTCAGGTTTGCAAAGTCGATTTGAACGCAAAATCGAAGCAGGAGCGCAGTTTTTTCAAAGTCAGTTAATTACAGATTTTGAGCGGCTAGAAAAGTTTATGGACACCATTGCTGCTGGTTATAAAAAACCAATTTTGGCAGGAATATTTCTGTTGAAATCGGCAAAAAATGCCCAATTTATTAATAGGTGTGTTCCGGGTGTAAATATCCCCCAACATATTATTGATAGATTGGCAAAAGCCAAAGATCCTTTTGAAGAAGGGATAAAAATTGCAGCCGAGCAAGTGCAGATAGCGCGGCAATTGTGTCAAGGTGTCCACATGATGGCGGTGAAGCGAGAAGATGCGATCGCGCCAATTCTAGATTTGGCTGGGGTTGCTCCAGTTAATCAGTTGGTATCTAAGTAAAGGAGATAACAAATTTTTTATTAAAGCAGATGGAAACAACCATCTGCTTTTTTATGCTGAAACAGACGTATATCTCAATACGGTTCAGTTAAAGAAAATTGTAGGTTGGGTTAAGCAAAGTGCAACCCAACAAAGCCCCGGAAATGTTGGGTTTCGTTCCTCAACCCAACCTACACAATTTAAGGTTTTTGGCGCTAACTGAACTGTATTGACGTATATCTGACAATTCAGGTCATGTGGAAAAGCTAACCATTGACCTAACCCCCTAACCCCCTTCCCTTGCAGGGAAGGGGGAAAATTCAAAGTCTCTCTCCTAAAAGGAAGAGAGAAATAGAAGTGAGGTTTTCCAGATACCGTGAAAAGTCAGAAACGTATATACACTATTCTTGATAAACTTTGAATATCCAATTTTAGCTTTACTAAATCCAGGTGCAAACTGACAAAATATTTTATAGCTTATTTCAAACTTTCCCTAGCATATTTTTTGCAATAATTGGCGATACGACTGTCAATGTCAACGCATATCAATTTGTTTCAATCGAACTAAAAGAAACTGCTTTTAGGATTGATGGAGTATTTATCCCCACAAGTGAAACCACAAACCAACCCCTCTACTTTGTTGAAGTCCAGTTTCAATTAGACCCAACTTTCTATAGACGCTTCTTTGCCGAAATCTTTCTTTACTTGCGTCAAAACGAATCTGTAAATTTTTGGCGTGCTGTTGTCATCTATCCCCAACGAAGTTTAGATCCGCAAGACCAACAGCCGTATCAGTTGCTGCTAAACAGTTCACAAGTGCAACGCATTTATCTAGATGAATTAGATACAGGTGAGAACTCACTTCAAGTTGCGATCGTTAAATTAATTATCGAAAGAGAAGAGACAGCCGTTGACAAAGGTAGAGAATTGATTTTACAAGCAAGGCAACAACTGGCAGATGAAACTACACCAAGCAAATTGTAGAATTGATAGAGACTATTCTGTTGTACAAATTTACCCGGTTAAGCCGAGAGGAGTTAGCAGAAATGTTGGGTATAGACGACGAATTCAAAAAAACACGGATGTATCAATCAATCAAGGAAGACGGCTTAGAAGAAGGTCGCCAGGAAGCGAAGTTAGAAGCTATTCCCCGGTTGTTGGCATTGGGATTGACTGTAGAACAAGTGGCGGTGGCTCTCGATTTGACAGTGGCGCAAGTACAGCAAGCAGCCCAGAATCAGTCTAGCTGATAGTGGGCGATGCTTGCGTCTAATGTAATCAGCAAGTGCGACGCCGATAGCGAAGCGTTAGCGAGTCCGCGAGCGTCATAGCATGTCGTAGACATCGCCTCTTTTTGTTTTAGCTAAACCAGAAGCGATGTCTACGACGGGCTTACGCCTACGAACTTAAAACCTGGGTTACATCTTACCGTGTTGCAGCACTTGTTGTAGATGTTGGCGAATTTCTTGTGCGTGTTCAATATCAGATTGTCGCAATTTTTGGAACAACTCTACACAAGGTTGAGAACCTACTTTTTCTGCATCTTTGATGTAGGTATCGTAAGCTTTAACGGCTTCAGCCTTGTTCTGCAAAACGGTGACAAAATCATACTCCAAGTCGCTAATCGCTGTTTGAGATTGTCCGTTACCTGTATTTGTAGCCATTGCTTGAACCTCTTTTAGAATTTCTAATTAACTTTATACTCACCCTTAAAGAGGGATTCATCTTCCAAAAAGAGTATATTTCAATACGTCAGAAGTACCTTGCAAGGGTAGGTTATATAAATTCGTAATTCGTAATTCGTAATTTGTAATTAATAGCCGTTACTCTATAGAAGGAGATAGGACAGACAAGGGAGAAAATTCTACCTCATCCCCCTCATCCCCCAACTCCCCACTCCCCACTCCCCACTCCCCATATTTCATAAGAATTTATCCAAGCGGTTGATTCTCATCACATTGACGTGAATACTGGAATTCCAACTCATTTTGCCGTTCCCTACCACCTCTGTACACAATGGGGCAAAACTTAGTGTTAGCACTCATGCAATCCATGTGTGGTGTTTTAGCACATACCACGAGTAGTCCACCCAGAACAAACAACAAACCACAAATTGCAAGCGTATTAACCCAAGAAATTTCCAGCGCTCCGTGAACTACTACCTCTCGCAGTAAAGATACAATTGTTACCTCAACTGCCACTCCCACAGAGATACTATGTTCTTGCAAATAGACCATTAATAGTCGAAATAACTCGACTAAAATCAACACGAATAGTATTTTTGCAGTCACATGTTTATAGTCTAGTGGCTGCGTGAGGTCGATAGCTATCCCCCACAATTGGATTAGCATGACGGCGAACAAACCCAAACACAAAACAATCACAATTAAGTCTTGAAAGGCTTCCATGTTGCGAACAATTGATTGCCGATCAAGCCAGCGATCGCTAAATAAAAATCGACTTTTCTGGCGCTTTTGCATGTACGTTTCATTCCAATCGGGACAAGTTCAGACAACACCAGCGAGCCAACCCAATAGTTTTATGTTATGCAATATTAAGCTTTTGCGCCTCAGCGAGGTTGGTAATTTAAATTTTGTGCCTGTTGCAACAATTGTTCGGCATTTTTCGCCCATTGAGGATTTTTTTGAGCATTGTATAAATCTTTAGCAAATTGCAATACTTGTACTGCATCGCCATATTGCTGTAACTGCATAAAAACTAACCCTGCACCATAATAAGCGTTGGGATAGTTAGAGTTAGCTTCGGCTGATTTTCTAAAAGCCTCTAATGCCTCTTGTAATTTGCGTTGCTGAAACCAAATTGAGCCGAGATTGTAGTAAGCTTCTGGATACTTTTGATTAATTTTTACTGCCTGATTAAAGGCATCTCTGGCTTGATCGAGTTTGCCTTGTTGGAGATAACACATCCCTATATGATAAGGAGGCTCTGGTGCATTTTTGCTATATTCTATGGCTTTTTTAAAAGATGCGATCGCTTTTTCACAATCTCCTTGCTGTTCTCGTACCAATCCCAAGTTATAGTGGGCAAATCCTAGTTTGGGATCAAGTTCTAACGCTCGTTGCAAGTAATCGTTAGCTAACTGTAAATTATTCCCCTCTAACAACGCACCACCTAAATTAGCAAAAGCTGGAGCAAACTTAGGATCGGCTTGCGTCGCTCGATAAAATGCATCCGCAGAGGGTTGTAATTGTCCCGTTTGTCGGAATGCTAACCCTAGATTATAGTGTGCTGGTGCTAATGCCGGATCTAATTGAGTTGCTTGTTTAAAGGCGGCGATCGCATCTTGTACCTTTCCTGCCTGAATTGCTTGTAAGCCTTGGTTCAACCAGTCTATGGCAGTTTTACCATTAGATTGTGCCAGCTTTGAGGGGAGAGAGGGAGAGAGGGAAAGAGAGGGGGAGGAAATACTAACAGCTATCAAAGTCAAACTTACTAACCCGGCTATGCGATATTTAAAGAATGATTTTCCCATTGATTTTCTGACTTGCAACACTTTCAGTTAAATTTACTTTATAAAAAGTTTTTTACAAAAGTTTTTATTTTGCTATGAAAATTTGTGATAGTTAACTTTTCTTAAGCTAAATCTTACAACAGGCTACAATTTTTTTAACTTTCGATTAAAGGGAGGATAATAACAAATTAAAGAAGGGGTAAGTTTGACTCCAGAGAACCATTTTTTATCCCTGATATATACAGAATCATGCGGTTAGGAAAAACTTACCGCAAGGGAGGTTTTATGAACGAAAAAGTAAAATCGGGTTCGCGGAATGTTGCAATTGTCGGGCCTTATTTAAGTGGAAAAACCACTTTACTAGAAAGCTTGTTATTTGTCACAGGGGCAATTTCTCGCAAAGGGAGTGTAAAGGACAGCAATACAGTGGGAGATAGTGCTGCCGAGTCGCGCGATCGCCACATGAGTGTAGAAGTCAGCGCCGCTAGCACTGAGTATAACGGTATTCGCTTCACTTTTATTGACTGTCCGGGAAGTGTAGAATTTGCTCAAGAAACGTACAATGCTTTAATCGGAGTTGATGCGGCAATTGTAGTTTGCGAACCCATACGCGAACGAGTCCTCACCCTAGCCCCTCTATTTAAATTCCTGGACGATTGGGAAATTCCCCACCTCGTCTTCGTCAACAAAATGGATCGGGCAAATATTCACGTTTTAGAAACATTACACGCCCTGAAAGCAGTATCTAGCCGTCCCCTGGTAGCGCATCAATATCCCATCATGAACGGGGAAGAACTCACCGGCTTTATTGATATGGTGAGTGAACAGGCATATCAATATCATCCAGGCGCACCTGCTGACCCCATCCCCTTCCCCGAAAGTTTAAAAGAAGAAGAACATACAGCACGGGCAGAAATGCTCGAAGCCCTAGCAAATTTTGACGACCATTTACTCGAAGAACTTTTAGAAGACATCGAACCATCCCAAGAGGAAATCCTCAAAGATTTAAAAATGGAATTAGGGGCAGATTTGGTAGTGCCCGTTTTCTTTGGTGTGGCAGAACAAGATTATGGTGTTAGACCTCTATTAGAAGCCTTGTTACGGGAAGCCCCCGAACCAGAAACCACAGCAGAACGTCGTTTAAAAAACATAAAAGGTGATACACCTCTAGCGCAGGTATTAAAAACTTACTACACTCCCCAAGGTGGCAAACTTTCCCTCGTGCGTGTTTGGCGGGGCAAATTAACTGATGGTATTGTCCTCAATGGCATTCGCACTGGTGGAATTTACCGCCTCATGGGACAACAACAGCAGTCAGTTAACCAAGTTAGTGCTGGTGAAATTGTTGCATTGAGCCGTTTAGAAGGAATCAAGACAGGCGATACAATCTCTATAGAACAGCAGTCGGCAATAAAATTACCCAAAGCTGTAGAATTGGAACCAGTGTATGCTCTCGCCATTACACCAGAAAAGCGCAACGATGAAGTTAAACTCAGTGGCGCTATCACCAAGTTATTAGAAGAAGACTGCTCACTTGCTTGGGAACAACACGGCGATACCCACGAAGTTATCTTGTGGGGACAAGGCGAGATTCATTTGCAAGTCGCCCTAGATAGACTGCGCCGCAAATATAATTTGCCGATGACAACTCATTTACCACAAGTGCCTTACAAAGAAACCATCCGCAAAACAGTGGCTTCAGTTCATGGGCGCTACAAACATCAAAGCGGTGGTCACGGACAGTTTGGTGATGTTTTTCTCGACATCAAACCCCTACCACGGGGTACAGGCTTTAATTTTAATGAAACTATTGTCGGTGGCGTGGTTCCTAAACAGTACATTCCTGGGGTGGAAATGGGCGTGCGGGAATTTCTGACACATGGGCCTTTGGGCTTTCCAATGGTGGATTTGGCGGTAACTCTGACTAATGGTTCGTATCACAACGTTGATAGTTCTGAACAAGCCTTTAAACAAGCTGCCCGATTAGCAATGCAAACGGGAATACCCCAAGCGGAACCTACTCTATTAGAACCAATTTTGCGGGTGGAAGTGACTACACCTAGCGAATTTACTTCCAAAGTGCTGCAACTGTTGAGTGGTAGACGGGGGCAAATTTTAGGCTATGAAGGGAGAAACGATTGGCAAGGCTGGGATAATATCTCTGCATACTTGCCACAAGCAGAGATGCAAAACTTTATTGTAGAGCTGCGATCGCTCACCTTGGGCGTTGGTTCCTTCCACTGGGAATATGACCATCTCCAAGAAGTGCCAGAAAAGCTTGCAGAACGTGTCATTCACAGCAATGGTAATGGCGGCAACGGCAACGGCAAGTAATTTTGCATTTTGGATTAATGTAAAGTAGCGTAGGCTTTGCCCGCACTTCTCTACGAGACGCTGCGCGTAGCTTGCTTCCCCGAAGGGGTACGGCTGCGCTCAGTGACCACCGTAGGCATCGCTCCAAGGCTGAGATTCCCGACTTCTCTCAGAATTCGGGAATCTTTTTCAATCTGTAAAAGGGTTCATAAACCACTAAATTGTCTGAAATAGTATTAGTTTCATAAAGGCATTTGGGAATTATGTGATTAAGTATATTCCTCTTAATTACACAGAAAAAACTCATGGGCTTTATAATCTCTCTTGTAACTAGCCTAATTGCAATTCTCGTTTATCTCAATACAGATAGGATATCTGGTGAAAAGTCACGTTTAGCAATACGCACAATTATGATATTGATTGGCAGTATTGCAGTACTCAATTCTCTTTCTAGGCTTTTGGTGATTGTCCCACCAGGCAATGTCGGTGTCGTCAACTTGTTTGGTGAAGTTTCCGAAACTACTCTTAATCCTGGTGTTCACTTGCTTAATCCCTTTAACAAGGTGCTGAATTTTTCCACTCGCATTAAGGATGTAAAGGAAAATGTAGATGCAACATCCCAAGAAGGTTTGAGCCTAAATCTTGATGTCAGTCTTCAGTACAAGCTCGATCCGCAAAAGGCAGCTACAGTATATAAAACAATTGGAACTGATGAAACACAACTGGTAATTTCCAGATTCCGCTCTACTGTCCGCGCAATTACGGCAAACTACCCAGCCAGTGCTATTTACTCTACCAAACGCCAAGAAATCGCCCAAAAAATTGACCAACAACTCACCCAAGAGATACCGACTTTGGGTTTCATTGTTGAGGAAGCTCTTTTACGAAACGTCAAAATGCCTGATACTCTACAAGCTGCAATTCAAAACAAACTCAAGACAGAGCAAGAAAACCAGCAGATGAAATTTGTTTTAGAGAGAGAGCGTCAAGAGGCAGAACGAAAGCGCATTGAAGCGCGAGGTATAGCTGATTCCCAAAAAATTATCTCTGCTGGACTTACTAACCAAGTACTACAATTGCGAACGATTGAAGCCACAGAAAAGCTAGCTCAATCTAATAATTCTAAGCTTGTAATTATTGGTTCTGAAAAAGGCGCACTGCCTATTCTGATCCAGCCAGAAACAGGAACCTCAAAGCCATAAAATTTTCATATCAGGTCAATGCTCTTGACAGAATTTAAATTGCATGGAGTATACAATATACATTGTTACTTGTATGATGAAATTCAAACAATTTTAGACGGATCACGAGGGTCAATAACAGACCTGCTTTGAAAATAAAACGGTTGGTAGTGGTTAGGACAATGGTGCAATGTTGAGTGCTGATTTTACCACTCTTCAGATGTACGGAATTTGTTCAAAACTCAAATAGGATTCCTATAGATAAAATCCTGTCACTGATAAATGAGGAATTTTTGAGCGGTGAAGCTTTTAAAACTGGGAGAAACTAAAACGGCGTTAGTGTCATTTTGAGCGCAACGCAGGGGAGAGAAGAATTTCACCAGATATTTCGCTCCGCTCAAGATGACAATTTAAGCATTTATGCAAGAGGTCTAATGATGAAGGTGAGCATACCTATTGCCTTAATATCTAATTTTTTGGTTACAGTGGCAGCTATTTAATTACCTTAAAATTCTCAATTGTAAGATATCTTTCTTCATCAGCTATCTGACTGTTGTAATCGATATCAATTTGGGTTGGATAGCCAAATCTAGCATTGTACCGCACATTCAGGCTGAAGGCTTTACGCTTGATAGCATCTTGAATCACATCAAACAGTTTAGGAATTGTGTCGTAATTTTGAAAGTATTCTCGATTAACTGGTTGACCTGTAGCTACAGAAGTGATGGAAGTTGTTTGACCATTACGTACTTCAATTACTACTGGCCCTCTAGCATCGCCTATACAAAAGCAACTATTGCTAAGTTGATAACTATACTTAGAAATATTTTGCTGATTCCAGAAATGGCGATTAAATTCTAATTGCTTTTCTAATCGCTTTAAATTCAAGTTATTATCTACTAGCGATTGTGCTATTTCTATGGGAGATTTGGACATTACTGGTAGGTTCAGTCCGAAAGATAGCAATAAGCCGGCACTGATAATGATAGGTAAACGCATATCAATCCCTTTGATTTCAAAAGTATTATATATGTATTATATATATTAATCGATCTACTTATTTAAGTACACTTTATGTTTTTATTAAAATTCATCAGTGCGTAGACAAGGACAAATATAGGACTCATATTTGATTTTTGAAAATATACGTATGGGAGCCAGTCGTGTGGGCGGGTTTCCCGACTTGAGCGAACTTGCTCCCCTACAAATACCTAGTTTTGTTCAAAAATCAAATCGGATTCTTATAGCAAATTTATGATTGTAAGGAACTGGTTGGTGAGTGTAGTCTATAGCTAAATCAGATCCGATGTAATCGCATACACGCGAGAATATTTTCTGTATGCCGTAGAATCTTTACTGTAAAAAACAAATATTTATTTCAAGTATGAATGAATCACAAACTTGGTATATTGTCAAGCATTCTGTTGGGAATTGCGAAATTGTCCCCAGCGACAAAGTTGGAAACGATAATGTAGAGATTATAGAACAGTGGGGGCCTTTGTGCGATTCGTTGATTAGTGAATCACGGTAAACAGTCCGTACATAACTAATCCAACCTGAACCCAGAAATGGGAAACAGGTTGAACTCTCGGTCAGATGTAGGTGAAAGACCTACCAATCAGACTCAGATTTGACTCCTTACCTGCCCACACTGACCAGACTCGGTTTCTGGAGGATGAAGCTGGGAACAGGGCGCGTGCGATTCGTTCTAACCCTAAATGGCTATGAGCCTATTAAGGTTAGGTCTTAGGTTTCCTAAGATAACTCTCATTCGATGTCAGTGAGGCGTTGATTGCCAAGTCTGACCCACCAAAGGCTGGTG
>NZ_JAIVFS010000134.1 GCF_020829645.1 Nostoc mirabile CHAB5784 | reverse complement strand
GGAGCAGATATACTACAGAATTGTTAAAGGTCGCGGATGCTTTGAGGCTGACAAGATAATATTTTTAATCTCTAATTCCATTTGATTTGCGTTCTCTCATATCGCTTTTAGTCTAAACTCCAGTTTAGTAAATGCAGAACTAAATAAGGCATTCAAAATGTTGATGCTATGTTCAGTAGTACTTTTTTGAAAGTCATTTGTAATCTTGTAGGGTGGATCACGGCAAGCCGTAACCCACCCTACATTTATAAGTGCCAGATTAACAAATCCAAATTTCTAATTAGCTTTGCCATTACCCTGAAAATTTAACGATTGCTCATCATTGACCCAAATTGCTTGTTGAGGCACAGAAATGGAAATTCCAGCTTGGTCTAGGGCAACTTTCAGGCGGCGGCGAAACTCTCGTGCTACATCCCATTGTTTGAGGGGCTGTGTTTTAATCCAGACGCGAATAATCAAACCGCGATCGCCAAATTGATCTATTCCCAAAACTTGCGGTGTTTCCAGAATTTGACGCTCCCATTGCGGATCTTTATCCATCTCAAAGCCAATACTTTCAATCAACTTCAAAGCCTTTTCAATATCGGCTTGGTAGGCGATGGGGATCGTTAAATCGGCTCGTGACCAACGGCTAGAAAGATTGGCAACAACTTTAATTTCACCATTAGGAATCGTAATCAAGCGCCCTTCGGAATCCCGCACTTGGGTCATCCGCAGATTCAGATTTTCTACTAAGCCTCCCACGTTTCCTACAGTAATCACATCGCCTAAAGCGTACTGGTCTTCTAAAATGATCAAGAAACCATTAATCGCATCTTTAATTAGGTTTTGCGAAGCCAGAGACACCGCAACACCAACTAAACTCGCACCCGCTAGCAAGGGAACGATATCTATCCCCAATGACACCAGCGCTAGCAAGAAGCCTACACCTACGCAGATACCAGTAGCGATGCTTTTAGTCACGCCGGAAAATGTAGAAACTCGCAGTTGCAGCCGTTCAGAACTTTCTGGAGTCAATAAAGCACCACTGCTAATCAGAGTGGTGGTAAAGCGGTCAATGAGGGCGTAGATGAGACGGATTGCTACGTAAGTCCCCAGGAACACAACACCTAATCGCAAAGGAAATTGGGCAGCTGTGAGAATTACTACCTGGAATGGTCGTGTGTAGGGAAATAGACCCAAAATAAAGAAACTTCCACTTCCCCAAATTCCTGCTTGAGTTAGCTGAAACAACCTTCTTTTGACTTCTTGGATATGTCGATGTTGCTGTTGATTCAGTTGGGTTGTAATTGGTTGAGCCGCTACTGGTGAAATTGGATTTAGAGACCCTTCGGGGGGTTGGGAGGCAAGGGGGTATACTAAATCGTTTTTGGAACGCTTTTGCCAGCTATATACACCCCAACTGATCACCATCATTGTCAGTCCGATGCCCGCAGCAATTTTACCTTGGTCGATTAAAAATTGAGTTTGTCTTTCTTGCTTTGCTTGTTGCAAGTCTTCTTGTAACGATTCGGCGATTTGATTTGCCGATGTTGACATATCTACCTCTCGCAATCCAGCATCCTCAGAAGTGATGGTCATCAAATATTGACCGTTGACATAAATCACTGGTAATTCGTTTACTTTGCGAACTTCTACCTTGACTGCTGTCTTTGCTGGTGACTGAAAGTAATTTTGGGCAATTTTCTCCAACTTCTTTTGGATGTCTTCTGAACGCTCAGGAAAGTTGCTTCTTGATGCCGCTATCTGAAATAACCGACGACCATCTAAATAAATCCAGCCTGTAACAAGTCTATTATTTGAATCATTACTCACACTACTGGGAGCTTGCAGTTGCGGTAACAAAGGAATCTGGGCTGTGGCTTTTGGCACAGATACAACAGCTATGGCCATTGAACTAGCGATCGCCAAAAATTGAAAACGCACTCAAACACCTCCTTGAGTAAAATCTATTAATCACTACTTCAACTATCCTGCGTAATTACTTTGGGTAGATGTACCTATCTAAAGTTGAGGTTTTCTTTTGAGATGATGAAATTCTGATGTTTTTTTGGTTGTCTTCTATCTATAGGCAGATGACAATATAGTGAAAATCAGCAACTAAGGGTTAGAAGAGTCTGACTTTTACCAAAGATAAAACAAAAAGGAAGAACCTGGGGAGGAAGTTGACATTATGCTGATCAAACGTCAAGCTAGTTTTGAGGACTATTAACTATTGATTTGCTTTCATACAAGCAAAAATCAGCAGTAGTAGAATAACCTAGTAGAGTGCGTAAATTTTACGTAGCTTTTTTTAATTTTTTGAGGTAACTTTTGATGACCGCAACTTCTCCCCGATTAAAGCACGAGGTTAAAGACCTCGGCCTAGCTGCCTTGGGTAGACAGCGCATTGAATGGGCTGGACGCGAAATGCCAGTTTTGCGGCAAATCCGCGATCGCTTTGCTATCGAGAAACCCTTCGCTGGTTTACGCCTTGTAGCTTGCGCCCACATTACAACAGAAACAGCACACTTGGCGATCGCTCTGAAAGCCGGTGGTGCAGATGCGCTTTTAATTGCTAGCAATCCCTTATCAACACAAGATGACGTAGCCGCTAGCCTCGTCCTCGATCATGAAATTCCCGTCTTTGCTCAAAAAGGCGAAGATAACGAAACTTATAACCGCCACGTCCAAATAGCTTTAGATCATCGCCCCAACATCATTGTTGATGACGGTAGCGATGTGGTTGCGACTTTGGTACAAGAACGCCAACACCAAATCGCTGATTTGATTGGTAGCACCGAAGAAACCACCACCGGCATTGTGCGATTACGCGCCATGTTTAGAGAAGGCGTTCTCACCTTCCCCGCAGTCAACGTCAACGACGCTGACACCAAGCATTTCTTTGATAATCGCTATGGTACTGGGCAATCAACCCTAGATGGCATTATCCGCGCCACAAATATTTTGTTGGCTGGTAAAAACATTGTCGTCGTCGGTTATGGCTGGTGTGGTAAAGGTACAGCCCTCCGCGCCCGTGGGATGGGTGCTAACGTCATCGTCACCGAAATCGACCCCATCAAGGCAATTGAAGCCGTAATGGATGGCTTCCGCGTTCTGCCAATGGCTGAAGCTGCACCCCAAGGTGATATCTTTATCACTGTGACTGGTAACAAGCACGTCGTTCGCGGTGAACACTTCGATGTCATGAAAGATGGTGCGATCGTTTGTAACTCTGGCCACTTTGACTTGGAACTTGATTTGAAATACTTGGCTGCACAAGCTAAGGAAATCAAGGAAGTTCGTCCTTTCACCGAAGAGTATAAATTGAAAAATGGTAAATCAGTTGTCGTTCTCGGACAAGGACGCTTGATTAACCTAGCTGCGGCTGAAGGACACCCTAGCGCAGTTATGGATATGAGTTTTGCAAACCAAGCTTTGGCTTGTGAATTCCTGGTGAAGAATAAAGGTAAGTTGCAACCTGGTTTGCACTCAATTCCTGTTGAAGTCGATCAAGAAATTGCTCGATTGAAGTTGCAGGCTATTGGTATCACGATTGATAGCCTAACAGCAGATCAAATTGAGTACATCAATTCTTGGACAAGTGGAACTTGATACATTGATTAGTTGATTTTTTGAGGGATAGGCATTTTGCTTATCCCTTTTTTTTGTTTCTCACGCAGAGACGCAGAGAGAGGATATGATAAGATATAAAATATTATTTTAACTTTCTATGTCAGCGAAGGATTTCTTTCACAATGCAGTTCGTTTAGCTTTAGAAAAAGATAATTGGTTAATTACTGATGATCCTTTATCGTTTACAGTAGATGGTCTTGAATTTCGGATTGATTTAGGTGCAGAAAGACTTTTAGCAGCAGAAAAAGAAGAACAAAAAATAGCAGTTGAAATAAAATCTTTTTTGGGTAAATCAACGATAAGTGAATTTCATACAGCTTTAGGACAAACACTTAATTACCGTTCTATTTTAAGAAAACAACAATATGAACGTATTTTATATCTAGCAATTAGTTATGAAATATATACAGATTTTTTTCTGATACCGTTGATTCAAGAAATAATTGCTGAACATAAATTAAAATTACTGATATTTGAAAGTCTTAAACAGGAGATTGTTTTATGGAAGGAATGAATTATCCTGAATTAGTAAAAACTGTATTAGGAAGACATACAGAAAATCATTTATCTGAAGAAACAGAAAAAAAGTTAATTTTTGATTGTGAACGAAATAGCTATTTAGTAGTTCATCTAGGTTGGGAAGGTGAAAAACGGACTTATGGTTCAGTGATTCATGTTGATATTAAGAATGGAAAAATTTGGATTCAAAGAGATTTGACTGAGGAAGGAGTTGCTAATGAATTAGTAGAGTTAGGAGTACCGAAAACGGATATTGTTTTAGGTTTTAGATCACCTCATGTCCGGCAGTTTACTGGTTTTGCATCTGTTTAAATTTTTTGCATATCATGTCAGCAAAAGATATTTTTCATAATATTGTGAAAGTAGCCTTAGAAAAAGATGGCTGGAAAATTACACATGATCCCTTGTTTTTTAAACTCTCTGAACAAATTAGAATTAAAATAGACTTAGGAGCGCAAAAGTTAATTTCGGCTGAAAAAGATGAGCAAAAAATAGCAGTAGAGGTAAAAAGTTTTATTGGTGTGTCAGCAATCTCAGAGTTTCATACAGCTGTTGGTCAATTTTTGAACTACAGGGTGGCATTAGAACAAAAGGACTCTGAACGAGTATTATATTTAGCAATATCTCAAGATATCTACCAAGAGTTTTTTATAGATTCTTTTATTCAAAGTGTATTAGAACGGTATGAAATAAAACTATTTGTTTTTCATGTTCAGAAACAGGAGATAGTATTATGGAAAAATTAGATTATCGGGAATTAGTGAAAAAAATCATCTATAAATATGCAAATGAGCAACCCCAGAAAGATTTAGAAAATACCGAAATTGTCTTTGATACAGAACGCGATCGCTACTTATTAGTATATGTGGGATGGCATGATGAAGAAAGAGTGTATGGATGCCCAATTCATATTAGTATTAAAGATGAAAAAATTTGGATTCAGCGCGATTTTACTGAAGAAGGAATAGCTAATCAATTAGTAGAATTAGGTGTGCCGACAACAGATATTGTTTTAGGTTTTAGATCGCCTTATGTCCGGCAGTTTACGGGTTTTGCATCTGTTTAAATTTTTTGTATTCTATCCCGACTGAAGTTGAAGATTAGTCAGAATGGCAAAAACGTTAAATTATGGCTGTGGAAAGTATAGTTGATTTTTTGGAGATAGGCTTTTGGCTTATCCTCTTTTTTTGCGTTTCGCACAAATAAGTAATCTGTCATTATACTATTATTAGATCCTATACAGATGCTCAATTAACTAATTTTTACGGTTAATTTGTCAAATTTTGAATGTCTATCTAATTAATAATAGAGAATTATCTTATTTATGCAAAATAACTTAGAAATTTGTATCCCAGCAGATGTAATTGTAGAGTTGCAAAACGGGATAGATGATGGAATTGTTACTAATCAATGGTGGCAGTCACTTACAAAAGACTAGCAAAAGTTTATGCTAGAAGCAGGTTTTATTTTCTTGCAAAAACAGAAGATAAAAGAATCTCAATTACAAAGTGAATTACTTATTCCCACTCTTATAGAACTTTCAAAAAGTGCTGGCTCTCTAGAATTATATCAAGATGATGATAATCGTTTCTTGCTTTCAGGTAAGATTGAGCGAAATTTATATGGTGTTAGAGGTAGATGCTATTCTCAATCTCCCGAATTTATTGGGACTGTGTGTGAAGAATTTCTTGGAGGGTATGTAGAAGCAAGCACGGCGCATAAACATGGACAACACACAGTTGATGTTATTTGTTTTGCCCTCAATGTACTTCCTGGGGTGACTGCTTCTAAAACTCCAGCTAACAGTATTGCAGACGTTGGTTTGCGATGGGATGTAATTATTTAATGGAATGATTCCTATTTTCCTATTCAGGTTAAAAGTAGTTTTCAAGGAGTTGAAAAAGCTCTAGAAACAGGTATTTTAGGCACTTATGCTCAAGAAAGGATAGAAAATCTTAGAAGCAAGTATTATCAAATGGAAGAAAATTTTCTAAAAAAAGCAAGTCAACATTCGCAAGAAGATAGAGAAAAGAACAAAGCCTACTATAAAAGTCGGCAAGAAAATCTCTCAGAGGTTATGCGTAAGTATACACAAACTACGCCACTGTATATATGGGCTAGTCAAAATAGACAAACTGTACAATTATTAGTTGAGTTATTTACTAATAGTTTTAACATAGAAAATAACTTAAAGCAATATCAAGATCAAGCTGTTGCAGCATATCTGGAAAAATATCCTGATATGTTTGAACTTAAAAGGCAGAAAACACATAAAATTAATGCACAGAAAAAAGAACAAGCAGAAGAAGTAATTCAAGTATTAAAACAGCAGATTCAAGGCAAGCAAAAGCGTATCCGTAATCGTAAAGCTAGGAAACGTCCTGTAGTAATAGAACATACTCAAGCTCTCAAACTAGCTGAGGTTGCACTTAACCGTATACAGGAGCTAATTGAGGGTGAAAAAAAATGGCAATGGTATAGTGACCGAAGTTTGTTTGAGCAAATTCAAAAGCTTAGAGATATGATAAAAAAACTAATTCTCCAATGCTTCAGCAAACAGAAGAACTTTTTACTTTAATTCAGGATTTTACAGGAATTGAAGAACTGGACTTTGACAATTTATAACTAATTTAAAATATTACTATATTTTCGCGTTCTTCCTTTGCGCGAAATAAAACCAAAAATATCTCCATCATTAATCATTAGGAGGATGCCAATTTAAACTAATCCAAATTGCCCTAGCTTGTACAATATCTTCATTGTTTAATCTTAAAGCTAAAACCGTTGCCCTTCCACTAGCAGTTATCCCAATAATATGAGTACCACCATTTGCCCACTGAAAATGATCTAACCATCTTTCTAGACGAGGATTAAATAAAGATACAGATTCATTAATTACAGGATCATTAGCAGTTATTTTTGCTCCTTTAAATTCATTACAGCGATAACAACAAGCAGATAAATTTTCTCGTTCATCACTTCCCCCTAATGAACTAGGCAAAATATGATCCATAACTAAAGGCATACCTATTAAACGGCTAGATGTGCGGCAGTATTCACATCTATATCCAGCCTCATTAATAACTTGTTGACGAATAGATTTAGGGATAGATGACACTGCTATTACTTTACTAATTACTCAAAATCTGGAATAGAATAGCCTTTCCATTTTAAAAGTGTATAAGAGTATGCTTTTTTTAGCATTAAATAATCAGCACTTACTCGGAGCGATCGCAACAATAATCTATCTGATTCACTTAACTGATGATTTTGATTTTTTTCTAAAAGTTGTAAATGCAGTTCTTGTTGACTTTCTGGAATTTGACTTTGACCAACAGTTAATAATTCCTCAATCGTTAATTCTTGCATAGCAATTAATTCACCTTGTAATTCCAGGGGTGCATAATCAACAGTAGGAGGAGCATTTGTTTGTTTAGTCATAATTTTTATAATAATTCCTTAGTTGTTAGTATAGCTTATTATTTATTTATGATAAATGTATATTTTCCTACATACACATATCATGTTAACCGTAACAATTGATGAAATCCAGCAAAATCTAACTAGCTATCTTCAACAAGTAGCAGCAAGAGAAAGTATTATTATCATGCAAGCAGGTAAACCTATTGCAGAAATTAAACCAGTTTCACCCATTTCTCAACAAATTAGACCTTATGGCTTATGTGCTGGGGAGTTCATTGTTCCAGATGATTTTGATAGTCCCTTACCTGAAGAGATTTTAAATAGTTTTGAGGGTAAATGAAACAGAATAGAATAGCCTTTACATTTTAAAAGTCCATAAGAGTATGCTTTTTTCAACATTAAATAATCAGCACTTAGTCGGAGCGATGCCTGCGGCGGGCTATTCGGCGTCGCAAAACTACACGCTATAGGAGCAATTCATGAATTGCCCCTACCTGAAAATCATTCTTTTGGGCTATTGTTTGCGTAAGTCCTGTTCAATTTTCGCTGTTCGGGTGAAGACTCGATAGTATAGCCATGTACTAGTTTCCTTTAAGGGAAATAGCAGATAGGTGAGAGGATTTATTGCCACAATAATATTTCGGAAGTCGCGCCGCGCCAAAAATAAGATCGCACGAGCAACTTGCTGTGCAGACATTACTCCATAAGGATTAAGTTGACTCTTAAACGGGCCAAGAATTAGCTTGCGAATTACACAATCCCCGTCCAAACGTTTGAGGGTAACAATATCTCCTAGCGCTCTTTTGCTGAGTTCATAAAGCGGACTCAGTGCTGGAGAAACCTCAGCCTCAGAAGTGTTTACCCAGATTTCCTTGGTTGCTTTTGCTTGTGGCCCTGTTACAGTTGTCAAAAATATATCCATCAACCGCAATGCTGAAAAGGTATTCACTTCATAAGAAGAGTTGATAGCCTCCGATGTGCGGCTGGCGTAGACATTGATTCCGTGGTTGATAATTAAAATATCTACTTTCTCTAAACTATCTCTCAAATTGGCTTCATTGCCCAACTGCCAGGGAACCACCTTCACCCCAACTTGCTCTACTAATTTTTCTGGATTAGTGGTTAATGCCACAACTTTAGCATTATTCTTGACAAGTTCAGCCGCTAATGCTTGTCCCAACGCTCCCGATGCTCCGGTTAAAGCGATGGTTTTACCCTTGAAAGACAGTCCTGTACCAAGAATTTTATCCACTAGAGGAAAGACACCACTGTAGTAAGCGTTGACATCATCAAAATGATGCCGCCAATGGTAAGACCGATTCACCCACCAAATGGATGGTATTGTCTCTAAAGGGCCGGGTAGGTGGTTGTAGTCTGTATCAATTTTTCCCTGGAAATATCGCACAGACGCGCCATACAAGAAGGTGCAACCATAAGCTACTCCCAGCCATAACCCCATTTGCTGGACAATTAAGGCAATGACTACCAATACCACCAGCAGTAGACTCGACTCTAAAATGTCGTGATAGAGTTGGGATTCTTGGTAAACTTTTAGAGAAACTATCGATAAATCGCGGCGATAAGCCATGTGGTGCTTGTTGTGCCATTTAGCAAGCCAATTGACTTGGTGACACAAAGCATGGTAGCTGTCTCTCAAGACCTCAGCGAGTAAAAGTGAGAAGAGTGCCCAACTAGCAAACTGTAAGCTGGCATTTAGCCAAACCCAATTAATTTGTAATCTTGCTTCAATTCCAATCAAGTTTTCAGCTAGCATTTTTATCATATTTGTCTATACTCGTTTTTCTTAATCATTCTTCAAGTGGTAATTAAGGTTGAGTCTAGAGCAAATAAAAATCAAAGGGAATAGGGAGTAGGGAATGGGGAGTAGGGAATGGGGGATGAGGGAGCAGGGGGAGTGGCAAAAAGCAATATTCAATGCCCCCCGATCGCTCATACTACCAACTGTCGGAATTTAGCTACAATATCCCAGTTCAATAGAGCAATAACCAAGGTTAACCAACTGCAATTGAGACTCGATTGAGATGGCGATCGCAGCAGCATAAATACTTAATTGCCAACGCGTGGGGCGAATAACTTCGGCTCGTGCTGCTTCTGGCACAAATGGAAAATCCATAGCATATTTTAACTTAGTTAGGTACAGAAGTTAGTTCTTAAAACCAGATATTAAGCTTGTTTTACTCCTAACTTCTGCCTACTAACTTCTTCAAAAAGCTCTTTGCCGCAGATGTTGCCCATTAAGCCCTTGCTTAATCCAACTCAGACATTCATATTCGGATTTGAATAATTTGGGAGCTGCAATATTATTCAATAACTCTGGTGGATAATGGTCATAAAAATATTTGTCTCCTTCTTGGAAAATGATTATCAAATTGTTTCGGTAAATGTAGCGCGACTTAAAACTATCTCTGTGACTAACAAACTCTAAATTTTTATCAATATGTTCTTTAGCAATATCAATGATATTACTAACGCTACTTCCATAGATTTTTGCTGGATTTTCTGCTTTATGAAATTGGCTTGTGCGTCCAACCTCCGATAGCAATTTATACGAATAAATCTCGTAATTATCAAGCTTCCCAAAAACAAATGGAATGATGAGATATCCTTTGTAAGAGACTGAATTTTCATAAAGAAGACGACTCATTTCAACCTCCTTTGCTGTAACTGCTCTAAAAAAATTCCCTTAAATCACATTTACATTAAAAATCAATACTTTTCTGTTAAATATATTCATCTATCACCTAAACCCTCATCGCCATTTCACAAAGAGGATTATTTCCTCTTTTGTCAAGCAAAAAGGAATATCAAGCTTTAACAAAAAAGTATCGTAACACTAATTATCGCTCTTTTTTAATTACTAAACATTAGATATTTTGTAAAAGTTAAAAAATTAGAAATTTCATTCTGTGGGCCTACTCCCCCTACTCCTTGCGTCCTGCCTTTCAAGACCATAAACTGAGTTGATTGGGGGGATGCTCAAGGTTATTCCAAGGTAGGGGTGGAACTGGTGTATGACTCTGTTCTAATAGCTGTTGGAAGTGACGAGCTGTGCTGGGCGATCGCGCTTCTATTGGACAATGGACAAAGAAATAAATTCGCACTCCCATTTGCAACCAGTGCTGAATCTGCCTTACCCACTCTTCCATAAACGGCTGATTCACTGATAAATTTGGATGAGAAATAAACCGAATCAGAGTAAAAGGTGCTGTCACACTCAATTGCAACGGTAATTTGGGTTTACGCCGTTCCGATTGTAACTGGGGGTCATCATCTCCAGTATAAATGGGGCGCGAGTCTAACAATACCCGTCCCACACCTAGCTTTTCTAAAAGTGTCGTCAAATTACTCGCATGGGGTTCTCTGAACCAGTCGGGATGCCGAACTTCTAACGCTAGGGGTGCTTCTGTACGCGGCCAAGCTTCCAGAAAGTTGGTCAAATCGTCAAGCAATGCAGGTGCATAACTGGGTGGTAACTGGGCAAATATTGGGCCAAGACGCTTACTTAAAGGGTGCATCCCTTCCAGAAATTTTAATGCAGCCGGAATATAAGGTTTCAACAATCCTTGATGGGTAATATCTCGGGGTAATTTTAGACAAAATTCAAAACCTGCTGGTGTTTCGGCAGCCCAACGGGTTACAGTTTCTTGGTTAGGCACGGCATAAAAGGTGGTGTTACCTTCTACAGTGGTGAAGCGACGACTGTAGAGATGCAGAAAATCGGCAGTGCGAGTGCCTTGGGGATAGAGTTCGCCCGCCCAACCTTTATATGCCCAAACAGCACAACCAATAAAAAAGTTCACAGTGCCTAAAAGCCTTGATGTATCATATTCAATTTTACAGGCAGGTTCTAAGGATGGATCAAGCTAGGTCACATTTCCGACTTCTTGAAGGATACTGCTGATCATTAAAATTACAAATTGCTTTCTCATTTCAGTAGATTCAGCAAGCAAACCCCAGCTTGCTTATTTTAGAGTTATATTAAAACCCAAACTAGTACGCCACGGCGTAAATAGAGCAACCATTTAAAGTCCCTAAAGAGCTTATTCCCTAATACTTTTGATTTTTGATTTTTGACTTCCGCCTTGCGGTACTAGGTAGTAGATATATAGTTAGGTTAATTATTTTAGAGTTATATTAAAACACAAACTAGGTAGTAGATATTGGTAGTACATAATATTTATATATCTAATAATAATATTAGATATGTAACTAATTTTACAATCAAATTACTCATACCCTCAATAAGTAGGATAGCACCTAATACTGCTCATTTAAGGAAAAAACTAGGCTAAAACCCTTGAAATATCCTTATATATAATAATGCCAAAAAAGGCTTAACCGAGAAGAATTGGGATAGCTCCCTTAAAGGAAAAGTTGTAATTTGAATCAAAAATTTAGGAGATCAAAGATGAGTGTTTCAAAATTACATACTTCTTTATTACGCAGCAGCTTTACATTAAGCTTATTGTTTGGAGGACTGATGATTTTTGCTGCGTCGGCAAAAGCACAGGTAGCTGGGGTAGCTGGTAAAAGCTACGATGTCACAATTACTTTACTGAGTACAGGCGATACGGAGCAAGCCTGTTTTGAGTTCGATAATGTCAACACTCTGACTGTTACAGAGCCGGGTGGAAATACGATTTTCTTCACCTTTGCCCCTAGAACACCGAATAGGACTGGTGCAAATGAATTTAGGTGGCAAGCTGTCTCTAGAACTCAGAATTTTGGAGTGAGCGGCTTAGAAAAGGTCTTAGGTTTTCTCAGTCCGGTATCTAACTTATTAGATGGTAATATTGTTAGTCAAGGGGGTGCTACTTTAACATTCCAGGGACAGGCAAAAGCTGTTTGCACACCATTGAACACATTTGATGGACCTAATCCTGGTCAAGCTGATATTTTGCAGCAGTTGTAAATCTCTTGCTCAACTTCTATACTCACGCGGAGGATTGTGGAGGTGTTGTCAACTAGAGGAAGTGCAGAACTCTAGTTGCTAGTTAGGTAATTACTCATTTCAGTAAACTGCGTATTCATTTTGGTGTTTTGGGCAAGCATTCAAGTATATTGAGAAAGCAATATGCTTGAATGCTTATTCATTTGAGTAATTCATCCACTCTGTGTCATAGCGCAGCCTCAGCTATTGAAAAATTGAACCATCAGGCATAATTGCCCCTGCTAAGTTAGTACCAACTAGTTTAACCAGAAGGCGCTCACCAGAGCGAATCCGCGCTCCCGTTAAGTCGGCTCCTCGCAAGTCGGCCCCACTGAGATCCGCTCCAATCAAATTAGCAGCGCGTAAATTCGCCTCCCTGAGATCCGCTAAAAGTAGGTTCGCCCGAAATAAATTTGCTTCAGATAAATTCGCTCCTCTGAGGTTGACTTTGTGCATAAAAGTATCGCTGAGATTAGCACCGCTCAAATTGGCATAACTCAGATTTCTGCCAGATAAATCTTTATTGCTCAAATTTGCCCGACTGTAGTCTTTGCCACTCAAGTCTGAGTTTTGCTTTGGTGGTTTCTGGGTTGTTTGAGATGGTTTTTCCGGTTGCGGTGGCGGTGAGTGTGGTTTCTGGGTTGTTTGAGATGGTTTTTCCGGTTGCGGTGGCGGTGAGTGATGTGTGGTTTGATGTTTGGTTTTTAGAGAACGCAACTTTTCACGAGCTTCATTTATGGCTTTGAGCTTATCTTGTGCTTTCTGCTGTAAACGGAGATTGTCTTTGGGAATGCGATCGGGATGCCAAACAAAGACTAAATCTTTGTAAGCCTGGTTCACTTCTTCAAGTGTTGCCCCAGGCTCTAATTCCAAAACTCTATAGTAGTGCTCCAGATCGCTCATACGATATTTTGGTGGACAATCAACTTAATTATGAGTGATGGAGCAATCTATTCGCTGCATCATTTGTTATTGATCATTGGGCATTGGGCATGGGGCATTGGGCATGGGGCATTGGGCATTGGGCATTGGTTATTAATTTTTCTCTCTCACTCCCCCTGCCTCCCCTGCCTCCCCTGCCTCCCCTGCTCCCAGCTAAGAGCTCCCCTGCTCCACTCATCTCCCCATCTCCCCATTTCTCCATCGAGCGATCGCTCTCAAATATGCTGCAACTGGAATCTGATAAATTTCAATCACAATCCAAACAATAATTGATAAATGTGATAAAAAAGTTAATATCGTCCAAATATATGGCGTCCAGGTAATGGGTTCTTTGAGATTAGCAGGAAAATAGTAAGCTACTATGCCAATTAGAGTAGTGGGAAGAATTACAAAAACTGCTGCTGCTAGTCCATAACCCCAACCTAATTCCACACCTTCCAACTGGCCTTCTGTCCAACTAAAGCCATTCCAACGCCAAATTAAGGGTGGTTGCCTAGAAGGCATCTTGATTTGCTGTAGTTCTAAGTTGACTGTAAAAATTTCTTGGCAAAAGTCACAAGCCATAGCTTCCATCATTGGCATGTGAGAAATCTTACCTATCCGACAGACTGGGCAGGGGTAAACTCCATAATAGTCGAAAGATTGGGCTAAGATTTTGGAACTGGGCATAATGAAACTGAATGATCCTAAAAAGTTAATCTGGTCAATGAGGACTTGGGTAAGAATAATGTATGGCGATCGTCAATTGTCTGCAATAAGCTTTCGCAAGGTGAGGTGACAAGTCAGGAGAATTATATATTTTAACTTCTTAATCCTGGCTTTTTAAGAGGATGTTTTAAAAGTGGCTGGCTGTAATTTTAGGCACTTGTTGATCCCCCCTAACCCCCCTTAAAAAGGGGGGAACCGGAATCAAAGTCCCCCAATTGATCGGGGGATTTAGGGGGATCTAACAACGTTTTGCTACTGACCAGAGGACTTTTAAAACATCCTCTAAACTTCTCAGAGACAAAAGCTATCGTTTAGAGTTCTCTCTGATTACCTTGATTTGGCTGTATTCTATTCCTTTAGAGAATCGCCAGATTCGGAATTTTTAGATTTTTCACCATTGATTTTTGCTCATGTACACTACCCATTAGTCATGACACAACAATAATTTGTAAACTTATTAACTAGGGTGATATCTAATGACAAGCAGCTTTCTTTGTCTACGCAAACAAGCAACTAGCACTTCACTACACAATCAGAACAGGGCATGATTTTGAATTTTGCAAAGCGTTATTAGTCTTTACTCCCACATTTGTACTGAGTCTATCGCTTTTTTATGGTTTGTGGGGGTCTTGACACCGCCTAGTGTTCCTGTTAATGTTACTTTAAATAGGCATATTTATTCAGTTTTCCAGCAAAAGCCCCGCAAATGCTTAACACAAATTTCTACTTATATTTTTGGTTTAGGGTGGTTCACCGGGAGTGAATCGAGTTTCCTAACGGAAACCGCCCGGTGAACCGCAGAGCGAACTCTGCGGTTTTTGTTGTTTTAAGGAGAATTTGATTGTCATGACTTATTTCAGTACCTGGTTTTATGGCTTTTACTTTTGGCCCAGACTAAGTTCCGGGTAAATAGCGTCATGCCAATGAATCAGAACGCGCCCGGAACTCTTCAAAGGTTTCGGGCTTTTTTATTATCCGCAAATAGTGCCCAATACTCAATTTTTAGGAGAACGAAACCATGATTAACGCCAAACTTGCCGCACAATCTCATCCGAACCACCAGACAATCGTTAAAATTTCAGAAAAAGTCGCTTTCGGGGGCAAAGAACTGGTAATTATCGGCGGCCCCTGCACTGTTGAAAGTTTAGAACAAATGGAGATAGTCGCCCAAAAGCTATCTACTGCATCCGTGCAGGGGTTGCGTGGCGGTGTCTACAAACCCCGCACATCTCCCTACGCTTTCCAGGGTATGGGTGAGTCAGGATTGGAAATTTTGGCAAGGGTGCGATCGCATTACAATATGCCAGTTGTCACCGAGGTTATGTCAATTTCCCAAATTGAAGTAGTTGCTGCCCACGCTGATATGCTTCAAGTTGGTAGCCGTAATATGCAAAACTTCGACTTGCTCAAAGCTTTGGGACAAGCTGGTAAACCAATACTGCTCAAACGTGGGTTAGCAGCGACAATTGAAGAATTTGTTATGGCTGCTGAATATATTCTCAGCCACGGTAATCCTGATGTGGTGTTGTGCGAAAGAGGTATCCGCAGCTTCGATGATTACACCCGCAACGTCCTGGATTTAGGAGCAGTGGCAGCACTTAAGCAAATAACTCACTTGCCTGTGATTGTAGATCCTTCCCATGCCGTTGGTAAACGGGAGTTGGTAGCACCTGTGGCTAGGGCTGCGATCGCTTGCGGTGCTGATGGATTAATTATTGAATGTCACCCAGAACCAGAAAAATCTGTTTCTGATGCCCGTCAAGCACTTTCTTTAGAAGATATGGTGCATTTAGTTGATAGTTTAAAGCCTGTAGCAACGGCCGTTGGGCGCAGTATATCAGAAGCGATCGGGGCGGGTTCAAAACCTGCCCCGATTTTTTGTGCAGCTTAAATTTAGTCAAAATAATTCGTAATTTATAATTCGTAATTCGTAATTATTACCCCACGACTGAAGTCGCTTGCTCTGAAATAAGGAATAAATTTATTTGTCTCCATAAAATGTTAGTTAGTTGCTCTGTACCTTTAATTACGAATTACGAATTACGAATTAGTAATTATTTGGTCATTAGTCATTGGTACTAATGACTTTGATTTTTGCACGGCTTTTTATGAAAACGAGCGATCGCGCGAGCTTGTCGGAAAGACAAGCGATGTTTTTGTAGCCGTGGGATGAGTCCAAATATTTATTTGGGCTGAAAGACAAACTGCGATCGCTTTTACGAATACCTCCAGCCATCTGATACTCGTAGCTATCCTCAAGCCAGAAGCTGCTACAGACTGCGCGAAACACCGAAACGTGAAGGCAGAAGCTGCTACAGACTGCGCGAAACACCGAAACGTGAAGGCAGAAGCTGCTACAGACTGCGCGAAACACCGAAACGTGAAGGCAGAAGTTACTACTCTTAAGGCGGAAGCTGCTACAGACTGCGCGAAACACCGAAACGTGAAGGCAGAAGTTACTACTCTTA
>NZ_JAIVFS010000133.1 GCF_020829645.1 Nostoc mirabile CHAB5784 | reverse complement strand
TTTGGTGGGTCAGACTTGGCAATCAACGCCTCACTGACATCGAATGAGAGTTATCTTAGGAAACCTAAGACCTAACCTTAATAGGCTCATAGCCATTTAGGGTTAGAACGAATCGCACGCGCCCTGTCCCCAGCTTCACCCTCCAGAAACCGAGTCTAGTCAGTGTGGGCAGGTAAGGAGTCAAATCTGAGTCTGATTGGCAGGACTTGCACCTGCATCTGACCGAGAGTTCAACCTGTTCCCCATGATTGAGTTGAGGTTGGCTTAGTTATTTACGGACTGGATGCCGAGATTCACTAAGCAACGAATCGCACAACTTCTAATTCTGTGCGTGTGAACATAAAATAGAGTTACCTCTTGTAAAAGTGGGAATCGGTGGGCAACAAGTTTCTCAGGCTAAGATGCCCACCGATTTAACATTATCCACTGATATACATGTGGAAAATAAGTTTATTTGTATTTCTATACAATGTCTAAAAATAAAGGTAATCCAGATAACTTAAAGCCATTCACTACAGATAGAGAGCGACCACTAACTGAATATCTACATTTGCGTGTCACCAAGGAAATGAAGGAAGAGGTAAAAGCTAAAGACGACCCTCCTGAGTTTTGCCGTCAAGCTATTCAAGAGAAGCTAGATAGAGAGAAGTAGCGAAAAGTTGTTAAAGTAATAGTCCAAGAACTTTAAAGATATAAGAATAGATAGCTAGTTGCCTCCCCCTGCCCCCTTCCCCCTGCTCCCCTGCCCCCTTCCCCCTTCCCCTTGTCATGTAATGCCCCTTGCCTATCCACGCCGTCAACGGCAACTCGAAAGTTTAGTCCAAAAATTAGGTTTGTCGCTAGAAGCACCTATAAAGTGGGAATTGCTGGATTTAGCGCTAACTCATCCTACTGTCTCTGATTCGGCAAATTATGAACAACTAGAGTTTGTTGGCGATGCAGTGGTGCGCCTGGTGTCGGCTGTTGTGTTATGGGAAAATTATCCTGATTGTCCAGTAGGGGATTTTGCGGCAATTCGTTCGGTGTTGGTGAGCGATCGCATCCTCGCCCAATTGGCCAGAGTTTATGGTTTAGAGTTATACTTACTAGTCGCTGGTAGTGCTACCGCCGATAAAGTTGGTCAAGAGTCACGACTGGCAGATGCTTTTGAAGCAGTTCTGGGTGCGCTTTACCTAAGTACTCAAAATCTGGAACTGATCCGCTCTTGGCTAGATCCCCACTTCCAAGAGCTAACGACAGAAATTCGCCTCGATCCTGCCAGACTTAATTACAAAGCTGCTCTCCAAGAATGGACTCAGGCACAATTTAAAGTTTTACCAGAGTATCGGGTTGTGGAAGTCACTCAACCGCACCGCAATCAAGAACGTTTCGTAGCTGAAGTGTGGTTGCACGGAAACAAGCTAGGAGTTGGTAAGGGGCGCTCGATCAAAACTGCTGAACAAGCCGCAGCTAAAGTAGCCTTTTTAGCAATTCCTAACCCGCAAATACCCTAAACCAAAAATAGTACTGATAAACTGATAACTCAGTTGGTTGTCAGTGGTCATTTGTCCCAAGTCCCTTGCATACTAATGACTAATGACTAATGACTAATGACTAATAACTAATGACAAACCAAATTAAAATTGCTGTCATCGGAGTTGGGCGTTGGGGAGTGCATTTGCTGCGGAATTTCTTAGCACATCCCCAAGTAGATGTAGTTGCTGTAGTAGACCCCCATCCAGAACGATTAACGGCGATAAAACAGCAGTTTGATTTAGACGATTGTGTAGTATTAACAACCCAGTGGGAGGATCTAAAGAAAGTTCCAGGGTTGACAGGGGTGGCGATCGCAACTCCAGCTACCACCCACTATGCTTTAATTAAAGATGCTCTCCAACAGGGATACCATGTTTTAGCTGAAAAACCCCTAACTCTCAACCCAGCAGAATGTCGGGAACTTTGCCATTTTGCACAGCGGCATCATTTAATACTGATGGTTGACCATACTTATTTATTTCACCCAGCAGTTGAGCGAGGGAAAACTGTAGTACAGACAGGTAAATTAGGTGATTTACGCTATGGCTACGCGACGCGCACCCATTTGGGGCCTGTCCGGCAAGATGTTGATGCACTGTGGGACTTAGCTATTCACGATATTGCTATCTTTAACGCTTGGCTGGGACAGACCCCTGTGAAAGTACAGGCAACGGGTACGGTGTGGCTACAGGGGGAGGGGAGTAGGGAACTGACCCACTCACCACTCCCCAGTACAGACGCGATTAATCGCGTCTCTTCCCACTCCCCATCTCAAGGTTTGGCTGACTTAGTATGGCTAACACTGACATACCCAGATAACTTTGAAGCTTATATTCACTTGTGCTGGCTGAATCCTGATAAGCAGCGACGGCTGGGGATTGTGGGCAGCCTTGGTAGTTTGATTTTTGATGAAATGTCGCAATCATCACCTCTCACCCTACTACATGGTGAGTTTGAACAGCAGGGGAATCAATTTATTCCTGTGAATCAAAAGCAGGTGGTGCTGGAATTAGAGCCAGGGGAACCATTGGGGCGAGTTTGCTCCTGCTTTGTTGTCTCTGTTCTCAACAATACTCCCTCAGAGGTTTCGTCTGGCTGGGTAGGCGCTGAGTTAGTAGAAATTCTTGCTGCTTTAACAGTATCTTTTAAGCAAGGCGGCCAACCTGTTTTTCTGAATGATTTGGAGCAAAAGTAACAAATGACAGATGACCCGACCATTGTTTACGATGCATTCAAGCAGTTTGAGCGTGAGAGATTCTCTATTGTGGCCCAAAAATATGATCAAGCGCTCGCTGCTGTAACTTCTCAGGTGAATGAAGCCATATTGGATGCCGTAGGAGCAAAGTGTGGTTTGAGATTGCTGGATGTCGCTTGCGGGACTGGGTGGCTGAGTGCCGCAGCACTAAAGCGGGAGGCCATAGTAACAGGATTGGACTATGCAGAGAATATGGTGGCTATTGCCAAAGTGCGATGCCCTCAAGGATCATTAGACCTCTTGCAAAAGTCTATCCCCTTTTCCACATCCCGTGAAAAGTCAGGTTGAGCGACCAATACGCTTGGCTTTGTGAAAAATTGTAGGTTGGGTTAAGCCAAGCGTATTGCTATATAAGCAACAGATACCTCGAAGTCGTGTTGAAGTACTTGAAAGTCGTGTTGAGGTACTTCAACATCGTGTTGAGGTACTTCAAAGTCGTTTTGAGGTACTTCAAAGTCGTTTTGAGGTACTTCAAAGTCGTTTTGAGGTACTTCAAAGTCGTGTTGAGGTACTTCAAAGTCGTGTTGAGGTACTTCAAAGTCGTGTTGAGGTACTTCAAAGTCGTGTTGAGGTACTTCAACATCGTGTTGAGGTACTTCAACATCGTGTTGAGGCAATACGCTTGGGTTAAGGATAATCGTAGGTTGGGTGGAACTTAAGTGTTACCCAACAAACCCGCGAAAATGTTGGGTTTCGTTCCTCCACCCAACCTACGCAGTTTATGGTTTTTGCCGCATCATTCACAGAGGAAAATCCAAGATCCCCTACATTTTCTTCTTTCTTGGGAACAGGTAATAGCGAGATATCAATCAAAGGTAAGGTAATTTTCAGCGTCGTACCTTGATGAAGTCCCGCGCTCTCAATAGTAATGCTGCCTCCCATGAGTTCGATTAAGTTTCGTGAAATTGCTAGTCCTAGTCCAGTACCTTCAAACTGGCGGCTGGTTGTGCCATTCACCATCACAAAGGGGCGAAATAGTTTGTGCTGTTGAGTGGGATCAATTCCTATACCTGTATCTTTAACTATTACCACCACCTGAGATTTACCATTACTATGTTGAATTTCTGTAGCAATGGTGATGCTTCCTGTGTCCGTGAACTTAGTGGCGTTGCCGATAACATTAATCAGCACTTGCTTCAGTTTTGCTGCGTCTGCCTTAATGGGTATTGCTTGAGGTTCTAACTCGCATTTCAATTGCAAGCCTTTTTGTTGAACATTAACTGATTGTAAATTAATTACCTCTAACAATATTTGCCGGAGATCAAGAGGTGTGGTGACTACAGAAAGCTTACCTGCTTCGATTTTAGAAATGTCGAGTAAATCATTAATAATACTTAGCAAATGAATCGTTGTTTCATCAGCACGTTTGAGAAACTCCATTTCTTCTTCGCGGCTATCACATAAGCCATCTTCAACCAGGCGAATACAGTTAATAATAGTATGTAATGGGTTTCTCAATTCATGGGAAGTCGTAGCCAAAAACTGGCTTTTAATCTGGTTAGCGCTTTTTGCTTCTTTCCAAGCTATTTCTAATTCTTCTGCCCCAGCTTTGAGCCGTTCTACCATTTGGTCTAGTGCTTGGGCCAGTTGATTGAATTCCCGGATTTGAAAATTGTGCGGAACTGGTTGTGCGGCGTGGTGAGAGTGAATATTGAGAGCGTAGTCGCGCAATTCTTCTACAGGACGTGCCAAGTAAGGAGCTAGATATAAAGATGCTAACAAACTTGCACCAATTAAACCAACTGTCAAAACGATGAGAATTAGTTTAATTTCTTCTAAACCAAAAAGCGCATTTTCGACACTAGTAACAGCTAAGACTATCCATTTTTGCTGCTGCTGTTGGGTGAGTGGATTTGCAATAGCCGTATAGCCAGCTATTAATTCGTGCCCCTGTGTAAAAGACAAGTTTATCGAATTGTTTTGCCCCGCAATTGCATTTTTAATTATGCTCTTGAGTTTGGAAGAATTTGGATGCTGATTAATATTAGTTCCCACCCAGTCTGTGAATGGGTGTGCCAAAATTGTGCCATCTTCAGCAATCACCACCATAGCGCCTGTGAGCGATCCCGGCGGATTTTTGATTTGTTGGTACAATGCAGACTGAATACTTAAGCTGTAAACCAAATTTTTTCGGCTATCGGAGACTGGTGCAGATAACACTACTTGCAATTGATTTTGTGTGTTTCTTTTTCCAGTCGTTCCTGCCTTTAGCGGAAAGATTGCTTTGACATCAATTCCGTCGCTTGATAAAGGTAACGTCAATTCTCCAATTGCTTGATCCCCACAGCTACTAGCAATTATTTTCTGCTTTAGCAGATTCGTTAATTGGATGCATTCAATACTGGCTGGAAGTTGTTGCCTTAACTGCGTAAGAATTTCTTGCTCTTGTATAGGCGAATCTGACGGAATAACCGTCGTTTTACTTACACTCAGTAAAGTAGTTCTTAAGATAGCGATCGCATCTCCAATTCTTTCACCTTTAGTGATAGCGCTTTGTGTTAAATTTTGACGTGCAGTTCCCAATATGCTAGAACGTGCCTTATTCAAGGCAACAATCTCGCCTATAAGTAAAACTGGAACGAACAGAAGCAGTATTTTCGTTACTAAAATTCGACGAAAGGAAGATTGGCGGTGATTAGTCATCGAGTGTCTCACTTTGCATCTGCAAACCACAACAGCAAAGATATGTAATTAGATGAGCTAGATGAGACATTTTATTAAATTATCAGAATTTTATTTTCAATGTTTAAAGTTAACAAATTGCTATAATTCAAAAAGAAACGTGGTATACCAAAACTCATATATGCTAGATGTAAAAGGGGTTTGTGTTGCATATAAATAGAGTGGTGAAGTTGTAAAACAGTAGCTTCCAGGCATGGATTTTTTTTGAGAATCTACACACTAGCAAAGAAAATATTCAAACTATCAAATAAATTTAAATGTTGCAACATCGTCCTCACACTACAGTTGTTTTAGCAATGAGTGCAGATGGGAAAATAGCAGATTTTAGGCGATCGCCTGCTCGGTTTGGCTCAAGGATGGATAAAGCACACTTAGAAAAACAAATCGCTGCCTCTGATGCGGTTTTATTCGGTGCTGGCACTCTCCGGGCCTACGGCACAACACTTACTATATCAGATCCAGCTCTAGTGCAACTTCGGGTGCAAGAAGGGAAGCCTCCGCAGCCAGTTCATATAGTGAGTACACACTCTGCAAACCTCAATCCGGAAATTAAATTTTTTAAGCAATCAGTAAGACGCTGGCTACTCACAACAACAGCGGGAGCAGTTTCATGGAAAGGGCGTTTAAGAACGCTTCCCTCAGTTCTGGAAACCAGAACGCAGGAATGCCCTCCAGAATTTGAGCAAATTCTGGTTTTTGAAACACCAACGCGAGAAATAGACATTTCCGCAGCTTTAAAGCATCTAGCCACTCTACATATAACACGCTTGGCGATTTTAGGTGGAGGTGAATTAATCGCTTCCTTGCTGGGATTAGATTTAATTGATGAATTATGGCTGACTGTCTGCCCGTTGATTTTAGGTGGTAATACTGCACCCACACCCGTAGATGGGAAAGGATTTTTACCCGATATAGCTCCCAAGCTGCAACTTCTAGAAGCTCATACAGTTGAGCAAGAAGTGTTTTTGCACTATCGCCTGCAACGACCAGCTTTCTTAGATTACGCTAAGTAAAGTTATTGGGGATTGGGCATTGAAAAGAAGCAGAGGAGCAGGGAAAAGGGTGCAGAGGAGAGGAATTTTCCTGCCTCCCCTACTCCCCCTGCTCCTCTTCCCCCCACTCCCCACTCCCCACTCCCTACTCCCTACTTTCTAAGATGGTGGAACAACTTAAGCCTCGCTATTCTGTCGTTTGGACGAACAAAATTGCTGAAGTACCCCAAAATGCCTGGAATGCTTTGGCAATGCTACTCAAAACGCCGTTTTTAGAATGGGAGTGGCTGAACAATCTTGAAACCTCCCATAGTGCTACGGCTAAAGCTGGTTGGTTGCCAAATCACTTGACATTGTGGCGAGATAGAACGCTGATTGCTGCTGCGCCACTTTATCTTAAAGGACATAGTTCTGGTGAATTTGTTTTCGATCACCAATGGGCAGAGTTAGCCGATCGCATCGGAGTCCAATATTACCCAAAATTGCTGGGAATGACACCATTTACCCCAGCCGAAGGTTATCGGTTTTTAATTGCCCCAGGAGAAGATGAAGACGAAATCACCGCGATGATGGTGCATGAAATTGACATTTTCTGCTCCAAAAATCGAATTTCTGGGTGTCATTTTCTCTATGTTGATCCCCAATGGCGTCCGATGCTGGAACGGCATGGTTTTACAACTTGGCTGCACCACAGCTACGTCTGGGAAAATGCTGGTTTTAAAACTTTTGATGACTACTTGAAAGTTTTCAACGCCAATCAGCGCCGCAATATCAAGCGGGAACGCAAAGCTGTGGAAAAAGCCGGTTTACGATTGCAACCTCTAACTGGTGATGAAATTCCCTACTCTGCATTTCCCTTGATGTACCAGTTCTATGCTGACACCTGTGATAAGTTTGGCTGGTGGGGTAGCAAGTATCTCACACAACGCTTTTTTGAGCAGCTACACGCCGATTATCGCCATCGAGTCTTGTTTGTTGCTGCATATAGCGAGCAAGATAACTCTCATCCTTTAGGAATGTCCTTTTGTTTATTTAAAAGTGACAAACTCTATGGACGCTATTGGGGGAGTTTTCAAGAAATAGATTGCTTACATTTTGATGCTTGCTATTATGCGCCGATTGAGTGGGCGATCGCTAACGGCATTCAAATTTTTGACCCGGGCGCGGGCGGGCGACACAAAAAACGGCGCGGTTTCCCTGCTATGCCCAATCACAGTTTGCACCGCTTTTACAATAATCGTTTAGGACAAATTTTACGTCCCTATATTAAGGAAGTGAATCAACTCGAACAGCAGCAGATTGAGGCAATTAATGCAGAGTTGCCATTTAGTGAGAAAAATGCTTGAGGAAAAGGAACTACTTTCGTAGCAAAGTTTGCCGAATGATTAAGCTTTACTCGGCAAACAGATGCAAATTTTCCTTATTTTCAAAATTGTGAAATTAAACTGTTGCGATCGAGACGGTATTTCTGCTACCATTCGTCAAAATTCACCGTCTTGAATGCCTTCTTGAATAATTTCTTCTTGTTGGCGCATTGCCGCTGCCCATTCTAATTGTCCTCTAGATTCTAAAATCGCAGCAGCTTTCTGTAAATCCTCAATCCCCTTTTGTGGTTGCCCTTCTAAAGCTAGAGCATTACCCCGATAAAAATAAGCCTCAACGTAATTAGGATCAAGCTTAATTGCTTGCGTGTATTCAACAAGAGCCTCTTGATGCTGACCTTTTACATCAAACTCGCGCCCGGTCATAGACATTGTGTACCCAGACATTCATCTGCTTTAAGGCGCTAAACGCTTGGGCCACTGGTTCAACAGATGATCGAACAAGGAGAAACAGAATATTCGCATCAATTGTTTCTACTCCTCTATGCTGTTCTAGAGAAATACCTTCGTCTCTGACAAAATATATCAACATCGTTTAAAATTCTCCTAAATTCTTCCAGGGGTTCCTGGGCCACCGTAGCCTCTTGGGAATCTTAAATTCCTGAAATAAATACCTGGATTTATTAATGCTGGTTGGCCAAGCTGAAGATTACCAGATAGTGGAGCCACTTCGCAGGCTATGGAATGCCAAACTCCTATATCTCTGCTAGTAGCTTCAGCAATTGTTTTTCTACTAATTTTACGTACATCAAATGTAGTCATGAAAACAATTGCTGGATTTTCACCAGCAGCACGTGCAGGATTTTTACCACAAAAATATCTGAAAGATATCAAGAAGACTAAGCAAGATAGGAATTACACTTGATATAGAGTGTAAAAACCCTCAAGAAAGAAATTTCCTTTTTATAGTACTTATGGATTTAATAGTTGAAAATTTAGCCGCAATTGATGATAAACTTTCCCAGCGTCATATTGATCTTGATCCCGGTGGATATTTCATTATTTACTTGGATCGAGATGCAGGGTTAATATATGCCAAGCATTTTACAAATGTCATTGATGAGCGTGGTTTAGCTGTCGATCCAGAAACGGGAAAAGTAATTCCGGCGCGAGATAAGGTAGAACGAACTCACACGACGGTTTTTAGTGGGAGGACGGCTAAAGAACTTTGCGTGAAAATCTTTGAGGAAACTCAGCCCTCTCCTATAACTCAATTAAATCATGCAGCTTATTTGGGTCGAGAATTTGTTCGGGCTGAGGTGGCTTTAGTTATAGAGCAAGAGTATGTTCAAGATTAAGTTAAAAGTTAGGAGTTAGAAGTTAAGAGTTAGAAATTCATAACTCCTAACTCCACTCTGAATTCTCCCATTACCCATCAGATGATGGCTGATTTATCTGATAGATATAGTAAGTCGCCATTGGGATAACGGTGGCGGCAATTAACAATCCTACTACCCAAGCAGTAGCGTTACCTTGGTCAGTTTCGCCTGCTTTCTTGAAGGTTCCTTCTACCTGTACATTGTCACTTATTTGGGGTGGCCCTGGATCGGTTTTGCCAGAGAGGACAGCGACAAGGCGATCGCTTGCATCTAGAAATGCCTGATTGTATTTGTTACCATTGCGTAATGGCACACTTACTGTTTCAGTAGCTATACTCTCGGCAATAGAGTCAGTAAGCATTGGCTTGACTTGATCCCCTGTAATAATGGCAGTACCATTAGTAACCGTATCAATAACCAATAAGGTTTCATTAGCTTGGGCTTCTTTTGTGGGAAACCATTTTTCAAACAGTTCTTTGGTGAAGCTTTCCGGTGTTTCACCGTAATCGAGGCGGCGAACAGTAACAATTCTAACTTCCTTACCTGTTTGCTTTGCCAAATCCTCGAAAGCGCTGTTAATTTTACCTTCATTCAGACGGCTGATAACTTCACCTTGATCTAAAACCCAGGTGTTATTCCCTGCTGTGAGGTTGGGTATTTGATTCACACCTGTGGCAAAAGCAGGTGTGGCAAACAGCGAGGTTGCTAAAATAACCGTCACCAAAGGGAGAATTAGCCGGATGAGGTGTTTTTGACTGTTAAATACTTGTTTGAGGAGCTGTTTCATCGTGTGATCCCTAAGACAGACTTGCACCAAAAATACTACAGAACTACTGCAAAAATCACCTAGTTCCCGGTTTTCTCCAGTATCAAGTTTCTGCTACTGGCAGCAGATATATATTTTACGGGATTTTTTGATTGCACAAACTTGTTCTGAGGGCGGTTGCAAGGATTAAATTGACAAAAAATACCGCCCATTTTGGGAATTAACCCAAAAATTTAGGGCGGAATTTGCAAACCATCTAAAAATGATATCGTATGATCAATATTTTTGGCAGAATTAAGCATATTTTTTCAAATCTGCAAGTAGCTTTTCCTGCTGTACCTATTGATGGGTTGATATCTGCATTTTTTGGATATTTTAGCTAAATTTATATCAATATAATATATATACATGACCATAATTTTAACTAACGACGACGGCATTGATGCCCCTGGTATTCGAGCGCTGCTCAAAGCTGTAAACGGCAAAAATGCTATTATCGCTGCTCCTGCTGATCATCAGTCTGGCTGTGGACATCAAGTTACCACCACTCGTGCCATCAACCTCCAGCGACGCTCTGAGACTGAATATGCGATCGCAGGCACTCCCGCCGATTGTGTGAGAATTGCATTAACACAAATTCCCGCAGATGTCAAATTTGTGGTTTCAGGTATCAACGCTGGGGGCAACTTGGGAGTCGATGCCTACATTTCTGGCACAGTGGCTGCGGTGCGGGAAGCCGCAATGCACGGTATTCCTGGAATTGCCATTTCTCAATATCGCAAAGCCAGGCAGAATTTTGATTGGGATCTGGCCGCCAAATTCACAGTTGAAGTTTTAGCGGACTTACTCCAGCGTCCCCTAGAACCAGGAAGCTTTTGGAATGTGAACTTGCCGCATCTGCAACCAGGAGAACCAGATCCTAATATGGTGTTTTGCCAACCCTGTACCAGACCAATGCCAGTAAACTATCGAATTGAAGGCGATAATTTTTATTATGTAGGCGAATATGGCAAACGCGATCGCACTCCTGGTAGCGATGTAGATGTATGTTTTTCCGGCAATATCGCGGTAACTCAGTTAAAAGTTTGACATCAGCTATCAGTTACTAGTTAACTGTTACCAGCTTTTAGGCTATTACGAATTAAAAATTATATCATGTCCGCCAAATTACCCAAACAGGACTTACGCAAACAATAGCCGAAACCCTTATTTTCACGTAGGGGCAATTCATCTAGACGCAAAGCGGTGAGGGGGTCGCAGTCTTCTCCCAAGGGGAGACGCTAAAAGCGATAGCGTAGCGTTAGCGAGTCCGCGAGCGTCTGGCGGTTCCGGTCGTTAGCGCAGCGTTAGCGAGTCTTCTCCCAAGGGGAGACGCTTTAGCGCAACGAGCGTCTTGCGTTAGCGCAGCGTTAGCGACGTTAGGAGCGTCACCCCCGAACCCGGAGGGCTTCCCGCAGGGTATTGCCCCTACGGCGTGTACTTTTGCGTAAGTCCTACCAAAATAAAAGAACCCCACCCCCAACCCCTCCTGCTTGCGGGGAACTCGGCGCCCCCTCTGGGGATTAGGGGCAGGGAGACAAAGCACAGCTTTGGCTCTTTGGGGTTCTCCGGTTTTGAAATCTGGTAAAGTTTCAGTAGCACTGAACACTAATTTCAAAAAAAGCAGAAAAATATGCAGTTTCTCAAAATTGTTCTTGTCGCTCTGGTGTTGATGGTAAACCTGGTAATTGCTCAACCCTCTTGGGCGGGCAAGGATTTTACTAAGGGGGCTGACTATGCTGAGGTAACTCAGGCGCTCAATCAACTTCTAACTATAAAGGATACACCTGAGCAAGCTGGTTATACACCTGAGCAATTCCAGCAGCGACTGGCACAATTGCAACTTCAGAAAAATGTCATAGAAACAGCTAGAAAGCGCGCGCAGTGCCGCAATGAAACAGGAAAGACGTTGGCTGTCTATGCCAATAAACCAAAAAAATCTCCAACCCAACTCTACTTTTTGGGCGCAGGAACAATCACAGATGATGATTGGGATTGCGATGGCATTTACTTACCCGCAGGTTCTCAAGTGGTTCTAGGCCCGAACGCTCAACCACAACAACTAGCCCAAGCAATCGCCGTCAAGTTTGTGGATGGTACACAGTCTATTGCAAGAACCAATCCACTCACTGGTGCAATTGAATTAAATGTTGAACCTGCCAAAGTATTCAAGGCGGGTGAGAGCAGTTGGTTACTCCCCAATTTCTCTCAAGCAGATATTGATACGCAAATTCCTACCCCACAACTCATTGACTAATCTCATCTAGATAATTCAACTTTTATGCACTTCCCACATAAGAGTTGAATTAAACCAATAGGATATGTAAAGGAAAATCTTCAACCATTGAACAATCAACTTTTAATTAAGGAAAAATTACAAACCACGTTTGAGAAGATTCAAACCAAGAGCGATGGCTCTCCTATTACTGATTTGCAGCTAGATAAAACCTTAGCTGAA
Organism: Nostoc mirabile CHAB5784; assembly: GCF_020829645.1. Classification (GTDB taxonomy): domain Bacteria; phylum Cyanobacteriota; class Cyanobacteriia; order Cyanobacteriales; family Nostocaceae; genus Nostoc; species Nostoc mirabile. The sequence continues at coordinate 4,334 of NZ_JAIVFS010000133.1, read as the reverse complement.
GAAATTGAACAATTGACGACGGAACTAGAGAGTTTCAATCCCAATCCTCTTCTCTACGCTACGTCGTTGCTAGAAGGAGCTTGGCAACTGCAATACTCTACTGCGAGAGAAATCCGTACTTTAGTTTCTCTCCCATTAGGATTAAAGCTGGGTAAAGTTTATCAAGTGATTGATGTTGCAAATAAATTGTTTTTCAATCTAGCTAAAGTCACCTCCTCTATTTAAAATTGATCGCGCCACCCAATGAATATGGCTCTCTTAATAACGCATCTTTTCACCAAGGTAAAACCAGGTTCTGCGATGGTAGAGCTTAAAACATTAAATTTAAAACTAGGTCATGGTATAGAAGGAGATATTAATGCTGATCCTATAAGCCCTAGACAAGTTTTAATTGTTAGGTATGAAGATATTTTAGACTTATCAATTAAACCAGGAGAATTGCGAGAAAATATTGTGGTTACAGGTATAGAATTTGATAATTTTATCCCTGGTTCTCTGCTAAACTTTGAAAGTGGTGCGGCAATTCGTCTAACTTTTCACTGCGAACCGTGTAAACGAATAGTCCACTTGGTAGAATCATTAAAGAGCATCCAAGGTAAAAGAGGAATTTTAGGAGTAGTTATTAAATCAGGTAAAATCCAGGTTGGTAGTAATTTTCAGGTTCAAGCTAATAAATTTCTAGCATTATCTGAAAATCCATATCAACGATTCCTAAATTTTATCATCAAAATCCCAAGTGGGAAAATAGTTACATATCAACAAATAATCAAAGGTATGGGAGTAGATAATAGCTATCTAAGAGCTATTCCTACATACCTGAAAAAAACCTCGGCTGCGGATTATCCAGTACATAGAATATTAGACTCTAAAGGTCATTTAATAAATTATGTGAACCAACAAAAAAATAAGTTGGAAAATGAAGGAGTTAGAGTTTTATCGGAAGCAGATTTATTAAGCAATTTAAACAAAGGTTTTGTAGATATTAAATATTATCTATGGGAAGATGACACTATCTATTTAGAATAGAGATTACTTTAATTTTCATGCTAGTTGCAATATTTGGTAGAAAAAATGTTTTATTTAATCAAGATGATCCCTGATTTTTTATTTGTTTAGATGTAGCTTCCATAAAGTCGATAAAAACTTTTATCAGCTTATGAATTCCCTCGCTACCTCCTGCAATTAAACCTCCTGTCAGCAATGCATCTAAACAACGGAAAATAACTACTTGTATTGGATTATCTAAATCAATAACTACAAGTGGCTCGATTGAACGAATACCTATTGCACTCATTAAAAGACCGAATAAAAGGGATGTCCATAGAGCAATTATTCGTGTATCAGATTTATATGCTGTTTTTTGGCGCTCTTTTTCATTTATATCATCAATTTGTGGGTTGAATATTTTTAACGGTTCTTGTTGGTTTTGTGTAAAGTTTTGGATGATTTGCTGCTCTAAACTCATTCCTTCAGGTGGGAGTCCACTGATTTGATTAGATTCTAAAGAAGAGAATTGGTTCTGTTGTACTTCCATAAGTCTTATCTTTTCCGACAGTAGAGCCTTTTTTTGCTGAATACTAATATCTAATTGTTCAACGAATGGGCCCCGCCAAGTAGTTATAAAAACTTCTAAAGAACGCTCTAATAGCAAAGAAATAAATAATTGTAAGGTAAGTAGCTGGATAATATCATTAAGCCCAAATGGTTTTAAAACGAATGGTTTAGATGATAACCAAGTTGACAAAGTTACTACTAGAAAACTAATAATAATTAATACAATAAATAGAGGAGATTCTGGAGAAAGCTTTAGCAACGTATCTATACTCCTGTTATCGCGTCACAATATCTATAGGACTAGTATTTGATTTTTGAAATGCACGTAGTGGACTGTCTACGCAAAATAGTGCATTAGACGTAGGTTGGGTGGAGCGGAGCGCAACCCAACATATATCAGGATGTTGGGTTACGCAAAGCCTCCACCCAACCTACAATTTTTTTGCAATCATTAAAGCCTAGACAGTCCATTACAAGACTACCGAGATTTTTTCAGAAATCAAATATGATTCCTATAACACAGCCTGGAGGTGAAAACTACACCTGCTGAGTAACTTAACAACGTTAATTTGATAGAACAGTAAATAATTTATTACCCGACCATTTTTTCCAGGCGTGTGACATGGTATGCGACTGTGGAAGCGATGTTTTCAACGGGCTACGCCTACGCACAGGGTAATCTAATGGTTCGTGATAAAACTATTGCTATACAAGCATTCCAGAAGTAAACGCTAGGCTTCAAATGTACTGCGCGAAGCTACTGTGTATGGGGCGATCGCGTTAAATATCAAAAGGTGCGACGCTAGAGCAAGCAGCAAGCGTAGTACCAACTAAAAACCCCTCCAAGGTTGAAGGGGTTAAAGTAATTTTTGGTAATGGGATGGTGATTAGGGGAAGACGGCAGCTTTTCCTTGTTTGTGAAGTATTTTCTTATCAAAGCAACGAGATGAGAGTAAAGCATTTTATAAATCCGTTACGAACCTCTGCAACGCTGTACTTAGTAAGATAAATTATTAGTGTTGCTGAATGATGTCAGCTGCCACCCCACGGCATTTAAATAACCTGTATCATTCAAAGCTTGTGCTGGTAACTTTTTAGCGTTGACAGCAGCCTTAACCACATCTAGTGCAGTCAGGCTTCCTGTTTGGTATTGAAAAACCAAAGCACTACCACTAGGAATACCCTGTGCTTTCAGATTACCTTGATAAGCTAGAAATGCAGCATCAAAGGGTTTGAGGTAGCTGACGTTCGTAGAATCAGTGAATAAATTGTTAGAGTTAATAGCTATAAATTTGTCACTATTGTTAGTAGCTATTTGAGCACCACCGATTCCAGGTAATAAAGCAATAGAAGCAACAATGAGTACAGAATCAATCAAGGTGGAGAATTTCATAGGGTTATCCTTAGTTAGAGTAAAGTGCAATTAGTGTTCTTGAGTAATAGAGTCTTATTTTTTATCAGTCTCAACTTCCTGCACTTAGATCACCTGAGCGGTTGGTTTATTCCTCACCCATTCGGGTGAGCTAATTGAGCGCAAGAACTAAAAATATGAATCGACAGCAAAGTTCAGGACAAACTTGAACAGATATATATTTAACTGAGGCAATCTAAAAATTTATGCAGCGCTGTTACTCAGTTGTAGGGGTAGCCCAATCCAGGCATCGCATTTCTGTACTATACCTATATGATTGAATCTATTTTTATATTCGGATTTACCGAACAGAAAAATTAGGGTAAACCCTAACTTTTTTCATATCTAATTTGGGACGGTAATCATCAATTATTTGGTGTTAATAACCGAATTCACAGTAGGTTTAACTCTAAATAATATAAATATGTAAGCACCAATTGAAGTCCAAAGCTGATTAAACAAAAGCTAATTTATGCGAGGAAGAGTTATGACACTAGTTCGTTGGAACCCTTGGAGAGAAATTGACATTTTACAACGTCAACTCAATAATATATTTGAAGACACCAGAGTACCATCTGCATTCTTGGACGGAGGCTTGAGCAAAGTTCCTGCTGCTGAAATACAAGAAACTGAAAATGCTATTCTTCTGTTGCTAGAACTGCCAGGAATAGAAGCTAAAGACCTGGATGTGCAAGTTACAGAAAACGCTGTTTACGTAAGCGGTGAGCGGAAGTCTGAAACTAAAACTGAAGAGAAAGGCGTTACCAGAAGCGAGTTTCATTACGGTAAATTTCAACGCGTAATTCCCCTATCTGCTCGGATTCAAAATACTAACGTTACGGCAGATTATAAAGACGGAATCTTGAATCTGACACTGCCTAAAACTGAGCAAGAAAAGAACAAATTTGTCAAGGTTAATTTGGAACAACCTGCTAACTAATGGGTTGTGATCAAACGGCTCTACCTCCCTTGATTGATTGAGATAGCTAAAAGCTTGGTCACTCGCGTAACCAAGCTTTTTTGTAACAATTGATAGACGCGTAAGTCCTGTGTGCATGAATTATCTTAAGAGAACTAAAGAGCGTAGGCGCAGCCCGTCGTAGACATCGCCTTTGCTTTTAAAGTTTGTAAAAGAATTTCACTATATATGTAATGGTATGCGTGGGTAACAGAACCCAAGGGTGCTGGGCTATGTCTACCTTACCTTTCAATAAGTAAAGCTAATAAGTTCTATCAGCTTTCCTGAAGTAATAAAACTTGATTAAAAATTGTAAAGCATTGTAAAGTAGATTCACAGGCAAAGACAAACGAGCCTGATTATAAAACAACTAACCGCACTTATAAAACCATGACAGCAACCTTACAACAG
>NZ_JAIVFS010000132.1 GCF_020829645.1 Nostoc mirabile CHAB5784 | reverse complement strand
TGAATAAAAAGCTACTACAGCTATACTTAAATCTTTCTCTATGCAAGAGCTTTTTGAATTCGCCAACAAAGTCATATCATTCGCGAACCACTCCTCCTTTTCCACATCCCATGAAAAGTCAGGATAACTTCCGAGTTAGATGCTTGTTAAATTGGCATTTTAACTATTAATTTAGCATAACAAGTACTGAAGAACCACTAAATTTCAATGCAGGCTGCTGGTAGTGTTTGCAATATGGTTTAGGCAGACTTTAGTAACGGGAGTATCTTCATAAAAAAATTACGCTGACCAGCAATACGGTTCGGTTAAGACAAAAACTAGATATACTAAGGGAAAGCGTCAGTATAATAAATAGTTAAACTTCAGTCTCTCTGTGGGGATTATGCCTCATATTTATCAATGAGGGCCTTAGAACAAAGTACCCTTAAGGGTACTGTCAAACATTCAGAAATATAGTGATATTGGACATAGATAGCTGGGGAGATTGCTGAGGAATATAGGGTTACAGCGGTTTGCATGTATTTAGACCACAAATATATTATCGGGGTGCAAGGCATTGGGCCCCTACGGTTTAGTTCAATTACTCAAAAATTGCTGTAATAGCCCCAGCGACAGCTTTTGCAGCCTCCTTAATTAAGCAATTGGTACTGTTATAGAACATTAATTCAAGGACGAGGATCTCACTATGGCTGAAGTCGTTCTAAAAACTCCCGACGAGGCACTGTTTGTCGGTTCCTATGCTAAGGTGCCCATAATTATTGATCCAAAATTGGATTTAAAGATAGATGATCTTGATTTTAAGATTCCTAGTGGGCTGGCGGGTGGAGTTGTGTCCCTATCTCGCGATCGCGACTATAACCCTGAGAAGCCCGACATTATGCTTTGTGTCGGGTACGAACCAGGAACCCACGTTTTGCAGGCACTAAAACGTGGTACTGATACCGTTATTGGTGAAACTAAGTTTGAGAGTACGACACTCTGGAATGATGACAAGTTTGCGCCTTCTCTTTGGTTTACGGGAATTGTTGAAGGTTATGCAGCAGGGGCAGCTTGGGGTGGAGGTTCTAGTGGACCTCAAAACATCAATGTGCTTCCGGCGACAGGAACTCGACGATTGGCGATTCTGCTCGTAGATACCAGTTCGCAACGCTACACCACTAATGCAACTGACTTGCAGGCAATTCGCGATCGCTGGATGAATGAAGTGGTAAATGGGGTAACCGAAGCAGATGGTATTACTCGCAGCGTTAGACAGTTTTATCGAGAAGTCTCCTACGATAACTTTGACATTTCGGCTCAAATTTTTGGTCCAGTTCAGCTATCAGGAAGTTGGACTGACTACTTTGTGCAGGATGCAAATCGAAGTTGGGCACCCACAGCAGCCTACTGGCAAGCCTGTATCACCGCAGGCGACAGCTTAATCAACTACACCAACTTCGATAGCGTAATCTGCGTCTCTCAAGAAGTGCCTGCTACGGCGACTACAGCAGCAAGATCTGCTTGGCCTTATGCAGGTGGAGGCACATTTACCACAGCCGAGGGAAATAGAAGTCTGGGTATGATTTCTATGCCCAGTCAGTGGGGCACATCAAGTTCCCGTGAACTGTATGAAACGCTCTGCCACGAACTTGGACATAATCTAGGGCTAGGCGACCAGTATACCCCCGCTGTGCCAGGTCGCAACCCAGGAAACTGGGAAATGATGCACGGAGATAATGCATTTCCTCACTTTTCGATTGTCCACCGCATGATGCTAGGTTGGGTGCGTCCGGAATGGCTGCAAACTTATAACTTTGCCTCAATGGGTGCCCCTATAGATCAAAATATTACACTGCATCCCATTGAGCAGGGCGCTCCTCCGTTTGGACGGCAGTCGGGCGTTGAAATTCGTATTGCCGATGGCTGGAACTATTATCTGGAGTATCGAGCAGGTCAGGCTGCACAAATTGGCGATCGCAATTTGCCGGAAGACAGTCGGGTGTTGGGTACGGATGTTGTTTCAGCACCCTATACCCCGCCAATTGCTCGGCCTGCAATTTTGCTACTGGCAGGCGACCCAGATGGAGATAGCAGTGTTCTCGGCAACGGTGACGATTATGAAGAAACAGATACCACCGACCCGACCTATCCAACGGATTTTAGAATCGATGTCAGCGGAATAGATGGTTCTAAGGCAGATGTCCGCATTCGTTATGGAGTTAATAGTAAACCCGATCCCTCAATTCGCCCCTGGCCTGCTAGTCCTGATCGCCAATGGCAAAGCCCGGATATCGAAATTCGCAATGCTCGTAATGCTACCAATCCAGCGTGGTTCAACGTTCCTTGGGTTGGTAATGCCAACACAGTTGTAGCGCGAGTGAAAAACAACGGTACTTTAGCTGCACCGCAAGTACGAGTTAACTTCTACGTCAAAAATTACAACGTCGGTGGTACTCCTGAAACCTTCTTGGGTTCAGATATGAGAGATATTGCACCGGGTGCAACCGTTGAGTTCACAACTACCTGGACGCCACCCAATGAAGGACACTATTGCATAGTCGTCCGGATTCCGCTCTACCAACTTCCAAGCAATCCAGCAGTTGTGGAGATGACTGAGTTGAATAACTTAGCGCAGTCTAACTATGATCGCTTTATTTCTCGCACGTCCTCTCCTTCGTCGCGTGAGGTCACCACTGTAGAAGTTGGCAACCCATACGATCGACCCACTCGCGTGTTTATTCGGGCAGGGCAGACAAATCCTTTTTACCGCACCTATCTTGAACATACGGCTTTAAAGCTAGAGCCTGGAGAAACACGCTCGGTCAAGGTGATGTTTGAGTCCTTGCTCAATCCCAATCCAGACAGCCCCATTCCTTTCATTGCTGCTATCGATTATGACTACGAATTGGAGCAGAGATATCGAAAGATTCCCAACAATGTAGGGATTTATGCGCTGATTGAAGATCCGCGAGATGAACAGCTCCATACTACTCAAGTTCTGGGAGGTGCTCAAGCCCAGATTGCTACAGGACGTGCCACCAAAGTTCAGGATTTTGGCGTGGAGGGAAACCGAGCTACTGGAACCGTGGTTACTCTTGATGATGGCAGTCCAGTTGTAAATGGTAAGGTCATCATCATTGTCACGTTAGGCAAAGACGATTCGCAGAGAAAGACCTACATAGATGCAACAGTGTCTGATGGAAAGTTCTCCGAAATTCTACCTCCAGACTGGACCGAAGTAGAAGCTTACTACAACCCCGATCAAGAGTATGCTGATAGTTCTAGCAAATCTATTACCCGACAGAAATCAGGCTGCTCGTTAGCAATCATTTGGCTCTTAGTCTGTGTAGGGCTTTTAGCCTTAGCTACACTCATCTGGTGGTATATCAGCCACAGTTTATAATCTCAAATTAACTCTGTTTACGCACCTTTTAGACTGGGAATAATCGCCCAATTCAGAAATGAGTTGGGCGATCATCTGCCATCACTTAACCTATCGTAACCTCAAACGCGAAGTTCCAGTTTTTGATACCGTCCCCCTGTCCCATAAAGCTCATGAGATTGTCCATTTGGGAGTTTTCTGGAACAGTCCCCTACGCCCTTTCATCAACGCTATTCTCCGCGTTTTTATGCTTTGGGTAATGGCTACTGTGCTGACACAGATGTACAGCAGATTCACTAACAACAGCGAGGCGATGGTCAAAATGCGATCGCCCGACTAATCTTTGCTGGGGGTCTAGATGTTCTGCCTCGCGGGCAGAAATTCAAAAAAAAGTTGGGATCAAACAAATCTACCTGATCTAAAAAACCGCCCGAACGGGAGTTCATTTTTCGTGGTGTCGCTGGCTTAGATTCATAAAAGGCTAAGAGTCACCAGAAAAAGTCAGGCACACGAGTTGGACAACGCAAACCCAAGCGAGACACTGTTGGGCATGAGTCACAGTCACCTACATAAGAATGATAATCATTTGGGTGGGGGAAGAAGCTGCCGTAGGCAGCTTCTTCCCATTCTGTTTATTTATTAATGAGACAGGGGTGAGCCTTGCTCACCCCTGTCTCCCCCAACTATACGATTATCATTATTACAACTCACATCTCAAGTATGAAGCATATCTTGTCCTAATTACTAGCGCTACCATAAGTAGTATACAAAGAAGAAAACAATACAAAAGACGACCGACTGAGCCTGAGAAACTTCCGCGATTGCCACGATGAAAAAACTACCAAAGATGGTAATAGGTATGCATGACAAGCATCGCACCATTGAGGAGCCGTGTAACGGGAAACTGTTACGCACGGTTTTGAAGACCAACGGGATTGGTGACAATCTCGTTGAGTTTAATGTAACCCAACCGTGGCTTGTTATGGTCAACGGCAAAGAGGAATTCCGCGCTAACACCTGGGCCAAATGCTATCGTTTCATCCAATGGCATCACAAAGACGGCACCTTGAATAATTCGCAATTACCAAGTCGCAATTCGCAATTAAATTCCATAACTAAAAGTCAAGAGTTTGGGTCTTTGATGCATCAATCACCTCATGACATAAATAATTGCGAATTGCGAACTGCGAATTGCGAATTGCCGCAGGCTGAAGCCCCAACCATTCTGGAAATCTCGTTTTATGACCAGGAAGCGTTTGTGGGTGACTACCTTGTAGCTAGCATTAGCTACGACCACGGCAACTACCAGAACCTTTACTGGCGAGTGCTAGTAAACAACGTTGAGATTTTCCGCGACCTTTCGGCTGCTAGATGCCACAGCTACATCAAACAACAATACCAGCAAGGCACATTACCGATACAAGAGCAATTACCAGAAGAAGTTTGCACCACTGGAAACGAAATCATGGCGCAGATTTTCAATGAATGTGAAAAGTTTGGGTTTGAAATCCTGGACGATGGGATCTACAACAACGACGTGAAACTGGGCGAAGTGGGACATACTGTGGTTCACACGCGCCGCAGACGCAACCCAACAGCGCATATCCTGTGATTCGGCGTTAGATGCGGTGTGGTGGCTGTCGATGGTGGACAACGTACCGTATGCAGAAGCGTTGACTGTGAAGAATTGCTAGACCGACCGTTTGAAATGTTGACAGCCCAAGACTGGGAGCTGTTACGGGAGTATGCACCAGTTGCAGAAAGTCGGGAGTTGGTAACGGCGTAATTCTTGCACAGACGAGAGCGATCGCACTTGTCAAGCGATCGTCTCTCACCACATTCTTACAATCCCCATTAAATCAATGCAACCTACAATTTCAATCCCCCAACACTGGGGCTACCCTCGCTTTGCTTTGGATCAACGTACTAAGGATGGCATCATTCTGGGACTTTATTACTACCCAAATGGTACTGAATTAGCTGAACAATTTGGTGATGGTTGGCGCTATGCGCTGATGCCTAATAAAAACTCTGACGAATTGTTCCACTTTCAGGAAAATCAAATCCAACCGCTCTCCCCAGAAGAATTATTCTTACAGATACGCCGAATCTACTTATCAAAAACAAGTTGTTGATGCTGTTGCCAGTGGTGCTGATGAGTTAACAGCAATCAACGCATGGATGCAGGAGTTGCAAACTGCAAAAGCTGGAGCAGTGTAAATTTAGTCAAAGGCGATCGCCTGATTGCATCTGTGATAAATGCTGCCTCTATGGTATCAGTTTTCGCTTCATCACTCCAATTCAGAAGCAGGCTTTTAAATTTCATCCATGAAAAATAACCACAAAGTATTATGCAACAACTCACACTTTTCTCTGAATACACGCCAGTTTTACCCATCACTTATTACCCCGATTTCTTAAGCCTTGAACAAGCCAACTCACTGTACCAACACTGTCTACAACTGGAATGGCAGCAGAACCAAATCAGAATCGCGGGTAAAACAATGCCTGTCCCCCGCCTGGAATGTATTTACGGGGACTACGGATGTGATTACCTTTACTCGAATAGCGTATTTTTGAAACCCCTGGCTTGGACAGAAAAACTCGCTTACTTGCGGGACAGAATCACTACGCTAACTGGCTACAAGTTCCGCATTGTCATCGGCAATCAGTACCGCAGTGGACAGGACAGCATCGGTTGGCACGCAGATAATGAACCATCGATGGGATTCAACCCTGCGATCGCATCGGTAAGCCTGGGGTCATGTCGCAAATTCCAAATCAAACCGAGAAATGGCAAACCAACAGACTTTTGGCTGGAACACGGCAGTTTGCTTGTGATGCACCCCGGTGGTAAATCAAGCTGTTCACTCTGCTCAAAACGAAAAACAGTTACTTGAACAAATTCGGGAAGTACCTATAACTGAGTACAAAACTCAACGTCGTAGATTAGCGATCGCACAAGCTCCTCGCCAACAAAAACGTCGCCTTCATCGTAATCCAGTTAGCACAATACAATCTTTGGTCAATCAACATCAGGAACTTCTCACTGTGCTTGAGTTTCAAGCTCTTAAATACTAATTACAGGAGTTTAGACTAAGCAACAAGAAACGACCCAGCAGGGCTGAGTTGATAAAACACAAGCTTTAAAGATAAAGATATGTGATCTTAACCCTTTATTTAAGGGCATTCTACCTCGTACTCTAACAGTTAATTAGCTTTTTAAAAATAGAGAAATATGAATTACAAAATAGTCAAAGAAAAAGATAATTTAACCAATCCTGACAAAAAGGATTTAAATATTAATATAGAAGAACCGAAATGGAGTTTAAATGAATTAGTTTTATCATCTGTAATTAAAGACGAAATTGATGAGATTGTTGCTTATACAGAAAACCAAATTTTTTATTAAATGATTGGGAATTTAAAAAAACTCTAAAAGCTGGAAAGGGAATTTACATTTAACAAGAAATATCTTTATGTGTCAGTATTTATAAATGAAGTTGATAAACAACGCGACCCGTTTTGTGGTATACCTTAATAACTGGAGTTTAGACTAAGCGATGGCAGCTATTGGTTAAAAGCAGCACTAGCGCACCGTGACGTGCTGTCGGCGTCTGTTTTGGCAAAGGTGCTTTTAGGGGCGGGAGTGCTGGTCTTACGACAAGCTGATTTTATTCAAGCAGAAAAATTATGTGTAGAAAGTCTTGCCATATACCGACAGTTCGATAATAAGGCTGGTATGTCTAAGGCGCACATCGGACTAGCCCTTGTTATGCTCAGTCAGAGCAATTTTCCTCAAGCGTTATTGCATTTAGAACAGAGTCTAACTTTGGAGAGGGAGTTGGGTTCGGTAACAGGCATTGCCTTTGCACTCAGCTATTCGGCAGCTCCTTTACTCTACCAAGGCAAGTATACACAGGCACGTTTAGTACTTGATGAAGCGCTACTACTCAGCCGAGAATCGGAAAATATCTTTACCACTAGTATTTGTCTAGTTGGACTTGGTCAGGTTACACTTGCCAGTCATGACTATAGCGAAGCTCAAAGGTTCTATACAGAAGCTCTTGCTCTAAGCCGCTCACTCAACTCTAGAGAAGGCATTAGCTGGACACTTGAGGGTTTTGCCGGGTTGGCGGCAATGCAAGGACAACCTGTTCGTGCAGCACGTCTCTATGGAGCAGCAGAGGCTCTGCGTGAATTTATTGGTACACCCTTACCTTCTTACATCCGTAAATTCTACGAAAGCTTTATTGCTGCTGCGTACACTAAGATTGATAAAGTAGTATTTGCGACAATATGGCAGGCGGCAAGAGCAATATCTTTGGAATGCGCTATCGTAGAAGCATTAGAAGAGCAAACTGATACAGTCAATTAATCTTGTTCAAAGGTCGTCACAATGATCTTTGGAAAGCTGTTTGTAAAGGATTATGAAGTAACTGATTAACACTCTTCCGCCTTTACAAATAAGTATCGCTACGCTCACTTATATAGCCTGTAATTGCTACCACATCTTAAGTCCGTATACCTTTAGCTAACAACCAGATTATTTAGTAATGTGTCCGCAATACTTGCTATGAAGGCTTGACGATAACCGTTCTCCAACTCTTCTAAGCTTAGATGTGGCTCGATTGTTACTCGTTTTGTCATTGCGATCGCTTCCAGCGGGCGCTCCGCGCCATCGCACCAATAATACACCCAAATTTATATTATGGGTGATTTGCCGGACATGATATAAGTCCTAATTTTGTGAGACTACAGCAGCATCAGCACGTTTGCCAGCACTGCTATCTGCCGCGCCAGCAGTTGTTTCGCTTCGTTAACTGACCCGTGGCGCAGTTCATGTATGGCTTGATGCAAGCCTGTGTGGGCGTTAGCCGCTCCGTTGATTGCTGTTTGTAAAGTTTGAGGATTTGTCATACTTACAAATTTTCTTATGAGCGTTCGCTTGTTACCCAAACTCAACTAAACTTCCTGTAACTCTTGAGAAACCTGAATTTCTGGCATCGGCTCTAGTGGGCTAGTTACTGGGGAGTACCGACAGTAACAAATCACCACAGCCTCAAAATCATGATTGGGGATCTCTGGGGTATATTCCTCAACCCTGGCTACTTCCCAATCACCAATTCTACTGTGGGTACTGGCTTGGGGAAACTGTTTATCAGCAAACTTTGAAACTCGGTGATATTCCCTCAGCCTGTATCCTGGCTCAGGCAAAGGCGAATTAGAAGAATCGTAGTGTTCAGCAAGTATGCTAGTAAATGCCTCGGTGTGAGCAAACCGCCTTTCTTCCCATCCATCTGCTGACATTGATTCAGCTTTGAAAATAATATACTTGCCCATCACTTATTTCTCCTGCTCGTGGGTGGGAAATTTCGTTTTACCTTCAAATATACAATCAACTTTCAGGGTCTTGTCTCCAGTTGGCTCTATTCGTAGCAGTTTCCAACCATACTTTTTCTCCATATTGCGGCATTTGTCTGGATCTGTTGCTGCGTGCCGTGACTCTGGTTTTTCTTCTTTACTCATTCCCTACTCCACTTGAAGAGAATAACAGTAGTGAAAGGAAGTCGATTTTTTTGGGGGTAAATATGCTCATGATACTCGGCATTTTTCCCTTAATGGGCATTTTCTACCTCAAAACTTACCCCAAGATCAACACCTAAGACTGTTTCGATTTTACGAATCACATCTTCTGTCGCTGCTGACCTCAAATCCTCGGCTTCTAATTGATACCAATAGGAACGGCTTAACCCGCACTGACGGCATATTTGAGTCAATGTTCGTTCATCTTTCTCTCTAGCTTCCTTAATTTTTTGCCCCAATCCTGGAAATTCCTTAACAGATTCAATTGTTCGTTTAACTTGCACTGCATTATTCATAGACAAATCTCCAAATTTTATTTTAGTGTACATTGTCTACAGACGCTTGACAAGTGTAGGCAGACAGTTTACACTTATAAGTATAAAGAAAGCGCCCGGACTGCGAATCTTGAGCGCTTCCCGTCCCGATAGGAACTTACCAATCATGACATATCCGACTTACAGCCAACAACAGCTGCAACTGAAATCGATTGCCCGACTCAAGCAAATCTACAGCGAAATCGCCTGTATAGTCGAAGTAAGCGATAAACGCTGCAAGGATGCATGGATTAGTGCGATCGCTGATTATCAGTCAAGCAAGATTCAGAAACTCACTCCTGCTGCCCCCGACAATCAAGCCACAGCCCAAGCCGAACTCGACCAATTCATCGCCGACCAAGCCCAAGCCATAGTCCCCGAAAGCCTGACAACCGTAGAAATCAACTTCTACCACCACGAGGTCTACTGTGGCAAAGAACTGATAGCCTACATCACGTATGACCACGATGATTTAATCACCCAACCCTGGCTAGTCATGGTCAACGGCAAAGAGGAATTCCGCGCTAACACCTGGGCGAAATGCTATCGCTTCATCCAATGGCATCACCAAGACGGCACCTTGAATAATTCGCAATTACCAAGTCGCAATTCGCAATTAAATTCCATAACTAAAAGTCAAGAGTTTGGGTCTTTGATGCATCAATCACCTCATGACATAAATAATTGCGAATTGCGAACTGCGAATTGCGAATTGCCGCAGGCTGAAGCCCCAACAATTCTGGAAATCTCGTTTTATGACCAGGAAGCGTTTGTGGGTGATGAACTGGTAGCCAGCATTAGCTACGACCACGGCAACTACCAGAACCTTTACTGGCGAGTACTGGTAAACAACGCTGAAATTTTCCGTGACCTCTCGGCTGCTAGATGCCACAGCTACATCAAGCAACAGTACCAGCAAGGTACACTACCAGTACAGGAACAGCTTGAAGAAGAAGCTTGCAGTACTGGTAACGAAATAATGGTGCAGATTTTCACTGAATGTGAGAAATACGGCTTTGAAATCCTGGACGATGGCATCTACAACAACGACGTTCAACTGGGCGAAGTGGGATGCACTGACGGCGGCTGGTGGGTGATGCGTACTGCACCCAGACTACAAACAACTACTGAACGAGGGATATCAACCTGATTTAAACATTGCTGATGCTCAAACTGCGCTCACCTATTTGAAATGGGAGTTAGAGCGCAATCGAGAACCTTCTGTTTAGTAAAGAAGCGATTGCTTGAATATCAGCTTTTCTTCAAGCAATCGTAAAGCACTGAAAGTTTACGTTACAAACCACTAATTATCACACACCTCAACAAAATATGATTACTGAAATCAAACTAGGTTTATGCAACCCTCCCAAACCCATTTATTTATATGTCAATCAGGGGGAAGTAGATGGCGAATCTTACGTCTGGTACAAGTTCAATATCAGCCAGGATAAGAAAATTCCTGTGACCCAAAGAGCATTAACTGGGTATTTATCAGAACTCCGATTGACTACTAAAGAGTTCAAAGGCAAGGATAATCTCAAACTTGATATTATCGTGAGTGCTGATGAACTTTACGTCATAAGAACTGGTGTTGAAACCAATTTCGCCAAAAGCTTTCTTCTGGCTGCGTCATTAGTTCAGGATTTTTCTAAGCCACTGATTATCGTTGCGAATGCTGGCGACGAAAACACGGTTTTCTGTAATCTTTACGATGCTGCAACCAAAACCAAGATTTACAGAGAATGGAGTAGAGATTTGGATTGGGCAACAATCATTCGTGACATCCAATCTCTTTTAGGTAGTGCTTCCTCAACTATTTCATCTACACCAAAACTTAGCGTAGTTCCCCAACCAGTACATCCCCAAGACTTACGAATTAAAAATATCCGCACGTTGCTTGATTATCCACTTGATTTGGTCAGAGAGTGGTTGCAATTTCAAGACACAAATAGCCCCAGCCAATTGCATATTAGCAAGATTGATGAATTGGTGAAGACTATGTGTTTAGCTTGGGCAGCAAATAAGTGTAACCATCCCAATTATGTCGAATCTTCGTATCAAAATCAGGTTGGTGACGCTGTTGCTAACGGTGCGGATGAATTAACGGCAATCAAAAATTGGATGCAACAGGTGCAAACAGTAAAAACTGGGGCAAGTTAAACCAAAAGTCAGGATTCAGAATAATTCTAACTTCTAAATCCTCAATTAATTAGATAGGAATTAACCATGAAAGTCATCGTTACAGTAGTTGAAAAAATCACAAGTGAAGCCCATATTGATATCCCTGATGGGCTGAATAAATCTGTAATAAAGCAGCACATAGTAGACCGCTACAACAGTGGGGAAATGGTAACAGACATGAACATCTTCCAAGTGGAGTTTGAATCTCTCAGCGCTCGGATTGTACAAGAACATTCTTCTACTAAATCTGCATAAACATAGGAGGTAATCAAATGCATACAAAATGGACTGATGAAGAACTAGCAATTATTGAAGAGAAAGCCGAAGTCTATACAATCAAGCAAATAGCCTCAAGCTTAAAAAGACGAGGATTCTATCGCACACCAGTTGCAATTTATCTAAAGTTAAATAGCTTAGGTTATTCAGCCCGTCCCACTCTTGATAACTATTCTTGTCAAGAAATTGCTCAAGTTCTTCAATTGAATTTCTCAACTGTCACAAGGTGGGTAAAACGAGGATGGCTCAAAGCTACAAAACGCTCTGCTAGACATTATCAGATTCGGAGATGGCATCTCAAACAGTTTTTTGACCATCCACCCCAATCAATTAAAAAACGTATCACCTCTCTTGATCCAGAAGCAATTAATTACTTGTTGGGGAGAAAAGCATGATTAACCAAATCACTCCCCTTAAAACTCAAAAAGTCCTTGACCTTTGTTCTGGTATTGGCGGCTTTACCCTTGGTCATATAATTACTGGCGGTTTTCAAACAGTGGCTTTTTGTGAGATTAACTCTTACTGCCAACAAGTTCTTAATCTCAGATTCCCACAAATTCCAATTATCCCAGACATCCATGACATTACAACTGAGTCTCTTTTGCGAGTCGGAGTTGGAGAAATTGACGGCATCATCGCTGGACTCCCTTGCCCTCCCTTCAGCCTTGCGGGGAAACGCCTTGCATCCATTGACTCGCGCAACCTGTTCGGAGAGTTCTTTAGAATCATTTGCGAGATTCGACCAAAATGGGCAATTGTGGAAAACGTACCCGGATTGCTCGTTGCTGAAATGGTCAGGGCAAGGCCAGTGTTCGAGCAGCAGCCAGATTAGCAAATGTTAATGATGCTGGATTGCTCAGAAGCCTCAAAACTGCTGCTGACATTTCTCGCTCTAAACTGGTTGAAAGGCTTATCTACAAAGGCTTTGAAGGTGCTGAGATTTTATCGTGGTCTGAGTCCGGTATTCCCGATGTCGCTGTAGCAACCATACTTCACTATTACGGTTATGAAGCTGGCAAGAGATGTACCACACAAGCAAAATTAGCCTGTGAAGCTTTTGAAAGTATCGGTGTTCGAGCTTGGATTCAAGATTTACTGGGCTGGACTAAACCCGCCACTTATACCGAAACAGCAATGACACAAATACAGTTACTCGCTGCGATCGCCCAACAGATGGCAGAGCAAGAACAGCATTTACTCCAACAACAACAGCAACAGACCGAAATTTTGCATCGACTAAAAGCTGTTGAAGTTGAACAAGACCGTTTCAATACACCATGCGGCCATAAATATAGTGTTGTTGGATTCGCCAATCTTCAAGGTTTAGAAATCTCGGTTAAAGAAGCGGGTACTAAAGGTAGAAAGGCAAGTGCATTGTGCCGAAAACAAGGAATAGAAATAGAACGCATTCATGACCCACGTTTTGGGAAAGTTGGTTTGTATCCAGAAAGTGTATTAATTAAGGTTTTCTCTACTGGTCAAAACTAACAGCAATTGTCTTAAGAATACTTTCAATAGTAAGAGAAAAGTACCATGCAACAACTCAACTTATTTACTGAATCTGCACCAGTCTTACCAGTCAGTTATTACCCCGATTTCTTAACTCTTGAACAAGCTAACTCGCTCTACCAACACTGTCTACAACTGGAGTGGCAGCAAAATCAAATCAGAATCGCGGGTAAAACAATGCCCGTTCCCCGCCTCGAATGTATTTATGGTGATGCCGGGTGTGATTACCTTTACTCCAACAGCGTATTTTTGAAACCCCTGACTTGGACAGACAATCTGGCTAACTTACGGGACACAATCACTGCGTTGACTGGATATAAGTTCCGCATCGTCATCGGCAATCAGTACCGCACGGGGACTGATTCTATCGGGTGGCACGCAGACAAAGAGCCATCGATGGGATTTAACCGAGCGATTGCTTCCATCAGCTTGGGTTCATGTCGCAAGTTTCAGATAAAACCCATCGGCGGCAGACCAACAGACTTCTGGCTGGAGCATGGCAGCTTGCTTGTGATGCACCCAGGCTGCCAATCTACACATCTGCACCAAGTTCCGAAGACTAACAAAGTTGTTAGCACCCGTATTAATCTTACATTCCGACCACACACCGGAGGGGGGAGATAACGCTGTAGCTGGCGTGTTGAGGATTTCATAGCCAGCACAAGCTCTCACAAAAACTTGAATCGGCGGCATGGGTGCAATGCCGCTCCATTTTCATGCGTTTATTTATGGAGGAAATATGAACATAATTGATACACATCAAACAAATAATCAGCTAGCTCCTAACCATTGGCATGAATGGGTAATCAATTCCGCCGTTGACCCCAAACTCACTGCGCTCAATGTTCGCTCTCTAAGTGGTTCGGAAGTATACGAATACCTTTTATACGCTTTGCCCCAAACTGCCAGACGCAACGATGGGCGACTGCGCGATGGCTACTTGAAAAGATATGCCCATGTAGAGTCGGGTGCATGGTGGGTTAGTGGACTCGACCCGCAAAATTCTTGGCTACCGATGGACTGGGGACGCATGAAACCAGATTATCCTCGTTTGGAATGGGATAAAACAACCCAAGAACAAACTCAAAAGCCCGTTAAATACGAGTCACCCCCCAAAACTCCCAATCGTGTCACCTACCTGAGAGTCCCCCTACACATTTGGCGGTTGATAGCCCTGCGGTATGACGTGCCGATGCCAGAGCATATTACCGTTACCTCTGAAGGTGAAGCTTTAGGGTTTTGGGCTTGGGTCATGGCACACCCCGAAATCCCTGTATGCCTTACGGAGGGCGAGAAGAAGGCTGCTTGTCTCCTAACTTTAGGCTTTGTAGCCATCGCTCTCCCTGGAATTTGGAACGGTCGCGTGAGCAAAGAAGATTTGGAATACCTGCACCCTGATTTAGTCCCAATGGCTCAACAAGCACTTGTGCAGGGGAGCACTTGTGCAGGGGAGCACTTGTGCAGGGAAGAAACTTGCAGTAAGTCTTCCCCTGAAGCATCTTTCCCCTCAGCCCCTCAGCACCTCAGCCCCTCTGCCTATTCTCGACACAAGCGCAAATTCGTTATCCTCTTCGACTACGAAACCAAACCCAAAATCAAACAGCAGGTTTTTGCTGCTACTCGTCGCACCTGTCAAGTCATTCTCCAACTTGCTGGAGAGTGTGAAGTAGCGCTACTCCCTGGCCCCGAAAAAGGAATTGACGATTGGGTTGTAGCTTTGGGTAAAAAGGCAGACAAAGCGGTGTCCACGATGATTGCTGATGCCTTGAGAATCAGCGAGTTAAACCAAAGATTTTTCGTGAATCGCGCCAGGGGACTTCACAAATTCAAACCTAATATTGTCGTTAATACTCGTTATCTTTCCACAGTCATCCGCTCACTGCCTCAATCGGGGTTAGTTGGTTTGGCTTCTGATATGGGGACAGGTAAGACTGAAATCTTGGCAATGATTAGAAGAGATAACCCAGACTTGAGCTTTTTGAACAACGGACATCGGGTTACTTTGCTGAAAAATCTCAGCGATCGCCTACAAACAGCAATGTACTCAGCTATCTCTTGCGGTGATTGGGCTAAAGCCAAAGCACTGAGTATCACTGTAGACTCATTGTATAAGATGGCGAATGATTTACAGGCTTATGACATCTTATTTATTGATGAAGCCTGCCAGTACCTCGCTCACTTGCTCAAATCAAAGACCTGCAAGGAACACCGGGGGGCTATTCTGGAAGTGCTGGAGTATCTGGTTTACAATGCCAAGCTGGTAGTGTTGGCAGATGCTCACCTGGATGATTTGACTATCGAGTTTTTCATGCGAATGCGACCGGCTGGTGAAAAACCTTACATCATCAAAAATGAGTATCGTTCGGGTGGTCGCCAGGTTTATTGGTACGAAGGTAAAAACAGCAGTGCGATCGTTGCCGAGTTCCACGCTCAGTTGATGCTGGGTAAAAAGTTGATGATGGTCAGCGACAGCAAGCGGTTTATCAAAAAGCTAGAAAGAGCGCTAAATGATGCAGAGGGGCAGAGGTGCAGGGGTGCAGAGGGGAAAGAAGTTATACAACAACTCTCCTCTGCTCCTTTGCTCCCCTGCCCCCCTGCTCTCTTCGATGATAACGACGAAACACCCGAATCAGCCGAAGACCGCAAGTTACGGGTGTGGGCTATTCATTCCGAGAACAGTGGTAGTGAGGAAAATGTGATTTTCATCAGGGAGATTAACATTGCCATTAAGGATATCGATGCTTTTTTAATTACTCCCAGTCTCAGTTCAGGGGTTGACATTTCCAGCTATCATTTTGATGCTGTATTCGGTGTATTTCATGCTGTTTCGCAATCAGCTACAGAATGCGCCCAGCAATTATGGCGGTATCGTCCAGATGTCCCCATGTATGTCTGGGTGGCTCCTCGTCCTCCTTTTGGTTACGCCGAAACCAATGCCCGTCACATCAAAGAAAAGATTCTCCAAAAAAATGAGATGACCGCGTTTTTAATTCGCATTAACCGCGAGACAGGCAAACGTGGGGCAGAGAAGGACTGGGCATTGGATGCTTCTTGCCAAATTGAAGCACAGCGCAATTGGTCGATTAATAATCTTCGCTCTGATCTGCGATCGCTCTTAGAGGAAATGGGAAATACGATTATTCCTTTGGGCGACGGTGGTGATGAAGCGACTTCGCGGTGGATGAAGGCAGCAGGTATTGCCATCGATGAAGAACATTATCGCAAAGTGGCGAATGCCAAAGATATTGACAGAAGGACTTACAACAGCAGGCAGCACCAAGACTATCTCAAGCCGGAGGAGGTTTTGGAATGTGAGAAGTTCCGCATACAGGACACTTACGGCATGAGCGTAACCCCTGAACTGGTGGAGAAAGATGACTCTGGGCGGTTAATTAAAAAGATTGTTGCACTTGAAGCGATATTGGCAGCTCCGGGGGAAATGATTACTGATGAGCAGGAGCGGGAATGTGTTTCACCGCCGACTGTGGTTGTAGAGCGGGATAAATCAGAACGCTCGCGCTTGGCTATTTGCACAGACTGGAGTAATCATTCTACCGCGTGGTTAATGCGTCATCGGTTGGGACTCAGGGCAGTGTTGATGGATCTCATGGCTGGGGTTGAGATTAAAGGCGACGAAGCGATGATTCAGGCTTTGGCGGAATTCTCCAAACGCAATGCATCTCATGTTACTGGAGTTTAGACTAAAAGCGATATGAGAGAACGCAAATCAAATGGAATTAGAGATTAAAAATATTATCTTGTCAGCCTCAAAGTATCCGCGACCTTTAATAATTATGTAGTATATCTGCCCCAGC
>NZ_JAIVFS010000131.1 GCF_020829645.1 Nostoc mirabile CHAB5784 | reverse complement strand
TATATTTGATTACTTCTCAATATTTCCGACATAGCAGCGCCTGTATTGTTCACAGTCTTCAAGGAATTTCAAAAATCTCAGCAAATCAGAGCATTTTTCTCTCACCAGAGACATAAAAGAGCGTTAGTTCCACAATGCTGGAAAAAAGTAGTTCTCGCGTGTACTGGGATGAAGCGTTTTGCTCAAATATCCGATTGATTGTTTCTGGTGCGAATACTCTTTCCATCAGCCCTCGAACCACCACACTAATTGGACTCTCTTTTACAAAACGCTCAAATATTGCTCCCAGCATTCACCATCTCCTCCGCTACTTTTTAGTTTGCGATCGCATGGCATTATTATCCGGCTATTTGTCACCTTGACAGGGCTAGCGATCGCTGTAAGATACTCACGTTCTCTTTTTGCCGTTAGCATTTCTGGTATCTTTGGTGCCATGTGAAAACCAAAATGCCACAATCCCCCATTGGCAACATCCATTCCTTCTTCTAGTCCAAAACCAGGAAGCCAAAACTCCATCAGTACCAATCGATGAACTTCTGTTGGATGTGCAGTTGCATAAGCATAGGCGACCATACCTCCTAAATCGTGTCCAACCAAATTAATCTGGTGAAATCCTAACTGGTTAATAAGTTGATAAATATCCTCCGCTACAGTTCGCTTGTCATAACCAGTTTCAGGTTTTGAGGAATCACCAAGCCCCCGCATATCCGGTGCAATCACTGTATAGTTTTCAGCCAAAGTAGGCATGATTTTGCGCCATTCATACCAGGTTTGAGGCCAGCCGTGCAGCAGCACGAGTGGATAGCAGCACGAGTGGATCGCCATGCCCACCAATAACATAGTGAATTTGCGTTTCATTCACTTGTGCGGTTCTATGAGTAAATGTTTTGGCGAATTCTGGCGAGTTAAACTCTACATTAGACATAACCACCGCCTGCTTGGAAGGTGTGTCCTGTTATCCAGCGACATTTCTCACTGACAACAAATGCGATGACATCGGCAATATCTTCTGGTTTGCCAAGCCGATTGAAGGGCGATCGCTCTGTTGCTGCGGTAGCATCATCACCAGAGTTGGCGAACATTTCGGTTTCAGTCGGCCCTGGTGAGACTGTGTTGACAGTAATGCCGCGATCGCCCAGTTCCATCGATAGAACTTTGCCCATGAGTTCAATGGCTGCTTTACTGCCGCAATACAAACTGAATCCCGGCATTGGGCGGACAACCAAACCGCTGGAAATATTGACAATTCGCCCGTTGTTATTGAGACGATTGGCAGCTTCTTTCATACACAGAAAGGTTCCTTTGGCGTTCAGTCCAAACACTTTGTCAAATGCAGCTTCATCCATCTCGGCAACAGGGCCGCCTACTCCTGTTCCAGCGTTGTTGATGAGAATGTCGAGTGTGCCAAACTGCTGCTGGGCTTCCTCAAACAGTTTTGTCACTTCGTCGCCGTTACTCAGGTTTGCTTGAATTGCAACTGCTTCACCACCGTTAGTTTTGATTTTATCGACGATTTCGTTTGCCGAATCTGCATGACCACCATAGTGAACCACAACCTTGGCTCCTTCTTGCGCCAATCGTTCACAAATCGCCGAACCAATGCCGCCTGAACCACCTGTAACGATCGCTACTTTATCCGTTAAGCTACCCATGATATCCCTTGTGTAAATTGTGCCAATGATTAATACCAACTCTTCAAAATTCTGTAACAGATTCAAACCCACAAACCCAGATTAAATTTGACGCTTCTTAATTACGTAGCTTGCTTCTCGCCAAAGGCGAGTATTACGAATTACGAATTACGAATTAGTGTTGTATCTGTGTAAAATCTGACGGAAGTTACTAAACCTGCTTGATTGCGATCGGTGAAGGCGACTGCCCGCAGGGTTACAGCTTCTCCATCCTGGCGTTTGTAATGGTTTAAGGCTTCTAGAACAAAAAACAAATCGCTGCCGTAAATGTTCAGCAAGTCGTGTTCCAAGCTATCAAATGTCATCCAGTAATTTGAGAGAAACTGGACAATCGCCTCTTTGCCTTGAACAGGAGGCTGATTGTTGGAGTGCATTACGCAATCCTCTGTGAGGAAGCTACTATACAGTTCCACGTTTTTGGTATCTATAGCTTGTAAATACGCAAGATACCATTCGTAGTTCTGGGGTGAAAGTTGATTAATTCTCAGCTTGTCAGTTTTCACAGGTTTACTGTTCCTGGTAGTTCCATAGCAAGCCGCCGTCAACATAAAAGGTGGAACCTGTGATGTAATTAGCATCAGATGAAGCTAAGAATGCCACTAGATTCGAGACATCCTCTGGTTTGCCTAACCGTCCCAGCGGAATATTTTTTAGCACGGCGTTGAGTTTTTCTTTGTCTTCGAGTAAATTTTTATTAATTGGAGTTGCGATCGCTCCTGGAGCAACGTTATTAATTGTAATTCCCAAAGGGCCTAACTCCACTGCCAGA
This sequence comes from Nostoc mirabile CHAB5784, assembly GCF_020829645.1. Classification (GTDB taxonomy): domain Bacteria; phylum Cyanobacteriota; class Cyanobacteriia; order Cyanobacteriales; family Nostocaceae; genus Nostoc; species Nostoc mirabile. The sequence goes on along the minus strand of NZ_JAIVFS010000131.1, from coordinate 14,686 downwards.
TTTCGCATCATCATCTTAACGCCGCCTTTGCTGACGCAATATGCAGTGAAATGTGGGAACGGCAGTTCTTCGTGAACCGAGCTAATATTAATGATTTTGCCAGGACGGTTTGTTTGCTTGAGATGCTTCACAAAAGCTTGAGCAGCAAAGAACACACCTTTCAAATTGACATCTGTCACCTTGTCGTAGTCTTCTTCACTCACGTCCCAAAAGTCTGCTCGTTTTTCCAGTCCGGCATTGTTCACGAGAATGTCTACTTGGCCGAAGTGGTCAATACTTTCACTAATTAATCGTTGAACTTCACTAACTTGTCCTAAATCAGCTTGAATTGTTGTGCCTACATCAGATTGCGCCATGTGACATTTGCCGCCAGCGGCCTGCACTTGATTTAATGTCTCCTGCGCTCCTTCAGGATGAGAGCGGTAGTTAATCACTACACTAGCTCCATCTTGGGCCAGCCGGATAGCGATCGCTTGTCCGATCCCTTGACTACTGCCCGTTACCAACGCCACTTTTCCATCAAGTTTCATCGAGTTCTCCTTTGACAGTTGAAAATTGCTTGAATTTAAGTACTTATGCATAAATCTGTATTTCTTCCCTGTTCCCTGTTGCCTTTCTTAACTAAATCCCACATTCCGCACTTCAAAATGCAATACATTGATGTTTCAAATAATATTACCAATCCTAATGTATATAATTAGTATTAATACTGAGGAGAATGGTAGGCGTGCGATCGCACGCCTACCATTTTTTCGGGCTATTTTGTAATACATTGTGTAGCACAATACCTTCGCCAAAAAAAGAGTATGAAGAGAGAGGGCCGATGTAGTAGAGTTGTTATCTTCCACAACGACAACTCAAAAGCTACTCTTCAGCCCATGTTCGACATCCTAGCACTGTTACAATGCCTCCTACCGCAGATCAAAGTTAAGACGATGCGCCAAATGAACCAGATCATCACGCTTTGTGCGGTCTATTCGTGGGTCTGACATCTGTGCAAAGTGGTCAGCAATGGTGATTTTTGGCTTGAGCTTCATCCAAACGAATGTGCAGCGTGCTTTTTTTCTTGAGGGTATCTTTTGACAATATCCAGCATGCTGGGACACCTGTTAGACCCCTACTCTTGTCCTCAATAATTTTGTGCTTTTTATTACTAGCGGCTTCCGGTTATGCCTCCAGAACTCTTTCTTGGTTCTGCCCATCAATATTTAGATGCGTTCGCCCTGACCAGTCAGGGCAAAATTTACCCCAAAGAACTCTCATTGGTTGGTATGTTTTCTACGGCTTGTATTAGTCATCTATCACGCATCAAAGACCAAATAAATTTCTAAAACTGTATGAAATGCTACTTTTTACCAATAAATTTGGTAAATATTTCGTACCGAACAAATGCTCTGTTTATTGTAATTTGGGGCTTTTGAGCCAAAATAGCAGATAAAAAGTAGCCACCCGCAAAAATAAATTGCGCTTCGCAAGCAAATTTGCAATTTCTGTGATAGTCTTTTTGTATGGGGAATCAAGACAGCGAAAGCACAGTCATGTCGTCAAAGAGAAATGATATAAACTCAAAGACCTCACTTTCGCCTTGCCAGATGCAATGTTTAAATCCGCTACGGCTTTTTGAAACTAAGAGACAAAGCCAATGAAGCAGGATAGTGACCTCCGTAATAACTTGAAGTCAATTAGAACTCGTTTAGGCATGAGCCAACAAGATTTGGCTAACATCGCTAGTGTGACTCGTCAGACTATTAGTGGTGTAGAATCGGGACAATATGCTCCCTCAGTAGCCATAACACTTCGCTTGGCCAAAGCGCTTGGCTGTCAAGTTGAGGATCTATTTTGGTTAGAGCGGGATTTACCTGAAATTGAAGCCGTTCTTGCCAAACCTGTTCCTAATGGTCAGCAACTACGAGTTAGCATGGCTCGTGTGGGAGGACAATGGATAGCTTATCCCTTGATTGGCAAGGATGCTTTTCGCCAAGATATGATTCCGGCTGATGGTGAAGCAGTTGCGGTGAGCCACCCCTTTGCGGGGGTTCCCACGGCAGTTCCTTCAAGTCGGCAAAGCCGCCCAACGGACTGCCTCCCCGTTGTAGGGAGTGGCGTTAGCGCAAGCGGTAGCGACGAAGGAGCGTCACCCGTAAGGGTGGACGGGTTAAGAGGCATAAGCAAACTGCTGTTCCCCGAAGGGGTTCCCGCAGGGTACCCGAAGGGTGAAAGTACAAGCCTTACAGGTACAAATAAAGTTCGAGTCCGTCTTTTAGACGATAATCTCGACACACTTCACAACACCGTTGTGATTGCTGGTTGTGCCCCTGTGATTTCACTATGGGCAAGAGCCACCGAACGCTGGCATCCCCAACTGCGAGTCCAATATAACTTCGCCAATAGCATGGCTGCATTGCACAGTTTATGCAGAGGTGAGGCGCACATCGCTGGGATGCATCTGTACGATCCTGAGACTGGTGAGTATAATACTCCCTTTGTTCGAGATGTTCTGGCTCTTAGGGAAGCAGTTCTGATTACCCTTGGTGTTTGGGAGGAGGGACTTTTGTTGAAGTCAGGGAACCCAATGGGAATTAGAACAGTTAGCGACTTAGTGGCTGGGGGAGCGACTATTGTCAATCGTGAAATAGGTTCTGGTAGTCGGATGCTTTTGGAACAAACACTCCAAAAAGAGCAGATACCGTTCGATGCTGTTCAGGGCTTTGATAATGTACTCAAAAGTCACCAAGATGTTGCCCAAGCTGTAGTAGGAGGAGTTGCCGATGCAGGTATGAGTACAGCATCAGTAGCTACCGCCTTTGGGCTGGGATTTATCCCTTTACATCGGTCACGATATGATTTGGTGATTCTCAAGGAATATCTGGAAGAAGCACCTGTACAGCAGTTGCTCAGTACTTTGGGACATCGGATGGTTCACTCACAATTTGAAATTCTTGGCGGTTACGATATCAGCAAAATCGGGGAAGTTGTAGCAACTGTTTAGAGTGGATTGCAATGGTTGGTTGTGTGGTTAAAGGAAAACTTGGCGTAAATTTAAATCCTGCTGCAACCGCTCTTTAGGTATGAGCAACCTTCAGGAGATTACAACAAATGATAATGCTGAATTCGTAATGACGCTCGTTCCGACGCTCGTTCCTCGCTAACGCTACGCTATCGCTAACGCTACGCTAACTTAATTCGGGTTGAAATTAGATTTCCAGCTTGGAATCTGTAGCTTTCTTTTTTCCAATTGGTATTACTACCGCCAGAGAAATCATTTGAGTGAGCGGATAGTAATACTTGCAATATTCCTTGAGTGATGTCTTATCGCTCTAGCTATTAGTCAGAAAAAACAATGACTAATGGCCAACGAAAACTGACCAAAACTTAAATATGTTCTTTCTTCGGACTCTTTTTGCTGTAGAACGAGCACCTCCAACAACGTTCTACATAAGGTTACTGCTGTAACTTGACAGCAAGTACCTCCGGTAGGCACTTTGTGCCAACGCCTGATAAACCGACAGACTCACCAAACAAACAATTACAGGATCAATCATCATGTCCGACGAAAAAATTAGACAGAGTCGTGTTACAAAAAAACTTCGCCGCCGTTTTGATTTCACACAATCTGCGATGCTTGGGTTGGGCGTACCCCTACTTAAAAGCCAGCTACGCGTTAGCGGAGCCTCTATCTCCGACACGCTACGGGAACGTAGAGAAGCCATTGCACCATCTGCGCTCACTTGGTTCGAGGTCATTGGCTACACAGTTTTATTAGAGCCAGACATTATTCTAGGTAAGCACCAGATAGGGCGGAGTAGTTATAGTGATGTGGTTTTGTATCAGCGCCTCCATAGCGCTTTGCAGAAAATTAACCCGACAAAACCGGATGAAGCGATCGCACCAGTAGGGCGAGGTAGTATATACGCACGAGTCCTTTGACGCCGCCCAAAAGCTTACCCTTTGATGACTAAGCCCCGCCATGAATGGGAGCAGGCAATTGCAAACTGCTTGAACCACAAGTATTTCCGCTTTTCAAGCGTGCCATTTATTCATGACTCTAAATATTTGCTATGACTTCTCCCATTTTGCTGATGTCATAGTCACCGAGAACCTGTAATTGCGATCGCACTAGCTGATATCCCAAGATAGCGAGGGATGATTGAATAAATGTTACTCCTTGTCTATCATGCTTGTTCCCAGAAAAGCCGGATTGGAATCGGCGTGGGTTCTCGGTTCTCGGTGCTGTTTCTGGGACACTAGCTTGTCTTAGTGCATTAGAGGTAATAAAGCTGATTACTAAGTTTAGTGAACCCTTATTGTCACAACTGCTGACAATTGACTTGATGCGAATGGAATTTGCTAAACGACATTCTTATCACGATTTTTCATGTCTGGTGTGTGGTAGCAGTTCTTGCTTGGAAAATTCGTAAATAGTTGGATAATTGTAGCGATCGCTCCATAAGCAGATCGCCACAACTTATCTACTCATTTCGAGCTATTCTGTAGCAATTATGACATCTGACGCTTTAATCACAGCGATCGCTTGTTTTCCCTCTTGAAGTTGGAGATGCTCTACCGACTCCTTGGTAATAATTGCAGTTACTTCCACCCCAGGCACAATTTCTAATGTTACCTCAGAGTTGACTGCTCCTGAATGAATTTTCTTAATAGTTCCTTTTAAGGAATTACGAGCGCTAACTTCCATATTTTGATCCTCCCTAGTTAAAAGATAATTCTGAACAGAGTAATACTAACAACTATCAGATTGTTGGATTATCCTCATTTAGTGGGATGCTATCTTCAGCCTTACAGAATAACTTAGATATCAGACTGGTATTAGAAGATGAACTCTCCGTTGTAGGCATCTTTAATCAGAAGGGTTTTCAGAAATATTTTGGTTTCAAAGGAGAAGGAGGAGCAGATAATATGACGATATTTGTCACATTAGTAACGTAACGACCTCCAGCTTTGTCACCTGGAACTACTAAACGAGCAAATCCTTCGTCTGTTAAAGGCACGACTTTACCATCACTACCTTTTTTTGCAAATGCAACTAGCACTGTTTTCCCTTCAAAGTTAGGTTGAATTTCACCAATAGCTACGACTGCACCATAGCAATCTGTAGCATCAACTAGAACATATTGCCTCAGAAAAGAGTTTTTACTATTCACCCCAGAATTCCCAGGTTTTAGACCACCTCCGGCTTTCGGATTATTAATCAATTCCCATAGAGGAACTCCATAGTATGTTTCTGTTCGTGGCCCTGAGCCGATTTGAAAGCTCACAGTGATTTCAGTAACTAATGCTGGATTTTGTTTTTTTAAAGCATCTTGTAAATTTCGCAGTTTTTGCAAGTTATAAGTGGCTGGATTATTGAGTTCTCCACCCAAGCGAAAACTTTGCGAAGAACCTCCAAGACACTTATTTTTATCCCAGACAGAAGGTGTTTTTTCTTCTTTTTCCGAGGGAAGACCACTCCTTGAGTCAGCTAAAGTAGGCTGCCATAAAACCAGTATCGATAGCATTAAAGACGCAATGGGTATCTGGCGAGTAAAACGCATAAAACATTTCTCCGTTTACTATTGAATATTGAAAAAGTTAGATAGTTTTGTTGAAAGCTGTTTGCTCACCAAAAATTAGTATCGTTATCGCCAAAACTGAGCAAGTTGACAATAAATTTTGTTAGAAAAAATAAAATCTTTAAATCATTCAACTTTCAACTCCTTACCAGACGATACAAAAGAGCTAGTTTTCAATATAAGTTATTAAAAACTAATAAATTAAAAGCCAAAGTTAGCCGCAAACCTCTTCTTCGGCTTGCGTTTTTCAAAATGGATAAGTGTATCTGTGTAATCTACTGAAGATAATACCAACTTATTGAGTAAATTACCATATTATTTGGTAATCAAACGCTAACAATATTAATTTTTATTTTTTTTTAAAATAGTTCAGCTTAATATTGTAAAGAAACTTGCTGTTGTTATTTGCCTTATAAATACCTGAGTTCGACGTAAGAAAAAGACTCTTCAACAGGCAGAAACGAAGTTTTATGGGTGCGGGTTAGATAATAGCAAGCGACAAAGTTTCATCTCTTAATAAATGTGCCTCTTGTAGTGAATCTAAATCTTGTGTCGTTAGATTTAATGAAGGTTTTTTATCTTGATATGTATAAGCTTATTATTCCAGCAATAACATTAACCATAAAATTACAAACGCTGCGGTGGCGAGTGTGTTGAACTTGGGAGATATTTTTCAATTGGTCATTAACCGTTTCTATCAGGGAACGCTTTCTCAATAAAATTTTATCAATTAAAGGCATTAAACGATTTTTCATAGTTTTTTTAAGAGTTGTAATAAGCTGAATATTTTGCTGTAAGAGAACGATATAATAGTTTTTGCGAAATATATCCGCGATCGCCAAATAATTTTCCAAAGAGATTTTTTGTCATTTCTGGTACAGGTTTACGGTCATCTACGTTAGCAGGGGTAATCATAAAAGATAAAATTTCTCGCCTCTTCATTAATTATTAAATGTAACTTAAAGCCAAAGTACCATCCTAAAGAACTCTTTCCCCAATTCGCCAAATTTTTGAAAACTCGATTACGCTTCGCTCTTTGATTTAAACATATTTCTAGGGAAGTTGAATCAATAAAATTGATGCCAGTACTTTGTCCACGACGCAGATGTAGATACCAACACAAGGGGATTAAAGCACTTTTCTCCAATTCTACAAATCGGTTGTAACTTACTAGTTGAGGAAAATATTTTGGGAAAAGACTACATACGTGCTTAGTATAATAATCCTTAAAGTTTCTATAAGATGATTGATGAAAATAAATAATTATTGTCATGACTTCGCTTAAGCATAAATTAGATTTTTTGTGACGTTTATGCTCACTGGTAGGCAATAGTTCTTGCTGCCAAATTTTTTCAAAATATGAACAAAAATATCGACCTCACAAAATAATTTTTCTAATTCCATATTTCCCCTTTATCAGAATTGAAATAATCACATAATCAATATTTGTTTAACATAAAAACTACGACTTTAAATCATCAGGGGACAAGGTTTGTTCATAAATTTTTGAAATTATTTTGGCGATTGATATTCGTGCTGATTTTTTATGTTTGAGAATTTTTTTAGCTATTTCAATTGCTTGACTATAACTAGGTATTGATTCTGTGACAAAATCAGATTTTCATTCTCGACTCTCAATATTAGATTGTGTGATTATTTCATGATTCGCTAATTCTGATTTTGTGATAGTTTCATAATCGGAGAAGTTAGATTTAATCATAAAATCATTACTTGCGGATTTTGATTCTGTGTCTAATTCAATGTTTTCGCCAGAATCAAGTCTACGAGCAAGCAACATTACTTGTGTCGCGATTAATTTTGGTACACGGATTGTAATTGTGTCTTTATTATTCCAAGTTGGTTTTCTGCCAGCATTTTCACGTCTTCCTCCCCTCAGATCCGGTTTTTGAGATTTTTTAGTGCCCATCACCATAATGAATTCATCACAAATTCATTCTCCCACTTTGAGTGCCTAAATATCCATTAATACATATATTGTCATTTATCAAAGCTTATTGACATAGGGTTAAATGGATATGTGTTGCTATATGCTCTACTCTGTCTAGTTTTCAGACTTTTTCTTACGTCGAACTCAGGTTTTATTGAATTGGAGGATGCGAAATGAAAACCCAGAAAGTAACTCATCAATCATCTTTGCCTTCAAACAGTCGTAATAAATTAGTTCTTCGTCGGACTCGAAAAAGATTCAACCCCAGGATTCTCATTGACCGCACCATAGAAACAACTGCAATCGCCTCTCTGCTCTTGACTGAGTTTTCAGGAGTAGGGGCAATCGGGTGCTGGGGGCTGGAGATTATCGAGACTAATAATCCCAACATAATTATCTCTGGCTGGCAATACCAGAAAAACAAAAGTCTTGGAGCTATGTTGGTCAGTTTTTCCGCCTTCTTAGGCAGTTCTCTAGTCGGAGCTAGTTTCAGTATTCAACGAGATAAATTTTAGAAGGAGAAACGTAAGAATTCAGCACTCAGGAGTCAGAAGCCAGAATTTAAAAGCAGTTCAGTATAATTCGCCTATTGATTGAGAAGAGTTCGACTAAATTTTCTAACATTCTGACTCCTGAATTCTGACTCCTAAATTCTTGCTAGAAATTACCTTATGTGTTCCTACGCAAATAAAAGGTAGTAATGATGGTAACCGCTCAATAATCCGGGGTAAATCGCTCAGTGACAAGGCTCAAATGGCGTAAACTCGTTCCTGAACTGGTAGTTCGCCCCGATTTATTGAGCGGATAGTAATGATGGATGAGCAGAACAATCAAAATTATCGTTCACAAAGTCGTTACTGACCGTCCCGCACGCAGGGGACCACGAGTTCAAAAACGCCGCCCCAAAGCTTACCCCTTCATGACAAAACCTCGACAAGAATTACGTAAACAACTGCAAACTTCTTAATTGGCAACTGTTTCCGCTTTTCTTAGTACTATTTGTCTTTAGGCTACAGTGACTTCTAGCGTATAAGAACCAGGATTAAAAAAGCCAGAATCGAAAGTCCCGCCATTTTGCGGGAAGTAATCATAATCACTTACTGAAATGGAGTAAGTACCTGCCCCTAGTGAAGCGGTGATTGATGGAGAATCACTAGAATTCAGTAAGTTCCCGGCACTATTAAATAGACCGATAACTGTATCGACAGTAAGATTCTCCGTGCTGATAGTCACAGTTCCTGGGTTGGCTAAAGAAAATGTGAAAAAGTCGAAATCAGGATTGTTCCCTGGAAGTCTTGCCAGTTGAGCAGAGGTATTAACTTCTGAACCTGATGTTAAAGTACCTAGCTCCTCAGCAGTGGCTAGTGTGTTGTTTGTCCCTTGTCCAGCATCTTCTTCTTCGTAGAACAGGAAGTCGTCACTATCAAGCCTCAGAGACGACGCTTGCACAACACCAACGAGTTCATCTAGCTCTCCCCCTGATTTGTCCAGAAATACACTTGTATTGGCTCCCACAGTCTGCAAGCGATAGTCTGCCAGTGTTCCTTTGAGCTGGATTGTATCTTCGTTGGAGTTGAAGCCACTGATGGTAGCGTAGTCTGCCAAACCACTACTTCCACTGTTGTTATCGTCATAGAAGACATTAGTAGCATCTCCAAGTAAGAACTGATCTTCCCCAGGCCCTCCAGTTAGGGTATCAACCTCCCCTAATCCAGGAGAATCAGAACCGTTAGTATCAACGCCTATGAGGACATCATTTCCAGGCCCTCCAAGGAGAGTGTCATTGCCGACCCCGCCACGGAGGGTGTCATCGCCTTCTCCTCCTTCGACTTGGTCATTGCCAGCCCCGCCAAACAGGCTGTCATTCCCATCCTCGCCCAAGACGAGGTCATTACCTTCCTGACCATCAAGAAAGTCATCGCCATCCCCACCAAGCAAGGTGTCATTGCCGCCTCTGCCAAAGAGGGTATCACTGCTGCCTCCTCCAATCAGGGAGTCGTTAAAACTAGAACCAAAGACTTGCTCGATATTGAACAGGACATCATTCCCATCTCCCCCACTGGCAGTTCCAGTGCCAAGGTCAACGGTGACTCCGGCAGTGGCATTTAAATAATCAGCAGTATTAATGCCAGTCCCACCAAAGAGTTGGTCATCCCCGCCTCCACCTTGGAGTTGGTCATTGTCATTTCCACCAAGCAGAATGTCATTGCCGCTGCCGCCTAGCAGGGTATCATTGCCTTCTCTACTAATGAGAGTGTCACTCCCGTCCTCACCTTGGAGTTGGTCATTACCAGCCCCACCAAGCAGGATGTCAATGCCGCTACCGCCAAGCAGGGAGTCATTGCCGTTCCCGCCATTGATAAAGTCGTCGTTAGTCCCGCCAAGGAGGGTGTCATTGCCGTTATCGCCAAAGACGCGGTCATTACCAGCCCCACCATTGACAGAGTCATTCCCGTCCCCACCACTGAGGAAGAAGTCATTGCCAGCTCCGCCAAAGAGGATGTCATTGAACCTAGAACCAACGACTCTTTCAATCTCCAACAGGACATCATTCCTGCCCTGCCCTCTAGCGGTTCCAGTGGCAAGGTTAATCGTGACTCCGGCAGTGGCACTGAAATAATCAGCAGTATCAACACCAGCTCCACCCAAGAGTCGGTTATTGCCAGTCCCACCACGCAAGGTGTCATCGCCAGCCCCACCACGGACAATATCGTTGCCTTCCTCGCCATCAAGCAGGTCATTGCCAACTCCACCATCAAGCAGGTCATTGCCACCTCTACCAAAGAGGGTGTCATTACCGCGCCCGCCAGTTAGGGAATCGTTGAAACCAGAACCAAAGACTTGTTCGATATTAAATAGGACATCATTCCCAGCCCCTCCACTGGCAGTTCCAGTCGCTAGGTTAACGGTGACACCAGCAGTGGTATTTGAATAGTCAGCAGTATCATTGCCAGTCCCACCAAAGATTTGGTCATCCCCGTCCCCCGCTTCGAGTCGGTCATTGCCAGCCCCGCCAAGGAGGATGTCATCGCCAGCCTGACCAATCAAGTTGTCATTGCCATCCTCGCCATCAATCTGGTCATCGCCAGCCCCGCCATTGAGCGTGTCAACCCCTTCCCCGCCAAAGAGTTGGTCTTTACCGTCTTCTCCAGCGAGTCGGTCATTTCCGTCCCCGCCTTCGAGAAGGTCATTGCCAACTCCACCAAGGAAAGCATCATTACCGAACCCACCAAGCAGGGTGTCGTCACCGCCTCTGCCAAGGAGTTGATCGTCCTCCTCCTCGCCTTCGAGAAGGTCATTGCCAGATCCACCAAGGAGGACATCATCGCCGAACCCACCAAGCAGGGTGTTCTCGCCGTCCTCACCATTGAGAAGGTCATTGCCGTCCTCGCCATTAAGCGAGTCATTGCCAGCCCCACCCAAGAGGTCATCATTGCCGCCCCGACCAAAGAGGTTATCATCACCGCCCTGACCAAGGATAGCGTCATTCTCAAACGTGCCAATTAGAGTGTTATTCCTGTTGTCTCCAATAATGTCTGCCATATCAATCCCCTCGGTTATAAGTTTGATTCAGAGATATTCGCTGGCAGAGGTGTCATCTATGAGTAGCCCTGCCAGCGGGGAGAAACCCTAGATAGGTAGTTCAAATAAATGCAGCATCTACTTAGACTGGTTTCGTAACCGCTCAATAATCCGGGGTAAATCGCTCAGTGACAAGACTCAAATGGCGTAAACTCGTTCCTGAACTGGTAGTTCGCCCCGATTTATTGAGCGGATACCTGGTTTCTTGGTCTAGACACTGCCTAAATAGCTATCACTAGCATAGGGCAAACGCATCTTATTTGCTACTAAAAACTAAGAGAGGAATGGCACTAAGAAAAGCTGTTACCAAGCTACTGGTTCCCCAAGATGGAAAAAACCACCACTGGGGCCATCATTTGGCAATATCGCTAATTCAACACCAGTTTTCGCGCCTGAGATGATGTCCATCATTGCACCTTCACCACCTAATTCGGTTTTTACCCAACCCGGATGAGCGCTATTAATCTTCACCGGAGTATTACGTAACTCATGAGCTAAATGAATAGTGAATGAGTTAACCGCTGCCTTGGAAGCATCATAAGCAAATGGTTTGGAATCATAGATGAATGAATTGGGGTCAGCATGAAGTGTTAACGAGCCTTCAATACTCGACATATTTACAATCCGACCGCTAGGGCTATTCAATATTAACGGCAATGCTCGTTGAGTCAATTCCACTAAGCCAAAAAAGTTGGTGTTAAATGTCTGTCGAATAATGTCTATAGAAATAGAACTAGCATTACTGGTTAACCAATCACCATCTAAAAACACACCAGCGTTATTAATCAAGACATCAAGCCTACCAAAAGAGTTACTAATCTGTTGAACAGCAGATTCAATTTGAGTACTATCAGTGATATCCAGGGCAATTGGGTGAGCTATAACTCCTTCATTCTCTAAGTTACTCGCTGCTGTTTTAGCTGCATCTAAACTACGAGCTGCTATAAGAATTGTCAATCCATGTTGTCCGAGTTGACGACTCATTTCCAGACCCAGACCTTTATTTGCACCAGTAATTAAAGCTACTTTGCTCTTGAGTTCGTCCTGCACCATAATTAAGCACTCCTGTGATGAATTTAGATCACATTTCAGAACAAGATGTTTAAGCTGAGTTTAAATACTGGGTTAATCGTCTCACAAAGTCTAAACATTGAAAACCTAGAAGAAAGGCTAGGTTAAACAGCAAACACTTGTTGGCATAATCATCGACGTGCTTTTGCGATTCGCTCTCGATCCCACTTCAGAAAAAAGCCCCAAAAACAGGGCTTTTTTCATCCCTATTTTTTTTGTCAACTCTGCCGCTTCCTTTGTGACACCCATCCTGTATCTGACTTTTCACGGGATGTGGAAAAGGAGAATTGGTTCGCGGATATTATCCGCGAACCAACAAGAGAGAAAAATGACTTGTGATTTTAGATATTGTCGTGGTAGGTGTGAGTAACATGAATGCAAATGAAAATCTTAGAGAAGAACCTGTATCGGGAATGTAACTTTGGAGACAAACGTTTAACCCAACGCGCAGCATTCATAGGTGAACTTTTATCGGTAAAATATGGTCAGCCTTTATCAAAAATATTTAAAACAGCTAGTGACCTAAAACGTGGTTACGAATTTTTCTCTAATCCAAAAACCAGTTTTGAAAAGTTGACTCAACCTTACTTTAAACAAACAGCCCAAGAAATAAACGGCGCTCCTGTAGTGCTAGCTGTAGGAGACACAACTTTTTTAGATTACAAAAAAATAGTAGAAAAAAGAGAAGAATACGGTCCAATAGGGAATGGTGGAAATGGATTAATTTTACATAGCTGTTTAGCTTTAGAACCAGATTTTGGGCAGCCTTAGGGTTATTGTGGGAGAAGCTATGGCATAGAGTACATATTGCTCCACAGCCGACTAATGAAACCCAAGAACTCAAAGAACAGCGTCTAAAAAAAGAGCAAAAAGCCAAAAGGAATAAAGCATTTAATGAGAAAGAATCTTATAGATGGGTCGAAGCTTTCTCAAAGATAGAAAAACTATTTTCTGGTTTAAAAATTTCGGGTGGTGGATTATTGTCGAAGATAATTCATGTCTTTGACAGAGAAGGAGATATTGGTGAAGTTTTTGCTCAAATCAGTCAAACTAAAAACACAGGTATAGTGGTCAGAGCCGCGCACAATCGTTGTCTAGAAGGAGAGAATGGACATCTTTGGGAATACGTAACCAAGAGTCCTGTGGGAGCAATGCGATTTTGTGAGATGACCCCTCCGGGAGAGCGATCGCCAAATAAATATTTTTTCTACTTAGTTCTTATAATAACAAAATTTCCCAAATAACCCGCAACATTTTATCTTCTTGAGATATCCCAAAAAGACAGAACTGAAATGATTTGACATTTATTGAAGTGAAAAGTCTACGGCAGGAGTTGGAGAGGATGTATCTATAGTCTTTTGATCACATAGTCCTTGAGAATCAGAAAAATTTTCTACTAAGCATTCAATAACCTCTTCAAGGGTTTCTGAGTCGGTTATTGCCAGTTCTTCTGATGAAACAGTCAATTTTTTCAGCCAATATGCTACACACTACTTTCATCATTTCATTTTTTGAAATTTTTCAGATTAGTATAAGCATTAATTAGATTTTAAGTAGTTGATATTACTTGAATATACGTAGCTGTGATTAGCGATCGCTCTTTGGGAAAAACTTTTTGGTTTACTGGTAGATACTTCCTATTTCAAAACTATTCCTGAAAGGAAATTTTACCTTTTTTTTAATCGCAACAATGTACAGAAACCTCGTTTTTGGTACAGGTTGTATATTCTAAATAATATTACTGTACTTATTGTATTAAATATTCAATTTCTACGTAAGATTTGATTAGCGATCGCTCTCCCGGAGAGGTCATCTCACAAAATGTCATTTTATACCAATTAGATGTGGAACAGCTTACTAAAACTAAACTGCTTTTGTTCTGGGGTCATGGGTAGATAAATACACTCCTCTTACTTATACTGACTGATTTTTGCCTTCTTTGCAAAAAACTGGGATGCTCCCGATTATGATATTTAAAGACAGCTTGTTGATGGCTACCCAAAGAATGTACTTTTTTCTGGGAATTGTAACCCACTCTTCCCCATTCAACAGTGAGACTACTGCTTTCAACTTTCGCACTCCAGAATTTATTACTGTTGTTAGCAGCGTCTACATAAACTAGATATGAATACATAATTTTCATGCTGTCATTAGTGAAAAAGTGAATATCTGAAAACTGGATACTCACTTGTAGTTAGTTATTCAATCGTCAACAATCGGGCGTTGCCCCAACGTAATTGATGCTGCAAGGCTTCTAATAAAGTTTCAGCTTCATCAACGGTTAATCCACTTATCTCAGTGCAGATACTATACAAATTTTCTGGGATAGAATCTGGGATCACCAACTCGTACAGTGCATCATTTAATGCTGCTGAGACTAGTGGTCTGTCTCATTAATTTTGAGGGGTAATGTTGTATCCTGATTACAGAGCAATGTGGACTCAACAAAGCCACAAGCCCAGGTGCGATCGCTAGCAAAAAAAAGTGTATGAGTAAGAAGTATAAAATTGAACTCAGC
>NZ_JAIVFS010000130.1 GCF_020829645.1 Nostoc mirabile CHAB5784 | reverse complement strand
GAATTACGCTCTCAACTGAAAAAACACCATAAAGCCAGAATTGAACAATATCGATTTCGCAGAGATCCCAAGGGTTACTTGGCTAATTTAGAGAGTCGTCTTCTCTAGTAAGTTTTACCACACTAGGAAAAAACACCATAAAGCCAGAATTGAACAATATCGATTTCGCAGAGATCCCAAGGGTTACTTGGCTAATTTAGAGAGTCGTCTTCTCTAGTAAGTTTTACCACACTAGGATATTCCTGTAGTTCTAGATAGGCTAGAAACATCCTTCGATCCAGTACGAGAAGCACAAATCAAAGCCAAACGCAAAGCTGGGGAAAAAGTCGATCAGCTTGAACCACTGGATGTTTTACTTGCTACTAATATGATTTCCGTGGGTGTAGACGTGAAACGCCTGGGTGTGATGGCTGTTACAGGTCAGCCAAAAAATACCGCCGAGTATATTCAAGCTACCAGCCGTGTCGGGCGGACATTCCCTGGTATCGTATTTACAGTTTATAATTGGGCGCGTCCTAGAGATTTATCCCACTACGAAAGATTTGAGCATTACCACGCTACATTTTATCAACACGTAGAAGCGCTATCTTTAACACCCTTTGCGCCCCGTGCGATTGACAGGGGTTTAGCCGCGTTGTTTATATCCCTTGTGCGGTTGGCGGGTAGAGAATTTAACGGTAACAACCAAGCAGGACGAATTGAACGCAACCATCCTTATATACAATCTGCCATTAATACAATTTGCGATCGGGCTAATTTAGTTGCGGGTACAGAAGCCCAAAAACTCGTTAAACAAGCACTGGAAGCCAAATTAGATATCTGGTTGAGTAAAGCACAAAACTTGATTGGAGGCGGTACTCTCAAATATCAGACAGACAAGCGTGATGGTTTAACCATTGAATTATTAGAATCAGCAGGTCAAGGAATTTGGCAAGAATTTACTTGTTTGAACTCCCTGCGAAACGTCGAACCGACAGTAGGGTTAATTTTTCAAGATCAAGTGCCTGATGATGACTTTAGTCGCTTACCTCAAGCAATGAAAGAAGAGGGAATAGGGAATAGGGAATAGGTAAAAAATACAGTTTAATAATCCACAATGCCCAATGCCCAATGCCCAATGCCCAATTCCCCAAAATGAGCCAATCTAACTATAAATACAGAGTAGGCGAACTGCGACCCAGCCAGATTTTATTTTCCTTCGGTGTAGGTGCTGTACTCGACCTGCCAAACCTTTCAGTTATGGTTATGGGTTTGGAGGACTGGAACACGCAACAGGGAGTAGTTGAATTAGGGGAACAGCGTCTCCTTGCAGCCATTCGTCGTGAATTAGGCCAACAAGTTAAAAAACTACTTGCACCTCCAATACCTGCTGAAGATGCCTCTTCATCTAGTCCTTTTGACGAATATGCCAGAATAGGAATTCCCGTCGCTCCCTTTCCTGGATGGATGGTATGTCCGAGATGTCGGTTGCTAGCCCCTTTATATCCTTATTTCCAACTTAAAGAAAATTCTTATCGTCCAGACCAAACCCGTTACGTTCATCTAAACTGTCCCAAAAGTCAAAAGAAAGACCCAACAGCAATACCATCGCGGTTCCTCGTTTCCTGCGATCGCGGACATTTAGATGACTTTCCTTGGTTATATTTTGTTCATCGTGGCAATACAGCCTGCAAGGGGCCACTCAGGCTGGAGGAATACGGTGTATCTGGTTCACCTACAGATATTGTAGTCAAATGCAATGGCTGCAACAGTGAGCGTCGATTATCCGATGCCTTTGGTGAATTAGGCAAAAAAAATATGCCGCGTTGTCGCGCTCGTCACCCGCATCTACGTGGTTTTGACGATAGCTGCGACGAACAGATGAAAACCATCTTGTTGGGAGCATCCAACAGCTGGTTTCCAATTACACTCTCAGCCTTATCAATTCCCATCACCTCCAATCAATTAGAGCAGTTGGTCAATCAAAACTGGACTATTTTGGGAAAAGCGAGTAACTTTAGTGCCTTAGATGCTGTGCTACAAGCTTTCTTCGCTATGGGGCAACTTCAGGAATTATCTAAATACACAACAGACAAAATTTGGGCGCTAGTTGAACAAAAACAACTTCAGCAGCAAAGCAATTTTGATGATGAAAGCGTCAGGGACTTGAAAACACCTGAATGGCAAATTTTCTCAGCAGCAGACCCAAATCTTAATACCCCAGATTTTCAACTGCGGACTGTCAACCCACCATCTGGGTATGAAAATTACTTTTCGCAGGTAGTGTTAGTAGAGAGATTGCGAGAAGTTCGTGCCTTAATTGGCTTTACACGCATTCAATCACCTGGGGATTTTCTTGACTCTGGAGAAATTCTCACAGAGCATCGGGTTCCATTGAGTCGCAGCAAACCTAAATGGGTACCGGCAAGTGAAGTCAAAGGCGAGGGTATCTTTATCCAGTTCAAAGAAACGACACTTCATCAATGGGAGCAAAATCAACTATTGCGAGATTATGAGCGTCAAGCATTTGATGCTCATAAAAAGTGGTGTAATGTTCGTTCTCTCGATCCAGACAAAGTTAAATTTCCCGGTGTACGCTACATTTTACTACACTCTTTTGCTCACGCTCTGATGCGGCAAATGGCCCTTGAGTGTGGTTACAATGCTGCCAGTTTAAAGGAGCGAATTTACTCCAAACGACCAGAAGAAGAAGGCGGCCCAATGGCAGGCATACTAATTTATACCGCCGCGCCTGATAGTGAAGGTACCTTGGGTGGTTTAGTCAGTTTGGGAGAGCCTAAAATACTTGGATACCATATAGACCAAGCTTTAGAACAAATGCGGTTATGTGCTTCTGATCCCTTGTGTGCAGAACATACCCCCTTTAAAGGAGCTACATCACTACATTGGGCAGCTTGCCATGCTTGTCTGTTTAGCCCAGAAACCTCCTGTGAACGCGGCAATAAGTATCTGGATCGCGCGGTACTTATTCCCACTGTACTATCCGCAGACTTAGCGTTCTTCCCAGAGGAGAAAACGTGAGCTTTTTACCACCGCTTTTATTGGCTCAAATTCGTACCTGTGCCAAACAACTTCCATCTCCTGTTTTAGATGCTGTAATTAATTTGTTGATAGCTACTCCAGCAAGATATTGTGATTTTGCGTTGAAAGCATCAATCTTGAAACAACTGCCCAATACTAATTTTCGCCGATTAGTAGGGGAATTGTTAGAAACTTGGTGTCGGGAAGCTATTTATTTGGACAGTAGTGCGATCGCGTCTGCATTAGCCACAGCAATTTACTGTGAAGTGGCGGCAAAGGATGAGTTGTCTGTTGAGTTGGTTTGGACTGGCCCCACAAGTGAGGGTATACCACTTCGCAGAACAGAACAAGTGTTACTACAATTAATTCACGAAGCGCAACGGGAAATAATTCTTGTCAGTTTTGCTGTTTATAAGATTCCAGAGATTGCAAAAGCATTATTAACAGCAATGAAACGAGAAGTCACTGTGCGAATTATTGCTGAAACCCCCGAATCTAGCAAGGGTAAAATACCTTTTGGAGTCAGTGCAGCATTGGGACTGGAAATTGCCCAACAAGCACACATTTTTATTTGGCCACGAAATAAGCGGCTTACAGATTCAGAAGGAAGGTATGGTTCCTTACACGTTAAATGTGCGATCGCCGATAGAAAGCACCTGTTTATTTCCAGTGCTAACCTCACTGAGTACGCTCTGACATTAAATATGGAAATGGGACTACTAGTTCACGGTGAAGATATAGCTCATCAAGTAGCGGAACATATCGACCGTTTAATTCAGGAAGAGTTTCTCGTATCTTTAAACTCGCTGTAGGCATAAGTATTCAGTAGGTAACTCATTTTTAGTGAGCAGCTTTCGCTGTGCCCAAGGCAACGCACAGTCTCTGTTCCCGTTGATTTTACGGGAGGTTGATCGGGTTCCATCATCGCTTCGATTTCATACGTCCACTCACCGACGAGTTTCTGGAGCCACTGATGTTCTTTCTTTTTGCGGTTGAGCAGGCATGGGTGAGGTTTGTTCAGCTTGATTGGGTTCCATTGGGTTATCTCCTTTTGTGAATCATTGTGAGGTCTGGTTGAGACTTGCAAGTGCAGCTGCGATTCGCTGAGATGCCTTTGGTCGTTTGTACATTCGTTCCATGTAGTCCACCAGCGTGGGGAAAGTGGCGAGTAGCTGAACTTCGTTCGCCCAATCCAGTGTGTAAGCAAGCACAAAATCAGCCACTGTGACGTGTTCACCCACTACAAACTGCCGATCCAACAGATGGTTCTCTAAAACGACAGCCATACTGGTGAAGTCTTGCCGAGCGAGAGGTATTTCAGCAGGCAATCTCAACTCTTCTGGGTATATAAACGTGTGGCGAGCGATACGCCATAGCGGCTGTTCTAATTCGGTGGCAGTAAAGAGGAGCCAACGATAAAGCTGTGCTCGCAGAAGCAAGTCTGTAGGTACCAGTTTAGATTCTGGGTACTTCTCACCGAGGTACAAAGCAATGGCTACGGATTCAGTGATGATATGTTCGCCATCGATGAGTACAGGGAGCTTGCCAGTGGGATTGATGGTGAGAAAATCGGGTGTACGGTGTTCACCTGCCTGCATGTTGATGGAGATTGCTTCAAATTCCACCCCAAGTTCCTGGAGAACCCAACGAACCCGAATTGATCGCGTGGGAGCAAATTCATAGAGTTTCATGAATCAACCTCAGTGATGTGCAAATATCTTTCATCTTCTTGTATGAATGGGTGTGCTCATGTTTCGATGAGTTCGCGAATTTGTGTTCCACTGGTTGTTCTGTTGTGGTTCACACTCCTGCTCCTTCCCTTTCAGCCTCAACTGGATGGGTTGCTTCGGGTTCCATGTAAATCAGTTCCCAAATGTGACCATCTAAATCCTGAAATCCATGCGCGTACATAAATCCGTGGTTTTGAGGTTCGTTGTAGGTTGTGCCACCAGCAGCAACGGCTTCACGAACCAGCTGATCCACTTTTTCTCGGCTCTCAACTGATAAGCACGTCAACACTTCGGTACTTTTTGTGGCATCGCAAATCGGGTTCGGCGTGAATGTTTTGAATTTCTCATGCGTCAAAAGCATCACAAAGATGGTTTCGGACACAATCATGCAGGTGGCCGTTTCATCGGTAAATTGGGGGTTGAACTGAAAGCCAAGTTTTGTGAAAAACTCGATGGATTGCTGGATATCTTTGACAGGTAGGTTGACGAAAATTTGAGTACTCATGGTTTCTCCTGGTGTAGTTAGTTGTTGGTCAGTGGTCAGTGGCTATTTAACCTGAGTTCGGGTTAAGCCAGAAGCTAAAAAGCTTATTCTGTCAGGATTGAATAAAACTGGAATTGATCAAGCAGGGATAAAAGTGGAATCATTTTGTCAATAAGGTTCACAAATGAAACTAATCTCAGCAATATGTCTTATTGACAATAGATGAAAACAGAGCTTTAGACCGAACAACGATAATTCAAGGCTTTTGAGGATTTCTTATCCTGAACTCAGGTTATTTACAAAGGACAAAGGACGAATGACAGATGTTGGTATAGGCTCAGATGGTTTGTTCGCAGTTGATCATCCACGGTGTCCCAAACTGATCGGTCAACATGCCAAAGCGCGATGACCAGAACGTTTGCGCGATCGCCATCTTCACCTTGCCGTTTTCTGCTAAAGCGTGAAAAAGCCGTTCTGCCTCAGCGATTTCAGGAACGCTAATTTGTACGTAGAAACCTTGCGGGGTTTCAAAGTATCCTGGTGGGCAGTCAGATCCCATCAGGAGGTGATCATCTAGTTCAAGGCAAGCGTGCATGATTTTGTCCTGCCATTCCGGTGAGACATTTTCTGCAGAAGGTGCTTCTTTGTGTGTCATCATCATAGTCATCTTGCCACCCAGACATTGTTCATAGAACTTGAACGCTGCCTCACAGTTGCCGTTGAACATCAGGTAAGAATTGAGTTGCATTGATTTCTCCTTTTGTAATCGATTCTGCGTTTTGATGAGCGGATCGTTCGCACATGAACATCATTTGCGCGGTTGCTGATGACGTTACTCTTGCTGCTGCGTTTCAACCTGAGCGCGAATGCGGTCTTCCTGCTCCCTTAAGGCGGGTGTCAGGACTTCACCAAAATCCTCTGCCTCGAATACGGGACGAATCTCAATCTCGGAGTCTCCTGGCATAGGGTTAGGGCAGCGCTTTACCCAAGCAACTGCCTCTTCCATTGAGTTCACCTGCCACAGCCAGTACCCTGCCACTAGCTCCGGCGCTGGAGTGAAAGGTCCCTGGGTGACGGTGCGATCGGTTCCTGAAAAGTGAACTCGCACCCCTTTTGAGCTAGGATGAAACCCCTCAGCGGCGAGCAAGATACCTGCCCTGGCTAATTCTTCGTTGTACTGCCCCATTTCAGTTAAAAGCTGTTCGCTCGGCATGACCCCAGTTTCGGAGTCTTGGGTTGCTTTGACAAAGATCATGACTTTCATTGTGAAATCTCCTGTTGAATGGTTTTGAGTTAGATTGCGAGGGGTTGGGTGTGCTGATTAGCGCAAAGCGCAACTCCGAAGGAACCGCTAATCAGCAGCGACACGCTTGAGTTCATCAATCTCGATCTTCTTCATTTGCAGCATGGTAGTGGTCACTTTTTGAGAGGTTGCCGCGTCGGGGCGGTTGAGTAACTCAATCAGAATGCGAGGAATAATTTGCCAGGAGACGCCGTATTTGTCTTTGAGCCAGCCGCATTGCTGTGCGGTTTCATCCCCACCGGCAGACAATTTTTGCCAGTAATCGTCCACGTCCGCCTGGGTATCGCAAAAGATTTGGAAGGAAATCGCCTCGTTAAATTTGAAGGTCGGACCACCGTTGAGTGCTGTGAACGGCTGACCATCAAGTTCAAAGCTGACAGTCATGACGGCTCCGGCTGGTTTTCCGTGAATTTCCTGTCCAGCGTCTCCATATCGACTGACGTGGACAATTTTGGAATTGCGAAAAATCGACGTATAAAACTGAGCGGCGGCTTCGGCTTGATCATCAAACCATAAACAGAGAGTAATTTTAGAATTGTTTTGCATGAGGGTTCTCCTTGAGTTCAAGCGGTTAAGGACGGTCAAGGCTGTGCTGGTAGTCCCGCAACTTCGATGACAGGACGGATTTCGACGGTGCCGACTTTTGCACCTGGGATGCGGGTGGCGATCGCAATGGCTTCATCCAAATCCTGAGCATTAACGAGGAAGAATCCACCCAATTGTTCACGGGTTTCGGCAAATGGTCCATCGGTCACGAGTGATTTGCCATCACGGACTTGGACACTGGTTGCGGTTGCAACAGGATGGAGTGGAGCCGTCGCCAGAAATTGTCCTTGAGTATGCAAGTCCTGGGCGAGTTTGGCAGATTCTCCATAGCAATGCTCCTGCTCGGTGTCGCTCATGGCGTTTTCGTCCATATAAATCAGCAGCAAATATTTCATCTAAACCTCCAGGAGACTCCCACCAAAACTGTACTCAGTTTGGTGGCGAGAGGAATGGAGGGCTAATTGCGAAACGTCCCTTGAGTGAACGCCAGTTGCTTTATGCCGGGGAACCCATCCACCGCACTGGCTCATTTGTGCTTTAGCTAAAACTTTGATGGGGACAGTTGAGCAATTAGCAAATATTTTGCAATCCAAGGGTTTGTGCATTGTGTTTTCTGAGATAATTGGATGAGTTCTAATGCAAGTACAATGCAAGCAATATCGGTAAAATGCAAGATTCAAGTCCCTATAGAGTTGCGCTCTGAAATAGACCGCACTTTGCAGGGATTTGCTGATGCTTGTAATCAGATATTGAAGGTTGCAAAGCGTGAAAAATGCTGGAATACTACCAAGCTTCACCACTTGGTTTATAAGCCAGTACGCGCATCTACAGGCATTAAGGCAAACCATGTCTGCCAAGCGATTCGCCGTGTGATTAGTAACGCCAAGGCAGTTAAACAAGTCCACAAGTTCAGACCAACATCTTTGAGTTTGGATGCTCGGACTTTTCAGTACTTGGAAGAACTGCAAACTGTCGGTGTTACTTTGATGTGCGGTCGAGTCAAGTTCAAGTTGAGTATTGGTAACTACCAGTTGGCATTGCTTAAAGGGCAATCCCCAACGGCTGCTACTCTCAACAAAACCAAACACGGGGATTACTACATCAATATCTGTGTTGACCTGCCTACCAACCCCACAGGCAAAACGCCTAAAGTAATTGGGGTAGACTTGGGACGGCGCGACATAGCGACCACTTCCAATGGTGGCTCTTGGAGTGGTAAACAGATTCAAAACACTCGTGACCGATACAGTAAAGTCAGAGCTAATGTTCAATCCAAACGCACTCGCAGTTCTAGAAAACTGTTGAGAAGGCTCTCTGGGAAAGAACAAAGGTTCCAAAAGTGGTTGAATCACAATATCTCGAAACAGTTGGTTCAAGATGCCAAACAAAGTAATTCTGCTTTGGCATTTGAAGACTTGACTAATATCAGACAATCGCTCAATCAGCAACCACGTAGTAAGACAGAACGACGTAGAACTAACAATTGGGCTTTCTACCAATTGAGGACATTTGTTGACTACAAAGCAAATATCGCTGGTGTTCCGGTTGTTTTTGTCCCACCTGCTTATACCAGTCAGACTTGTTCGCGGTGTCACCATGTGCATCCGGTCAAAGGTAAATCCTATCGTTCTAATAAGTCTTTCAAGTGTGGGCATTGTGGTTTTGAGCATGATGCTGATATAAACGCCGCGCTAAACATTGCAGCTTTGGGGGTTTCGGTAAACAACCCTGAAGTTCCAGGGATTGCTTGCTTGTTGGAGGGACAATTTAGCTTGTTTCCGACTGGTGGTGAAATCTGGGACAAAGCCTACTCCGCATTTGGGAAGGACAAATCGGTGTAGGTAGTTTACTCGGTTGCCTCCTTTGTGATTAAGTCGAACGGGAATTGTCCAAATCGACACCTGAGTGCAAAAATTTTGTCTAGTACAATTGAACTTTATCTCCCTTTATTTAGTCAGTCGAACGGCAATTGCTCAAATCGACACCTTGCCCAAAATTCTTTATGTCTTTTTGTGAAAGGTATGGCTTCAATCCCAAAAACAGATGTGGCTCAAGCAATTGCTGCCCTTTATCGAACTGAATGGGGGCGCATTGTCGCTATTCTGATTCGGCTGATCGGAGATTTTGATGTAGCTGAAGAAGCTGCACAGGCAGCATTTACAGCGGCAGTGAATCAGTGGGAAAGCGACGGTATTCCCGATCGTCCCCGTGCCTGGATTATCCGAACTGCCCGGTACAAGGCGATCGATCGCCTCCGACGACGCACGAAACTGACCGAAAAACTGGAGTGGTATGCGGCATCTGGCTTAATTCCATCCACTGAAGAACCAACCTATGACAGTGATGAAATTGGAGACGATCGCCTGCGATTAATCTTTACCTGCTGTCACCCGGCACTGGCAACGGAAACTCAAGTAGCGTTGACCCTCCGAATGTTGGGTGGACTGGAAACCGACGAAATTGCCCGCGCCTTTCTTATACCGACTGCAACAATGGCACAGCGGTTAGTTCGTGCTAAACGCAAAATTCGAGACGCAGGCATTCCTTACAAAGTACCTGAGACGACTGATCTCGCTCCCCGGATAGAGGCAGTCCTGACAGTCATCTATCTCATCTTCAACGAAGGTTATGCCGCAACTAAAGGAGATGCGATCGTGCGGGCTGACCTCTGCATCAAAGCGATTCGCTTGGGGCTACTGGTGCGGCAATTGCTGGCACCCCAACCCCCATCTGAAGTCACAGCACTGGTGGCGCTGATGTTATTGCACGATTCGCGGCGCAATGCGCGTCTAGATGAGGCAGGCGATTTGATTTTGCTAGAAGATCAGGATCGCAGTCGTTGGAATCATCTACAGATTGCTGAGGCGTTACCTCTGGTAGAGGAAGCGTTGCGGGGTGGAACCGGAGTGTATGCCCTGCAAGCGGCGATCGCCGCCCTCCATTGTCAGGCAACCCGCGCCGAAGAAACAGACTGGGCGCAGATCGTGCGGCTCTATGAGGTGTTAGAACGCTTGCAGCCCTCACCCATTGTTACCTTGAACCGAGCAGTGGCGAGCGCAATGGCAGACAGTCCTCAAGCCGCATTTGGACTGATTGATAGCCTTGCTCCAGAACTGGACAGCTATCATCTCTTTCATGCCACCCGTGCAGATTTATTCCGGCGTGTTGGAGCATTAGAGGAAGCGACCCAGAGCTATACACGGGCACTAGAATTAGTGAAAAATGACAGTGAGCGTCGTTTTCTGGAACGTCGGTTGCGCGAAGTTCAACCTAACATTCAGTCCGGCTAAGGGTTTACAACAGTTTAAAGCGCCAGGCATCCATGATGCCGTTGAAAAAGAAATGAAAAATCTTCTAACAGGGTGAACTTGTAACTTAACAAAAGGCAAAAGAAGACAAGTCGGCTTAGTACTTTAGTACTGTTATAATCCAATCGTTTCATCAAGTTGTGTTAGGGTGCAGCAAATCACCGATCGGCTCTCTGGCACATCCACATCCACCTCAACTGATAGAGGATTCCGACATGGATAACAATCCCAGCATTCTCTCGCACGTTTCGATTGGTACTAATGATTTTGAACGAGCGATCGCCTTCTATGATGCTGTGTTGCCAACATTGGGCTGTAAGCGATTTATGGAGCATCCGGGGGCGATCGCCTATGGCAAACAGTATCCCGAATTTTGGGTGGGAACTCCCTTCGACGGGCAACCTGCAACGGTTGGCAATGGAACTCACATTGGTTTTATTGCTCCTACAAAAGAAGCAGTCCACGCCTTCTATGAGGCAGCATTAGCGGCAGGAGGCAAAGACGATGGTGCCCCCGGTGGCAGACCCGACTATAGTGAGCCGTATTACGGCTGCTTTGTGCGCGATCCAGATGGACACAAAATAGAAGCCGCCTTCTGGGATGAGCAGCTTGAGCAGCAACTCAACCAGAACAATGGTTGACCAGAGAATGACTCATTTTTAGAGGCAAGATAACACTATGGAATTCCATCGAGGTCGCCTGATTGACCATGTTCATGATCGCACTTAGGTGCGGTTTGCTTAAGTAATCAACGATAATAAATGTACTCCCGGCTCCTGCTCATCGCCCCACTAATTCTGTTAAAATCGCGTCTTCCAGCACGTAAATTTTGAGGCACTGCCATGTGTGCAAAGGGATTTGGGCAATCTCAACCTACTAAAATCGATAAACTTATTGAATCTGCGGTGCGTTATTGCCACAAGCGACACCCAGAAACCTTAGACAGCATCTTTGATTATCTACCTGTCAACCTCAACCACCGAGTAGTGACGGGGATTTTGGCAGCATTGCAGAAAGATATTGACACTTTGAGTTGGTTTTGCGGCTACATGGCATCAGAAATCAACCGCACTGAGGACAACCAAAAGCCTCATCATCCCATCGCGGAACTTAGCAAAACTCTGATTACATCGGGGATGGAACCCTTTACTGATTTTATGCCTTACCCAGGTTGCCGCATCGTTATACTCAATTCGGAAAAATTTGAATCATTGCCAGAGTCAGTTCAAGCTGTGGTGCAGCAGGCTTTTGACATCAAGGAAAGTACTGGGAAAGAGGCACAAAGGATAAATGATGCCTTACTGCAAGAGTTGGTGGTTCAGGAATAAAAAATTGAAAACAGGAATTGTAGTAAGCGCCAGCCATGTCGCTCTTGCTTATCGCCCTTCATTCAAGCGCTCGCGTTCAGCGTCTCGTAGAAAGGAAAAAAGAGCGATGTCTCCGGCGGGCGGATACGCCATTGTACATCAAAAGCAGTCTGCTTTCAAGTGATGCCTGCCGCAGGCTATTCGGTGTTGCCCCCATCTTTTTAGTTTTGTAGTCAGGCATCGCACCTACAAATGATTAACTGTGATGCATAAGTTGTTAGATTATTTCAGTTAAATATATATATTCAATAACCAACACAGAATCACCTATGAAACTCGCTAACCCGCTCAATTTGGCAAATCTTGTTGGTTCTATTTTACTACCTAGAATCGCTAACAATCAAACAGCTACTTCTAACAAGAGTGAAACATCAATTACTTTACCCAGTAATCCCATAAATATCAATTACCTGCAACCATTTGATACTGCTGTTATTGCTTATTACATGATTATTGGCAATTTTGAATAAAGTATAGTTTCAGTACAGCCTTTGAAAAGCTACTTTACCTATCCAACCTTGGAGGGGTTTTTAATTGGTGCATTAATTCTTAAAATCAACATGATATTACTCCAGAAGATAGAGACATATTAGAAAAGTTAAAGCACACTAGTAAGAGCAACTTTAACTATTCAGTAATGGTGTGGCAATGTGGCTGAAATATGGTGTAAATGAAGAAGGTATCTTGATATGTATTGAAGATATCAATAGGGGGAAGACTTCACTTCAGTGTCCTTACTGTAATAGTAGTCTAACTGCTAAAAAAGGCAAGGTGAAAGAGCATCATTTTGCTCATAATGAAGAAACCTGCCGCCCCATAGCTAACCGAGAATTTCCTACTCTGCCACTCTATGACAATTTCAACGTTCAATTATCTGGCAAAGATTTGGCACAGTTAAAGCTGCTTTGGCAGGAGTACGGAGCCAAAAATTACCCTATTAGTTCCTACTTAATTACTTCTGGTTTACTCAAAGCAGGAGTGTTAAGAAAAAACCTATACTTAACCCCACCTGAGTATGAATTTAGTGATTTGGGTAAAATTCCTGTTGGAGCGCTAGAGTTTGCGCGGTTCAATGATGTACAGGAGCCACTATTACTTAAAAAACTGCTGAAATTTGAGCTAGCTTTTAAACACGCCGAATACAAAAATGCTCCAGATTTAGCATATCGATTTACTGATTTGAAGCTATATCGCACCCAACTTCAACGTATTCTATTCTCTAGCCTATATTTTTTAGAGATTGAAACGAATATTGGCATTTTGTACAAGATAGGAGTAACCCAAAGACCCGTTGTCAAGCGAGTAGCAGAAGTAAAAATTGATTTACTTGCTCATTATTCGAGTGTTGCTATTAGAGTATTAGGAACTTGGGAGCATAGAGGGAATATTGAACTGTATTTCAAACACCGCTATCAGGGCTTTAATTATCCCATCGGAAGTTTAACTGAGTATTTTAAGTTTAATGCTGAGGATACCGAAATGGTACTGCGTGACCTACAACAAATGCAACCTAAAATACTATCTCAAGATGAAAAAAATATTCTTGAGGAGAATTCTAGCTGGGAGCAAATTGCTGTGTAGTATTCTCTTAATCCCGTAGCAAAATCTAATTAATTACCAAATAAAAATAATTATTTTATTGCTATATCTCTAAATACTCTACCACTGATGATAAGGCGACTGCTAACTCTTGATACAGCAGTATTTACCGAGGAGCGATGGCGTAACCGCCCAGCGTAGCTGATCGCAGTGGTCAAGCGCATTACTTGAGACTATGCACTCATAGATTCAGAAGCTAGCAAACCCGACATCTCCAATACTCGCTGTGACCAAGTAGACGCAACAGATGCAATATCTGTAATTTCCATTGATTTGTCCCAAACATTAATCCAGTTTTGTAATAAGTCTTGGAGTTGATTTAATTCAACATTATTTATTTCACTTTTTTGTTGTATTAAAGACACGTACAACAAACTTTCTGACAACAATATTGGAACTAATTCACGAATTGCACTCTTTTGTGACCAAGAGTTAAGGCGTGCCAAACTAGCTGCCAATTCTCCTAATTGTTGCGCGTGGGGTTGACGTAAAAAACTCGCTTCAATTGCACTCCAGTTAGGCATTACAATCCTCCTAGCAATTGCTTGGTAATTTGGCTAACTTGTTCTCGAATATGGTTAGACTGTATTATCATACTACGGTTATTCTGGCTTGGGCGAATGTTGATGATTGACTCAAACACGATTTCTTGAATCAAAGGAGACCAATCCACACCCCAAATATCTCGTTGTCTGCTACCGTCTTTGAGTAACTCTTGTTCGCATTCATAATGGCGAACGCCACCACCTGCAAGAATTTTGCGTTCGATGTCTACTGCTATTTTAATGAATACATCCCAAGTTTTACCATTTCGTCTATTTCTTCACGACTAGCAGGCTCACGGATTATTAAAATCAATTGAATTTAGTCCCAAGTAGCAATCAACAAGATCATTCCATAGATTAGTGAATCACGCCAAACAATTGAACATAACCCAAGTCAGTAATTTTATCTGTGGTGTTGTGGCAAGACATGGAGAATACACTTTTGAAATCGACTACCTTAAGTTACTAAAGTACTTTGCAACACAACCGAAGCAGCTACCTCCAGCCTTGGACGATCGCGCCGCCGAAAATGCTACGATTCACCTCGCTGGTGAAGATGCTATAGGGAAAGGCGGGATCAAGGGCACTGCTCTCGTCCAGCGTCCGGATCTGTTCCGGGGTGAGGCGGATGTCCAATGATGCCAGATTGTCATGTAGTTGATCGAGCTTACTGGCACCCAGAATCGGCGAGGTAATGCCAGACTGCGCCAAAACCCAGGCAAGGGCGACCTGCGCCAAGGGGCGATCGACTTCCTCTGCCACCGTTCGCAGGGTATCAAGGACGCGCCAGTTACGATCGGTGAACATCTGGTTCCCGAAAGGATTGGGGCCAATCAGCCGTCCTTGACCGCTCGCCCCCGCCTCCTCGCGCTGGTACTTGCCAGTGAGGAAACCGGCAGCAAGGGGACTCCAGGCACAGATGCCGAGACCGCATTCACGGGCGGCGGGCAGATGTTCGCGCTCAATGCTGCGTTCAACGAGCGAATACGCCAGTTGCATGGCGATGGGCCCGGGAATGTTATGCGCTGTGGCGATCGCCGCTGCCTTGGCAGTGTACCAGGCTGGCACATTTGAGAATCCGAAGTAGCGGATCTTGCCGACGCGTACCAGGTCGCCGAGCGACTGTAGTACTTCTTCAACGGGCGTCACCATATCCCAGGTGTGCATCCAGTAGAGGTCAACATAGTCGGTACGGAGGCGGCGCAGCGAACCCTCAAGCGCCCGATGCATGTTTTTGCGTCCGTTGCCGCCTGCATTCGCGTTGCCCGGTTCGCCGCCGTGAAAGCTGAACTTGGTTGCAAGCACTAGTTGGTCGCGTAGGCTGCGATCGGCGATATAGCTACCAATCAGTTCCTCGCTGCGACCCTTGGCATACACGTCGGCGGTGTCGATGAAGTTGCCGCCAGCATCGACATAGGCATGAAAGATGGACTCAGAAACCTCATCGGGCGCACCCCATCGCGGGGTGCCGAAGGTCATGGTGCCGAGGGTGAGCGGGCTGACGATCAAGCCGGAGTGTCCGAGAGTGCGGAAGGCGGTAAGGCTCATAGGTTTCTTTTCTGGCTGAAACAACAAAGTCGATGAAGAGTGCTGAGTTAAAAGTGCTGTTAGCGGATAGCTAAGGTTTAGCCCGTGCTGAGTAAGAAGAGGAGTACTAAGTACTCAGAATGGTAAAAGTGTCTTGTCTGTGTCAATCAAGCTCATGACGCAAAGAAGGGACACAGAAGTGATGTCTTGAATACCTAGAAGGCACTGGCTGTCGGGCGGACAATGATTTCGTTAACATCGACATCATCCGGTTGGGAGACAGCAAATAAGACAGATTGGGCGATCGCCTGAGGGGTGAGGGCAGTTTTGCGGAGTTCTTTCAAGAAGCCTTTTACTGCATCGTCCGTGATCTCAGAGCCGAGTTCGGTCTCAACGACA
Source organism: Nostoc mirabile CHAB5784 (assembly GCF_020829645.1). Classification (GTDB taxonomy): domain Bacteria; phylum Cyanobacteriota; class Cyanobacteriia; order Cyanobacteriales; family Nostocaceae; genus Nostoc; species Nostoc mirabile. The sequence continues at coordinate 1,378 of NZ_JAIVFS010000130.1, read as the reverse complement.
CCGGGGGATATGATGGTCACGCGAATGTTCTTCGACTCCTGGCGCAGTCCATCAGATATCGCCCAAACAGCATATTTTGTCGCGGAATAGACTGCACTGGTTGGCCCTACCATGTGAGCAGCGATCGACGCAGTATTGATAAACTGTCCGCCGCCTTGTGCTTCCATGATCGGTAAACCAGCCGCAATGCCGTTCAATACGCCACGGATATTTACATCAATCATGGTGTCCCACTCCTCGACTTTCAGGGCATTCATTGGAGACAAGGGCATCACACCTGCATTGTTGAAGATCACATCGACGCGACCAAATTTTTCTTTAGCAAAATGAATGAATGCTTTCACATCCTCGCGATCAGTGACATCCACTGCTTTGAATTCTGCAATGTTTCCCTGGTCGTGGATCTCTTTGACAATCGCTTCTAGCTTTTCTGTACGCCGTGCCCCCAGAACTACATTTGCACCGTTTTGAGCAAGTAACTTCGCGGTGGCTTCACCGATGCCACTACTGGCTCCAGTGATCACAATAACTTTGTTTTCTACATTTAACATGATGACTGTCCTTGCTGTTGAGGTTGATTTGATTTAGAAAAATATGCCTCTAGAGACTTCAATTCTTTGGGTATTTACTCATCGGTTTCCGCGATGGGTGAATGCCCACCGTAGGCGATCGCAGAAACAACGCTGTTCACTTTTGCCTCACTGCTGCGATCCGTCACGATTACATGAACCCCTTTTTTCGCCAGCGCCAAAGCGGTATTTTTCCCCAGTCCTTGGCTTGCTCATGTGACTAAAGCAATTTTTGCCTTGTTCCTCTTCATTGCCTCATCCTTTCAGCCTTGTCTTTCAGCATGGGTTCATCATAAGGTTGAAAAGCTTTTCCCTAAATACACAAACCTTGCAGATGATTGCCTAATCCTCTCAAGTCAGCCGTTGGCAAGAAAGAAATATTCTCTATAATGAGCGTATGAGGATGGTATCAGTCAGGAATGAGCGCGTGGTGATTGAAACACTGAACTATGAAGCGGCAATCAGCAAGTGTGACGAACTAGCAGCATTAGTCACTCGGCACACTGACAGTAGGGGAAACGGTGTTCATCCAACAGCAATTAGTCAGTTAGAATTCATGCGGGAATCTGATACTTCAGCCACAATGCAGGGGGTCGCCGAACCAATTCTTGGCATTGTCGTTCAAGGCAAAAAAGAAGTGTTGCTGAATGAGGAAACCTATGGGTATGGTGTGGCTCAATATCTAGCGCTCTTTTATTACTCTCATGAGAGTATAATTAATTACTAACAGTTTAACTTAGCAAGGGTATTTAATTGGGTTCAAGAACGGCTACCTCCACGATCACCGTGGTAGATCAGTACTGCGATGC
>NZ_JAIVFS010000012.1 GCF_020829645.1 Nostoc mirabile CHAB5784 | reverse complement strand
TAACTTGATAGCTGGTTTAACCGCCTACACCTATTTACCCAAAAAACCTGGTATTGACATTTCCCCGAAAGATTTACCTGCTCTACCTCCTGCGATTTTTTAGTTCCATCGAACTCACGTTAATTTAGTGGTCAACAAGAAAGTGACGAGTTCAAGCTCTCACTAATTGTAATTACGAATTACGAACTATCAATTACGAATTATTTTGACCAGTCTTCTGTTCGTAATTCTATGATTTGTCCAAAATCTGACAAATTACGGGTAAGTAAGATTGCATTGTTAGTTAGAGAAATCGCGGCAATTTTCAGATCCATGTTTCCTAAACGAGGATAGGCTTTTCGCAAACGTTGATGTTCTAGAGCGGCTCTACGGGTAAACGGAACAATCACAATCGAACGATAATCTGTTGCGAGTTGCTGTAGCCCTTGATACGCTAAAATTTGCTCATCTGGATTTTTCGCCCTAGATAGAACACTGAGCCGACCTCTAACTTGTTCTTCGTAGGTAATTACAGTCACTGCAATTTCAACCTCTTCAACGGCTGCCAGCCTTGTCAGGATTCGCTTTCCCTCTTGTCCATTGCGTTGGATGAAACTGAGATGGTCGGTGTCAAGAATATACATCTTGCAGTGTTAGCAACCCTACTCAGCAGATTTCCGCCATTCTTGTCCAAAGCGAACTGCTTCCTCAAAAGTAGGATCGTTTTCAAAGCTACCTGCGACTTCTAACCACCAAAAAGATTTTTTCTGCACAAACCCATAGAGCATCTGTTTCATTTGTGCCAGTTCTGTCTCCAAAGTTGCAACTCGCGCTTCGAGTTGTTGAGAGCGTTCTTCAAGTTGCTGGGAGGTCATAGGGATCTACTAAAAGTTAGAATTCTGAAAGCATTATAGCAAGAGCATCTGGTTTTGAGTAATCGTCAACATAATTCGTAATTGATAATTCGTAATTCGTAGTTGCAATTCCTTTGGGGCTTGAAACCTCCACGCAATAATTCGTAATTGATAATTCGTAATTCGTAATTCAAGCCCACGATTAAAATCGGGGGCTTGAAATATGGTGCTACGCATTTTCGTTTCTCCATTAATAAATTAAGGGGCTTGAAACCATAAATTACGAATTACGAATTACGAATTAGTAATTATTTGGTCAGCTATAGGAGTGATATCGCCAGCAGTAATTTCCTGCCTTACCATATCAGCTAGACGATCCCACTGAGCATCTGTTGTAGATTCAAACTGAGCCTTCCATCTTTGCTCATCCTCTATCTCGGCAAGGAGACGAGCAGCGATGCCTGCGGCGGGCTATTCGGCGTCGCATCCTGTTCGGCAACAGGTAAAGTTTTTAGTTGCGCGATGTCTACGACGGGCTATGACGCTCGCGGACTCGCTAACGCTTCGCTATCGGCGTCGCACGCTCAAGTAACTCAGTCATGGCTACCACACTCTTAGAGGATGTTTTAAAAGTGGCTGGCTGTAATTTTAGGCACTTGTTGATCCCCCCTAACCCCCCTTAAAAAGGGGGGAACCGGAATCAAAGTCCCCCAATTGATCGGGGGATTTAGGGGGATCTAACAACGTTTTGCTACCGACCAGAGGACTTTTAAAACATCCTCTTAAAACGTAAATGGCATCTTATCCATTATCGCTTCTTGGTGGTAAGTTGAGCGCTTTGTCACCCAAATGTTGACTTAATAACCTTAGATTCACGTTAACGTCCTAGCATTTTATCCCGCAGATGTTTAATGCGATCGCGCAATTTCCCCGCCTCTTCAAATTCCAGTTTCTTTGCTGCTTCTTTCATCTGTGCTTCTAACAGAGTAATCAACCCTGGAATCTGTTCCAATGGCAATTCATCTATATGTTCATCTACAACTTTCAAGTCAGTTGCATTTAACCGCCGAGATACATCTAAAAATGCCAAAATCGCATTACTTGATTTTTTGACAATTGGTTGTGGTGTAATCCCATGCAGTCGATTATGTGCTGTTTGAATACCACGCCGTCTATCTGTTTCATCAATGGCTTTAATCATGCTACCTGTCATATTATCGGCATACAAAATCGCCTGTCCCTGGATGTGACGTGCGGCTCTACCAATAGTTTGAATTAAGGAACGCTCGGTTCGTAAGAAACCTTCTTTATCTGCATCCATAATTGCTACTAAGGAAACTTCGGGTAAATCCAAACCTTCCCGCAGCAAATTTACACCAACCAAAACATCAAATTTCCCCTCGCGCAAGTTCTGCAAAATTTCAATGCGCTCAATAGAAGTAATCTCGGAATGTAAATACCTTACCCTTATACCGTGGTCTTGCAAATATTCGGTTAAATCTTCCGCCATCCGCTTGGTTAATGTGGTAATCAACACTCGTTCATGGCGATCGGCTCTATCTTTAATTTCTCCCAACAAATCATCAATTTGTCCTTCTGTGGGACGCACAGAAATTTCTGGATCAACCACCCCAGTTGGTCGAATTACTTGCTCAACTACGTGATCTTCAGAAACTTCTAATTCCCAATTTCCGGGAGTTGCTGACACAAAAACACACTTATTTACCTTTTCCCAGAATTCCTCGGCTTTCAAAGGACGGTTATCAGCAGCACTAGGAAGACGAAATCCATGTTCAATTAAAACTTTTTTTCTAGCTTGATCACCGTTATACATACCGCGAATTTGGGGTACTGTAACGTGAGATTCATCGATAATTAGTAGCCAATCTTTGGGAAAATAATCAATTAAACATTCTGGTGATTCTCCAGCTTGCCTTCCTGCTAAGTGACGGGAATAATTCTCAACGCCGTTGCAATAACCTACTTCGCGCAGCATTTCTAGGTCATAGCGTGTACGTTGATCTATACGTTGCGCTTCTAATAGTTTCCCAGCTTGTTCTAAGTCTAGTTTTTGCTGTTTTAATTCTGCTGCGATGTCATTACAAGCTACTTCTAACCGTTCTTCTGGGGTGACAAAGTGACGTGCAGGGTAAACATTCACCGCTTCCAAACTTTTGAGAATTTCACCTGTCACCGGATCAATGTAGCGAATCGCGTCAATTTCATCACCAAAAAATTCCACACGAATAATTCGGTCTTCATAAGCTGGGCCAATTTCTAAGACATCACCACGGACGCGAAATTTTCCCCGACCCATTTCTATGTCGTTGCGGCTATATTGAACATTTGCCAAATCTCGTAAAATTTGGCGTTGATTTACTTCCATACCTATCTGAAGGGGGATGGCAGCTTTCAGATATTCTGCTGGCATTCCTAAACCGTAGATGCAACTGATGGAAGCAACGACAATGACATCACGGCGTTCAAAAAGCGATCGCGTCGCTGAATGCCGCAACATATCTATTTCATCATTAATGGCTGCCGTTTTTTCAATATAAGTATCGGTAACGGGAATATACGCTTCTGGCTGATAATAATCGTAGTAGCTGACAAAATACTCAACTGCGTTGTTGGGAAAGAAATCTCGCAACTCGTTACAAAGCTGGGCAGCAAGGGTTTTGTTATGCGCCAGAACTAAAGTAGGCTTGCCAATTTTCTCAATAACTGCTGCTACCGAAAATGTCTTACCAGTTCCGGTGGCTCCGAGTAAAGTTTGGTAACGATTACCAGCTTGGATACTAGCAGTAAGTTGTGCGATCGCTTCTGGTTGATCGCCTGTGGGACTAAAGGGAGCTTGAAGACAAAATTCTGTCATACAATTTTGCTGTAAATACCCTATCTCATGGTGACGATTCCGCCCTGTATCCATTCTAGCTGGCTTATTAGAGCAAATAAATAGTAATAGTTCTTTACAAAAATTATTTATTTAAATTTACTTATGTCTCAGTTTTAAAGATTCTTATATCTATATGATGTTTTTTAAGGTTAAACTCTAATGTATATGGGAAAAAATTTCATCTTTCCTTAATTATTGTAAAATTCAATTAACAAACCAGAGGTTTTCGTTTATGACTATTAGCAACGCTGGCAAAGCAACCAGTTCTCGGCAAAAGTATGCCAAGTCTCAAGGGGAAGCTACAGAGGAAGTTGAAAATCAACAAGACCAGAGCTTGAATGCTGATAAAGTCGAGGAAGTTAATGAACTGCCAGTTGGAGCTTCTGGGACACTCGCCATTTCTGGAATTCGTCCCATAGGCGCTAGCGACTTAGAAGTTGCTGAACACCTCTCAATTGCTGGGGTGCGTCCCGTTAGCACCAGTAGCTTGGAAGTAGTTGAAACCTATAACTCAATGGGTATTCGTCCAATTGGTGCTAATACATTCCAAGTGGTTGAAAGTATCAACCTCTCTGGGGTTCGTCCAATTGGCTCAAGTTTATTGGTAATTGATGAAAGCTATTCCACCTTCGGTAATCGTCCAATAGCATCAAATGAGATTGACAATTCTGAAAGCCTGATGGGTTTTCTAGATTAGACAAATAAAATATCCCCATAACTTTATTAACCCAGTTTCTATAGGAAGCTGGGTTTTTTATTTAAACAGTCAAAAGTAGAGATTACCATATTTGCACTTATTCTATGTCTTTTAGCATAGGTAACTAAACTGTTCTTACTTTATTTTATATTCAACTAACAGCCACAACGCTTACTACAACTAACTTTCTTAATTACGAATTACGAATTACGAATTACGAATTATTGAATCTGCCTTGTGGTGGAAGGCTTTAGCAAAAAGTTTAAGCTAGTGTGTAAAGGTAATAACAAAAGATTTCAAAGCTGTAAACAAACTTTGAAATAAATCTTTGATTAAATCAGGAGTACAAAATGAGCATAGAAGATCGCGCAAAAGCAGCTGCTAAAAATGTTGAAGGTAAAGCCCAAGAAGCTTTAGGAAATGTTACTGGAGATCCAGAAGATAAAGCTGAAGGCAAAGCAAAGCAAGCCGAGAGCGAAGTACGTCACGGCATTGAAGATGTGAAAGATAATGTCAAGAAAAATATTGACTAATAAATAATTCAGATTTTTTGCAGAAATAGGAATATAAATGGGGTGGATTCCATTTTTGTAAAAAAGCATGAAGGATTGAAGATTCAAAATTAATGTAGAGACGTTATAAATTCCGTCTCTACATTCCAAAATAAATGTATTAAAAATTAGAGGAATAACCTCTATAGATTCCAAGTTGATAAATGCAAGCAATTAGTTTGAATATAAAACCTATTCTATTTGTTGTTTAAAGTGTTTTTTCAGGAGGTAAAAAAATGATTCTGATTCAGCAAAGTCGCAAAATATTGGCGACTTTCCTTTTAATCGGAGTACTGATGATAACTACCGCTTGTGGTGGTACAAGTACAATGTCACAACTTGACCGCCCAACTACCCCCTCAGCAATTGGCCGAGATGTAACTTATGCAGAGTTAGAGCGAGGCAATACCCCAGGAGGACAAACCTTTGGTAATTGGGTTGTGCAAGCATCTCAAGGATTAGTTCAGGACGCTTTTGTTCGTGATAACAACAAATTAGGTGTTGTGATTTCCCCTAAAGTTCGTCCGAACGAAGTGCGACCATTAGCAAAATCTTTAGTTCAAGGTTTCCATAAAAACTTCCCAAAACAAGATTTAAAGGTTTTGATTTACGCACCTGATAAGCAATTGATTTTGACTACTGAATATGACACTCAAACTAATCAAGTTAAGTATACTTAATTGCTGTATTTGCAATTAAAACTTGAATAGAGTTTGATGAATTTGGAATTAGAGCTTGCAAATACTAGCCATCCAAAGAATTTGCGAAAAAAGGAGATAAATACAGTGGCAACCAGCGAAGATTATAAACGTCAAATAATCAAAGATTTGGCTAAAGGTGATGTTGAATCTCTGGATAATACTACAGCCGAATCAACGGCGGAATATCAAAACTTTGATGATTTTGCTCAACGGACAACACCAGATCAACGTCGGCACTTATTTGGTAAATCTTTACATCCCGATCGCATTCCAACCAGCCAAATGGAGCCAGAATTACAACAGGCGATCGCACAAATTAAACCCAATGAACGGGATGATGTAGCAAGAGCCTTTTTCAAACACTTGAAGGAAAGAAAACTAGACGAGAAGCATCTAGAGCAACAGTTGGGACTTTCTACACACCACGCCAGCCGCATGACTGCTGATGATGTTAGCAAACTAGCGTCCTTTGTGTATCATAACCACCCCGACATTTTCCGCGAAGTGCTGGCGGAGCAACCAGGGATTATCAAGTTTCTCAGTAATCCTGTAGTAGCAGGCATTCTCGGAATTGCGGCGGCTAAGTGGTTGGGTAGTCACAAGTAACTTCTGAATTTTGAGTTTGGAGGATGAGTAAGAGATTAGGTGGGTTATTACCCACCTTTATTTTTGCTTATTAAAATGGACTAGATAAGCGATCGCTTAATGGCGATATCTACGACAGACTTAGTACAGTACAATGGGCGCAAAAATAAACATACCATTTGAATAGGGCTATTTCATTCTATACATAAACCGCCCAGAACTAAAGTTCTTTGGCTTTTAGCTAAAGTCCGTTAAAACGGACTAGAACCTTTTCTCAGTCATCTTTAGATGAATGAGTGCTATTAGACTCAGAATTCATTCTGAGGCGGGCTTTTCGGAGAATGAAATAGCCCTGCTATTTGAAATGGCGCAAGAGCTCAGAATACAATTATGCGTGAATGCGTGACTTCCGCCTTGCGGTAACAAAGCCTTTGAAAATCATTCCAAATATCAAAAAACTGTAGTAATATACCACAGGCATTAACTATCTTCAGCTACATCTGATTGTTAACGCTGTTAAATTTACAATCAATGAGAATATACCGTGAGCCTAACTCTTTATTTCCTCCGTCACGGACAAACAGAATGCAGCCGCAATAATTCCTTTTGCGGTTCCATAGACTCAGAACTTACCCCAGAAGGGTTAGATATGGCAAAGGCTTTTGCTGAGGCATATAGTTCTATGGATTGGACAGCAATATTTTGTAGTCCAATGCAGCGAACTGTATTGACAGTAAAACCTTTATGTGAGGCAATAAAGATAGAACCACAACTCAGAGATGGTTTAAAGGAAATCAACTATGGCTTGTGGGAAGGAAGAACGCCAGAAGTAATTAGCCGTGAATATCACGATGATTATATTCGCTGGTCAGCAGATCCGGCTTGGAATGCGCCAAATGGTGGAGAAATGGCAGTAAAAATTGCTTCTCGTGCCTTGCAGGTAATTGAAGAAATTAAACACAATTATAGTAGTGGTAATGTTTTAGTTGTTTCCCACAAGGCAACTATCAGAATTATGCTGTGTAGTTTACTAGGGATTGATGTGGGACGCTTCCGTTTTCGTTTGGGATGTCCTGTTGCTTCGGTCAGTATTGTAGAATTTACCTCACATGGGCCACTGTTAAAGGTTTTGGCAGACCGTAGTCATTTGAATGAGCAGTTGCGAAATTTACCGGGAACGTGAGGGAGTTAGGAGTTAGGAGTTAGGAGTTAGGAATTAATATATTTGACTTAATTATTTATTAAGTATTTGTTAGTTCTTGAATCAATTGTTCAGGTGTCATAATTCTGGGAGTAGCAACTGGAAAATCTCTAGGGTTGCGAGTAATAATAGCATCTAAGTAATTGAGTACCGCAGTGCTGTATTGAATAGCGTCTTCAAAATCTCTAAAGTTAAGGTTGAGTGCCATGTTGATTGTGGTACTGTCTACGGTGGCAACACGGCAGAAGTTGACCAACTGCCTTAAATAAGTAAGTGTCCACTCTCGACCTCTTGCCCTGCGGATAATGTAATACAAATCGGTGACATCTCCTACACTTCTGCTTTGCAGTAAGTGTAGGCTTCCAAGACAATCCGGCTATTGCTTAGGAGGCTCTTGGCTTTAAGAACGGAATGCCCTACCGCTCTATTTTTTATATTTATCGCTGCGTTGTGGTCACGGTCAAGACTGTAACCACACTGGCAAGAATGCCAACGTTCATGCAGCTTTTTAGGAACTTTCACCCCACAATTAGAACAATCTTGACTTGTACCAGAAGCTTTAACTGGGATAACCAACAAACCAGCATTTTCGGCTTTGTTTGTTAGTATCGACAGAAAGCTTGACCATCCAGCATCAAGTACAGACTTTGCCAATCGGGTACGTGCTAGTCCAAAAACATTCAAATCTTCAACTGCTATAACATCATATTTTTTCAACAAGTTGTTAGCAGTTTTGAAATGAAAATCTTTGCGTTTATCAGCAACTTTCTTGTGCTGCTTGCTTAGTTGTTTAACAGCTTTTTGTCTACGTTTACTGCCTTTTTTGCGACGTGAAACACGTTTTTGAATAATCCGTAAACGTTTCTGCGCTTTGCGGTAATGTTGAGGAATAGCAACAGTTTTACCATCAGAAGTTGTTAAAAAAGCTTTTAATCCAACATCAATCCCAGTTATGGAATCCGGGTTAAAATCGGGCTTAATTGTTGGAACTGTTGCGTCTTCCAAACTGAGAGTTAAATAGTAACCATCAGCTTTTTTGGTCACGGAAGCAGTTTTAATCTTGAATCCATCAGGCAAAGGACGATGCAGAATAACTTTGATTTTTCCTAGTTTTGGTAAATCAATCAAGTTACCTTGCAAACATCCATCTTTTATTTGTGGGTATGTGAAAGTGCGATAACGATTGCGAGATTTGAATCTTGGCTTACCGCTTCTTTTACCATTACTATCACCTTTAAGAAACCGATCAAAAGTTACTTTTACCCGTTTAACTACATCCTGCAAAACTTGTGAATAAATATTGCCGTAATGAGGATGAGTTTTTTTGAGGTTGGGTAACGTTTTCTTCTGACTGTAATAGTCTGGATTATCGCGTAATTCTGGTAGGTGACACACACTCTTGACAGGCATTAATCGCTGAACGGTTGCGCTCGTACCAATCAAATCTATCAGCCAACAAATAGTTGTATTGAGCGCATAGCATAGACAGCCATCTGTCTATCTCTATGGCTTGTTTTGTTGTTGGTCGTAGCTTGTATTGGTACGCTGTCCTCACTTATCTATCCTGAATCATCAAGACTATACTATCATAATAGTGACAACAACGGGTAGACAAACATGAAAACTACTAGATTAAATGTCAGGATGTCTGAGCGCAGATTGAATAAACTTCGCTCTTATGCTGTAACGAAAGATAAAACAGTCACGCAGATAGTAGAAGACTGGGTTGACAGATTACCAAATATAGAGAGTGTTAAAAATAACGCTGACCCCCTTCCTGTCAATCCTGCGGATTGAATTGGTCGGAGGTCGCGTTATTTTTAACCGCCTTATATCTCACCACTGAACGGAGTACCGTTTCAGTGGGAGGCTTACGGCGTAACAGCTAAAAGTTGAGGCGGAAATATAACTTTCTACCTGTCTTTGCTCAACTAGCACCAACACTTGTTCGCTTGCGTCTAGGAAAGGTTCACGTTCAAGGGCATCATCTAGAATGATGTTGGTGTCTAACAAGACTTTCACAGATTATGTTTCTCCTTCAAAGCTTCCCATCGAGCTTGGTCTGGGTCAAAGTCTGGTGGTGTCGGTGGGGCATTTTCAAATAAACCTTCAAATGCTTTTACTTTAGACTTTCTTCTCGGCTTTTCTGGCTGTAACTCAGTAGGGGTTTTTGTAGAACTTTCCAAGGATGAAACTGGCTGCAAAATAATAACTTCCACTTTACCAGGAGCAATATTCAGAGGTTCGTCAATAATTAAATGACCTGATTCATCAATTGTTGCGTTTAGCTTGTAGGCTTGCATACTTTTGCCCTTTTGTTTCTAGGATAGAACACTGCTGCTGTAAATGTTGCGACGCCGATAGCGTAGCGGTAGCGAGTCCGCGTTCGCTTTTAGCGTCTCGTAGAGAGCGTCATAGCCCGCACTTCGGCTGCGCTCAGTGACCATCGTAGACATCCGCACTTCCAAATGACTAGCTTGTAGTGGTCAACATCGCGATATTCATCATCAACATTACAATATTCATCGTCAACATCACGATATTCATCGTCAACATCACGATATTCATCGTCAACATCACGATATTCATCGTCAACATCACGACATTTGTCCTTAACATCGTGACATTTGTCCTTAACATCGCGATATTTAAGCTTATGCTTATGCGATCGCTAACAATGCTTAAATAAAACTTATGAGTGAGCAACACGCGCTAGGGAAAAATTATCATTAGCGTCAACTTAGAGGATGTTTGAAAAGTCTTCTTGTCGGTATCAAAAGTTTTAGATCCCTCTAAATCCCCCGATAAATTGGGGGACTTTGATTCCGGTTCCCCCCTTTTTAAGGGGAGCCAGCGCGGTCTTGGGGTCTCCCCAAGTGGAGCGACTGGCGTGGGTTAGGGGGGATCTAAAAGTACCTAAAGTCACCGCGAAACACTTTTCAAACATCCTCTTAACGTGCAGCCCTTTTTAAATCTTCCAGGTAGGCAGAAACTTCAACAAAATACTGACTAAACTTCCTAAAATTAAGGTAATGAAGCAAAAACTAACCCAGATAGAAAATGTTAACAAACTATATTCAAGCAGCTTTGCACCGGGCTACTTATGAACTTTTAGACGATGGCACTTTTTATGCAGAAGTACCTGGGCTGCAAGGATTATACGCCAATGCTGCCACACTTGAAGCTTGCCGAGAAGAGTTAAAAGATTCTTTGGAAGAGTGGATTGTATTAGGACTACAGTTAGGGCATAGTTTACCTGTATTAGATGGAATTTCCCTTGCTCTTCGGCTACCATGCCCAGGCCGTGACATTCATTAGCAGCACTGTACAAATCTCCAGCATCTTCAAATATCTTCAGCGCCTTATTGTAGTAATCAACAGCCACATCAAACTGCCTCTGCTCATAGGCCAATACGCTTGGGTTAAAAAAAATTGCTTTGTTGGGTTAAGCAAAGCGCAACCCAACAAAGCCCCGGAAATGTTGGGTTTCGTTCCTCAAACGCCACTTGCTTCTCCCAAGGGGAGACGCTGCGCGAACAAGTCGGGAAACCCGCCCAACGCAGTGGCTCCCCAACCTACGCAGTTTAAGGTTTTTGGCGCTGACTGAACCGTATTGGCTCATAGGCAACATTGCCCAGTCTTCATCAAAGGGATGCTCAAAAGTGACGGGAGGTGCTGAACGTGGTGCTGATTGTTCCCGTTGCCAGGAAAGTTGGATTGTTTCGTCTTGATGTGTTATTCGCAACCAATTTGTTGCCATAGCTACCCCCAACACTAATTAATGTGATGCTAGCTTATTTGGTTGGGTAATTCACGCAGAGACGCAGAGACGCAGAGAGGAAGATTGAGTTTTGGTATTTCCTGCAACTTGGTATGATTTGGGTTTGTGTGGCTTTTAAATTTACTCAAATCATTACGGAATTGTTTCATGCTGCCAATTATTGAAACCACTACTTTACGTCAAATGGCTTCGGGCGATCGCCTATACTTACAACTATACAAATTCATCGGCGCTCAACGTGGTAAAAAGGTTTACATTCAATCTAATCTGCACGGTGCAGAAATTGCTGGTAATGCCGTTATTCATCAGCTAATTGAGTTTTTATTAACAATAGATGATACAGATTTAACTGGAGAAATTTGGTTAGTTCCCGTTTGTAATCCAATGGGGACAAATGAACGCGCTCATCATTTTTCCCCTGGACGATATTGTATTTACGAAGCCAAAGACTGGAATCGCATATTTTGGGACTACGAAAAAGAAGCTGATGATTTAGTAGCTTTTACTAAATCTCAACTTCATATTGAGCCAAAGGTCGTTCGACAAAATTATCTAACTATAATTAAGCAACAATTTGCAAAAATTTTAGAAAAAATTAATTCTCCTAGTGCAGTGCCATACACTGAGCTTTTTGGCTACAAACTACAAAACCTGAGTTTAGATGCAGACTACTTAATTGATTTACATAGTTCTACAAATCAAGCTTTAGACTATCTTTATTACTTCCGAAATCGAGAAGACAGTGCAAAATACTTCGGGTTTGATTTTGGAATCTTACTTGATAAATACGATGGTGATGCTTTTGATGAAGCTTTTATCAAACCTTGGTTAGCACTGGAAGCTTGTTTTAAAGAGTTTGGTAGAGAAATCAAGTTTGATGTGGAAGCTTGGACGCTGGAATTAGGAACAGGAATGCAAATAAACCCTGATTCCGTCGCCAAAGGTGTATGGGGTCTGAAAAACTATTTAGCACAAAAAGGTGTAGTGCAAATTCCTGATTTATCAGATGACATAAAAACCCATGAGATGACTTTCGCATCTAACAGCAACAGGAAAAAATATTATGCGATCGCAGGTGGTATGATTCAATCCAGAATAGAATTAGGTACTAAAGTCAAAGCTGGACAAAAACTGTATCAAATTCTCAGTTTTAATAAAGAAGGTAAGTTACCTAGTGTAATTGATGTCTGCGCTCAACATGATGGATTAGTTTATGATGTCGCAACCAATCAAGCTGTGAATGAAGGCGAGTTTGTATTGGGAATTATTAATCAGGAGCAGAGACGCGATTAATCGCGTCTTAGGAGCAGAGACGCGATTAATCGCGTCTTAGGAGCAGAGACGCGATTAATCGCGTCTGTACAAGAGTTATGAGTTTTTTAATTCCTCACTCCTCACTCCTCACTCTGCACTAAATTTAGTCTCCCAAATAAATACCCATACCACGAGCGGTTTTAACTAAAGTACCATTGGGATCGACGGCGCTATATTGAGCGATCGCTTCTGTAATTGGTACACTTAATACTTGGCGATTTTGCCAAGTCACCATGCGATCGTATTTACCTTCTGCAATTAGATTAACTGCCGCAACGCCAAAAGCAGTTGCAACTAATCTATCTAGTGGTGAAGCAGTTCCACCCCGTTGAATGTGTCCTAAAACTGTGACTCGCGTTTCTACACCAATGTGTTCAATAATTTTATCTGCTAAGTATTCGCCAATTCCACCGTATCGAGATTGACCTAATCGATTTGTAATCGTCACATTTTCCCCATCGTGGGTACGAACCGCTTCGGAAACAATAATCAAACAATAGTTTTTGCCTTTCTCTTGGCGTTCTTTAATTTTGTGACAAATATGCTCAACTGTGTAAGGGATTTCGGGAATTAAAATTACATTTGCTCCCCCCGCAATTCCCGCAGCTATTGCTATGTGTCCTGCATCACGCCCCATTACTTCCAAAATCATGACTCGGCTATGACTTGCAGCAGTAAAATGCAACCTATCTAATGCTTCCGTGGCAATATTGACTGCTGTATCAAACCCGATGGCGTGTTCGGTAACACCAATATCGTTATCAATGGTTTTGGGAATACCTACTAGATTAATGCCACCTTGTTGTGCGAGGCGACGGAGAATTGCCAAGCTACCATCACCGCCAATACCAATCAAAGCGTCTAAACCTAGCTCATGATAACCTGCAATGATTTCTTCGGAGCGATCGCTTACACCCCCATCCGCCATTGGAAAAGCAAAAGGGTCGCCTTTATTGGTTGTCCCCAACATTGTGCCACCCGCAGTTAACAGCGAGTCAACTTGATCAACTTCCAGCTTTGTGAATTGTGGGGGACGCGCCATTAATCCGAGAGTCGCTTGACGAATTCCCAAAACCTCCCAGCCGTAAGTATCCACAGCACAATTCACTACAGCTCTAATCACAGCATTTAAGCCAGAACAATCACCTCCACTGGTAAGAATTCCAATGCGTTTGGGTTCTCCCATATTTTTTATTGACATTTTGATCCAAATATATAATCGACTATTGACCAAGGTAGAAGAGCTGAATCTATTTCTAAGTGAGTACGAAACCTGGAAGCAAGATCAGCGCCATCGCTCTGAAAAATTTACTGGGGATTCACTGAAGCGGTGGCGGCGGATTACTCCAACACAGAATCATGGGTATACGGACAAACATAATTTAACAATTCACGCATTCACGCATTCACGCATTCAAACATTTTAGACATTTTCAGATGGGGATTTAAACCCCAACTGAAACTGCGCTACGTGTAGACATAGGGGTCTTAAACCCTTTAATTTCCGATAAGTTGTCATGCGTCGGCACACTGAGATATTTTGACCTAAACAGACTCATGATACAAGTCCCTAAATTTATTTATCGAACAGAATACATGCGTCAGTCGTCAGAATTCATGTTAGGTATTCTGTACGACTGGTGGATAGCGCAGCGCTCCTTCGAGTCCGCGATAGCGCAGCGTAAAGCCTTCTCTTCGAGAGGCAACGCCTTCGGCATGGCAACGCTATGAGCGAGTATTTTCGAGTCGCGTCTGAATAATTGGGTTTAAGACCCCCACCAAATTTTCAATTTGGTGGTGGGTAATGAGCAACCACCATAATTTTAAGGGTTTTACACCCAGTCCCCAATCCCTAATCCCCAGTCCCCAGTCCCTTTTACGGGATAATCTTCTTATACAGCAGCCTATACGGAGAAATTAATATGACATCTCCAGAAACGGTTACATGGCTACAAGAACGGACGAGTTTAGGAATTCTCTCGCCCGAAGTGTTAAATGCGATCGCTCAAGTAATTGAAGAACAAGTTATACCAGCCGAAACTGACTTAGTTAGCGAAGGCACTCCTCCAGAAGCCCTTTATATTCTTGTAGAAGGTCAACTCGAAAGCAATAGCACCAATCAAACCAACCCAGCCTTAGCTTGTGGATTCCTCCCCGGAGCAGTGATTGAACTCAAAGAATTGCTGTTGGATGAATTAACTCCATTCACAATTACTACGGTAACCGAATGTCATTTGTGGGTTGTGCCTGGTGAGAAATTTCGCCCTTTAGTTAACCAATACCCGGAAATTGCTCAGGCTTTTTCGCGTCAATTGGCTCAAGAATTAGCTCAGGCTACATCTGCACTTGGCTATGAACAAGAACGTTCCGTAGCTTTGCGACCATATTTAGTTACCAAAGCGCAACGGGGAATTGTCGGTATAAGTCGCTATGCTGTAAGGCTGCGCGAGCAAATTCGAGAAGCGGCGGCTGACCGCAAATCTGTGGATATTTTTGGAGAACCAGGGTTAGAAAAAGACAATATAGCAGCCCTCATCCACTTTGGTTCTCCAAAACGACGAGAACCAATTATTAAAGTAAATTGCGGTATTCTGCAAACGAGCGGTGCAGATTTATTTGGTCGCGCTGGTGGTAAACCAGGACTTTTGGAATGGTTGGGAGAAGGTACTTTAGTTCTCAACAACATCCAAGAATTGCCCGAAGAATTATTACCTTCGGTGACGAAGTTGCTCAAAACTGGCACATATACCCCCGTGACTCGTTCAGGAGAAGCAGCACCTGAACCTCGTGCCAGTAAAGCCAGAATTCTGATTGTTTCAGAAAAAACTCAGCCGACAATTGAACGCTGTATTGGTCACATTATTAAAGTACCACCGCTACGGGTGCGGAAAGCTGATATTCAGGCACAGGTTGAATATTATACTAGTCTCTACATTCGGGCTAGAGGCGTTCCGAAACCGCGCATCACCCCAGAAGCTTTGCGTCGCCTCCAGTCTTATGATTTTCCTGGCAATCTCAAGGAATTAAAAAATCTGGTAGAAAGAGCGATCGCGCAAGCGGAGGGTGCTAATGAATTAACAGAAGAAATTTTCTGGCCAGCCGAAACGAAGAAAAAACGATTTCGGGTGAATCTGTTAAATGCCTATCCTCGTTTGCGGCAGTTTTTACGTAGTCCCTGGTGGCCCGATCGCATTAACTATGGTTTTACTGCAACGGCTTTTGCAATTATAGTTGCAGTGTTATTTATTGGGCCGCAAACCCGCGATCGCAATTTCGTTTTAAATCTATTTTGGGCTTGGTGGTGGCCTTTCTTCTTATTTCTCTTTCCCTTTTTGGGGCGTATCTGGTGTTCTGTTTGTCCCTTCATGATTTACGGGGAAATTACCCAAAAGTTATCTCTCTGGCTGTGGCCTCGACAACTCAAGCGCTGGCCCAGACAGCAAGCTGAAAAATGGGGCGGATGGTTCATGTTTGGTTTGTTCACCCTAATTTTCTTATGGGAAGAACTCTGGCATTTAGAAAATACCGCCTACCTCAGCGCTTGTTTGCTACTGTTAATTACGGCTGGGGCGATGATTTTCTCTGCGATTTTTGAGCGGAGATTTTGGTGTCGTTATCTCTGTCCCATTGGCGGGATGAATGGTTTATTTGCCAAACTCTCAATGACGGAACTTCGGGCACAGCAAGGTATTTGTTCTGCTAGTTGCACCACGTATCAGTGCTATAAAGGTGGGCCACAAAAGGGCGAAGGGATGGAAACTAATGGATGTCCTTTATATTCCCACCCAGCGCAATTAGAAGATAACAGAGATTGCGTACTGTGCATGACTTGCCTGAAAGCCTGTCCCCATCGTTCCGTTGAGTTCAACTTGCGTCCCCCTGGAATTGAACTGTGGACAACTCATGTACCCCGCACCTATGAAGTAGCATTATTGTTTTTGCTGTTGGGTGGGATATATCTGCATCGCTTGCCAGAATTGCAATCTTGGTTGGGGTTACAACTGGATTTAACTCAGTTTTGGCAGCACTTGGGATTATCGCTGCTAGTGTTAATTATTCCAGCGATTTTTACCTTTGGGGCTTATGGCTTGCTGCAAGTGTTCAACTTTAACCGAAAGCCTCGATCATTTGTAGAACTTGCATATAGCTACCTACCATTAGTGTTAGGCGGAAACTTGGCTCACTATCTGCGTTTGGGCTTAGGCGAAGGCGGACGGATTTTACCCGTAACCTTTGCTACTCTTGGTCTTAGTGGTGAACAATTGCCAATATTGGTTGCTCACCCGGCTGTGATTGCCTTTTTGCAAGGTGCAACGATAATTTTATCAGTGTTGCTGACTATGTTATTAACGCAAAAGATTGCCAAGCAACCAGTGCGATCGCTCATGCTACAACACCTAGCAGCGATCGCCTTGGGAGTTAGTATGTGGGCGATTATCGTGTTTTGAGCTTCACATATAGCGATCGCTCTAACAATACGGTTCGGTTAACATGTTTGTCTCTCGAAGATCCCCCCAACCCCCCTTAAAAAGGGGGCTTTTTCTTCTAATTACCCCCTTTTTAAGGGGGTCGCCGCAGGCGGGGGGATCTTATCCGAACCGTATTGGGAGTGATGATATCAAATCCGTTTGTATCGGAATTATCCCTCTTTCCTCTCCCTCTGCGGCCTCAGCGTCTCTGCGGTTTCTTAGGCGATCGCTAGTGGCGTGACAAGGCTAAAATGTTGCATTATGGTTTTCTTGTGGGACGGGCTTCTAGCCCGTCCGGGCGGGCAAGATGCCCACCCCACAAGAGTTAAATTGTATGCACTATTTAAGGCTTGTCACGCTACTAGTAGCGTGTCAAGGCTAAAGTTGTGCATTATAAAATGGGCTTTGAACTTTTAAATTCAATGTTTTTAGCGCTAATTTATTGCAACATTTTAGCCTTGACACGCTACTAGAATGAAATAGACTTGTATTGCACCCAACCGAGAACCCCTATATACAGTTATTATATGGTTAGTCTGTAATTTTTCTGTCTCAGCACTAAATCAACTGGCCATGAAACGAAAATTTTTACCGATTATTGGATTACTCTTTACCATCGGTTTAATATGTGCAGTGGTAAATCATATTTTAGGCGGAATCTGTTTGTTTCCCGATATAGCATATAACCCAAGTGAGGGTCAGTCAATTAAAGCCAGAACATTGGCTATAGTTGCTGTTCCGTATGCCCAGATGGGACAAAAGGATAAATCCTCAAAAATATTAGCTCAAGCATTTAAGAATGCTAAGGAAATTAAGGAGACTAATACCTTCTCCGGAAGAAGAAGCTCTGCACTGCTTAAAGTAGCTGCCAAGTATGCAGAAGTTGGGCAACCCGCTCAAGCTCTTCAAGTTATTAAAATAGCGAAAGAAGGTGCTGAACATGGAAGTGGGGCTGCTCAAATGCTAAATGAAGCAGCAGTCAAGGCTGCCGAAGCAGGTCGCTTCAACCAAGCCATTCAGGTTACCCAGTTGCTCGATAATAAAGCAATTGGATATTTTGAAAACAGAGACAGTGCTATAGCTGAAGTTGCTGTTGAAGCTGCCCAAGTCGGGCTATACGACCAAGCTTTTCAACTTCTTAGCTCGATTGACGAGAATACCGATAAGACAGGAGAGGCATTAACTAAGATTGCTGAGTTGGCAACCTCTACAAAACTTAGAAGTAAAGCCTTGCCGTTATTAGATCAAACCTTTGAACTTGCCAATAGAATTAAGAATGTTAGTGCTTTAGCTAAGGTAGCTAGTCAGTACACAGAATTAGGACAGAAAGCTAAATCTGAACAAATATTAAACCGATGTCTTCAGCTTACCCAATCTGATAAGTACATCTCCGACCAAGTTGAAAACATAGTCAAGATTGCTGTTAGCTATGCAAACATAGGACAACAAGATAAAGCTGTAGAGATATTAGACAGTAGTTTTGGGGCTGTTCAGCTTATTCAGATTAATAATATACCAAAACCAATATTGTCCGAAATCGCCATTGGTTACGCAAAACTAGGTCAAAAAAATAAACCCTTACAAATACCAATATTGTTCAAAATCGCCATTGGTTACGCAAAAATAGGTCAAAAAAATAAAGCCTTACAAATATTAAATCAAGCCTTTCAACAGATTAAAACTAATGAATATGCTTGGAAAACTGAGCAATTCAGTCAAATTGCTGTTAAATACGAGGAGATAGGATTTCATCAACAAGCTTTGGAAGCTGCTAAAATGCTGGGGGCGCCTGAAAGAGTTCGGGCATTAGTTGCAGTAGCGGTTGAAGATGCAGAGCAATCTCAATATGACCTAGCTATTAAGAACATCAAATCTATTGGAAACCATTACCCTCATGAAGTTCGCCCCGACAAAATGAATGGACTATCTCAAATTGCCATGAAAGCTGCGTCAGCAGGGCAATATGAACAAGCATTTAAAATTATTGAGTCTATAGATGATGATTTTTGCGGAGATTGTATCGCTAAACCCTTAATAAAACTTGTTAACAAGGCTACTAGAACAGAAACAAAAGATCAAGCCTCACAATTGTTACACAAAGCCTTAAGCATTGCTCAGTTTAATATCCTAAATCAACCTGAACGAGTTGGAGTATTGGCTGAAGTTGCTAATCATTATGCACAACTGGGACAACAGCAGAAAGCTTCAGAGATACTAGCTCAAGCCCTTAAAACTGGCGAAGATATTACTATTGTAAAGAGGATGCCTGAAAATATGTCCGTAATTTTTACCAGGTTCAAATATCCTTGTCCATATATCCGTTGATGATCTACTTGGTTTAAGTAGGACGACGTAAATAATTAAAGGTTTGTAGTGAGCGGCTCTAGCCCTACTTTGAGGGCTGAAGCCCTTACTACAAACTAATTTCAATATTTTTTACATTAGTTAATATAGTTTAAATTATTCTCACCGACTTACTTATTATGACCCTTGTTCCTGGTATTAAGTATAAATAATAAATTTGGAAAACTTTCCATGCTATTTGATGCATTTAAAAATCGTAAATCTCCTAAAATCGAATTTATTAAGACTGACCCAACCTGGCGCGTAGCATGGGGAACAATTGATGAAAATCATCAAGATATCGCTTGGCGAGATGAAAAAGTTTCTGTAATTCTCCCACGCACAGCTTCGGGATTTCAAACGGAAAAATTAGCAATCAGTTCCGGAGGACGATTTGTCGTTGTTGGTGATGTTTGGTTAACTAACCGAGTGCAGTTGCTGCAAAAGTTGGGAATTGAACTGGATAGCTTTAAAGGAAGTTCTCTGCAACTGGTTGCCAATCTTTGGGAACGATGGAGCAATGAATGTCTTAGGCAACTTGTGGGGATGTTTGCGTTAGTGGTTTGGGATAGAGAAAAACAGGTATTGCGGTTAGTTCGCGATCGCATCGGTGTTCGTACCCTCTATTACACTACCACTGGTTCGGTTCGTTGGATTGCGCCTCAACTGAGAACTTTATCACCCCATCGTTCATCCGATTTAGATTTGGTGGCGTTGCGAGATTATCTTTGTTGTGCCTTTGTTCCAGGGGAACGAACGCTTTGGGAACAGGTGCGGGAACTTCGACCTGGAACTGTTTTAGAATTTCCCGACCACAAAATTGAAGCTTATTGGCAGCTTCAAGAACAGATTATAGCAATAGATCAGCCCTTAGCATGGCATGGCGATCGCTTGCGAGAACTCCTAGACCAAGTTGTTCAAGAATATTTACCACCAGCAAATGAACCCGTCGGCGTTTTTCTTTCTGGCGGTTTAGACTCTAGCGCTATCACTGCTTTAGTCGCAAAATTCCACAAAGCACCAGTTCACACCTTCTCGATTCATTTTGGTTCCGAATGTCCCAATGAGTTAGAATTTTCCAATCTCGTTGCATCCCATTGCCAGACGCAGCACCACATTTTAGAAATTACTTTTAAGGATATGTGGTCACGTCTACCGGAAACAATGGCCTATTTAGATGACCCCATTGGCGACCCACTGACTGTTCCCAACCTTTTGCTGGGACGACTGGCGAGAGAAAGCGTAGAAGTAGTTTTAAATGGTGAAGGTGGCGACCCCTGTTTTGGTGGGCCAAAAAATCAGCCAATGCTAATCAATAGTTTATATCGCTCTGTCACCAATCAGGATGCATTGCAAGCTTATTTAATTTCCTTTCAAAAGTGCGCTGTTGACTTACCGCAACTTTTAAAACCAGAAGTTTGGACAGCAGTACAAACCGCGCCTTGGGTTTTTGAAGAAGATTTATCTTCTCAAGCTAGCTATCTCAATCGTTTGATGGCAATGAACATCAAATTTAAAGGCGCTGACCAAATTCTGACGAAAGTCAGTAACTTGACTCAAGCAGCCCTTTTGCAAGGTCGTTCTCCCCTGTTTGACCAACGAGTAGTAGATTTAAGCATGGAAATTCCTCCAAATTATAAGCTTTCTGGAGTGGAAGAAAAAGCAGTTTTAAAGCAAGCGATTACCTACGGTACGTCTTCGACCGCAGATATTTTACCAGATACAATTATTCATCGTCCCAAAAGTGGCATGATGGTGCCGGTGCAGTTAGGATTTCGGAAATATTGGCAGCAAGAAGCCAGAGATTTATTGCTTAATCGGAATGCAGCTATTACTCCTTACTTAAACCAGTTGCCAATTTGCAATTGGTTAAACTATCAGGGAGATACTTGGAGTCGTTATGGTGTCAAGCTGTGGTTACTTGCTAGTTTAGAAATTTGGTTACAAGTAAATAAAAAAGCGTAGTAGTCAAAGCAAAAAAAGAATATGCGATGACTAAGTAAGTCAGCAGGATGCAGCAAGTAAGAAAGCTTATACACTAAACTTTGTAAAATTTTTAAACTGGATAGCTAGTTCTATAAAGATAAATTTCTCAAAGCCAGTTGTAGATAAGCTAATGGGGTTTTCATTGTTGTTAAAAGTAATGTTGGCACTTTTAAGTACTTTTGCAACAACGCTATCAATACGGTTCGGTTAAAGTGCATAGGCCTTAAAGATCCCCCTTAGTCCCCCTTAAAAAGGGGGAAATAGAGCCATTTTGAGCAAGCCTTAAAAAGGGGGGTTGGCGGGATCGAATCTTATCCGAACCGTATTGACAACGCTATTTAAATGAAAAATCACAGAGAGCGATCGCCTAACCCATGATTCTGCTTAGTGATAATACTCAACGAGACTCTGTTGAATACAATACAGTTCAGTTAAGCATTTATTTCTTCTCTCAGTGCCGCGCCAGTTGCTTCAAGTCTCTTAACCGCAAGGGCGTACTGGCTTCTCTGCGCCTAATAAGGTTCGTTAAAAAACTTGACTTTGCTAAAAGGTTTTAGCCAAAGCCTTAGCGTATTGCTGTTGAATATATCCAATTTCTGCCACTTCTATTGGCTGGCGCTGATGATGAGAATTTTTACCAGCATCAGCAGATTTAGTTTCAAAGTGCGATCGCTCCTCAGTTTTCTTCTAAAAATGATGTTTTAAGAGTTAATTTACCTTGAATTTCGGGAATTATCATAGTAACCACCAAAATTTATTATAAAACAACATTCATCCAAGTAATAATGCTTAAATTAATTGCTCGTATCCCGGACTATAGTATTGCAAGTTTAATTTATGAAGCTACTGCCACAGTAATTTATCGAGCATACTCCAAGGCTAACGGGCATTCAGTTGTCATCAAACTGCTCAAAGCAGAGTATCCTGCTGTCAAAGAGATTGCTCAGATCAAGCACGAATACGAAATTATCCAAAACTTGAACATTGCAGGTGTAATCAAAGCCCATGAATTAATCAGTTACGACAACGGCTACAGTAATGGTCTAGCAATGGTTTTAGAAGACTTTGGTGGAGAATCTTTAAAAGCTCAGATATCTAATACAGGCTTTGAACTTACGAAATTTCTCAACATCGCCGGTCAAATTACTGAGACTTTGGGAGAGTTACATACCCACCACATTATCCATAAGGATCTTCAGCCCGAAAACATTCTTTATAACCCCAATACCGAAAAAATAAAATTTATTGACTTCAGCATCGCTTCGCTGCTGTCAAAAGAAAGCCCAGAAATCAGTAGCCTCAATCTCCTAGAAGGAACACTGGCTTATATGTCGCCAGAACAAACTGGACGCATTAATCGAACTTTAGATTATCGTACAGATTTTTACTCATTAGGTGTAATTTTTTACGAAATGCTCACGGGTCGGCTCCCCTTCCAGAATGCTCAAGACCCAATGGAATTGGTGCATTGTCACATTGCGAAAATTCCAGTAGCTCCGCACGAGATTAATCCTAATGTACCACTGGCAATCTCTGCGATCGCTATGAAACTTCTGAGCAAAACTGCTGAAGACCGCTACCAGAGTGCTTACGGGTTAAAGGCTGACCTAGAGCAAGCAGGGATACAACTGCAAACAAAAGGCAGCATTGACCTTTTTAACTTAGGTCAGCAAGATTTTTCGCATCAATTCCAAATAGCTCAAAAACTTTACGGTCGGGAAGTAGAAGTGGCAACTTTAATGGCTGCCTTTGAAAAAGTTAGCCTTGGGGAGAGCGAAGTTGTCTTAGTAGGAGGATATTCCGGTATCGGCAAATCCTCATTAGTTAACGAAGTTCACAAACCGATTGTGCGGCAACGAGGTTACTTTATCGGTGGCAAATTTGACCAACTCAAGCGAGATATTCCTTATGCTTCTTTGATTCAAGCATTTCGAGAATTGATGCGACAACTGTTAGCTGAAAGCCAAGCCAGAGTTGAGGTTTGGAAAAATAAATTGCTACAAGCATTGGGAGTTAATGGTCAAGTTATTATTGATGTCATCCCGGAAGTAGAACTGATTATTGGGCAGCAAGCGCCTGTACCGCAGTTGGGGGTTGCTGAGTCTCAAAACCGTTTTAATCGGGTGTTTAAGCAATTTATTCATGCCTTTACTGCTGCTGAACATCCCTTAGTACTGTTTTTAGATGACCTCCAATGGGCAGATGCTGCCTCTGTGAAGCTGGTCGAGAATTTGATGACTGACCCAGAAAGTCAGTATCTCTTGCTGATTGGGGCTTACCGAGATAACGAAGTTAGTGCTACCCATCCACTGATATTAATGCTAGAGGCAATTCGAGCATCTGGGGTTACGGTTGAAGAGTTGCTCTTGAAGCCATTAGCAATACCTCATATTACTCAACTCGTTAATGATACGTTCAATTGCGAATCATCTCAGGCAGAACCTTTAGCTGATTTGTTGTTTCAAAAAACCCAAGGTAATCCCTTTTTCTTGACTCAGTTACTAAAAGTACTACATCAAGATAATCTCTTGACATTTGATTATCGTTCGGGTTTATGGCAGTGGGATCTTAGCAAAATTCAGGAACAAGCCATTACCGATAATGTAGTCGATTTAATGGTGAATAAAATTCAAAGACTCTCAGAACCAACGCAGCAAGTTTTACAATTAGCTGCTTGTGTTGGAAACCGTTTTAATTTAGAAATTCTAGCTGTAGTCAACGAAAAATCTGCATCAGCAACAGCAATTGATTTATGGTCAGCTTTGCACGCGGGATTAATTATACCCTTAAGCGATACTTACAAAATTCCTCAGTTGTTGAATCAGTCGGAATTGGCAACATACTGCGATACTGCGGTACAAGTTGACTATAAGTTTTTGCACGATCGCGTTCAGCAAGCTGCCTATTCTTTAATTCCAACCGACCAGCAGCAACAAGTACACCTGAAGGTTGGAAAATTACTATTACATAATACTGAAAAAGCCCAGTTGGAAGAACATCTTTTTGATATCGTCAACCATCTTAATGCTGGCAGTTCATTGATTGTGGAACCAGCAGAAAAATATGAACTGGCAGAATTAAATCTGAAAGCAGGTCAGAGAGCAAAATCATCGTCGGCGTTTGTAACTGCACTCAAGTTGCTGGAAATAGGGATGAATTATTTACCTGAAAATAGCTGGCAAGATAAATATTTGCTCACATTAACTTTATATTTACAAGTTGGAGAAGCAGAATTTTTAAATGGTAAATATGAGCAAGCTTTGCTGATTTTTGAGCAGACTTTCAGCCAGGTTAAAACTACTCTTGATATGTGTCGAGTGAATGAATATCGGATTATGTGTTATCGCATGGAGAATGATTTAAACTCCGCATATAAAATTGGGCTAAATACTTTGGAGCTTTTAGGCTTGGAGTTTACAGCTTATCCCGATGATGCATATCTATTGGAAAAACTTAATCAAACAAAAAAAGTTATTGGCGATCGCTCAACTTTTAGTCTCGCAGAACTACCACAAATGCAAGACGAAGAGAAGCTAATGGCTCAACGCATCTTAAAAGAAGTCTGGCCCATTGCCTACTTTTTAGGATCTAAAGCGTTGCATATCACATCTATGAACATAACTCAACTTTCAGTTCAGTATGGCAACTCACCAATTTCTGTATTTGGTTACATGCTGTATTCCTTCAACTTAGTATTTCAATATGGTGAGGTAGATTCAGGTTATGAGTTTGGTGAGCTATCTTTGCATTTGCATGAAATTTTCAGAACGAAGGAATTAGAAGCGAATATTTTGAATATGTGGGGAGGTTTAATATGTCATTACAAAGACCATATTAGCCAGGCAAAACCTTATTTATTGAAGGGATTTAATAGTGGTTTAGAAACAGGTTCTTATCAATGGTCTGGTTATTGTTCAGTTAATTTTTTATGGCAATGCTTATTTGGGAATGAATCTTTAGAAAAAACCGCAGAAGTAGCTGAAGATTTTATTCCTAGCCTCCGCAAGATTGACAAAAATATGTTGAACTACCATCTGCTGGCTATGGAAGCGATCGCTAATCTGACTAAGCCAGCAGGCAAGATTGACGAGCTTGTTGGAGATTGGGCAGATGAACGGCAGGTGCTAGAGTTTGCATTGGCATCTTCGGATATGTTGAGTGCATTTGTAGTTTACATCTATAAACTTGCGCTCTGTAACTGGTATGGAGATTATACCAAAGCTGTTGAGTATGCAGATAATGCCGAAAAATTTGTTGGGGGAGCGCGAGGAATTTTTATTAATCCTGTTTTCTATTTTCACCAAAGTATTGCCTTAGCTGGGGCTTATGCGGAGGCAGATACCGCAACTCAAGCCATTTATCTGCATAAACTAAATGCCAACTTAGAAAAATTCCAGCAATGGGCAATGCACTGCCCAACTAATTATCAACATAAGTTCCTGCTGATTCAAGCTGAAATTGCTCGGATTTGTAAACAAGATTATCAGGCAATGGAGCTGTATGACCTTGCGATCGCTTCTGCTGCCGAAAACGGTTATTTACAAAATGAAGCCTTGGCAAACGAACTCGCATTTCGATTTTACTTAGCCAAAGGTAGGAAAAACTTTGCCAAAGTTTATTTTAAAGAAGCCCGCTATGGCTATTTAAAGTGGGAAGCTACAGGTAAAGTTCGGCAACTGGACGAACAATATTCCCAAATTTTTAGAGATACAGTCGAGCGGCGTACGGCTACAAAGCAGATTCGGGATATTTCTGAAGTTAAAACCCAAGTTCTAGATATCAGCACAGCGATTAAAGCATCCCAGGCACTCTCAAGCGAGATGGAGTTAAATCCTCTGCTGGAGAAGATGATGACGATCGCGATCGAGAATGCTGGGGCCCAAATGGGTTATCTACTTGTAAAACGAGAGAACCAGTGGGTGATTGAAGCCGAAGGAAGCATTGATCGAGATCAAGTGACAGTGCGATCGTCGAGTCTGTTTCAAGTAAAGCATAAATTGCCAGTTTTGCTGATTAACTATGTTGAAAGAACAAAAGAAAATTTAGTTTTAGACGATGCTAGCCACACAGAACGTTTTGTGAGTGACAACTATATTGTTGCCAATCAACCCAAATCAATTTTGTGTTTGCCTTTCTCTCATCAGGGTAAGCTAACTGGAGTTCTTTACCTGGAAAATAACCTCACCACCGGAGTCTTTACCGCAGAGCGATTAGAGGTACTAAACTTATTAACTTCGCAAGTTTCCATCTCTATAGAAAATGCTCGGCTCTACACAAATTTGCACATATACTCCCAGGAGTTAGAGATTTCAGAAACACAAGCGCGTGAGAAAGCAAAACAGCTAGAACACACCCTCGATGAATTGAAGCTTACCCAGTCTCAGATGGTGCAAAGCGAAAAAATGTCTAGCTTGGGGCAGTTGGTAGCAGGGGTTGCTCACGAAATCAATAACCCAGTCAGCTTTATCTACGGCAACCTTACTTACGTTAATAATTATGTCAAAGACTTGATGAGTGTAGTAGAACTTTATCAGCAGCAAAACCAGAATTTACCGCCTAAAGTTCAGAATGAGATAGATGCGGTTGACTTAGATTTTTTGATGGAAGACTTACCTAAGCTGTTGGCTTCCATGAAAGGGGGAACCGATCGCATTCGCCAGATTGTATTATCTTTACGAAACTTTTCCCGTTTAGACGAAGCTGAAGTCAAAGCCGTTGATATCCATGAGGGCATTGATAGCACCCTGATGATTTTGCAAAATCGGCTTAAACCCGAACCAAACTCTCCCGGAATTCAGGTAATACACGAGTACGGCAACCTGCCACCCGTAGAATGTTACCCTGGCCAACTAAATCAGGTATTTATGAACCTGATCGCTAATTCGATTGACTCTTTGGAAGAATTTAACAAACATCGGACTTATGCCGATATCGCACGTCAGCCAAGTATCATTACAATTCGTACTACTGTTGAAGGCGATTTTGCCGTCATCCGCATTGCTGACAACGGCTCTGGTATCGGCGAAAATGTGCGGCGGCAACTCTTCACACCCTTTTTTACTACCAAACCTGTTGGTAAAGGCACTGGTTTAGGGCTATCTATTAGTTACCAGATTGTGACTAATAAGCATCGAGGACAGTTGGAGTGTGTATCAGTTTTAGGACAAGGGGCTGAATTTATGATCTCTATCCCCCTTAAGGCAAGGCAGGGGGCAGGGGAGGCAGAGAGAGCAGGGGAGGCAGAAAAATTGTAGGTTGGGTTAAGCAAAGCGCAACCCAACAAAGCCCCCGAAATGTTGGGTTACCCTGCGGGATCTTGCTACGTTCCTGAACCGAACCTACACAACTTTTCTCCCCCTGCTCCCTTATCCCCAGTCTCTAATAAATAAATTAGCAACCCAACAAAGCCCCGGAAATGTTGGGTTTCGTTCCTCAACCCAACCTACACAGTTTAAGGTTTTTAGCGTTAACTGAACTGTATTGCCCCTGCTCCCTTATCCCCAGTCTTTAACAAATAAATTAGTGCCTCAACTAAAGCTTGATTTTGTTCATCAGTACCAACAGTAATGCGTAATTTATCATCTAATCCAGGCTGCTTGAAGTAGCGGATTAAAATTCCTCGTTCCTTCAGTTTTTGATAGAGATATTCGGCGTTTCCTTGTTTTGGCTGTACCAGTAAAAAGTTAGTTTGGGAATCCCAAAGGTGAAAACCTAATTGTTTTAAGTCTGTTGCTAACTTAGTCCGCGATGCTTTAATCTTTGCCACACAAGCATTTTTATAAGCTTGATCGGTAATAGCAGCCGTGCCAATTGCACAAGCGATCGCATCAATGTTATAGCTATCTTTCACCTTAAACAATCCCTGCAACAGCTTGGGATTTGCCACCCCAAATCCCAGCCGTAATCCAGCCAACGAGTACCCTTTAGAAAGTGTGCGAATTACGATAACGTTTTCATAGTCTTCTACCAAAGCCAATGCATTCTCTTCGGTAAAATCTACATAAGCTTCGTCAATCACTAAAACTCCAGACAACTGGCTGGCTAATTTTCGCAGATCATTTGTTGCTACCACATGCCCCGATGGACTATTAGGCGATGCAATGAATGTCACACATCCATTGGCAGCAACCAGTTCTTCCAAAGGTAAACTGTAGTCATCGCTGTAAGGAATCTCAATAATTTCCGCAGCTTGCATTTCTGTTAATGTGCGATATAGCACATAAGTTGGTATTGGATAAACTACTTTCTTTCCAGGTTCTGCACAGGCTCGAATCACCACACTCAACAATTCGTCACTGCCATTTCCCACAATTATCCAATCCCTAGGAACACCTAAAACTTTACTTGCAGCTTGCCGGAACTCCCCCCCGAAAGGTTCTGGATACCGCCGCAACCACTCGCCATCAATATTCCGCAGCACAGCTAGCGCCGCAGGCGAAGGAGGATAGGGGTTCTCGTTACTGTTGAGTTTAATAATCTGTGTACCGCGTTGAGGCTGCTCACCGGGAATGTAGCTAGCCATTGCATCAACATTAGAGCGAAAGTAGTTGGTCATAGAGCATGAAATATGGAAAAAACAGATTTTTATTAGTTAAGAGTTATTTAATTTTGGATTTTAGATTTTAAATTTTAGATTTCTTCTTCAATCCAAAATCCAAGTTGCGCTGGAAGCGCACCAAAGGTGCAACCCAAAATCTAAAATTGGCAGAGTTAGGAGTTCACTAGACATTCAATCCTTGGTTCAAGGGAAGCAAGCTACGCGTAGTGTTCCGCAGAAAAGGTATTATCTGTTAGAGAATAACTGTTAATCTACCTGATTTTGGGCTTAACCCAGAAGTATTGAGACAGCACCTTCTAAAAACAACAAAGACCGCCGATACATTTTAGAACTTGGCATAATTAACTCTTCGCTATATTGTTTTTAACCCAGCAAACACTCGTAAGTCCCTATAAGGAGAAGGGAGGAGCAGGGGGAGCAGGGGAGGCAGGGAAAGCAGGGGGCAGGGGGAGAATACTAATGACAAATGACAAATGACAAATGACAAATGACAAATCATTACCGATATATTATTTTTTACAAACCCTATGGCGTTCTCAGCCAGTTTACAAAAGATGCTCCCACACATAGCACCCTGAAAGATTATATTGATGTACCTGATGTGTATCCTGTGGGACGCTTAGACTGGGATAGTGAAGGGTTGCTGCTGTTAACGAACGATGGGCAATTGCAACATCGTCTCGCCCATCCGCGTTTTGGTCATAAACGTACTTACTGGGTACAGGTAGAGCGAATTCCAGATGCAGATGCGATAAAAAGGTTGCAAACTGGTGTGGAAATTCAAGATTACCGCACTCAACCAGCAGAAGTTAGGCTATTACCACAAGAACCACAGCTACCTGAACGTACTCCGCCGATTAGATTTCGCAAAAATGTACCGACAGCTTGGCTAGAAA
Organism: Nostoc mirabile CHAB5784; assembly: GCF_020829645.1. Taxonomy (GTDB): domain Bacteria; phylum Cyanobacteriota; class Cyanobacteriia; order Cyanobacteriales; family Nostocaceae; genus Nostoc; species Nostoc mirabile. The sequence goes on along the minus strand of NZ_JAIVFS010000012.1, from coordinate 108,150 downwards.
TGACTTTGACAGAGGGAAAAAACCGCCAAGTACGGCGTATGACTGCGGCTGTAGGGTTTCCGACTTTGCGGCTGGTTAGGGTTAGCATAAGCCACCTACAATTAGATGACCTACAATTGGGTCAATGGCGCGATCTCACCACATCTGAACTTCAATTTCTGCATAATTTCAGTAAATCGAAAAGTTTTCCTGCAAAGGGGAATGCTCTATAACAAGAATTCGATTTTCTATTGTGAGCCTGCGACTTCCAATCTGATACCATTTTGGATTTTAGATTTGGGATTTTGGATTGGAAACCGCTTAGTGTATCTGGGTTTTCTCTGTCCATCTGTCGCAATCATTTTTAAAATTGGTATGATGGGCATTTTGCACATTGGGGATGCACTGGCTATATCAACCAAAACTTTGAACAATATACATATCATTTCCTGTATCCCCCACTAAAAGCAAGCTACTGTCATCACTTTCTAAATTTTGACTGCCAGCAATACCCTTTTGCAGAACTTTAATTATTCTTTGGGCAGTGAAAGATTCCAATTCTACAAAGTTTCCAGATTCTAACCATGCTAGTTCTTCAGCAGATAAACTTTGACGAACTTCTTCAGGCAATTGTTTAGCTGCTTGCGCCGACTCTGGAGAGGATTGAATGAACATTCCGCGTTTAGTAGCGATAATTTGACGTGGCGTTAATCCGATATCAATAATTACAATCTCGCTATTGAGAAACCAGTTAGCATTGGTTCTCAAATTATGAACTAAACCAATTCCTCGTGGATTGCAATCATGTATTGCATAGACTTTCAAATCGGGATTGCGGCGGAGCATTTGCATTGTGGTGTCAAAAATGCTTTGAGGATATCCAGTAATGCTGAGAATTGCACAGTTATTTTCAAAGTGAAAATTATTAGCAATTAATAGTTGAGCAATAGTAGCAGTATCACAAACGACTAATCTATCAAAACTGTAAACAGTCACATCAGGATTAACCGTGGCTGGTCTATTTTCCTGGTTTGGAGAAGGAAGAATTTTGAGAATTGAACCATTGATTTGCTGCCAACGATCTAGCCAACCTTGAAAATCATTTTGAGAAAATAAAAACTCCTGTGGAAATTTAGTTGGTCGTAGCTGTCGAGTTCCAAAGTATATTGATAACATTCCTAGAAGAACGGCGATGACAAATAGACTAAACGAGTTATATATAATTAAAGCAGCATAAATTCCTACAGCAAGAATTATGCCTCCTATTATTTGTAAGCATCTAGCATATTCTTTGCGAGACTTAATGTTTGTTTTGTTTGATGTGGATTTTGTATATAAATATAAGATGAAGCATATATTAAATAGAATAGATACTATCATGAAAGAATTAGCACCAAACAAGAAAGAAGCAAATCCACCTATGAACCCTGGTGCCCAAATATTAAAAAATAAATATATAAACAACAAACCAAATATTGAAGCAGACTTGGCTTTTATCCGATTATCTAATAAATAAAGCAGTTGCTTGGGTGTAAAAAATAAGGTGTGATTTGCAGAAATATCAGCGATCGCCTTTGCAAACATAGGGTCAGTAATCTTAACATTACTCATACTAGTCGGTTCAAAAGCAAAGGGATGATTGCATTTTATACACCGACCTTGATTAGCTGTCCGGTCTTTTAATTTATTGTCAGTTCCGCAGTTAATACATTTCATAATGGTTGTTGGATGTTAGTTATTAATTGTTAGTCAATACGGTTCAGAGCAGACTTGATCCCCCCTAACCCCCCTTTTTAAGGGGGGAACTATCAAGCATTTGATTTGTTAATAAAACACTGTAGTCTTCTCGTTGGCGAATTAGGCGATGTGTGCAATTTTCTAGCAAGACTTCCGCAGGTTTGGGGCGGTGTAAAAAATGAGACGACATGGCATAACCATAAGCACCGACATCTAGAATGGCAACGATATCACCAATTTCTAACGCTGGGAGTTGGCAATTTTTCCCCAGGTAATCTCGTGAATAGGTGGTGTTACCACAAATATCAGTTTTGAATAGGGAGACGCGATTAATCGCGTCTGTACAAGAGATGCGATTAATCGTGTCTGTACAGGAGTGGGGAGTGGGGGATTTATTTGCTTGCTTCCAAGTGATAATTTCTCGGTAGCCGCCGTGTACTGAGGGTACTGAAAGATTAGCAACGGTGGTATCAACTCCAACAATCTGTTTTTCTCCTTGCCATTTCACAGAAACAACTTGAGCAAGCAACGTGGCACATCCGGCGATCGCACTTCGTCCCGGTTCAATTACCAAATCAATTTCCCGTCCTAAACGAGTAATTCTCTTGGTTAACTCAGCCCCAAATATTTCCCAGGCAAAGGCTGTTTTATTGTGATGATATGGGTAGCCAAAACCACCACCAAAATCTAAATATTCCCAATCTGGTAACTGTTGGGCTGTGGCGATTACTGTATCAATTACCTGGGTAAAAGCAGTTGTGGCATTAGTTCCAGTTCCTCGATAGAAGTGTAAACCACTCAGCTTTAGTCCAACCTCACCAGTTAAAGCGATCGCATCACCAAATTCTTCAGGACGTACACCAATGCGGCTATCTCCCGTAATTTCTGGCAAATTGAGGCGTAAACCCAGGCGAATATATTTCTCTCTGCTTTTGGGCAAAACTTCGCAGCACAACTGCAACTGAGCCAGACTATCAAAATTGAGAGTTGTAACTCCCCAATTCAAGACTTGTAGCATCTCAGTCCGATTCAAATTACTACCGCTATAAACAACCTCACTAGGATCGAAACCAGCTTGCAATCCCAGGTAAATATCTCCTGGCGTATTGGCGTGAAGTCCCCATCCAAATGAGCGAAAAATTTTTAACAGCGCAATGTTGCCATTGGTAACACTGGCAAAACGAAATTGTGTGCGCGGATAGCTGACTGCTTTGGTAATCCCCTCAATAGTTTCGTCCAAGCGATCGCCATTATAAACATAAAGCGGAGAACCGTAAGTATTTATTAACTCCTGCGCCTGTTCCCAAGAAAATGGCGGACTAAGGGAATTTTGAAAGTCATAAAATTTCTTGTTCTCCATAACTTAAACTTATTTTCTCCCTATATCAATTACGAATTACGAATTACGAATTACGAATTATCTTGTAATTTCTCCATAGCCAACGAGGTAACCAAAACGGATGATCCCAGGAATGTTTACTTAGTTTTTCATTTAAAACATGCGATCGCCAAAGTTGCCACATAATCAGTAACCAGAGAGTCTCACCAATTCGCCGTCCTTGAATAGCTGCTCCTAGTTTGCCTTCAACGATTTGTGCCGCGATGTCAGGATAAAAGTGATTGTTGGCACGAAGTATCTCAGGATTGAGCCAAATGCCCAGTTGATGCCAAAAATCATTTAAACACCAAGAAGTTAAGGGAACCCCCATACCCCGCTTTTGTCGCCAGACAATTTCCGGCGGGAGCCAATTTTCTACAGCCCGCTTGAGGATATATTTTTCACAGGCTCCCTGCAAACAGAGTTCTCCAGATAGGCGGAATGTCCATTCTGCTAAAGGTAAATCACAAAAAGGCGATCGCACCCATAATCCATGAGCAAACCCCAATGCAGTCGCACGGGGATGGATATTCTGTGCCCCTTTGAGCATCAGACTGGCGCGGCGCAAGCGATGTAGCAAAGATGGACACTCATTGCGATCGAGAGCCGCCAATAGCCAATCTTCAGGATGCAAATTTTGGATTTGTGCATAGACCTCTGGCTGATAAACTTGAGATTCGTATCCCCCAAGACGGTGAAAGGTGCGGAGATATTGCTGGATAAAAGTTTCCTGTCCGGCGGGATTTTCTGCTTGATAAACACCTGCGGCAATTAAAGGTTTGTTCGTCCAACCGGCAAATAATTGATCTCCCCCTTCGCCGTTAAAAATCACCTGAGTTTCCTGACTCGCCCTCTGAGATAGGAGATACAACGGAACACACACGCCATCTCCAAAGGGCAAATCCAATGCTTGCACAGTAGGAATTAGGGCATTCTTGATCGAACTTGGGGTTATTGCAACTTTAATCAGTGGAATTTTGAGAAACTGGGCGACTTGTTCAGAGTATGGATATTCTGGAATGCCTGCCTCACCGAAATCTAAAGTGTAGGCGCGGACTTTCACCCCTGCTTGCACCAGCAGCCCCGCCACCACTGAAGAATCGAGTCCGCCAGAGAGCAACACCCCAACAGGCTCATCCTTTAAATCGGCAATTTGTCGCTCAATCGAGTCTTTAAGAAGAGTTTGCAATTCGGTAATTGCTGTAGCTTCATCTGTTAAATGTTCTGAGGCTTCCCGCCACGAGTGGATGTTCTTAGATTCAGGCGATCGCAGCTTACCTGATTGACAATCACTCTGCCAAACTAATTCAGTTCCCGCCGTCACTGCAAACACTCCATTAACAGGGGTTAAGGGTGTTGGAACGTAAGAAAAACAGCTATAGCCATATAATCCAGAAATGCTAACTTCTGACTGTTGCAAAATCGGTAAGAGTAGTTGCAGTTGAGATGCAAACCAGATCACTTGTCCTTGTTGAGTCCAATACAAAGGCATCTTTCCGAAAGGTTCTCTACCCAAAATTAGGCTGTTGTTTTCCTGTAGACTCACCCAAGCATCGGGTAAACTGAATAATCCTGATGCAGAGATAGCAGCAACTTGATTATTAGGACTTACGCAGAAGAGATCCCCCAACCCCCTTAAAAAGGGGGCTTTCAAGGTTCCCCCTTTTTTAAGGGGGGTTAGGGGGGATCTAGATTTCAGGTGTTCAGCGTGTAAGTCCTGATTTTGTCGTGCTGAGGAATTTCCATCAAGTCCTATATAAACAACATTCCAGATGGGAAGAGGATAATTTTCCTGTGGAGATAACTCGCTTTTCAGACCTAACCCCCTAACCCCCAACCCGTGGCGGGAAGGGGGAAAATTCAAAGCCTCTCCCCTTTTAGGGGAGAGGTTTGGAGAGAGGTTTTCCAGAACACTACTTAACAGCGCTTCCAACTCGTGTTGAGCGCCGTAACCCCAATAACCAAGAAAGTGATGCGGGATGTTGCCCATCTGGACTATTTAACTTCAAAGGTTTCATCACTAATCTGCCGACCTTCCAAGAACATCTGCACCTTCCAATTGCCAACAGTTGCAGCAGGATTAATAATGTAGCGACACTGGGTATCCCAGACAGACGTATTAATTTCGCGGGTTTGATAGTTGTTTTGCTTGACAATTTGACCACTTGGGTCAATCCAATTACAAGAGAGAGCCAGCTTTTTACCCAAGGGTGCATCCTTTAAAGTGACACGGTAAGAAATTTCTGGATTGGTTTGACGGGAAATTGTCTTCAAGTCACCGCCACTATTTTGCACCAAGGTGATGCGGTCTTGTTGAGCAGAAACACGAGAGAGTGTAGAATTCTGCTGCTGCATGAAAAATATTGTAGATGCAATGACCACCACTACAACTGCCACAACTCCAGAAGTAATCCATCGATTCCGGCGTTGTTGTATTTCCAGTGCTTGGCGGCGATTTAACTGAATCAGCGCTTCATCCAATAACTCTGGCGGTAAATTTAACTCCTGTAAAATTTCTCTAATCTGCTGTTGGTCTAATTCCGCTTCCCGACGCACTTGCAGACCTTCTACTTCTGTAACTATTTGTGATAATTGCTCTTGAGTCAGTTGCTGCGTCATAGCTTAACTCCTGTTAAAAAAACTTTATGGCGATCGTTGATTACGTGCAATCAGAAGAAATTTATATTAGACATCTCATATGATGTCCGGGCAATTAAGCATAATACCCGGAACCCCACCCCGCATTTGCTGACGCAAACGCTCCCCTCCCCGCTTGCGGGGAGGGGTTGGGGGTGGGGTTCTTTTATTATGGGTAACTTGGCGGACATGATATCACTTTTGTAGGTACATCATAAGCTACAAAATTAAGTTGTTGCTTTTCGGATTCTTTCTAAGATATCTTTCCGAAAGCTTTATTTATTTTGAACCAATCTAAAATCCAAAATTGATATGACTCAAGAACAACAAACGGCAATTGAAGGTATCTATGAAGTCTGTATCGGCATCCCAGAGGCAATTTCTGCAATTCAGTATTGGGAGCAATTTGGCTATCGCATTGGTGAAATGGGTGAATTAACCGCAGATGTAGCCAATCAATTATATGGGGTGAATTCATCTTTACGCTCAATCCGCCTCTACCACCAAAATGCAGATCATGGTTTGATTCGGCTAATGCTTTGGCAAAACCCCACCCATGAAGGTTTGGGAATAGCGTCAATGAAAATTAAGGGAAATCGCTGGGCGACAAGCTTAACGGCAGATGTTTTAAGTATTTTAAATCATATAGAGGATGCAAAAGCGGCAGGTTTGCCTATTAGGTACACTAACCCTTATTGGGAAGTCATCTATAACAAAGAGAGGAAAAGCCGTCCTTTTATTGAGCCAGCAGTTGGTGTACGAGAAATGCTGCTACTACAACCCTTAGCTCGACAGGTTTTATTTCAACGGTTTGGCTATACACTACCGCATTACGGACAAGTTAACCATAATGCTGCTCTCAAGACTAGTCAGTTTACCCACCTGGGAATCATAGTTCAAGATGACAGCAAAGAAACGCTGAAGTTTTATGAAGAAGTTTTGGGTTTGCTGCGTGTGCGTGATGATGTTGAAACTAGCTATGAATCTTCACCAGCAGGTAAAGATATTTTTGACCTTAACCCTGGTGAAAAGTTTATTGTCACGACTTTTGATGATCCCCGTTCTTCTAAGTCTGACCTGATGGCTGCACGTAGTGGTAGACTTTACATCATTCGATTCCCAGAATCTATTAATTTGGAATCGCGCTTTGAAGCTGCCCAACCAGGTAGCTTGGGTATGTCTTTATATACATATCGCGTAAAGGGAATAGAGGAGTATTGCGATCGCATCAAAGCAAGTACTGTACAAAAAGTTACAGACATCATTATTAATGAGTTTGGTGAGACGAGTTTTTCCTTCGTTGCGCCAGATGGCTACTTCTGGACTTTGCTAGAAGGTAAATAACGTCTCCCCCAAATCAAGAACTGTTGGAGAATTATTGAATGCTGTTGGCGAAGTCGTATTTGCCTCCACGTTCAAGGGCGCGTTCGTAAGCAGGTCGTGCATGGATGCGCTCGATAAATTGCTTAATCTTTGGTCGGCTTGAGATGAGTTCAGCTTCCATAGCGACTATTTCCAGAGGAAAGCTCATTTGGATATCGGCGGCAGTAAATTCTTCGCCTACAAACCACGTACTCTTACCAAGTTCACCTTCTATGTAGTCAAAGTGAAGCTTGATCTGGGGTGCGATAAATCCTTCGTTTACGCTGGTGTCTCCTGTAGCAAAACGGTTGAAGACGAGGTTCATCACTAGAGGTGGCATTGCAGATCCTTCAGCGTAATGCAGCCAATACGTATAGCGCAGACGCTCTGACGTACCGGATGGCGGGATTAGCCGACCATTGCCGTAGCGACTCACTATGTATTCGATAATAGCACCCGACTCAGCAACAGTCTCTTCTCCATCTGTGATTACTGGTGACTTGCCAAGTGGATGGACTTCACGCAGCGATGTTGGTGCCAGCATCGTCTTTTCATCGCGTTCGTAGAACTTAATCTCGTATTCTATACCTAATTCTTCAAGCAGCCATAGCACACGCTGCGATCGCGAGTTGTTGAGATGATGGACAACGATCATAATAGCTACTTTTTCACAATCGGGTTGATAGGAGCTTTTGCTCATCTCAACTTATCATCAGTTCCCCCACTCTTCATCTATCTGGTGGTTTGTCTTGCGTCTTAGTGTAGATCAAGCGATTGGCAGTTTCCAGATGAATCAAGTGGCGATCGCTGGAATGGCAATTTTGACTTCTTTGAATTCTTTAGGGTGAGGCTTTAGACCCAACTTTTCGGTAATTTAGCTTAGTGGTCTGTCAAGTCAACAATGTTTAGTAAACCAAGTTTTAAGCTGATATGCATCTAAATTATATAAACATTCTTTATAATCGTTGACGGTTGACGGTTATCGCTCATCAGTCAACGGTCAACAGTCATCAGGTAAATGTACAAGTTAAATGCGTAACAGCTTAGAATCTTTCTCTCTTTTTCTCTGTGTTCTCTGTGCCTCTGCGGTTCGTTATTCCAGCAAAGTTAGCTTGACAGACTACTATATTTGTGCGTATTCCTCTTGCCATTATTGCTGCCAATAACGGAATCAAGCCAAAAAGTGACCAATAATTCAGATTTTCATTGACTACGAACCCACAATCATTAACAGGGGTTGCTACTGCATTCCCTGGTGATTCCAGCTTTGACTCCGAAGAACTAGCTGGTATCGACTTTGTTATGGTCTTCATTTTAAAGTTTGATGGTTGTAGATGAACATAGGAATAATCCAGCCTTACAGTAACGGGTTTTTAGAAGTTGTACCAGAGAGCGATTATTGGCAGATTGCAGCTATACACATCAATGGCCAAGCCTACTGCCCTACTCCTCGGCTGTATCGATCAGAAAAAGTGGCATTAGCAAAAGCTACACAAATTTATGATTGGCTAGCTGACCACGAAGGAGAAATTAGTGGTGGGGGTTACTACTGCTCTGAATTGAAACTCATTCTATGGCAGCAACCGAAAGTATCTTAGTACAGTTTTGCATAAAAGCGTAGCGTTTTTAATGCAGGGGAACACATTGGCATTGTCAGCCGACACATTGGCATTGTTAGCCGACGCATTGGCATTGTTAGCCGACGCATTGGCATTGTTAGCCGACGCATTGGCATTGTTAGCCGACGCATTGGCATTGTTAGCCGACGCATTGGCATTGTTAGCCGACGCATTGGTATTGCAGGGTATTGCCAAATTTAATTCACTACGAATTAATGAAACTCTGTATTTAGTTAACTTTGTATTAATAGCTGCTTAGAGTAAGCCTGTAGTCCCTGCCTCAAGTGTGGGGATTTTACTTTGTTGATAGGATGCGATCGCGTAGCTTCTCCAAGAGTTGTCCGTCGCAGGTATCGCTCCTCTTGTTCAAGCCTTCGCGTTCAATCTTTGTGCCATTTTCCAAAATACAGCATTTGCGATGCCTGCGGTTTTTGCTAGCCTACGCACCTGCGGAATGTGGGTTAAAACAGCAGCGATGGCAAGTATTGTCAGTTTCCCAACAAGCGATCGCTTCCCAGCAAGATGTAGCTGACACTTTCAATCCCTAATAGGGATTTTAGGTAATTGCAATTTATCCGCATTGTTGATTAAAAATGGTACTGCTTGTTTCAATCCCTAATAGGGATTTTAGGTAATTGCAATATTATCAAGTACAGATTTACAAAATAGCCGCCAATCGTTTCAATCCCTAATAGGGATTTTAGGTAATTGCAATTTATCGGTTTTGTTCTATTAGTGGGGAGTGATGTTTCAATCCCTAATAGGGATTTTAGGTAATTGCAATTGAGTTGTTCTGGAGAGGGCAAAACAGTTTTGAAGTTTCAATCCCTAATAGGGATTTTAGGTAATTGCAATGCTGGCTTCTGAAAGTCTTGCTCTATTTGGTTTTGAAGGTTCGGTTGCGCGAATGGAAAAATCATAACACGAGGAGTTGTGATTTGGCTAGAGGCAAATGGCTGAAAACTAGTCCCCATAAGGTGCGCGGATGGTTTAGAAATGCTAACGCTCTCAAGTTCTTGCATATAGGGCAATTCAGCCATTTTTGTAGTCACCCCTTCCCGAACACCTACGCATCCGCGCATTCAGCGAAAAAACTAATCTAATGGAAAAGCTGCTTACTTATAAATATCCTACTTGATTAGGTTGGCTGACCAACCTTACTTGGCAACGTCTTCAAAGTCTGTTATGGCACAAGCAAACTCCGTAAAAGCTGTTTTAATCAAAACCTCTTTCGTTCCCCTTTCCAGCGAAGAATTGCGTATGAGGTCTGTTAATTCTATGAACAGCAGAGAAAACATAAAACGATCTTGGCGGTCAACTTGTTTCAAGCAAGACGATATAAACTGATAAAGCTCTGTTTTTCTAGGTTTGGTTTGTTCTTCCCATATTTGTAACCCAAGCCGAAAAGTTCTCAAACGGATTTCATTACTGTTGAAGGACGCGTCTTTGTAGCGGACTGATACGCGTTGGGGTATTTCCATGAGTTTTAGCTATACATATTCAATGTAAAGTAATTATTCACTTATATTTTCGCTCAACCGGAAAAATCTCATATTTTGCACCAATTCCAACAACTGCCATAGGTTAGAAATGAATGACTTGCATGGAATATGAACAGTAGGGGACCACAGCCGTCATAGGTGTCAACTTAACGTGAAACCCTTGCAATGACGTTATATCAAGTTCACTCAATTACTAATTAAGCCGTCGTCACCCCACCCCGCTTTTGTCTAACGACAAAATCTCCCCTCCCCGGGAACGGTGAGGGGAGATTTTGGGGAGCCAGGGAGAGGCTAGCGCCAAGGGGTCTCCCCAAGTGGAGCATCTGGTGTGTGGGGTAAAATGACTGTGGAATGAAGCTCTCTGACTTAAGTTGACACCAATGCACAGGCGTGTGCCCCTACTATGATCAATTTAGAGGATGCCCCAGAAATGGAGTAAGCCTTGACCAGAAAAAGCTTCAATCAAAATGGCAGATAAAAAACCAATCATCGCAAGACGACCGTTCCAGTTTTCACTCTGAGGAGTGAAGCCAAAACGCACAGCATTAGGATCTTCTGAAACAATAGGCGCAGGATTCTTAAAACCTGTCATCAGTAAAACTCCAAATTTCAAGTGTTGTAGCAGTTGTAACTGTCTGTAAAGTAATGTAACAGATGTTTAAAAAAATGCAAAATTGAGTGAATAAAGAAAAGCTGAAGAAAAATCTGCTCGACATTGTTTCATTTCCATTTACCTTTTAGAGTAAAAGTGCTTTCTCAAATTTTGCGATCATCTGTAGCAAAGATTCTGGTATTCCTTGCTCATATAGCAGCATCACTGGGATGAATGGAAAACTAGCGTGGTTTGTGCTATAGGAAAGATTCTTTAGAATTCCCAAAATAAAGCGAAAAGGTAACTTGAGTTAATTCAGTTTTGTGGCGATCGCAGTAATTAGCGAGTTAAACTGCGTTTGATTAGAATCTGCCCAATACTGCTCAGTTAAGCCTCTTTTGAAGATTATAGACAAGGATATTTCGAGGATTTCAGCCTAATTTTGTCCTTAACCGAGTAGTATTGTGATGCGTTTGCCCCGATTGCCAAACAGGAAATTTTTCATAAATCGTTGCAATAATCACACCCATAGCAATTGACGATCGCGTTACTTAACGTTAAGTTAGTGCTTGATTTTATACTAGCTCTACTCTCGGTCAGCTAGTAAGTTGTTGTCAAAATTATTCATTGGTTTTTTATTGTTGTTAATTCGCACCCAGTAATGATTTCTGGCAAATTCGCTCATATATACCAAGTCTATATTGACCTGAAAGCTAAAATATGGTGTCCAATAACTCTCAAACAGCTAAAACCGTTCTTGATGTAAAACTTGAGGGACAACAATTATTCTCTCCAAACTCCCTTTCCACTAGTGCAGCAGGAACGGTTAACGGAAATCAAACACCTCTAGGTGGTCTATCTGGTGTTGTTTACGATGTGGCTAATAATGTTTACTACTCTCTTTCCGATGCTCGCTCTGATAGCAATGGATTAGCTCGTTTTTATACTTTTACTGCTAACCTGACTGGCATTTCCACACCCCAAGTCACTTTTACCAATGCCACTCCTTTAAAAGATATAAACGGTCATTTTTTTAGTAGTAACAGCCTGAACCCAGAAGGTTTTGCTCTTACAGAGAATGCTACAGTCTTTATCTCTTCTGAAGGCGAAGTTAACATTAACGCAGGTAGTGTTATTTACCCCTTTATTAAAGAGTTTAACTTATCTACAGGGAAGGAATTGCGATCGCTACTCATACCGCAGAAGTTTTTGCCTGTAGTAGATGATACTGACAAGAGCGGGGCAATCAATACAGGTGATACACAAATTTCAGGTGTTCGTGATAACTTAGCCTTTGAAAGTTTGACTATCACCCCCGACCAACACACCCTATACACAGGGGTAGAGAATGCTCTAATCCAAGATGGGCAGATTGCTACACTCGACACAGGCTCTCGTTCTCGCATTCTGCAATACAATTTGGTGACTGGACAGACAGAAAAAGAATACTTATATATCACTGAGCCAGTAGCAGAGCCACCAAAGCCCGCAACGCCCTTTGCTCTTAATGGTTTAGTAGATTTACTGGCAATTGATAACCGAGGTACATTATTAGCATTAGAGCGTTCTTTCTCGGCTGGCGTTTCTGGTACTGGTTACACAATTAAACTCTATGAAGTGAGCCTACAAGGGGCTACAGATATCAGTAATCTTAATTCTATACCAGTAAAGATTTCAGCTATTCAACCAGCCCACAAGCGGCTGTTATTAAACCTCAATCAAAATAATTTAAATATACTCATCGACAATATAGAGGGTTTGGCTTTTGGCCCCACATTACCAGACGGTCGTCAGTCGATTGTTTTGGTCAGTGACGATAATTTCGGAGCGTTGGGGCCTAGACCAACCCAAATTCTGACTTTAAGTGCAGAGGTAAATCCCATCGGTGTAACTATCACCCAAACAGAAGATAGCACCAATGTTACCGAAGGAGGTGCAACTGATAGTTACACAGTTGTTCTCACTAGCCAGCCTACAGATAATGTCACTATCAATATTAATCCTGGCACACAAACCACAACTAATCCGAATCAGCTAATCTTCACTACTCAAAACTGGAACGTCGCCCAAAATATAACGGTAGCAGCTGTAAATGATGCCCTAGTAGAAGGAAATCACAGCAACACCATCCAGCACACAGCTATAAGTAACGATGCTAATTATAACGGCATTGCTATTAGCTCAGTTAACGTTGGCATCAGCGAGGTAAACCCTATCGGTGCAACTATCACCCAAACAGAAGATAGCACCAATGTTACCGAAGGAGGTGCAACTGATAGTTACACAGTTGTTCTCACTAGCCAGCCTACAGATAATGTCACTATCAATATTAATCCTGGCACACAAACCACAACTAATCCGAATCAGCTAATCTTCACTACTCAAAACTGGAACGTCGCCCAAAATATAACGGTAGCAGCTGTAAATGATGCCCTAGTAGAAGGAAATCACAGCAACACCATCCAGCACACAGCTATAAGTAACGATGCTAATTATAATGGCATTGCTATTAGCTCAGTTAACGTTGGCATCACCGATAACGACATACCTTTAGCAAAGAATGCTGACAATGATATTTTTACTATCAAAAGTAATAATGACAAAGCAAGACTTCAAGTAACTGTGACGGGACAAAATTCTAGCTTGGTCAATGAACTAGGGTTTTTTATCGTCGATGATGCTCAAGGTAGAATCGGTGGTATAGCCCCAGGCGCATCAGCTTACACGCAAGCAGCGCTTAACCGAGCCAAAGTAATTTTCTCCGTCATTGCCAATCTTCCTAATGGTTTTAATAGCACAAATCTGACACAACAGCTGGAATTAAACTCTGGTGACAGCTTGAGATTTTACTTAGTACGCAATAACTCAACCGATGCTGTCAATGCTCAAACTACCCCAACAACAGATGTACTATTTTCTGATCCCACAACCCTAAAAATTACAGACTTTGGTACTGAGGGCTTCTCTTTAGCTTGGCAGGATACAGCTACTAACACCAATAACTTTCAGAATTTGGTTGTAAAGATTGAGTCCACAAATCAACCTTTACCTCTTGGTGTAAATCTGCAAACCCAACAACAGGGAGAACTGATTGATTTACGAGGTGTCACGGAATTGGTTAAAGCTGATTTTGTGGTGAATAGAGAAGCTGCTTTTAATAACTTTGTTGGCTTCTATCAAGTAGTGAATGAGAATGGTGGTATTGATACTAATGGCGATAGCCAACCTGATATTCTCCCCGGAGAGGCTGGTTATACTCAAGCAGCAGTTCGTGGGCGTATTGCTGGCATTGAACTGACAGTTAATAACCAAGGTACGGCTACTTACATCGGCAGTTTAACACCTGGTTCTATCTTTGCACCATTTATAATTGTTGATGGCAGACCCGATGCAGTGTTAGATACTAATTTTAGTAACGACCCAGAAGTTTACTTCCCCTTTTTGGGTGCTAACACTGACAAAGTGGATCATCTTCGCCTGTTAGGAAGTAATATCTTTGGTTTTGAAGATTTAGTCAATGGTGGCGATCGAGATTTTAATGATGTGATTGTGCAAGTTAATTTAAGCAAAAATATTGTTTAGACAGTCAGGGTTTCAAATGCAGGGTAAACGCACGTAATTTTTTAAACCCTATTTTATACCATTTCACTAAATAGCTGATACAAATATATGGGTAGGGGCGTACAGCTACCTGATGACTGTTGACCGTTGACTGATGACCGATAACCGTCAACCGTCAACCGTCAACGATTATAAAGAATGTTTATATAATTTAGATGCATATCAGCTTATTAACCGCTTTCGCTATTTCAGCGATCGCTCTCAACAAAATTTTGTTCTGCACAGATTAAACTTTTCGCAAAAGTCAATTTTCTGAAAATGAAAACACAGATACAAACAGATAAATACTGATGGTTTAACTGTTTATATCTGTGATTATCGGAAATTAAAGGGTTTAAGACCCCAACCATTACACGTAGCGCAGTTTCAGTTGGGGTTTAAATCCCCATCTGAAAATGTCTAAAATGTTTGAATTTTGAATGCGTGAATTTTGAATTGTTAACTGGTGTTAATACCTGGGAATTAAACAATTAGGCTTGTTGTATTTCTGGACGACCATCTTCAACCACAAATGAAGCCCGTTTACTAATGGTGCCAGATGGGGTTGTGACGTTTGATAAAACTAAATAATCTGTCTTCCAAGTTGTGGGAGTCAGCGCACAGCGAACATATCCCCGTTGACCGTTGAAAAACTTAATGTGTGGGTTATCAGGTAAGTAAGCTTCAACTGCGGGGGTAGTGTCTGATCCATCGCCACCGGAGCTAATTGAGGAACAGACGAATTCACTACCAACTGTGGCTGATTCTGGGTTATCAAAGTTAGCCTTCAGGTTCATCGCCCAGTGGGAATGCACATCACCTGCCAAGGATACTGGATTAGAGGGCTGGCGCTGTCCGAGGAAAGCCATGAGGCGATCGCGCGAAGCCACATAACCATCCCATTTATCCATGCTGTAAGTTCCGCCTTCTCTTGGTGTCATATCTCTTTGAGCAATCGGAACCTGCTGCGCCAAAACATTCCACTTGGACTGTGAACTATTTAAACCATCAAATAACCAATTCTCCTGCGCCTTACCGGTAATAGTTGCATTCGGATCTAAATTTTCCGGGCAACGTTCTTTAGTGCCATCATCACAGGGCTGATCGGTGCGATATTGGCGGGTATCTAAAACATGGAACGTAGCTAAGTTGCCAAAGGAGAGCCGACGGTAAAGTTGCATATCGGGGCCAACGGGACGCGAGAAGGGGCGCAGTGGCATGTGTTCGTAGTAAGCTTGATAAGCAACAGCCCGCCGTTGCAGGAAAATTGCCCGATCCTGATCTGGTTCAGTATCAACTTGGGAGATGTCGTTGGCGTAGTTGTTTTCTACTTCATGGTCATCCCAGGTGACAATCCAGGGAAAGGCTGCATGAGCTGCTTGCAGGTTAGTATCGGTTTTATAGAGGGCGTGACGGTTGCGGTAATCTTCTAAAGTAAAAATTTCTGAACCATTGTGTTTTCTAGGGCGATCTTCTGTGATTCCCCCTTCGTAGATGTAATCGCCAACATGCACTACTAGGCTGAGGTCTTCTTTGGCCAGATATTTGTAGGCAGTATAGTACCCCTGCTCATAGTGCTGACAAGAAACAAGGGCAAAGTTAAATTTACTTAAGTAACTATTTGCTAAAGGCGCTGTACGAGTGCGACCAATGGGGCTAGCGTCTTGGCCGACAAGAAACCGATACCAGTACCAAGTATCAGATTGCAGTCCTTCTACCACAACTCGAACTGAATGAGCTAGTTCTGGAGTTGCCAGTACCGTACCTCTGGAGACAATGCGCCTCATGTCGGGATCAGTTGCCACTTCCCAGCGAATTGGCACGTTTACAGGTGGCATTCCACCTCCGTCTAAGGGTTCAGGAGCGAGACGAGTCCAGATCACTACGCTGGTAGGATATGGTTCACCCGATGCTACACCTAAAGTGAAAGGATAATTGGAAAATCTGCTTGTGGCGATTGCTCTTTGAGGAGAAAATTGGTTAGCGATCGCTAAACCAGACAATGCTCCTGCCCCGATAATTAAGTTGCGTCGTTTCATTCGACTGTGCAGGAACTGTTCAAAATTCCGGTAATCTACCATTCTCTACTCCTGGCTAACAGGTAAGTTGAAGCACAGCAACAGCTAACACGAAGAAGGCAGGGTAATCGTAAACAAACTTCGTAAATAATTCCCTTATCAAAATCAGGTTTTAATTCCCAATTTTTATCTTAGTATCATTGTGTTAGATGTTGTTTTGCTACATCAAAGCCTACTAATAAGAGATTAATTCTGGGCAAAGAAAGCGTTAATATCAACTTAACCAAGGCTAGACTTTAACCTTTTTCATTGATGCAACTTTTCTCTTCATCATCCAGCCAAGGTTACAAGCAAAAAGAGCGCCAACTAAAGGTGTAGGTTCAGGTACTTGTGTATACGAAACCCTACCAGATATGGGTTCAGCATCTGGAGAATTTCTAGAGAAAATTGTCAAATCCTCACCGATGATTTCGTAACTAATAGAACTAGAAGGATTAGATTTATCATTGAATAAATAATCTAATGCAAAATATGTTTGTCCTGTTGAAGATGTGGCTGGAAAGACAAGAGGAAAATCTGGATATTTGGTATCATCTTGTTCAGTGTAAACGGTATCATCCTCCAATTGGAAAGAGAGTGACTTAATGGCGGCTACGGGATTAACTTCATTACTGAAAGTTGAGTCATCAAAGCTAAAAAAGCCATTTCCCTTATTTACCATGCTCTCAACTGTGAAAGCGTAATTAATAATTGCAGCAGATACAGATTTTGCATTTACAGTAACAAGGGCTAAAGTAAGACTAGCAGCAGCAAGCACTAATTGTGGAACCAATTTCATCTCAGTTTTCCTCAACATAAACTTCTATAACCAATGCACACTGAAAGGTATAGAAATACTTATTTCTCAAAGAGATATTTATTACTAATTAGAAAATTGATAAAATCAATGTTTTATACCTTTCTAATAAAAATAAATAAGTCTCCAATTAATTGGATTTATCCTATTTTAGAATCAGGAGTTTAAGCATACTTTAATCAGAGGTAAAATTGAAGAAGAATTCAGAAATCAGAATTCAGAAGTCAGAATCAAGATGCTCGTTCCGACGCTCGTTCCTCGCTAACGCTAACGCTAACGCTACGCTATCGCTAACGCTACGCTATCAGTCCGCGACTTTCTTGTTATACCAATTCTGTATACTGTAAATGCAGCAGGAACATAATCGACGGATTCACGATTGAAAAATAGCACAGATATCAGATTGCGAAAAGTATGTACTCCCCAAGCTGAAGTCAATCCTACTGTGAACCATATAGGATTAACTTCACTAGAAGGCACAAATAAATCCTGAATCCATTTTCCCCAGGTTGAAGACTGTTCATATAAGTAATTGCGATCCGGATCGCCCAAATCATTAGTGTGATTATGATGTACTCGGTTATGAACTGCTTTCCACAATGTTGGTGGCATCCACAACATTGTTAGCCCTATAAAGCTAATGATATAGGTTAACCGGGCGTTTTTAATCACGCTACCATGCATCAGATCGTGGGTGCTAAATAGTAAGGCAACCACGCTATTACCCATAATGATGCTTAGAGGAAGATAAAGCCATAAAAGAGATGGCGACCAACAATCTAACCGAGCCGCTATCATCCAGCCTAGTATCAAAATTGTCAGATTAATGAACAAGATAACTAACTTACTTGGATCTGGGATAAATGCTTCAGGTGGAATGAGAGAACGTAATTCTTTAGCATATATTTTCTGGTGAATCAGTGTTTGATCAGTACTAACCTTCATAAATCATTGTCACGTAGAGAATTGAACTAAATACAGTTTTGCGGTAAATCGTAGCGTTTTTAAACGCAGAGAAACACAAAGTCTTTCTTAATATGCTTTACGGACTTGTGAAATTCTATACTAAGACATTCCAAAAGATAACTGCTCGCCAAAAAAAGAGGATGGAGAGATAGGCCGATGCAAAACTTAACTAGAGAAGCACGAGCAGACGGGCAAGGGAAGCAGTTCTTGAGCAAGAAAAGAATGAAAAACAATCTTTTCTTGCCTATGAAGTTATATCATGTCCGCCAAATTACCCATAATAAAAGAACCCCACCCCGCCAAAGCTGTGCTTTGTCTCCCCTCCCGAAGAGCGGGGAGGGGTTGGGGGTGGGGTTCTTCGGGTTTAATAAGTAATCAAGCGGACATAATATTACTTCTGTTTTCCAGCAATTGAGTAAATTTTGTTGTTCTAGTATAGCGGGCGCGGAAATAAACATACCATTTCAAATGGCGCAAGAAGCTCGGAATACAATTATGCGTGAATGCGTGACTTCCACCTTGCGGTACTAGTCTTTTATTGTTCTAACATTTGGAAGAATCGGGTAAAGTAATCTGGAAAGGTTTTCGCTGTACAGCCAGGATCTTTAATTACAATCCCTGGAACCTTCAAGCCAGTGACAGCAAAAGCCATCGCCATTCGATGATCGTGATAGGTTTCAATCGCCGCTGGGGTAATGGGGCCAGGCTCAATTTTTAGTCTATCTGGAAATTCTTCAACCTTGACTCCTAGCCGACGCAACTCTGTAACCACAGCTTTAATCCGGTCGGTTTCCTTATAGCGAATATGTTCCACGTTACGAATAGTAATTGGTGAACTGGCAAAGGGCGCGATCGCTCCTAATGTTTGCACCAAATCTGATATATCATTCATATCAATGTCGATGCCTTGCAATTGCTTCGGCCCCGTCACTTCGGTGTAATCATCCGAATCTTTAATTTGGCAACCCATCTGTTCTAAAACGTTCAGCCACAGAATATCACCCTGACAAGATTGTTTGGTCAAATGTTTGACGCGCACCCGTCCACCCGTGACAGCAGCGGCGGCAAAAAAGTAAGAAGCATTTGACGCATCGGGTTCTACTGTGTAATGTCGAGCTTGGTAACGTTGACCCGCTTTAATCTGAAATTGATTATCGCCGATTTGAATCACCTCAACGCCAAAATCCGCCATCAGACGACAGGTCATTTTGACGTAAGATTGAGAAACTAATGTCCCCTCAACCTCAATGTTCGTATCTTGTTGAGCATAAGGCGCAATCATCAGCAATGCCGAAAGTTGCTGACTTGTTTGGTTAGCTTTCAACCGAAAATTTCCGCCAGCGAATTGCCGACTATAGACGGTGTAGGGCATAAAGCCGGAGTTTCCTTCAAAGTTAATGGTTGCTCCCCCTGCTTCCAGCACCGTCAGCATGTCACCCATCGGCCGTTCTCGCATTCGGGGAACGCCATCTAGACGATATTCGCCGTTACCCAATGCCACCAGCGCCGAGATAAACCGTGCTGCTGTGCCTGCCAAACCGACAAATAAATTTGCCTGTTTCGCTGGGATGTCGCCTCCTCTTCCCGCCACTTGGATTTGTGCCAGATGAGAATTCAGTGTAATGGGAATGCCTAATTGCTCTACGCATTTGGCAAAATACTCGCTGTCTTCACTAAATAAGGCATTTTCTAAAACGGAGTCACCTTGTGCCAAAGCTGCGACAAGCAACGCCCGATTGGTAAGACTTTTAGAACCGGGAATTTCTACCGTGGCATCCACTGGTCGATTTAGAGCAGGAATTGCAATGGTATCCACGTTAAACCTCTACGTAGGCGGTTAGCTACAACTTTATATATTATTGCCATATTCTGACCAAAAGGGGCAGGGGGGGACATTTTCATAGAGCAAATGTCATCTCTTGTCACTTATATAGACTACAAAAAATCTTCAAATACTATTCAGTTTTGCCTAAATTAGGACTGCCCCTTTCAAGGTGACTCGTAAAATAAGATTGTTTTTTCTCAGCGCTCTCTGCGCCTCTGCGGTTTAAAAGTGATTGATTTAACCGCAGAGGCGCAGAGAACACAGAGTAAGGAGCTTAAAGAGGAATTTAATGCCAGGAGTTTATCTGCGTAAAATCACTGAGTTACAGAGTGAATGTAAAGTAAATATAATATATTTTTAATGAGAAAAATTGAACTATGTCTATTACACGTATAATTGAAGGTCTAAATGAGTTTCATGACAACTATTTTCTTACACATCGGGAGTTGTTTGAACAACTCTCCCAGGCTCAGAACCCGGAAGTATTATTCATCACTTGCTCTGACTCGCGCATCGATCCATGTTTAATTACTCAAAGTCAACCAGGAGAATTATTTGTTATCCGTAATATTGGTAATATAATTCCTGCTTATGGAACGCAGAATAATAGCGAAGGAGCAGGCATAGAATATGCTGTCCAAGGTTTTAATATTAAAGTTATTGTCATCTGTGGTCATTCTCACTGTGGAGCAATGAAAGGGCTATTACAAATAGGTAGCCTGGCTCAACAAATGCCTTTAGTTTACGACTGGTTAAAGCATTACGGTGAAGCTACTCGCCGCCTTGTGTTAGACAACTATAAGGATTATCCTAGCGATAAACTATTAAAAATTGCAATTGAGCAAAATGTATTAACTCAGATAGAAAATCTAGAAACATACCCAATAATCCGCTCTAAACTACATAGTAATCAACTTACCCTTCATGCCTGGATTTATGAAATAGAAACTGGTGAAGTCTTTGCTTATGATGCAAGTGTTAGTAAGTTTAAAATTTTGGAAAACCGCCCTTTTCCTGTACCTAATCTCCTGACCCGATTACCATCAGATTAAAATAATTCGTAATTCGTAATTCGTAATTCGTAATTAAGTTTTGCAATAGGGATTTTAACCCCACCGCAAAACTTGTCGCGATTTAGAAGCGAGGGACTTAGACCCCTCAAAAATGTTAAACATCTTGTGACAATTTGTGAAATTTGTGGCATTGGCAGTAAATATAATTTATTCTTGCCTCAAGATGATGAAACAATAGTCATCCTTAATCAAGAAGTACCTGTGAAATACACTATTTTGCAGGGAAAATATGCAGTGGGAATAGTATTTATAGGAGCATTGATTAGCCTCTCGCAAAAAGGGGCGCAATTGCGTAAACGCCCAGCGTCTTGTCAGCAGAAATCGCCACATTTTTTAGAACTCTTGAGTAATATCAAACTCAAGTTATTGAATGAGCTAAAACTGGCTACAGAAGAAGAACACATCTATGCCAAGGTGATCCAACAGTCTAATCTTGACGAGCATCTTTTTCTGCTTCGGTTTACAGCTGTTCCCCTAAAAGCGATGTCTGACGGCAAGCCGCTAGGCGTCTACGCAATTCTTAATGCATTGTGTCAGCCTGGGTAACATTAGGACATCAATATTCAAATGGTAACAAAGGAGGTGTATATAAATACGGTTAACCGAAAAAGTAGGTAGTCTAGGTTTTTTGAAAACAGTAGCAATTGTTGCTGATAGAAGCAGGCGATCGCGCTAAGATTTTGGACTTAAGCCTGATCCAACTCCAATAACTCCTTAATAATTCGTAATTCGTAATTCGTAATTTATGGTATGAACCAACTAAGTTGAGTTATGGGGATAAAAATATGATTTTTTCTAAAACTGAAATTCAATTACATCCCAAGGACAAATGACGAACGTAAACAAATTTCAAAGACTAGTAGAACTTGCAAATGATCATGGTATTATTTGCCAGCCAACACCAGAAGAATGCTTAATTGCATCCTTGCCTGGAGACGATGATTTCTTATTAGCTTTTACTTGGTCTGGTACAGTTGAGGGTGAGCCGCCAGAGCATGAATTAATCGCAATTAGTGTACAAGATATTGTCAAAGAAGTTACCGTTGCAGCTTGGCAGATTCCTTTTTATTTATTCGGAAACGTTTTAAGGCAGGCTCAGATGCTTGTCACTGCCCACAAAGATTTTGTTAGCTAAGAGACAAGCTATAGCTAAAAACTGCTATCCCTGTCAACTCGTGGCAGGGATTTTTATTTTAACTTTATCTAATCTTCAGTATTTTGGAGTTGGGGCTACTAGAAACAATTCCAGTACCTGTTAAGTCATAAATTTTCAGAAGATTGAGTGAAGGTGGGTGTATTGAAATTTTCGCCACCCAAGCACTGTTGCAACTCTGACTGGACAAACCTTTTGATATTCTGCAAACTTTTGTACTTGTGCGATCGTTGTAATTTTCTCCCATAAGAGGGATTTACAGAAAGGCGATGTCTACGATGGGTTACACCTACGCAGACATCGCCTAATTCATATTTTGGTTCAGCAACGCCGATTAATTTTTGCCAATACCATCGCAGATTTTTCTATCATCCTTTTTTACCTCCTGGCTATTTTTGAGATAATCTCGCGCCCAATCGCAAGCACTTACCATCAGAGAATCTAGATCCCAATCCCACAAAATTACAGTCCCGTCATCACTAGCAGAAGCAATGGTTTTACCGTCGGGACTAAAGACCACACTTTTGACCCTATTCTGATGTCCTCGGAGATTTTGATGTCCTTGGAAATTTTGCAGTAGATTGCCCTGTAAATCCCAAAGTTTCACGGTTCCGTCATCACTAGCAGAAGCAATGGTTTTACCGTTGGGACTAAAGACCACGCTTGTGAGACCTTTTTGATGTCCTTGGAAATTTTGCAGTAGATTGCCCTGTAAATCCCAAAGTTTTACGGTTTTGTCATTACTAGCAGAAGCAATGGTGTTACCGTTGGGACTAAAGACCACGCTTGTGAGACCTTTTTGATGTCCTTGGAAATTTTGCAGTAGATTGCCCTGTAAATCCCAAAGTTTTACGGTTTTGTCATTACTAGCAGAAGCAATGGTGTTACCGTTGGGACTAAAGACCACGCTTGTGAGACCTTTTTGATTACTTTGGAAGGTTTGCGGTGGCTTGCCTTTTAAATTCCAAAGTTTAATGGTTCCGTCAACACTAGCAGAAGCAATGGTGTTACCTTTGGGACTAAAAACCACGCTTGTGACCGAATTTTGATTGTCTTGGAAGTTTTGCGGTTCCTTACCACTTAAATCCCAAAGTTTCACGGTTCCGTCATAACTTCCAGAAGCAATGGTGTTACCATCGGGACTAAAGACCACGCTTGTGACCCATTGTTCATCTCCTTGAAAGATTTGTATTGGCTTGCCCTTTAAATCCCAAAGTTTCACGGTTCCGTCATAACCAGAAGAAGCAATGGTGTTACCGTCGGGACTAAAGACCATGCTTGTGAGACCTTTTTGATTACCTTGGAAGGTGTGCAGTTCCTTACCGCTTAAATCCCAAAGTTTCACGGTTCTGTCATCACTACTAGAAGCAATGGTGTTACCGTCGGGACTAAAGACTACGCTTGTGACCTTATCTTGATGTCCTTGGAAATTTTGCAGTAGATTGCCCTGTAAATCCCAAAGTTTTACGGTTTTGTCATCACTAGCAGAAGCAATGGTGTTACCGTCGGGACTAAAAACCATGCTTGTGAGACCTTTTTGATTACCTTGGAAGGTGTGCAGTTCCTTACCGCTTAAATCCCAAAGTTTCACGGTTCTGTCATCACTACTAGAAGCAATGGTGTTACCGTCGGGACTAAAGACTACGCTTGTGACCTTATCTTGATGTCCTTGGAAATTTTGCAGTAGATTGCCCTGTAAATCCCAAAGTTTCAGGGTTTTGTCATCACTAGCAGAAGCAATGGTATGACTGTCGGGACTAAAAACCATGCTTGTGAGACCTTTTTGATTACTTTGGAAGGTGCGCAGTTCCTTACCGCTTAAATCCCAAAGTTTCACGGTTCCGTCAGTATTAGCAGAAGCAATGGTGTTACCATCGGGACTAAAGACCATGCTTATGAAACCTTTTTGCACACCTTCCAAGGTGTGCTGTAGCTTGCCTTTTAAATCCCAAAGTTCCACAGTCGTGTCAAGCCCGTAAGGACTTACAGAAGCAATGGTGTTACTGTCGGGACTAAAGACTACGCTTAGTACCGGATTTTGATGTCCTTGGAAGGTGTGCAGTAGCTTGCCTTTTAAATCCCAAAGTTTCACGGTTCCGTCATCACTAGCAGAAGCAATGGTGTTACCATTGGGACTAAAGACCACGCTTAGTACCGGATTTTGATGCTCAAGACTATTGCGCTCTTTGACCTGATAAACTCCTTTGTGTAAAGCTGCTATAGCTAGGGGCCGGGTAACATTTTCTTCTTTGAGGATTTTTCCAGCCTTAATCCCTTCTGTAAGTGCTTCTAACTCTTTATGGGAATCAAATAGTGCCGAAGAAGATTGACTTATTGCCTCAGCTTTAGTTATTTTCGCTTCTCGCTTTTGATCCAAAGCCACCCCCCCCAAGCTACCACTAATAATCACGGCAACAACTGCTCCGGTAGCTACTCCCCAAGCTGTTCTAATTTCCCGACGGCGACGCGCTTCTTTTTCTTTTTCTTGACGCAGGCGCAATTCCACACAAGCGTTTACATAGTCAGCCTCAAGTTGGTTAAGAAATCCGGCTTGCTTCGCTAACACCTGAGCATCTTCTAATCTCCCGCCGCGATGCACCAAATAATTATCATCTTTTTGTTGCTTTTCCCATTCCAAAGCCGCCTGACGAATAGTTTCCCGTAGCTGCAAATTAGTCCGATTTTCATCTAACCAATTCAGCAACCGCGGCCAGTGGCGAATTAGAGCTTCATGGGCGACTTCTACCTCTTCTCGATTTGTAGACCCGTCTACACTGGTAACTACCAGTCTCGCTCCTTCTCCTGCTAAACGGTTGACTAATTCCTTAATCAGTGCTATAGTACCCCCCGCAGGAACTAACTCATCTAACCAAACCCGTCTGCGTGTATCCCGGCGTTTGTCTCCCTGTATGGCGCTGTCATCCAAGCGGGTTAAACGAATGAAAATATTCTGAACTTGGGCTTGTTCTGGGAGTGATAAGCCATTATAAACATCATCGGCAGTTTGTGCGATCGCCATATTTACACCACCAATCGCTTCATACTCCAAAGCCTGCAACCATCTACCATGTCGCCGCTTCCACAATTCCAGCAGTGCATGTTGCAATAGTGGCATTGCCCCTGGTTCACCTTGAACATCATCCAAAATCGAGTTACTTAATCCGGCTTCAAAGCGTAAACCCACCTTGGCGGCTTGCATTTCCATCGCTTTTCGTAATTGGGCAGCATCCATTGGGCCAATTAACTTTTGCCTAGCTTCCATCAGTTCTTTTAACTCGCAGTAGGGGGCGCATTCTCCCCAAAAGTCTGCCCGCATAGTAATTACAACTTTCTGGTGCTGCGTTAAATTTAAAACTTGTTGGATAAAATCCACACGTTGGGTTTCATCAGCACAGAGGGTAAATAGTTCCTCAAACTGGTCAATCACCAAGATTGCTGATTTATTGAAAGTCGGCGGTAAACTCAAAGCCTTGGGTGGAGAGGAATAGCCGTCCGCCGACTGGAGGAATGGGGCATTGTTGCGTGGGTGGGTTTCCCCCTGTTGTAGCAAGTAGCCACGAACTGGGATCATTTCTGCTTCTTCCCCATGCCCAATACCCCATTCTCCATACCCAAAAGGAGGATAGAGTTTTTCATTTTGCACCTCGGCAAGAGTAGCTTGCAGTTGTTCTATGGGGTTACTACTCGGTGTCATATATGACACCACTAAAGGCTGTTTCTTCTGTAGAGCCGGTATCAGCCCTGCTAGCACCACTGATGATTTGCCACTCCCGGAGGCTCCTAACACAGCTAAGAAGTTATGCTGTCTCAGCTTTTCTTGTAGTTGGGCAATTAATTCCTCTCGCCCAAAGAAAAACTCCCTGTTTTCCTCTCGGAAGGGATATAAGCCGAGAAAGGGACAGCGAGCATTATAAGCAGGTGGTTGCTGACCTAATGCCAAAGCGTTAAAGCTGAGGTCAATTATTTCTTGACAGAGGGTATTCACCTCTTCTAATACCTGCTCTCGTTCCTGACGAGCTTGTTTACTCAAAGCTGTGATATCTGCCCCTAGACTGTTTCCTAACTTCTGGGCTTGCTCTGATAACCACGGGCGCAGTGCTGGGCCTCGTTCTGACAATAATTTCTCAAATTGCTGTAAACCATACTGAATGTCGGCGTTGGTCAATTCTCTGTCTAGTTGGTCACTAAACAGGGGTTTCCCCCCCAACCGACTAAACAGTGCTGGGACAGTTACATCACCGCGTTCTGCTAGGAAAGCTACGGCTTCATGCAATGCTGAGTCTACTTCCCCTGATTCTCTCAGTTGTCGATAAAAACCCTCTGCTAAAGCTAGGGCAGTTTTGACAGTTACTTTCTCTGTCATGGCGATGACTGCGGGCATTCCTAAATCCCGCACTAATCTTTGCCCTAAACCCCCTAATGCTGCTTCGGCTTCTGGGCTGGCACTTTCGCAGGTGGAGAGAAAGGTAAAGTGTGGTAGCCCTTTGGCTCCTCTTAATGTCCGCAGTCTTTCTATTAAGCGTGTTCCTGTCACTGGGTCTACTTTATTATCTGCTTTCGCCCAGTAAAAAACAGTTTCCCCCTGCTCTATGACTTTGCTATGACTGACAAAGTGCAGCATGGTATACTGCTTTGTGCGATCGGTTAAGTGTTTACACAGTTCGTCTAGAGTTGGTAAACCAATTGCACCTTCTACTGTTGCCAGGACATCACATGGTATTTCCCCTAAAGCTTGGCGGACGCTCTCTACTGCGGCTTCGACGTTGAAGGAGTCTAAGCTAAACCGTTCAATTTCTGAAGGACTGGCTACTAATATCAAGGCGCGTAAGTCTCTTCTGCCAATTGGGGGAAAACGGCGGTCTGTAATTGCTGGTATATAGAGTGAAAATGGTGTTCGCTGTTCTAGGGTTAATAAATGCCATCCGTCATCGATGTTACCGCAGAGTCTTTCCCAGCGTAAGGTTCTCAGTTCGCTATCTTCGGCTTCGATAAATAACAACACCCGTACTGTTTCTTCTGAGTTCCGCAAAGCACTGACAAAAGCATCTCTGATTTCCTCGTGAAACAGTGCTTTTCCCAGAAAGATACCGTAGTCTTTCGGCTGTCCTAGCAAGCTAGTCAGTTTCTGAAAATTTTCCGGTGACAGTTGGAGAATTCCTTCCGATCGCGATGACATGAGTTCACCTGGTCGGCTATGTTCGACTACAATCGGCCAGTGGCTTCCTGATTTGCGCTGGATGTTAATCTCAAAGGTATTCATAGTCTATTTTTTATCGGATTGATAAAAGGCGATGGCTACGACGGGCTATTTGGCGTCGCAGATAAAACTAAGTTTTTTTAAAATACTTTAGGTTTTGAAACTTTACTTTCTAGCTTAAGTAGCTTTTTTATATTATTTGCTACATATTAACTATGCAAAATTGGGCTATACATCAGTTAATATACTGAATATGTTTTTTTATAGTAAAATTTATTTCTTTAATTAAGAGACTTTATCTTGAATTCAAGCGATCGCGTTCAGCGTCTCGTAGAGAGGAAATATTGGAAAACAGCGATGTTTACGACGGGTTAGGGCGTGTTTTCAAAGTCTTAGATCCCCCCAACCCCCCTTGAAAAGGGGGGCAAAGAGTCTCTTCAAGTCCCCCAATTTAAGGGGATTTAGGGGGATCTAAAAAGTTATGGGGCAAAACGAGTAGTTTGAAAACACGGGCTACGCCTAAGCACTTTGCCATATTATCAGGTGAAAATAAACTGGCGATCGCAGTCAGGACTTTAGTCCTAAATTTGAGGACTAAAGTCCCCACTACAAACTGAGCATCATATAATTCGGCTCATAAGTTGTCACTATAGTAAACGCTGTAACTTAAAAAATTAAAGCTGTAGTAACTACAACTCTTTCTGTGTTAACTACAGCTTCTTCTGTAGTTAATACAGAAGAAGCTGTAGTTAATAACGTTCCTAGTTTAATAAGTAATGCTTAAGTTGTTGTTACTACTGCTGAAACAGTAGTTATCAATGCTCAAGGTGTTATAAGTAATGCTTAAGTCGTTGTTACTACATCTGAAACTGTTGTTATTGTTGTTGAAGCTGTAGTTAATAACGTTCCTAGTTTGATAAGTAACGCTTAAGCTGTTGTTACTAACGCTGAAGTTGTGCTTATCAACGTTCAAGTTGTCGTTAACAGATAAGAAACTAATCTTCTCAGTTTTCATTTCCTTTCTTTAAATTTTTAACTCCTGTCCGTGGGTTTAAGTCCCCCGGTTCAAAAATCACGCAAGTTTTGTGTTGGGGTTAAATCCCCATTACAAAACAAAATTTACGAAAGCGTTGCGGGGCGTTCGCGATAGCGTCTCTAAGAGTTGCCCATTACGAATTACGAATTATATCATGTCCGTATAATTAGTTATGATTTCCACAGTCATTGCACCCCACCCCTTAATCCCCTCCCCGCAAGCGGGGAGGGGAGACAAAGCGTAGCTTTGGCGGGGTGGGGTTCTTCGGGTTTAATAAGTAATCAAGCGGACATGATATTACGAATTATTTAACCGCCTGCTACTCAATTGCTATTCAAAACGGTAGCCTGGAAGAACTCAGCAATTCACACACTACATCATGTTACCTAAACCTAAAAAGCACTGGACACCTTCAAATTGGGCAAGTTGGAAGCCTTTTGGCATTGGCGAACAGTATCCCAATAATTATTGGGAGGTATTTCGCGCAATCTGGCTGTCTCGTGACAAACTACCTTATGCGTGGAATATTCTTGATAAAGGTGTCTGCGATGGTTGCGCTCTCGGAACAACCGGGATGAAGGATTGGACTTTAGATGGTATCCATCTCTGCAATGTCAGGTTGCGGCTGTTGCGGATGAATACTATGCCAGCTTTTGACGCTGTGCTATTGGAAGATGTGTCGCAATTACAAAAGCAAAAAAGTGCCCAATTACGTGACTTGGGAAGACTCCCGTACCCGATGATTCGTCAACGAGGGGAAAAAGGCTTTCGTCGGGTGAGTTGGGATGAAGCTTTAGGAGTAATTAGCGATCGCATCCGCTCCACTACACCAGACCGCCTCAGTTTCTATGTTACCAGTCGCGGCACTGTCAACGAAACTTATTATGCCACCCAAAAAGCTGTGCGGGCAATGGGTAGCAATAATATTGATAACGCTGCCCGCATTTGCCATTCTCCCAGTACAGCAGGATTGAAGGCTGCTTTGGGTGCTGGGGCTACCACCTGTTCTTATAAAGACTGGATTGGAACTGATTTATTAGTCTTCATTGGCTCTAATGTTGCTAACAATCAGCCTGTTACCGTTAAGTATCTCCATTACGCTAAAAAAGCTGGCACAAAGATTGTAGTTATTAATACTTACCGCGAACCAGGAATGGAGCGCTACTGGGTGCCCTCAATTGTAGAAAGTGCCGTTTTCGGTACAAAGTTTGCCGAAGACTTCTTCTTAATCAACATGGGCGGGGATATAGCATTTTTGAATGGCACTATTAAACATATAATTGCTAACAACTGGGTAGACCAATCATTTATAGATTTATATACAGATGGCTTTGCTGAACTGAAAGCATCGTTAAAAAATCAATCTTGGGAAGAATTAGAGCGGCTTTCTGGAACATCCCGCGAGGAAATGTACGCCTTTGCCAAAATGGTCAAAGAAGCGAATAAAGCCGTATTTGTTTGGAGTATGGGCATTACTCAGCATGAATGCGGTGAAGATAATGTGCGAAGTATCATCAACTTAGCTCTTACCAAAGGTTTTGTCGGTCGGGAAGGCTGCGGTTTAATGCCAATTCGCGGTCACTCTGGGGTGCAGGGTGGCGCAGAGATGGGATGTTACGCGACAGTATTTCCTGGTGGTAAACCCATCACTCCAGAAAATGCTGCCCAATTGAGTCAACATTGGGGCTTTGAAGTGCCAGCAAGTAAAGGTTTAATTGCTCCAGAAATGATTAACGCCGCACATCAGGGGCAATTAGATGTGTTGGTTTCTGTGGGTGGTAATTTTTTAGAAGTACTCCCAGAACCAGATTATGTGGAAGCGGCGCTGAAGAAAATACCGTTGCGGGTACATATAGATATTGTTCTCTCCAGCCAAATGTTGGTGGAACCTGCTGATACTGTGGTGCTTTTACCTGCGACGACTCGCTACGAAATACCAGGGGGAGTCACAGAAACTAATACCGAGCGCCGGGTAATTTTCAGTCCAGAGATTTTGGGGCCGCGCATTGGGGAAGCGCGTCCTGAGTGGGAAGTATTTTTGGAATTGGCAAAGCGGGTAAAACCAGATTTGGCAGATAAGCTGGCTTTTGCTGACACAGCTGCTATCCGTCAAGAAATTGCTCAAGTTGTCCCGCAATATGCTGGTATTCAACACTTACAGCAGGCTGGTGATCAGTTTCAGTATGGTGGCTCACATTTGTGCTTTGGTTGGAATTTCCCTACATCGGATGGGAAGGCACATTTTGGCGTATTATTGCCACGCCAAAGAGAATTACCAGAGGGTTATTTTTTATTAGCAACGCGCCGAGGCAAACAATTTAATAGTATGGTGCAGGAACGCAAGGATGCAATTACTGGGGCGATGCGCGAGGCGGTGCTAATGAATGCTGCTGATGCGGCACTATTGGGTTTAAAAGATAGCGATCGCGTCATTCTTAAGAATGAGTTAGGCGAGTTGTTGTGTCAAGTCTATATTGCGCCAATTCAGTCAGGTAACTTGCAAGTACATTGGCCAGAAGGGAATGTGCTACTAGATAAGAGTAAGCGATCGCTAGAAGGTGTACCTGATTATAATGCGATCGTGCGGTTGGAAAAAATCTGAATCAAGTCTCATTTTCCCAATTTATTTCAACAACCACATCTATCGTAGGGGCACAGCAATGCTCATTGGTGTCAACTTAACGTGAAACCCTCGCAATGACGTTATATCAAGCCTACTCAATTACTAATTAAGTCGTCGGAACCCCACCCCTTAATCCCCTCCCCGCAGGCGGGGAGGGGAGACAAAGCGTAGCTTTGGCGGGGTGGGGTAAAATGCTTGTGGGATAAGCGTTTAATCTTAAGTTGACACGCATGAGCAATGCTGTGCCCCTACAACCTGATCTATTTACCTAAAAATAGCTGTAATTTTCTACTTTCAGTTATCCCCAATTCTAAAAAGTATTGAGAGTTCTTGGACTTAACTAACCGAACGTTTCCACCACACTCAGCATGAAATTAATCCGTTGCTCAAACTCTAGATTTTTGAGCAATGCGACAAATTCATCCGTTTCACCAGGAAGTTGATAGTCGGAGGGCACTTGAATTATGCTTCCATCCTCCATTCCTTGTGCCAGCAGAAACCAAACGTCTAATTTGGCATTAGGACTTAGACTATTATAGGTTTGGCTGATATCGTTAGCTGCACCATTAATAATGTCGCGTTGTGCTTGCAGTTGCTCTTCTTGAGACAAGTCCAGGAATTTGTCAAACACTGCTTTAGCAGGAACTTCTACGCTTTGAGGAGGTGCTGGTTGTAGCTGCTTTTTAAGATCCAAGTAACCGAACCAAAGTAGGGCTAGCTGAGTATCTACATCAAAGCGTTGAAAACTTTCTAAAGCTGGTTTTGTTGCTTCATCAATTGTGTAAGTCATAAAAAACTCCAACTATCGTTTTGGGTATTCTGATTTCCTCAGTTACTTACTGAGAAAATTTGCTTTCAGTACTTCATACAACTTAACGAATAAATGTAGATAGATAACCCTACTTAGGGTAGGTATAACACTCACTACATAAGACAGATATAGATAACTCAAGTTGCTAGTTACAAAAATGCCTGCTTCGATGTATGGAAAGCAAAGATAAATGTTAAAACTTGAAGTAGCGTCTGTGACAGTAAGCGATCGCTTGAAGGGGTTCGTGATTATAATGCAATACGCTTGGGTTAAGGAAAATTGTAGGTTGGGTTAAGCAAAGCGCAACCCAACAAAGCCCCGGAAATGTTGGGTTTCGTTCCTCAAACGCCACTTGCTTCAAGTCGGGAAACCGCAAGGGCGCAGTGGCTCCCCAACCTACACAATTTAAGGTTTTTGGCGCTAACTGAACTGTATTGGATTATAATGCGATCGTGCGGTTGGAAAAAATCTGAATCAAGTCTGATTTTCCCAATTTATTTCAACATCGCATCCGTATTTACTGAAAACACGCCCTAGTCCTAAGTCTGAGCAAATTGGAGAAAAGCTTGGCAGTGAAATTAGCACAGTTGAGAATTTATACTAATTCGTAATTAAGAAAGTCAGATTTAATCTGGGTTTCTAGGTTTAAATCTGTTACCGGATTTTAGAGAATTGGTATTAATTATGCTATTAGACAACGCATTAACATTGTATCGGGATGCATTGGCATTGTAAGAGAACGCATTAACAATGCATCGGTATACATTAACATTGCAAAGTATTGCCAAATTTAACATTTTTGAGGGGTCTAAGTCCCTCGCTTCTAAATCGCGACAAGTTTTGTGGTGGGGTTAAAATCCCCAGACGCTCTCGAAGAGACGCTAAAAGCGAACGCGGACTCGCTAACGCAACTCTTGGAGACGCACTCGCGTTCGCTAATGCAAAACAAAATTTACGAATTACGTTAGCGTAGCGGTAGCGAGGAACGAGCGTCATTACGAATTACGAATTAACCATCACTTGCGCTTCAGGTTTTACCCTAGCTTCTGCTTCCAGAAATTCAGCCACTTGAGCCTCAATTTCATCCCGGACAATCTGACGATACTCCAAGAAATGCTCAATTTGGGCACAAACAGCTAAATAACTACTGACTCCACCCGGATTATGCTGATACATGTTCCACAAGTTGCGCCAAAATTGCCACCGCGTTTGACGACGTACACCCTGCCGCCAGCAAATGATTAGAAACGCTCGGAGTACTTTCCAGTTCAATGGTTTCTTGGCAGCTTTGCCCTTTTTCGGGTAGGTTGCTTCGCCCAAAAGCCGGAAGTGTTTGTATGTACGCTCCAAAAACCGCTCTGGCTCATACAAATCACAGAACGCCTGCACATATTCACGAGCGATGTCTTCTAAAGGTCGAGTTGGGACAAAATTCATCAACGTGGTTTGGTTGATGTTGGCAGATTTATTGCGGAGTCGTCCTTCCTTTTCTAATCTATGCCAAAGCGCTGTATCTGGAAGCGCTTGCAACATACTAAATAAGGCCGTGGGTATTGCTGTTTGCTCGACAAACTTCACAATTCGTGCGCCGGCTCCTACTTTCTCGCCATCAAACCCAATGATAAAGCCTGCCATGACTCGCAACCCTGAGCGGGTAATCCTATTCACCGCCTCACTGAGCGAGTCTCTGGTATTCTGGTATTTTTGAGTGAAAGTGAGACTTTCTTCGTCGGGGGTTTCAATTCCCAGAAAAACGGCTCCAAAATTACACGCTACCATCAAATCCATCAGTTCTTGATCTTGGGCTAAATCAACTGAAGCCTCTGTGGCAAAGGAAAAAGGATAGTTATGTTCTACCATCCAGGGCAGAAGAGACTTCAAAAATAATTTGACATTCCGCTTATTACCGATGAAGTTGTCATCCACCATAAAAATACTGCGTCGCCAACCCAGTTTATAGAGATAATTTAGTTCTGCTAATAGCTGTTCTGGGTTTTTAGTGCGGGGTTTGCGACCGTATAGCACAATAATGTCGCAGAATTCACACTGGAAGGGACATCCACGCGAAAATTGCACCGACATCTCCGCATAGGCTTCAAATTCTAGCAAGTCAAAGCGAGGAGTTGGAGTGTTGGTAACATCTGGTTTTTCACCACCAGAGCGAAAAATGCCTGTGCGATCGCCCCGTGCGATCGCTGCTACAAATAAGGGTAGGGTAATTTCCCCTTCGTCCAATATCAAGTAATCTGCTCCGGCGGATGTCATTTCATCTGGTAGCGCTGTCGGGAAAGGGCCACCCACAGCTACCCGTTTACCTCTGTGTTTTGCTTCTAATATCTGAGAGAGCAAATCCTCTTTTTGCACAATCATCG
This sequence comes from Nostoc mirabile CHAB5784, assembly GCF_020829645.1. Lineage (GTDB taxonomy): Bacteria > Cyanobacteriota > Cyanobacteriia > Cyanobacteriales > Nostocaceae > Nostoc > Nostoc mirabile. The sequence continues at coordinate 73,814 of NZ_JAIVFS010000012.1, read as the reverse complement.
CCGACATAATAACCAAATCTGCCCAAGCCCATTCTGCTTCGGTACAGACGCGAACATTTCGATCTACTAGCTTATACTCCCATTCTTGAGGTAATATCGCAGCTACAGTTACCAAGCCTAAAGGCGGTAGCATTGCTTTACGGTCTAATAAAGCCAGTGTTTTTTCAAAAGACCAAAAACTTTTTGGAAAACGGGGGTATAGAAGTAAAACATTCATATTTGACGCTTATAAACCTTCATCTTAGCTGCTGGTTGAATTTACGTACAACTTAGCCACTCTGACAACACATTAGAGCAGCCTTTGTATCCAGTAGCTGTAATCTCTACTATGACTGATTTAGACAAAGCAATATTTTTTAAGCGCAATTAAGCTAATCGTCATTCATTTTTCCAGAATGATTCGCTTGTAGTAAGGGCTTCAGCCCTGCTTTTATGCAACTTAAATGCCGATTAGCTTATTGCAATTATTACTGCTTTTAGACAATTGCTCAAGAGTACGAGGAGTGCGATGTCTACGACGGTCACTGAGCTGCTGGTGAGCGGCTGGCCCTGAGCCTTGGGAGAGCGTAGCCGAAGGGCGCAGCCTAAGAAGAGAAGGGCGCAGTCGTTCGCGTTAGCGTCTCCGACAGGAGAAGGGAGTCGAACCATGTCGTACCACTTCGGGGATCTTGCTACGCGCAGCGTCTCCAAGAGTTGTGCGGGCAACTCTTGGAGAGACTACGCCAACGCCTACGCAATTTCCGAAAATCTTCAAACATAGATAGTTAAAAGATTTACCCAGAAAGACTAGAAATTGTGGGATGGTTATAAACCAATACAGTTCAGATAAGCCCAAAACCCAGATGTAGAGACGCGATTTATCGCGTCTTGATTTATCGCGTCTTGATTTATCGCGTCTTGATTTATCGCGTCTTGATTTATCGCGTCTTGATTTATCGCGTCTTGATTTATCGCGTCTTGATTTATCGCGTCTTGATTTATCGCGTCTTGATTTATCGCGTCTTGAAAGACTAATTATCTACACCAATAACCCTTAACCCAAGCGTATTGGGTTATATTTCTCAACTGATTACTCCTGAAAGCGGGTGCAGTATTGTTAAATGAAAGCTATGCTTAGTTTCAGCTTTCAGATACCGTTCTTGCAAGGGTTGCCACTTCTGCCACGACTGGTAGCGATTTTCAGTTAACAAAGTAGCAAGGGTAGGCAGTTCAGTCTGGATTTCTGACTTGAAGACATCTGTAAGCCAGTCAGTTAAGACAGCACTATCTTGCATCGTACCCAAAATTTCTTGGATATTTTTCACTTCTGTAAGATAAGCTGCGTAAGATTCACCATATAAGTCAGTAAATAACTCCATCTGGTAGCGTATACGTTTAGCTTCTTTTCGCAAACTGTGAAGAATTTCACCTTCCGTGGTCAATTGTTTTTCTATTTTTTCTGGTTTCCAGTTTTTCTGGATTATCACTTCTGATTCCACAAATTGCGTGCCAACTAGCCAACCCGGATGCAGTAAGAAGTTACTAACTTCTGGTAAAAGTAAATCTGGTAGTACCTGCTGAATAGTAAAAGATGCCAAAGGTTGATAACTAGGTTTTTCTAACCACTTGTCTAATGCATCTTTTAGAGACTTGTAAGATTCATCTTTTAACGTTTTCTGTACACTCGATAGTACATCTTCACGTTGTTTAGCTATAGCGTTGAAAGCTGTTTGTAGAGATTCCTGCTCTTTGCAGGGTAAGTTTGGTTTGTAATTGTTTTCTAAACTTTCTTTGAGTACGTCTAAATCTCTCAGACTACCAAGACGACGGGCTATTTTACCAATATTTTTATCGTTGACTGGTTTCGGCACATCCACCGCTAGTCCAAAGCTAGTTACAGATGTCCGTAAGCGACGCATTCCCACTCGCATTTGGTGCAACGCTTCTGGATCTTCATCTTTCTTCACTGATTTTTCCCACTTCAAGGTTTTCTTAAAGTGTTTTTCAATCGCTTGGTAGGCATAGTCCCCTAGAGTTTTTACCGTGGGTTGTGTGGCTAGTTTCATAATTGATCTTAAATGACGATTACCTCATGAGGTTATTGAATAATAACATTAGTTAAAAATTTGTATCTACTTTTTGATATTTTTTATTCAATGGATATTGTCAAGTATGCTGATGGGCATTAATACTAGCATCCTCTTAGAGAAATATCCAATATCTATCAAAGGTCTAAAGAGCAGATTCACCCTGGCATTTTATATGTACGATAGCTTCTAAAAATATTTAGCATGATATTAAATCATTTATTATGATAACATCATTAATCTTTCTGCAATCAAAAAATGTCAAACTCAAATTTGCTCAATCAAGCTTTATTGACTTTTGTAGATAATTTTAAAGAACATAGAGAAGACTTATCTGCGCTGCTGCTAACACACCATAAATATTTATGGCTGGGGTCAGATGAAACCTCAACTATTGAACGTCTCTCTTTGGTTGATACTGATAAATTTACAGATCATCAACAATTTAGGGTAGCAGAATTTATCAATTTACCTGCACCAGAAGACCAAGAAATCGATATAGAAGGGCTTGCTTATACAGATTATTACTTATGGTTTGTTGGTTCTCATAGCTACAAACGCAAAAAAGCTAAACCTGATAAAACCGATGCACAAAACTTTAAAAGGCTGACAAAAATTGAATCAGAACCCAACCGTTACCTTTTAGGACGGATTCCTTTGATAGACGGTAAGTTGTTCTCATCTTGCCCACACCCGGAAAATCCAGATGTGCAATTGAATGCCGCTAAACTAGAGGTGACGAACCAGGGTAATTTGCTTCTTACTGCTTTAGCAGATGACGCCCATTTAGGCTTGTTTATCAAGGCTGGAATTGCAGGAAAAGATAACGGCTTTGATATTGAAGGAATAGGCATTTATCAAAACCGGATTTTTTTGGGTTTGCGTGGTCCTGTATTGCGGGGTTGGGCTGTAGTGCTGGAAATTGAGTTAGAAGATTCTAGCCCTGGAATTCTGAAACTACGGCAAATTGGAGAAGCGAAGGAGTTATATAAAAAGCATTTTATCTGGTTGAATGGTTTGGGAATTCGGGATTTGTGTGTAGATGGAAATGATTTGTTGATTTTAGCTGGGCCAACGATGGATTTAGATGGGCCCGTGCAAGTTTATCGCTGGATAAATGGCGTTAACTTGCGAGAAAATGTCTTCAGCAATCCAGATTTTGTACAAGATATTCCCTATGGAAATCGGGAAGATCATGCTGAGGGAATGACGCTGTTTCAGGATGTTGCTGGCATACCTTCGCTATTGGTAGTTTATGACTCTCCAGCAAAAACTAGGTTGGTGGGTGATGATGGTGTAATAGCGGATGTGTTTAAGCTGGGCTAATATCAATTTTGGATTTTAGACTTCGGCTAGGCTCAGTCGAACGATTTTGGATTTTGGATTGTTAAAGGTTAGTGGAGATTGCTTGTACAGGGCAGGTGGGGATACACTGTTCGCAGACGATACAACGCGATCGCGTGAATGTGAGCTTGTATGTCTCTGGGTGGAGGGTGAGGGCTTCGGTAGGACAAACCCCAGTACACAAGCCACAGTGGACACACACATCCTCGTCGATCGCAATTTCGCCTAAGGTATAAGAAACATTAACATGGCGCGATCGCATCCACTCGATCGCCGCATCTAATTGATCGATATCTCCCAATAGTTCCACTACCAGTTTGCCAATTTGATTTGGGGCAACTTGGGCACGGATAATATTGGCGGCAACGTTGAACTCTTTGGCCAGTACGTAAGTCACTGGCATTTGTACGGCGCGTTTCGGGAAGGTAAGCGTTACTCTTTTTTTCATAGGTTTAGCAGAGGGTTTTTTCTGTTGTAGCGTATCTACTTTGAAAAGTTACAAGCTAATCCGTTAACCAAAGCGATTCCGGTGATTTTATTAACTGCCAAAATCCAGGCTTCCGATCGCCATCGCTATACCCAGATGGGAATGATCAGTGCGATCGCTAAACCATTCAATCCTCTAGAATTAGCTACTGAAGTCGCAGTAGCGTTGGGCTGGAGTCTGGAAAAGTAAAGGCGCACATCTGTACGCCCCTACTTGTATGGTTTTCAAACCTCGTTTCCAACCTCTGGCTGGAAATGCTTACGATCGCACCTGCGGAATCTGGGTTATACCAATTTGAAAAAAGAATGCGACAGATGGGTAGGCAATACGGTTCGGATAAGATCCCCCCGCCTGTGGCGACCCCCTTAAAAAGGGGGTAAAAGAGGGTCAGAAGCCCCCCTTTTTAAGGGGGGTTGGGGGGATCTTCGAGGACTAAACACGTTAACCGAACCGTATTGGATGGGTAGGGGCACAACATTGTTCATTGGTGTCAACTTAAGCTAAAAGTAGCTTAACTGTTAGCTTCCTCACCCGCCTCGAACTAAAGTTCAAGGCTGATAGCTAAAGTCTACTGAAGTAGACTAAAGATTTTTGGCTATATTTAGTCATCAACAGAAGACTTCCGCTAAAAGCCAAGGAAGTTCAGTTCCTTGCGGGACATAGCTTTTACGTTAAGTTGACACCTATGAACATTGTTGTGCCCTTACAAATAATTGATGTGTCGCAAATATTATTTGAATTAGTATTTGATTAACGCAAACCTAAAATTTCAGAAATCGCCGCTACAATATCCAAATAGAAGTTGCCTTTCACTGCCCGAAACAATTCAAATTTAGAGTCAGGCGCACCAAAAAACGGTCTGAGAAACCATCCTAACTGCATACCAACAAAGGCATAAAGCAATAACCAGGATCTTAAAATAGTGGTGCGGGTTTTTTTACCAACTTCATCTTGTTGAGAAAGTAATTGCATTCCTTCATAAAGGAACTTAACGCCAAAGATGCCTGTAATGCCAAAAATTAATACATTCAAAAGTTTAAAAAATTGATAAGAATCGGGTGTAGTGATCAGAAAAAATAGTGTAACTGGTGCCAAGCTGAATAAAAGCACACTAATCACTGATACAGATGTGAGCAACACAACGAAATGCTGTTGAATACTGCTCCGGGAACCAAACAAAACGTTAAAAAAGAACAAAGTTGGGAAACAAATAATCAGTGTTAATAAATAAAATGCTGGGAGTTTGATAGCACCAGATAATGCCTGTGCCCAACTGTTAGATGCACCGATAATTGCGCCATAGATGGCAAAGAAAATGGAACTAGATACGAACAGAGAACTAATTTTATTTTGTAATCGAACTCCCTGACGAATTTCTTCTAAGAAAGCCTGGCGATCGCGCAATAAATTAACCAAAACACTAAATTGTTGAATTCCGAACTTTTCTTTGTTCCGCATATTTTTATATCTTGTATATTTTGTGTAATTACTAATGACTGATTAACGGATTCCCAAGAGATAGCTAATAGCTTGAATCACACTCAAATAGAAATTACCTTCTCTTTCGCGGAATAGTTGAAAAACAGAATCAGGCGTGCCAAAAAATGGTCTGAGAGTCCATCCTAACTGACTCCCTACAAAAGCGTAAAGAAATAGCCAAAATTGTAAAATTTTCTGGCGTGTCTTACTACCTTCATTATCTTGTTCTAAAACTAAACTTGTGGCTTGATATAAAGACGAAATACCAATAAATCCAGTTAATGCAAATATGAATACATTTAACAGAATTAAAAATTGGTAATTATTGGTGGTAATTAAGAAAAACAGGGTGATTGGTGCAAAGCTGAATAAAAGTACACTCGTAACTGAGACAGCAGTCAAGACTAATGCTAAATGCTGTCCAAAAGTCCGCTTTGAACCAAAAACAATGTTAGCAAAGTACAACGTTGGGATACAAATTAGGAGTGTGATTAAATAAAGGGCTGGAAGTTTAATGGCGGAAGACAAAGCTTGCATCCAACTATGGTATGCACCAATGATTCCGCCATAAGCGGCGAGAAATAAGGAACTGCAAACTAGTAGAGAAATAATTTTATTTGGTAATCTCGTACCTTGGCGAACTTCTTCTAGAAATCCTTGGCGATCGCGCAGGAATCCAATCAGCACCGCAAAGTATTTGATTCCTAAAGATTTCCGTTCAATCATGTTATCCTCACACAGCTAAAATTCTAAGTTTCATCTGAGTAATCACCGCCAGAACCATATTTCCAGGCATCAATCAAACGACGCCAATAATATTGTTGTTCTTTTGGTTGATTCTTAATCCATGTTTCTAGCATTGGACTTAGCCAAAACAAGACAGTGTACACACCTAAATTACTGTAATGTAACATCCAATCTAACAAACTTGCCAAACCTACTTGCGGAATTATCTTGGCAACCAATACCGGATGATCTAAACCAGTTTTTAACAGTGTTTGTGTTAGTGCCGAAAACTGCACTATATCCTGTAAAAATGGTTTTAGCACTGGTGTACCCAACTGTTGCATTTCCTCAAATACCGCCGAGAGTAGTTGGTTAATTTGATCTGGGGCAATTTTCTGATTTACACCAACACTCATCGCCTTTTGAAACAACCAGGTAACAGTCAAACTTGGCTGATAGGGTTGCAGCAGTGCTAAGGCTTTTGCAGATAATTGTTCTGTTTCCAGTGCTTCGTAAATGCCAAACGTTAAACGCTTCAGGTGACGTACCATTGCCCCAAAACCTCCAAAACTCAAAGGAGATTGACTACCACTGCTATCTCCGGCTGGGAGAATGCGACTCCAAGGGGTTTTGATGGGGCTTTGGCGATAGGTAGGAAAGAAACCAAATAGCGATCGCTGAAATTTCAGTTTGTTCAACTCCACTCCCTGATATTCTGGTAAAAGACGCAGATATTCCTCAAATAGAGCTTCTAAACTTAAACGTTCGGGATGTGCATCCATGTAAGTAAACAAGTAAGTTGTTCTGCCATCCCTGGCTGGGAAAGCTTCCCAGAAGTACTGACATTGATTTTGCAAAGGTGTAAATGATAATATTAAATCACCTGAGTTATTTTCTGGAAAACCTTGGGCGCAACTTCCTACCACCAAACACAGTGCGTCTGGTTTTTTGCCTTGACGTGCTTGTTGGGTGATGGGTGAAAGATGTCCCATCGCGTCGATTAACAACCGAGTTTTAAATTGGTTATTTACCATCACCCCATCTGGATGAATCACCGCTTCAGTAAAGGGTGTGTTTTCTAACAACTTTCCACCAGTGGCGAGAAATCGGGTTTTCAAAGTAGCTAGTAGATAAACTGGATCTACGCCGATATTCAAAACATCCTCTACCCAAACTTCTGTACCGCCATCAAAACTAACTCGTGCTGGGTTATATTGAGTTGCGATCGCACTCTCTAATTCATCCTCAGTCAGCAAGTTTAATTCCACAAACACATCTAATTCTTTGCGAGAAATATTCCACTCTTGTTCCCTCCCCTGTAAAATACCCCGTTCCATCAACGCCACCCGCAGTCCCTTCACCGCTAAGGCGCAACCAATTAAAATGCCCAAAGTGCCACCGCAGATAAGCAAATCGTTGTCTACAACACCTAAAGGCTGTTGACTTTCTTTAACTAACCTTGGTACTGGTGCGGAGTTTTCGCGCAGAGATGTTAGAATGCGATCGCTTTGACGTAACCCTGCTAAAACATCGCCCGGTAATTGGGAAAGAATTTCTTCAGTTAAAGACATTTTGGAAAAACTCAACTCTACATTCCAAAATTACCTGAGAATGAAGAAAGTAGATATGATCATGGCCAGATAAATCGTAATTGGAAGAGGACTTAGACAAAAGAGATCCCCCCTAACCCCCCTTAAAAAGGGGGGAACTAGAATTGAATGCCGCCTTTTTAAGGGGGGAACTAGAATCTTTTGCTCCCTTTTTAACGGGGAACTAGAATCGAATGCCCCCAATTTATCGGGGGTTGGGGGATCTCTTCTGCGTAATAGCTTATGGAACTTTTAATTACGAACTACGAATTACGAATTACAAGAATATGTCCACTACAAAACCTGTAGAAGGTCTGTATACTTTTAAGGAATATCTCACCTACGATGATGGCACTGACAAGCGCTATGAACTTGAGGATGGGATACTGCTAGAAATGCCTCCAGCCTCAGATTTGCATGAAACCAGCAAATTTTTTCTCCGACTTTTCCTGAGTTAACACTGACAGCGCAGCAGATATTAACGGCTTAGGGATTTTTTATTGGGCGTTGCTGAATCTAGGGATGAATCTTGTGGGGTGGGTATCTTACCCGCCCCAAAATACAAGGGACAGGCGAGACGCCCATCCCACAAAACCATTAAAATCATCCCGCAACTATGCAACGCCTTTTATTGAATTAGCTCAATGAAAAGACCTCTCCCTGGTTTTACTACGCAAAACCGTCCCTCTCCGACTCGGAGAGGGACAGACTTGAACTTTAGTTCAAGGCAGGGAGAGGTTCGTCGAACTCACGATAATTTAGAAATCGCAGGCAATAATTTATTGCCCGCTTCCACCAGTTAGGCGATCGCAGGTAAGCTGTTCTATATTTAAGTTGCATAATTATGGCGGGCAAGATGCCCACCCCACAAGACTTATGTTTAATTCAGTTATGCAAATTAGATGTTTTTCAGCTTAACCCTGTAAATATCCCTTTCAACATGGTGATTGCTTCGGGACTAATAGAAGTGCAATCTTTCGGGCAGCAGGGCAACGCTTACGCCCATTAATTTTCAAGCGTTGGCACAGATGTAGTAAATCAGTTCACTTTTTTTAAAGTACCAGTAACTACTGAACTGTTCCACTTTACGGAGGTGAGCAAATTTTACTACACGCTCACCTTTGTAATTCAGGAATGGTTAGATATTTTTCATTAATGGAGTTAGGGACTTCCAAATAAAAAAATATCCCACTGTTCACAGTCAACAGTCAACAGTCAACAGTCAATAACTTCAAGCGGTTGTTTTTATTTCTTGGAGTTCCCTTATCATGTCCGGTTGCTTAGTTAACGTGAATTCGATTGCTCATATAATATCTACCCAATTTGCTCAATCAAAAAACCTCTAAGAAGGTTTTACTACGCAAAACCGTCCCTCTCCGACTCGGAGAGGGACAGACTTGAACTTTAGTTCAAGGCAGGGAGAGGTTCGTCGAACTCACGTTTAGTTACTAAACCCCAAGAAGTCTTTCACCGCATATAAAATAAGGTGGGCTGTTTACCCACCTTAATGTAAATCTGTATTTTAGGATTGCCGTGACATAAACAACGATATCTTTTGGTTTTGGCGAAATTGTTCCGACTTGTTAAGTAATTCAAATATTAGCGGAAATTACCAGGTTTTAAGCGAACATTAGGCTGTGACTGACGACGAATTGCTACTCCACTCCGCAAATTGTTCCCAGTACCACCATCTTTGCGATCGAGGAAAGGTTTCAGATTAATCCCACCTCTAGACGAACTAACCCGATTATTACCACTGCCTAGAAGTGTGCGTCCTAAATTATATAATTCGTTCCCTCCACGACTGCGATCGCCATAAGTGTTAACGGCTATAGTTTGTTGTCCACTGTCAGCAGTAGTCAAGTTCTGAAAAATACTATTGCGGATAACAACAGGATCTTTCCCAGGAGGTACTGTCAGCACAATTCTACAGGTTGGGTTAACCTCAGTTGTGACGCAGACAATATTTTCGTTATTTTCTACAGATGTCTGGAGTTCTTGTAAGCCATCTGGGCGATAAAGTTCTAAACGACTGGCAATTGCTGTACAACGCCTTTGTGTGTCCCAACCACCGCCCAAAGCCGCAGGCGCAGCCCAAGCGAAGTATTGCCCTGGTTGACTTTGTGGCTGATACATAACGGTGTACTGACCATTGTAAGTCTGACAGGTAAAGCGAGTTGTACCGTCAGATGAGGGTGAAGGTGGTATACCTGTTGATGTGTCTATTGGTACTGATGACCCGCCTGATGGTACTGTTGGTACGACAATGCCATCGCCAGTAGAGTCATATTGCGCCATTGCTACGGAATTGCCCAGACACAAAGATAAGCCAAGACTACCCAAAGATATCAATCGAAGCAGTTGTGATGGCATAAATCATCCTCCAGTAGAAATAGGTGGGAAATTGATAAGCTGTTACGCATTTAATTTGTACATTTACCTGATGACTGATGACTGATGACTGAAAACCCGTCAACAGTCAACAGTTAACGACCATCAACAGTGTTTATATACTTTAGACGCGCATCAGCTTAGTTTAAGTGACGAATAATTCTATGTTTTGATTCATCAAAAACGCTATTTTTTTTCTTCTCTTGCTTTTTTCTCTTCGAGTAGCTTTTTCACCCGTGCTTGAATTTCTAGATGACGCGCCACTCCTTCATAGGCGTAACGGTTGTAGTTACTACGGGTAATGAGGTTTTCTAAATAACTAACTCGCTCACTACCGCCTGGGTGCGAAGATAACCAACTAGGAGGAGCATTTTTTTGTTGTTTTTCTAGCGTCACCATTAAGTTACGCAAGCCATCAGCAGCGTAGCCAGTGGCAACAATTAGGCGTGTGCCGAGATTATCTGCCTGACGTTCCATGTCGCGGCCGTAACTTAGTGCAAACAGTTGACCGATAGTGCCGCCCAGAGGTAGATATTGGGTAACGTTAGAAATCAGGTTGCCTTGGCTGACTAATTGAAAACCGTGGGATAAAAGTACATGGGATAATTCATGACCGATTAACCCAGCTAATTCTGCTTCGGAATTAGTTTTAGCGATCGCACCCGCATTAATAAAAATTTTACCCCCAGGTAATGCAAAGGCGTTAAGGCTTTCCTCTGGAATCACAAAGAATTCGTATTTAAACTCGTCCCGTCCTCCTACCTTCGCCAATTTCTGTCCAATTTCATTGACGTATGCCAAAATATCTTCGTCTATAATTACACTCAGTTGTTTTTTTGCTTGCTTTGCCACCGACTCACCTATGGCTTGTTCACCTTGTAGCAGCATAATCGTAGAGTCAAGGGCAGAAAACGGCCCAAGCAGACTGCCAGTGACGGCGTAACCTAAAGCACCTGTAATAATATTACCGATGACATTGCCTCTAATTTCTCCTTGTGTATAAGATTTGTAACGGTTCAGATTTTCCTCTGCTAGTTTTGTAAACTCAGGCGCTTGGGGATCTTTAGGGTTGAGAATAGCAAATTGACGCGCCGCCAAGGACGCTTCCATCCATTTTTTATCAGCAGCTAGGGCTGTAATTCTAGCTTTAATTAATTCTGGTTGATCTGGATACAGCGAAGAAGCCCGTTCTAATATATCTAACGCTTCTTTAGTGCGATCGTATTGTTTCAATACTTCAGCATATCGGATATGACCAGGGATAAATTCAGGATATTGCTCAACTAATAGTTGCAGGGGTACTAAAGTTTTTGTTTGCAACTTTTGTGCTATCCCCGCCTCTGATTCTCGCCAGTAGACTTTACCTCCTGGGGATAGTTGCGTGGGATCGAGTATGGCAGCTTTACGCTGTTGATTATCTGATGTTTTAGCAAAAGGCTGCTTAACTTCGCGGTAAATTTTTTCTGCCTCTGGGATTTGTCCCGCCAGATAAAGTCTATCCGCTTCTATAAATTTTAGCTGACGCGTGAGTTCTTCCGGAGTGAGTGGGGGTTCCTGTGACGACTCTGGCTTTTTCGGTTCGGAAACTTCAGGGGTGGGTTTTGGTGCTTCTGGCGTTGATGAACGTTGCAGCGCATCCCGTAACTTTTGGACTTTAGTTGTTTCTGAACTGGGCTTTGTCGTTTCAATAGTGGTAGAAGCAGCAGGTTCTTGTCCCAGAAGGGGTGAAGTTGGCTGCGTCAGGATTATCAAAATTGATGTAGCAGCTGAAAGTAATATCCACTTCCAGGCTGGCAGTAAAGACTTCCAGATTCGTTTCATGCTTGCGCCCACGTATGCAAAAGGCTTTTTTTTAAATTTTATGAGGAATTAGCAAAATACGCATATAGCGATGTATTTTTTGTGAGACACTATGCAAACCGCGAACTGTTCGGTGATGCACCCCAGCACTTATTTGTTTAAACTGAGTCACTCAAATACTTAAAAATTTTGTCTATATATCCTAAGGCAAATTATTTGGATCAATACCTTGAGATTGTAAATAGGCAATTAGCCGTTCTTTTTGCTGGCGTTCCTGTTCAATTTGTTCCACTGCCCAAAGCAACAAATTACCTGCCTCATCCCACCAGCGCAACCAGTAACCAGTTCTGGCTTCTTTTGTTCCTTGCCAAGTTCCCAGAAATAAACCTATTGAATCAATCCAATGACGACCATTTTCATCCGGTTGCTTTAACTCGTAGCGGCTGTTTTCGAGTTGGTAAAATTCTAACAAACCGCCATTTGGGTCAAAAATTACGTAAATTGGGACTTGAAGAATCTGCTGATAAAAAAACCATTTTCCTGGTGGATAGGTTCGCTTAAAAGAGTATTCTCCACCCTCAGTATCAGATAGAAATTCCATCACAATTGCCGGAATATCTCCATCTAAATTGGGTGTATAGCTTTTGCGTTCTCCTAAAACTTGATTTACCGATGGCACATAAACCCAGTCGGGTGCTTTAGCTACAAATTGCCCGTTTATCGTTGCACAAAGTCCAAAATTCGAGGCTATCAACATCTGCAATTGGATGAAACCACTTATCTCTAGGCTTTCGCGCAAAGCACCAGCTAATAGTGGCTGACCTGTATTTTCCACTGGTTCATCCTCTAGGTGAAAATCTGCGGGCAACGCTTCCCAAGATATTACCAGTTCTGTTGAAGATTTAGCTTCACCGAGTTGGGTTGTCATAAACACCCCTTTTTATTGATTTGTCTTTATTTTATGGGCGATCGCAGTTATTTTACAATGTCGCCGTTAGCCAACGCACAACATAAAAAAACAAACAAAAAACCCCGGCGAAACTAACCGAGGTAAGGGAGAGAGGTACGAATGACGATGAGATACAGCGATACCGAAATCTAAAAAATCTTAGCTAACGCTAAAACCAACCAAAACTATAGTTGTGACAATTAAAGTCGCAAAAACAGCCTGTAAAACATATTTACGTTGTTCCCAAATTGCCGGGTACTCAGCGTAGTACATCTTAGGTTCAGCTGCGTAGTTATTGAGGATGCCGTCTTCATTTACTGTGGTGTACATAGTTTTTTTCTTTTTTGTTTGTTTATGTAACTAAATTTAACAATATTGTTACGAAACGTCAATAGAACTTGACAAAAAAAGTTTTATGGTTATTATAAAAACTACTTATCAGGCATAAGGCAATACGCTTGGGTTAAGGATAATCGTAGGTTGGGTGGAACTTAAGTGTTACCCAACAAACCCGCGTCGTAGGTTGGGTTTCGTTCCTCCAACGCCACTTGCTTCTCCCAAGGGGAGACGCTGCGCGAACAAGTCGGGAAACCGCAAGGGCGCAGTGGCTCCCCAACCTACGCAGTTTATGGTTTTTGGCGCTAACTGAACTGTATTGAGGCATAAGGGATTTAGGCGAAGCTGCTCCAGCCGCCGAAAGCGCCATATATTACGTAATTTTTTAAATCGCAAAATAAAAGGGTAGAGACACGTTAGCGTAACGATTTTGCTTCTCTACTAGTAACCAAATTTAGCGCTCTATCTGTTGCAATGATTTTTGGATGAAATAAAATCTACATCTAATTTTTCATCACTGCATCCAATAGCACATTGGCATCAAAGCGGACGACATCGGTGCAAGGTAGCCCGGTTTCTGCTATTGTTTGAGCGATGCTTTCCTGAGCCGCAACTTCATCTAGATGAGCTGTGTTCAGCGCTATACCAACTACAGGAACACTTCCAAAAGCACCACCGGCACTAGCAACAGTTTCATAAAGCCGAATCACCTCTGGTAAAGGTGGAATTAGTACATGGGGATGATTACGTACATGAACTTGTCCTGCGCGATGTGCTAACAGCAGGTGGGTTGGTTGCGAACCACGGATTAGGGGTAAGGTTGCCGTTGAACCAGGGTGTAGCAGTGAACCTTGTCCTTCAATGTGCAAAATGTCGTAGTTTTTGCCATAGCGCATAACTATCTGTTCCACAGCACCGGCGGCAAAGTCTACCCGCACGGCATCTAAAGCCACGCCGTCCCCTTCTAACATCACCCCAGTTTGACCGGTGGCGAGGAATTTAGAAGGCCAGCCTCGCTGTTTTGCTGCCCAATGTAACTCTAGACTAGTTGACATTTTACCGATCGCCATGTCGGTTCCTACTGTCAAAACCCGCCGACAGGAAAGGGTGCGTGCCATTCCACTAGCAACACTTATATTAGGCGGCTCTTTGCGTACATCCCAAATTACTTGTCCTGGTTTGAGCAGTGCATTTAACTCTGGTATGTTCGCCATTGGTGTATGTAAACCATTTAACAGCGACATTCCAGCTTCTAGAGCGCCTTTAATTTCCAACCAGTAATCATCTGGTACAGCACCACCTCCTGGAGCAATGCCTATTACTAAGACTTCTGGCTTGTATTCAAGGGCTGCGGCTACCGATGCCACTATAGGCACATCACGCTTGATATTTGTTAATTCTGGTAGGGATTTGCCAGCACACTCGCGATCGATTACGGCTACGATTGGGGCTTCACTGTAACGTAAAATTGCTAACCCTGTTTTGCCGTGATGCCCAGTAATTCCCTCATGTAACAAGATAGCTACTCGTTGATTAGGTGATAGACGCACTCTGTTCTACCCCCAAGCCTGGTAAATCGTTTGGCAAAACTCTCCCTTCTTTTATTAGCAATGCACCCGTAAAGGGATCATTGACTAAATTGAGGTGACTGTCTAAATCTAGATAATCAGCTAGTGGCGCTAGCTGTAATGCTGCTGTATTAGCTAGTGAACTGTCAGAATAGCAACCGAACATTACTTGCAACCGATATGCTCGCGCTGTATGTACCATTCGCATTGCTTCGGTTAGTCCCCCTGATTTCATCAGTTTGATATTGATACCATCCACGTAGTTTGCCAAATGGGGAATATCGGAGCTTGTGAAGCAACTTTCATCGATAAAGATGGGCAGGGGAGAGTGTTCTTTAAGTTTTGCTAAACTTTTTTCCTGCCCCCGTGGCAATGGCTGTTCTACATATTTTATACCTAAATTAGCTAGCCAATTGCACATTGCGATCGCATCTTCTAAACTCCAACCCCCATTAGCATCAACAAATAATTCTGGTTCCGGTGCTTCTTCTCGTACTGCTAAGAGCATTTTTTTATCTGCATCTATCCCATCTGGACTACCTAGCTTCACCTTGAAAAGGCGGACATCAGTAAATTGTAACCAGTCTCGCGCTCTAGCCTTGGCTCCTTCAGGTGAATTAATCCCAATTGTGACAGAAGTCGGTACTATTTGGTTGCGATCGAGTCCCCAAATTTGCCACAAGGGTAATCCTACGCGCTTACCCAACCAGTCGTGCATTGCCATATCTAACGCCGCTCTAGCAGCAGAAGGAACCTGGTTTTGTGTTAAAACTTGCTCAATTTCCTGTCGCTGTAAGGGGCTGAATACTTCCAACAGTGGCACAACTTGCTCTAGAGCGTCTTTGATCGTATCAGTTGATTGCCGATGATTACCCACACCGAATGGCGATGCTTCTCCCCAGCCTTCGATCCCATCTTGTGAAATTCTCACCCATACATTAGTTGTCTGTGCCGTTGTACCCCGACTAATAGTCAAGGGAAACCTTTTGTTTACTGTAAATAAATTTATATTTATTTGCATACTTGTTATACATATTATGTTATGCAAAAGCTAGTGTAAGTTCAAAGTTTAGATGATCAGATGCATCTGTTATACTTTTTTACATTCATTGCTTGATGACTAAAGGTTTTATACATTATTTTTATTTATGAACGACTTAAAAAAATGGAAGATTTGGAAATCAAAAATGGTTTTAGATCATCCTTGGTGTCAGGTGAGGCAAGATGAAATAGAATTACCCAATGGTAAAATTATAGATGATTATTTTGTCAGTCTTAAACCAGACGTTGCGATGGTTTTACCTATTACTACTAGCAAAGAAATAATTTTTGTCCAGCAATACAGACATGCAGTAGGTGAATTTTTCTTAGAACTGCCAGCAGGTAATTTTGACCCGACAAAAGAGAATGCAGAAGTAGCGGCAATTAGAGAACTGAAAGAAGAGACTGGTTATATTCCTCAAAAAATTAGAAAAATCGCAACTTTATATGATAAACCGAGTAAAGATACTAATCAAATACATTTATTTTTAGCAGAGAATGTGAGCAAAGTTGGAGAGCAACAACTAGATATTACAGAAGAGATTGAAGTTCTATTAATTCCTGTAGAATTAGTTTGATAAAAAATTATTCAAGGTAAAGTTTCTGTGGCGGGAACTGTAGCGGCTCTCTTCTTAGGTTTAAATTTTCTAACTTATTAATAATCTAAAGGTTAATTATTATGGTGTTTATTCGCAAATTTCCCACATCTCCAAACTTTGTCTTTACAGTAACTTCTGATACTTTCCTAAAACTTTATCCAAGTGAGTTAGCGGAACTAGCTGAAGATGAAAAAGTTCTCATTCGAGGCAAAAGTGTCTTGGAGGTGATTTCTTATGTTGAGGAGGAAGAATATTACAGAATTACCTTGAAAAACTCTATCAAGGGCAAAGATACATGGTTTGTCCGTAAGAATTATATTGAAATATCTGCTTGGAAGAAGAAGAAACCGCAACCACCGCGAGATATAAAAAAACCTCAAAAAACTGAATTTTCGGATGCTAGTTTGAGTGGTAAACCCATTGATTTAAAGGTAGAACCAAATAGTAAAAATATTGTTGGAGTGAATGAATTAAATAATATTATTGTTACAGTGAATGAGTTAAGTAGGGGTGGCGGCGATATCAAGGTTGAAGAAGAAGTTATTAAGCAGTTAAAAGCGCAGCTACAAAAAACCCCAACTATTCAAGAACGATCTTCACAGCCTGCTGATATAACGAAAGATTTGGTCGATTGTAGTGTGTTCAGTCCTTCTTGTGTAACTCCAGACGATATGTTTCTCGTCCAAGTCTTTGTTCATCTTCCTGAACAAGTTGAATTTGCCAAACAGTATGCTCAACAATTTGATCCTGAAGCTAAACAGTTAGGAGCAAAAACTTTAGGAGTACCTATTAAACGGGGAAGTGAACTCACTTTTAACTTATTTATTCCAAAACTAGAAGTGGACGAGCCGATTCAACGGTTGAGTTGGAATGGTAGAGCAGATTCTATTCAATTTGGAGTAACGGTTCCTGCTGATATCATTCAGAAAACAGTAATTGGAACTGTTACTGTAAGCCAAAATACAATTCCCCTTGGTCATCTAAAATTCAAGCTATCGATTATTCCTTCTGCATCTTCTACATCCAAAGATCCTCAACTTGTAGGAGATATCGCTAGACATTATAGAAAAGCATTCGTCTCTTATTCTTCTAAAGATCGGATAGAAGTTCTTAAAAGGGTTCAGGGAGTCGCTGTAAGTGGCATTACAATTTTTCAAGATATTCTTAATTTAGAACCTGGCGATCGTTGGGAAAAAGAACTTTATCGCAACATTGATGAGTGTGATCTCTTCCTACTATTTTGGTCTACTGCTGCTAAAGAATCGCCGTGGGTGCTTAAAGAAGTATTATATGCCCTTAAACGACAAGGATCTGATGGATTGCGTTCCCCCGAAATTATTCCTGTAATCATAGAAGGCCCACCGCTTGTTCCTCCACCTCCTGAATTGCAGGAGCTTCATTTTAATGACAAACTTCTTTACTTAATGGCGACACCTAAATAGCAGATGGAAATCCAAATTCAAACTTGATAAAATACGGAGATTAAAAGTACGATTTTTTAAGCTTTTCAGCTATCTTTTTATTATAAATGATTAGGATTCTTATAGTTACGCATAGCTTAACTATTCTTTAAATTTGTAGCATCCAATGCAATCCATGAAGTACCTGCCAAATTCTAATCTTTAATCAAAAACACTACACTTGTGACAATAATTCCAGATGAAGCATTGGTAGTTCGGGGAGGGCGTAATCGTCCAGAGGATATTCGACGTGGAATAGCTACTCATCCCAGTGGCATAACAGGAATTTCTGTGGAATGTGCAGTAGGATCGTCAGTAGCGGAGTTGGCATCGAGTATTCCTCATGGGCAGATTGGTGTAACAACAGTTGGCGAGGTTCGCCAAGCAGGTAGTGATGTAATCCGAACATCCGGTAGAAGTGCTAATCATGCAACATTAAGGGGTTTAAACCCGCAGCAAGTTAGTCAACTCCTTACACCTACTGTTCCAAATCCAGCAAAGCAGCAGTTATAGTTTGGATCACCTAGAATGATTACCCCTAGAGTTTTTGCAGATTTTCATAATACTGATGCTGAAGGGCGTTTGCGTTTGAACTGTATTGGTACAATCGAAGACTTGGCGAATCAAAGTATTGAGCTACAAGATGGGCAATTACTCACGGTATATAGCGAGGATTTGGAAGTTGATGGAGTGGTGCAGTTCTCTGAAGAGGAGAAGTTGTGGGTTGCTGCCATTGATTGGGATCGAATCAGACAAGTTGAGGATTTTATTGTGCAGGTACAAGTTTGAGTATCCACGCCATCTAATTTTTTAGTTTTTTATCTTGCCCATTGTTGCAAAATGTAAGCGTAAAAAGCATCTTTATCTACCTTATCCATTGCATATATTTTACGACCACCAGAAACTACTTTAGTACGCCCTTGACTAATACCAGTGGTAATAATTTCTGTTTCCCATTCGCGCAACTGATAAAAGTTTGGATGTCCAAGATAAGCTGTTGCTAAGACATCCCAAAAATAATAATCTTGGGGGATAACTAGTGCATAACATTGTCCGGCTAAATCAGAGATGGGATAGTGGCGTTGTCGTCCCATTTTGTATACTAACTCCGATGTGACTGGGACATTGTTAGTTAAATCCAAAGGACACATAATAATTTCAATTTGGGTTTGCCATACCCGCGCTGCTGAAACCGCATCCCAATAAACATTCCATTCGGCAGAACCATCTTGTCCTGCTTCCAAACTTTTTTCCACATTACCACCGACATTCAACGCACCCCCCATCCACACAATTTTGTGAATCTTGGCTTCAATGTCTGGTGCTTTGTCTAAAGCCACTGCTACTGTGGTCAAAGGGCCAGTTACCATCAACGTTACGGGGTCTGATGCCTCCCGCAACACCTTGATTATGAAATCTTGACCTGTTTCGGCAACCAAGGGCGTAGTAATGGTTTCGCTTTGATTGAGAATGGGGAGATGGTCAACGATAAACGAATCACGGCGATAGAGAGTAGGAAATGGATTGATACCGCGCACAGTGCTTTCTGCTACCGGGATATGAGAAAATCCCATCAAATCTATAATTTTACGTGTGGCGCTAACAGCTGGTTGAATGTAGCAATCTGCTGGAGTGACGACTACACCAAGGAGTTCAATATGATCCATCGTCAACAGCAACATAGTTGCTAAATAATCATCTACACCGCCATCGTGATCCATTAATACTAGTTGTTTTGTCATAAAAGGAGAATTAATATGGATGAGTTTATGGAAGCTGCTATTCAAGAAGCAAAACAAGGCAGACAAGAAGGTGGAATTCCCATTGGTTCAGTTCTCGTCAAGGATAGCAAAATTCTCGGCAGAGGACACAATAAACGTGTGCAAGACGCAGATCCTGTCACTCACGCGGAAATCGATTGTCTCCGCAATGCTGGGAGAGTTGGCAGCTACAGAGGTACTACACTCTATTCAACTTTAATGCCGTGCTACCTGTGCGCTGGGGCAGTGGTACAATTTGGCATTAAGAAAGTCATCGTCGGAGAATCCAGAACTTTTCCTGGTGCTAAAGAATTTATGGTATCTCACGGTGTGGAAGTAATTGATCTTAATCTTGACGATTGCGAACAAATGATGAGTGAGTTTATTGAAACTAACCCGGAACTTTGGAATGAAGATATCGGTAATTAGACGCGATTAATCGCGTCTGTACAAGAGAGACGCTATTAATCGCGTCTTTACAGGAGTTGCCCGCGTCTTGGTGAGTTTTGATAGGAGAATTATGGTAAGAGCGATCGCTATCTAAAAAGTCACCAACCTCTTAACCGAGACAAAAAAGTTACCTTCACACGGACACTCATCACTCCTAACCCAGTAAAAGCGTGCTGTTATTATCAATCAGCGTCAGAGTTGCATTAGTAGCCATACCTGGGTTGGGCTGCGCCAATGCACCATAGGACTGAATGTAACGCCTCACTTCTAGCGGAAAGTGGGGGTAATCTAATACTGCATCTCCATCGGCAATAGTTGCCCAGAACTCGCGCAAACTAGGAGCTAATGTTTTTGCCTGTGATAATGGTAAGTTTAATGGAGAGTGAGTTAGTAGCTTAATTAGGAAGGGGAAAGAGCGATCGCCCATCCACTGCCGCGATGATTGTTGCAAGTCGGGGAAATCAGGCACTGACTCTACCCGATGGGATATAATTTGCAACGATTCTTTACCTTGGTTATCCCGATGAAACTCTAGCACCCGATAAGGGTGAGGATAGCTCACTAAAGAGCCAGTGGTAATATCATATACTCCATCTGAGTAAGCAATATCCTGAACGTGCAAATGTCCTGTAAATACTAGTTTGACTCCATAGCGCCTTAGCAACTGCAATAGTTCTGCTGAATTGGACAACATGTACCGATTTGCTAGTGGATGGTTCGATTGATTGGGCAAATGCTCCACTACATTATGATGCACCATCACTAGAACTAATTCATCAGCAGATGCCGCCAGCACCTCTTCTAACCACCGTAGCTGTTTGGCATCTAAACACCCCACCTGCTCCCCCTGGTCATTAAAGGAGTTAGAATTCAGTCCAATTAGCTTAACTCCAGGCAATAACTGACGACTGTAGTAAATCTGCTGGGGATCTTCGTAGCCAAACTTAGTGTAATAGTAGGGAAAATCCGCAAAAGCAATTGATTGCTGATCAGCCAACAGCACAGGAACGTCATGATTGCCAGGAACAACATAGACGGGAAAAGGTAGCTGGGCTAAACATTGTTGCAACCAGGCGTGGTTCTCTGGTTCACCGTGCTGGGTTAAATCTCCTGGCAACAACAAGAAATCTAAATCGAGTTGTGTTAAATGTTCTAGTACACTTTTAAACGCCGAGATACTGACTTCTACTAGGTGGAATCGGTTGGGATGATCCCAAATTGTGTGGGGGAGTGCCAGGTGTAAGTCGCTGACTACCGCAAAGCGAAAATTGAGAGCCATTGATTTATGAAAATGTTAAAAGCAGAGGTTAAAACAAGCCTTTTCCCAAAAGTATAACGCTTGCTTTGTTTCGCTGCTGGGGAGTGCATTTACTTAACATTTGTATACATTGAGCAGAGATTACACGTTATGCTGACAATTAATTTCAAGGCTGAATATAACCTCCAGAGTAAACACTTACCCAGAAATTTGCCCTAGCTAGAACCTGCACTAGCAGTTCGTCAAGCGAAGTTTGAAGGGTAAAGGAACGAACCACAAAACTTCAATTAGCGTAAACTGACAATTAATGGGTAATAATTTAATAGTAGACTTCTTGCATAAATCCAAAATAAGAACCCCACCCCGCCTTTGACTTACGTCAAAGTCTCGCCTCCCCGCTCTTCGGGCTACGGTGTACACATAAGTATGACCAGCATAGGTTTCAATTCTAGTAGTTTCGTAGGGTGCGTTATAGACACGCCGAAGTAACAAATGCATTCGCCGAAGTAACAAATGCATTCGCCGAAGTAACAAATGCGTTCGCCGAAGTAACAAATGCGATCGCCGAAATAACAAATGCGTTCGCCGAAGTAACAAATGCGTTCGCCGAAGTAACAAATGCGTTCGCCGAAGTAACAAATGCGTTCGCCGAAATAACAAATGCGTTCGCCGAAATAACAAATGCGTTCGCCGAAATAACAAATGCGTTCGCCGAAATAACAAATGCGTTCGCCGAAATAACAAATGCGTTCGCCGAAATAACAAATGCGTCCGCCATGATTGCAAGAATTTAGCTTTGTCACGCCAGCGTAACGCACCCTTCTCCTATCGGAGACGCACTCGCGTTCGGCTTGGTGCAGTCGCCTGCGGAGGGAAACCCTACCAAGAGCGCTGCTTCACTGCAAATCTTTGGTAGATGAAGTTTTTCCGACTTGTGTGTACACCGTAGATGCTAAGGGGTGGGGTGTTAGGGGACTTTTGCAAGAGGTCTAGTGTTAGCGGCACGAAATGCGTCAGCGTAGCTCGTCGTAGACATCGCTTTGTTTGTTGGCTTCTCTGCTACTCCCCTTTTCGGTAAAATAACTTAGCAGATCAGCAAGGAACAGATTCAGGATCATGGCTCAAGCTAGTATTGGGATTATTGGTGGTAGTGGTCTGTATAAAATGGACGCGCTCAAAGATATAGAAGAGGTGCATGTTCAAACTCCCTTTGGTTCACCATCAGATGCTTTGATTCTGGGGACATTGGATGGTACAAGGGTAGCTTTTTTGGCGCGTCATGGTCGCAATCACACGCTGTTACCCTCTGAGTTACCGTTTCGCGCTAATATCTATGCGATGAAGCAATTGGGTGTGGAGTATTTAATTTCGGCTAGTGCTGTGGGTTCTTTGAAGGAAGAGGCGAAACCACTGGATATGGTGGTTCCAGATCAGTTTATTGACAGAACGAAAAATCGGATTTCAACGTTTTTCGGTGAGGGAATTGTTGCTCACATTGCCTTTGGTGATCCAATTTGTAAGAACTTGGCTCTTTTGTTGGCAGATGCGATCGCATCTCTCAATTTACCAGAAGTTACTCTCCATCGCGGCGGTACTTATGTGTGCATGGAAGGGCCAGCTTTTTCCACCAAGGCGGAATCGAATCTTTACCGCAGTTGGGGTGCAACAATCATTGGGATGACGAATTTACCAGAGGCGAAGTTGGCCAGGGAAGCGGAAATTGCCTATGCAACTTTAGCGCTGGTGACAGATTACGATTGTTGGCATCCAGACCATGATAGTGTGACAGTGGAATTGGTGATTGGCAATTTGCTGCGGAATGCTGTGAATGCTCAAAAAGTGATTCAAGAAACTGTGCGGCGCTTGAGTGAAAATCCGCCACCGAGTGAGGCGCATTCGGCGTTGCAGTATGCGATTTTGACTCAGTTGGATAAAGCACCAGCAGCGACGAAGGAAAAGTTAGGGTTATTGTTGCAGAAGTATTTATAGTGTTGGTGATGAATGAGGGATGTTTACAACGAGCTACGCTTAGGTAGTTTCTTAGTACAGTTTTGCGTAAAAGCGTAGCGTTTTTAATGCAGAGGAACGCATTGGCATTGTCAGGCAACGCATTAGCATTGTTAGCCGACACAATGCCATTGTCAGGCAACATATTGGCATTGTCAGGCAACACATTGGCATTGTCAGGCGACACATTGGCATTGTCAGCCGACGCATTGCCATTGCAGAGGATTGCAAAATTTAATTTGCTACGAATTAATGAAATGCTGTATTTAGATTAGAGCAAGAGCGATCGCTATGATGGGCTGTTCAATGACGCACCATATAAACGAACCACTCCAGACACAGAGAACACAGAGGAATGAGGAGAGAGCTTTTTCGTAAATTTTTGAGTATTTTTTTATTTGGAAGTCCCTTATCTCAAGTTCGGGCGACGCCGAATAGCCCGTCGTAGATATCGCTCACTACTAAAATCTCTTTGTGACAGACAAGACCTCGCTGATATAATACCTGTCTATGTTTGATAACGTCTGTCGCTTTTTAGCAGAGTCATTTTCAGCCGATTTCGCCACCTGGTTACTTGGCGAATCTATTGCACTTACCCAACTCAGTCCATCAGAATTATCTCTCGAACCGATTCGAGCAGATGCGTTAATTCTGTTACAGTCAGATGAAATTGTTCTGCATATCGAATTTCAAACCGAAGCAAAAGCCGAAATTCCCTTTCGGATGACTGATTATCGGTTAAGGGTATATCGCAGATTTCCCCAAAAGCGGATGCATCAAGTTGTCATTTACCTGCAACCCACCACATCTGAATTAGTCCAACAAACAGCTTTTGTTTTAGAAAATACCCGTCATGAATTTGGAGTCATTCGTCTTTGGGAACAACCAAGCGAGATATTTTTAAATACTCCTGGTTTGTTACCGTTCGCAACCCTCAGTCAAACTGAGGATAAAACGCGAACATTACAACAGGTTGCTGAAGCGATTGAGCAAATAAACGATACCCGAACACAAAATAATATTGCTGCGTCAACGGCAATCTTATCTGGGTTAGTATTAAACAAGGAACTGATTAAAAGGTTATTACGGAGTGATGCTATGCGCGAGTCTGTAATTTATCAGGATATCCAGCAGGAAAAAGCTTTATCGATTGTTATCCGACAACTTCGCCGTAAAGTCGGAACTGTTCCACCTGCACAGCTATTGAAAATTCAAGCTTTAGACTCAACACAGTTGGATGATTTAGCAGAGGCTTTACTTGATTTTTCAAGTTTAACCGATTTAGAAGCTTGGTTAGCGCAAAATCAAGGTTAATACAGCAGAATTGGGGAATTTTCCGAGTCAGAATAGTTTCTAAAATTAGAGCAAAAGCGATCGCTACGACGGGCGTAGCTGTGGCACTATTATCTGAAATTATACAGGCGATCGCTTATTACTAAAATCTCTTTGCGTCCCCCCGTCTTTACCCTTGGTAACAGATGCGTCAAAGAAGTGCCAACGGCGAATTTATTCGTCTTGAATATTAGCACCCCGCCACCCATGCAAAATCGGCATAGTAAACAATCCCCACGCCAAACCCGTAATCAATCCAAAAGGCGTAACCAGATAGTTATTAAAACTCCACAAACTGAAAATCTGTGCTGCTAATTCCAAAGGATAAGCCATCATCAGCACACTAGCTAAAGCCACACCACTCCAGCCATACTGATTCAACCAGTAAAATCCCTTACCACCAGTTACCCCATACAACAGACGAGTAATCAGCAAACCCGTCACAGTACCGTAGCACCGCATACACACAGCCATAATAAACGGTGGTGCTAAATCTAACCCCATAGTTGGTTGCGGACAAACATGATTACCCATGAAATAAATGATGTCCGCAATCCCAGGAAGCAAAGACACTCCAGACGCAGCCAAAAAGGGAGCGATAGGCGGGCCAAAAACCATCCCTACCAACAAGAAATCAGCAATCAAACTAACCCAATTAACCTGCAATTCACTGAAAGCTACTCTTGTCATCTCCCTTTCTCTGCGCCCTCTGCGCCTCTGCGGTTCGTCTTCTTAACCTACCTTATTAACATAAGGACTTGTCAACTTATCCAACTGCTGAATCAACAGACTCAAGAATAATCCCACATCTGTCACCACACCCACCGATTCTACAGAACCGCGATCGCTTAACTTAGTCACCACAGCTGGATTAATATCCACACACACCATTTTCACCCCAGCCGGAGTCATATTTCCCACGCCAATCGAGTGCAGCATCGATGACAGCATCAAAATCATCTCCGCACCTTCTAGATGTTTAGCATATTCCTCCTGTGCTTGAATCAAATCCATTACGGTATCAGGCAAAGGCCCGTCATCCCGAATCGATCCCGCAAGCACAAAAGGCACATTATTGTGGACACACTCATACATCACGCCACTTTTAATTGCCCCCGCCTCCACAGCTTTGGGAATGCTGCCATAACGACGGATACTATTAATTACCTTCAGGTGATGGCGGTGTCCACCATGCACGGCGACACCCCGCTTCATGTCTACACCCAAAGAAGTACCCATGATATTTTGCTCGATGTCGTGAACTGCGATCGCATTACCACCCAGCAGTGCTTGCACGTATCCTTCCCGAACCAGTTGCGCCAAGTGTTCGCCGCCACCAGTGTGAATCACCACCGGCCCAGCCGTGACAACTACCTTACCACCAGCATCGCGGATTTTCCGCAATTCCCAAGCTACTTGTTCAACAACCAATTCCACGCGCCGTTCGCTGGAAACCCCCGCCGACATAAAGCTGAATTCTTGGGTGCTGCGTTGTTCGCGCGATTCAGTTTTACGGATGGTGCGGATACCTAGCACGTCTACAATTACCTGTTCGCCAACTTTTAAATCCCGTAGTATTTTACACCGAGCGATGAAGCCATTGGCAGTTTGGGTAATTGCGATCGCGCCATCCATCCGTTGATTTTCCACCTTTATCCACTGGGCATTAATTCGGACTTCGGTGGGATAAATTGTACTAACGTAGAAATCATCAGGTGCAACGCCATCTTGAATTACCGGCTCCAAGATAGCGTCTCGCTCATCATGGGGTAAATCTACAGCACCCAAATCAATCAACCGAGAGATGATCTCTTCCATCACCTCATGGGATGGCGCTGATACCCTAACCTCGGCGGCTGAGGTACTTTGGCGCTGTTCTCCCAAGTTAAAATTCAGGACTTTGAAGCTTCCCCCAGCGTCTATAATCAAATCCAAAGCGCGGTTAATTAAGCCTGCGTCGAGCAAGTGTCCCTCCATGCGAATGACGCGGCTTTCTACCGAGACATTGGCATGAATTTCATCTCTAACTGGTTCTGTTACCCGCAAAGTTAAGCATTTAGCCGCACCACCAGCTTTGAGAAATTCGGTAAGCGGTGTTTCCAACACTTGGAAACCTGCATCTGCAAGGCGGGTTTTTAAAGCATCACTCGCCTTGTTCATGATGACGATGCTATCTACATTCACCGCATTACAAGCGAAGTTGACTGCATCAGCCTCTTCAAGTGCGATTCGCTTTTCGGGTGCGACTCGCATTTCGATTAAGCGGTTGGAGTAAGAATCAAAAGCGCCTGGATAGTATAGCAAATAGCCATTTGCTAGGGGACAAAAACAGGTATCCAAGTGATAGAAACGTTCGTCTATGAGTCGCAGGGATAGCACCTCAATATCCAGCCATTTAGCTAAATAAGGGTGAGAATCTAATTCCGAGCGGAAACCGTATCCCGCCCATAACCAGCGTCCTTCTCGATCCAGCAGTGCGTCCCCTGCTCCCTCAAAGGGCAAATCTTTGGGAAGTTCATTGACTGTATAACCATTTGCCTCAAACCATTGTTTGAAGAAAGGCTCTTCTCCCTGACGTTCTTTGTGCAAAAAGCGACTGAGGACGACATTATTCCCCAGTACCAAGCCAGCGTTGGCGGTAAAAACCAAATCTGGCCAACCTTTTTCAGGTGGTACTAAGTCTACAATGGCGTGTTGTTTAAGGATCTGGTTTAGTCCCTGCCACTGTTCCACGGCGCGATCGCGCGATGACTTGTGAATATTCCCTTCCATCCAAGGATTAATCACATAGTCTACATCGTAGTGGTCAGGAGGGCACATCAAAAAGCGAATACGGGAAGTCATAAAAATCTTACAAGCGTTTTATATGCTACAAGCCTATTTGGGATACAGATTTTCGATTTACTGACATTCGGTTAAATCTGCTACTAGAGCTTCTATCTTTTGATAGTTGAAGGCATTACAAAGGGTTCGTTACTAATTCTATTACTGGAAGATGGTAATTAGTCATTAGTCATTAGTCATTAGTCATTAGTCATTAGTCATTAGTCATTAGTCATTGGTCATTAGTCATTAGTTATTCTCCCCCTGCCCCCTGCTCCCTGCCCCCTGCCCCCTGCCCCCTGCCCCCTTCCATCAGGGCAATCAGCCAGGTTGGCAATGAATCAGAAATACCTGCGCTACGGGGCGATCGCTAGCTTAGTCTCCTCGATAAACCAGACTCAGCATCTTCAGCTTGATTTCAATTTTACACAAAGGCGTATTTATAGTATTTCTATATAAACTTTATGAAATCTTTTTCTTTTTAACACAATTATTTTACATTCATCTTAATTTATACTATATTATACGATGACAAATACAAATAATCGATTGTATTAAATAATATGGGATATTTTTGCTAAAAGCTGCAAACTTATTGAAACTCATATAAGAAAATTTTAACTCAAAATCTACAATTTGTAATTTCTAGATTAACCTGAAACTGAATCTGGCGGTTAACTAAAAATAGTTGTAGGGTCTTGCAATATCTTTGAGAGTAGCATTGGAGGCAAAATGCCTCCTAAGAAACGATTCTGGCGATAATAAAATTTTACCACCATTTATTAAGGTCTTGAGGAGATTGAAAACTACATGAAAAAGCAATTTTCACAGAACTGGTTTATTTCTCAATCTTCACTACGTTTTTTAATCATCATCCTATTAGTAATAGGTGTATTTTTTCGCTTCGTCAATCTTGACAAAAAACTTTATTGGGGCGATGAAGTTTTCTCATCATTACGCATATCTGGCTATATACAGTCAGAAATGAATGAGCAGTTAAGTAATGGTCGTTTGCTCACCATAGAAGATTTGCAGAAATATCAGTATCCCAATCCTGAAAAAAGCGTAATTGATACAATTAAAGGGATTATTTCAGAAGACTCACAGATTTTGCCGTTATACATTGTGATAACCAGGTTTTGGTTAGAGTGGTTTGGCAATTCGGTAGCAGTGGCGAGAAGTTTTTCGGCATTTATTAGTCTGCTTACCTTTCCTTATATTTATTTGCTATGCCTAGAATTATTTGAGTCTTCATTAGTAGGGTGGATAGCCATCGCGTTGGTAGCCGTTTCACCTATTCATGTCGTGTATGCACAAGAAGTACGAGCATATAGTTTATGGATAGTAACCATCTTAATATCGAGCGTAGCACTGCTGCGAGCTATGCGCCTTAAAACAAAGGTTAGTTGGTGCATTTATGCAGCAACATTATCATTAGGGTTTTATACTCATATATTTTTTACATTAGTTGCTTTTGGGCAAGGAATTTATGTAATTGCAATCGAACGCTTGCGATTGAGTAAAACATCGATTTATTACCTGATTTCATCGCTTGCGGGGTTTATAACTTTTATACCTTGGATTTGGATTATTATTACCAACCCTCAGTCAGGAGCAGTAACTTGGGCGAATGTTAAACAAACATTATTTGCATCAGCTATAAGGTGGGCTGGAATCTTTAGTCGTACATTTCTTGATTTAGGTATTAGCCCTAGCGATTCAGGAAAACTTAAGATTGTCTTAATTCCTGTTATTTTAATTATTTTAGCTTTAATACTCTATTCAATTTATGTTCTCTGTCGAAGAACCTCTAAGGAAGTTTGGTTATTTGTCTTGACTTTGATTGGATCTGTAGGGCTTCCCTTACTGATAGTGGATTTCGTCTTTGAAAAACGATACGCTACTAGTCGATATACACTTCCCTCAGTTTTAGGTATACAGTTAGCTGTTGCTTACTTATTTAGCACTAAACTCACGTCTATTTCTAGTAAAGTTTGGCAAAAAAAGCTCTGGTCATTTGTAGCGTTCATGGTAATCATGAGCGGAATCATATCTTGTACGATCAGTTCTCAAGCCCAGATATGGTGGAACAAATTCCCAGAAAAATACCAAGAATTTCCCAACATTGCTAACATGGTGAGTCAAGGTAATAAACCGCTTTTAATTACTGATGATAGCATAATTCCAGCAATACAAATTCTAGGTCACTTAGTTGATCCAAAAGTGCGATTTCAAATTGTAGAGAAAAATAAATTACCTGAAATTACTAATGGCTTTAGTGACATATTCTTATTTAGTCCCTCTGACTTCTTAAAAGCTGGAATTGAGAAAATTTATAACTCTAAATTACAGCAGATAAACGACTTACTCTGGAAAATATAGTGGTTCCCGCATAGGTAAGGTAACGTAAAGAAAAGGAACTTCAGTTCCTTGTAAGACATAGCTTTTACGTTAAGTTGACACACTCGTATGGGCAATGCCATGTCCATTGGTGTCAACTTAAGTCAGAGAGCTTCATTCCACAGTCATTTTACCCCACACGCCAGATGCTCCACTTGGAGAAACCCCTTGGCGCTAGCCTCTCCAAAGGGAGAAGACCGCACTAGCTCCCTTTAATCCCCTCCCCGTTCCCGGGGAGGGGAGATTTTGTCGCTAGACAAAAGCGGGGTGGGGTTGCGAGGGGATAATTAGTAATTGAGTGGACTTGGTATAAGGCAATATGCTTGGGTTTCACGTTAAGTTGACGTATAGGGAATATTGTCTAATTATTTTTGTTCAGTTCCATGCCCTACTAGTTGACCTCATTCAAATGAGAATCGCTATAACAAAATCCACCTGAACTCCGCGCTCCGTTAAAAATTAAATCAATGAGCCTACTAAGTGGCACAATTAGAGCCAAAATATACATTAATTAAATGCAAAATTAAGTATATAGTTATACTGCCGCCGCTTATGTCATCGCCCCTTGAGCGCCCGCTAAAATTTGAAATCAGACTGCCATCTTCCCATCCTCATTTATTAGAAGGACTAGATATATGGCTGCGTTTAGGTTTGATATCCGATACCCAAGTTAGGCAGCTATGCCGAGAATTCCTGGTGTGTACGGTGGTGTTGCAACCCCAGCCTGAACCTGAAACAAAGGTAGCCTTTGTAACTTCTGATTCAGTGCAGCAGTTGCCCGTAGCAGCTTTACAATCTAGTAGCCGTAGACAACCACCGCAGCAAAAACCAGCTAAACCCAACTTCATCAGCACAATGTTGCAGTCATTAGGGGCAGAACTGAGTGTCCGTTGGCTGCTTTTTCTAGGAGTATTCTTGGTAGTGGTGTCCTCTGGGGTACTGGCTGCAAGTCAGTGGGAGAGGTTTCCGGCTTCTGGACAGTATGGAGTTTTATTTGCTTATACTTTGAGTTTCTGGGGATTAAGCTTTTGGGCAACTAGGCAAAGCAACCTTAGATTGACGGCTCAGACATTATTGATTGTCACCCTTTTGTTAGTGCCAGTAAACTTTTGGGCAATGGATAGCTTTCGGTTGTGGCAAAATCCTTTGGATTGGATTGTAGTTGCGATCGCCTGTCCTACCCTTACTGCTATAACTATTTTACTCTCCAAAAATCGCAGTATTTTTCCCAATTTACTTACTGGGAAATTACCTCTAATAAATATTCTGGGGCTGAGTTATTTGCATTGGGGTTGGCAATTAAGAGGATTTCCCTTGATTGCCGTTTATGTGGCAATGATCGGCACAACTATTATTACCGTTTATCACAATCTTTACCAACAGCCTAATTCTATTAGTGAGGAAGATAGCCGCGATGTCTACGACGGGCTACGCCTACGCCAACGCTTAAGTATTAGTTTACCTGCTACTGTAATTATTTATGCTTTAATAGTGCTGCTAGTGCGGGCAATTTTTGTTGCCAAGGTAGATGTCACGCAGTTAGGGTTAGCCATTGGCATTTGCGGCTGGCTAGTAACTTGGTTAGCACAGCAGGGGAGGGCAGGGGGCAGGGGGCAGGGGACAGGGGGCAGGGAGCAGGGAGCAGGGGGCAGGGGGCAGGGAGCAAAAGTAATATTCTCCTCATCTCCCTCATCCCCCTCATCCCTCTTACTCTGGGAAAGACTTGGTGGTATTCTACTCTTCCTGGGTTGGTTGGTTTCGGTAGTAAATTATCCGATGTCAGCAATAGCTGTAAGTGCTTTGGGTTTGTGGTTTGTGGGAAGTCGTCTGCGGCAGTACAGTTTCAAGGTAGACTTTGCAGCAGTTTTCGTCATTGGCTTACAGACGATTTGGCTAGGTTGGCGATTAGTACCTGATAGCTTACAGAAATTAGCGATCGCAACTGGTACTCAACTTACCAATTCTCAAAATGAACCTTGGGCGTTGCTGAGTGTAGCTTTATTTCCATACATAATTTTAATGGTGGCGCTCACAGATAGGCTGCATCGCACCGAAAAGCGAGAATTGGCTAAATTTGGCGAACTGCTCACCCTCTTATTTGGAGCTTTTTTAACAACGATCGCGATCGGAAATCCCGCATTGCGATCGCTAAATCTGCTATTTTCCACAATCACTCTGGCATTCGTCACTCAACGCCGATCCCCCTCATCCCTTCCCCTGATATATCTAACTCACATCATGGGAGTGCTGACTTTTTGTTTTACCATTAATTGGTTATTACCAACCCTGAGTTACCAAGTCTGGGCAAGTATTTTATTAGTTCTGATGGTTGCAGAATGGGGATTTAGCCTTAGTGAAGGTTTATGGCGACGTAGTGGATGGGACATCGGTTTAGGACTAGCCGCCGCTAGTTTTTTCCTATTGTGGATGAATGCAGAATCATCTTGGTATGGCATCGCTGATAGCCAAGCTCATTGGGGAGTCTTATGGCTAGTTACGCCTATAGCTCTCACGGGTGTTGCCAATGTCACAATTATAGAGCGTCGCTTTACTAGCCGTTACTTGAGTGTATTGGCTGTGGTAACTGCCCAGTTACTGACTTTACAGCTACCAGAAACCAGATTAATCGGTTTGGCCGTGGGTACGGTATTGATGTTCGCAAATACGCGCTATTTGCGAAACCAAATATCTGCGGTAATTACAGAAGGATTTCTTCTGAGTTTCATTGTGGCGCTGTTATGGGTAGGCGTACCTGGCTTACCTCGCCTCGCGCTAGCAGGTTGGTTTGTCGTAGGAGCGATCGCAATCCTAATTCTATGGTTAGCACGGACAGTTTTGAACCGACGCGGTAACGAATTAGCAATTATATATGCAGCCGCTAGTGATAAGTGGGCGATCGCATTGTGTGGTTTTGAGTTGTTTGGTTTGACGGTACACTCAATACTAATTTACTCAGGGTTTATTACTTCTGGATTTTTGTACTTAGCTGCCACTGCAATCACCTTGGTAGCCATTGTTTATCGCAGTTGGCGAGAACCGACAAATTGGGCATTTTATGGCATTGGTTGGTCTTTGGAATTGTTGACTGCTCAAGTGCTGGGATTTGGGGAACGTTCAACTGTTAAGATTGCGATCGCAAATATCGCCTTGGGTTTAATCGCTCAACTTGTCGGCGAGTGGTGGCGACGACGACATCAATTAGAAAGGCTTCCTAGCAGTTTTCACATTTTGCCATTAATTTATGGTGCATTCAGTGTATTGCTGCGTTTGGACACCTTCACCGAGTGGACTGGTTTGTATTCCTTGGGTGTAGCTTTAATTATCATTGGCGTAGGGCGACGCCGCGAAGACTTTAAACCCCTGCTGTACTTAGGAATCATTGGCGTATCCATTTCTGCTTATGAACTTTTGTTCTATCAAATGTTACAAGCTTCAACAGGAGCATTAGGTGATGGATTGATTGCCATGTCTGCCCTTGGCGCTAGTATTATGTATGCTTACCGTATTCTGTCGCCTTGGCTTGTCAGCTACTTACGCCTGACTCCTCAAGAACTGAAAGGAATTGCCCATATTCACTGGGCTTGGAGTAGCTGCTTATTAATGGCTGCCATTCCTCTTCCCATTGGAGTTAACCGTTTAGTGGGATTGGGAACGGGGGTATTTTTGATTCGTTATGCCATCTTTCAGGGACGAAATTCGCGCACTTCTCCCAGCATCTTCGGAGGAATCACAATCGCCGAAATGTGGGTTTACCTTGGCTTATTAGAGGTAGCCGGGATGAGGGTTTATTGGCGCGAGACAGCAGTGGGACGATTTTGGGCTGGGCCATTAGTTCCTTGGAACGGTGCGATCGCCTGTGTGGTAGCCTATTTCTTATACATCCTGCCTTGGGAAAGTTGGGGTTGGTCTAAAAGACCTTGGCAGCAAGCCGCTTATATCATACCATTGATAAGTTTATGGGAAACCAGACTGCAAGTTTACCCAATCACCTTGGTACTCGCGGCTGGATTTTACATCTTCCTCGCAAAGGTGGGTGAAAACATCCGTTTTACCTATATTAGCGTGGCATTGATTGATTGGGCGCTTTACCGTTGGTTTGATTCCCTACGGCTGACTGATGCTTTATGGTATGTAACGCCAATTGGGTTATCACTGCTTTATATTGCTCAAGTAGATACCCAACTGAAGCTACCAGAGTACAAAACATCTCGCCATATTCTGAGAATAGTAGGTAGTGGTTTAATTTGTGGGTGGGCAATTTTATTTCATCAAAATCCAGCTTGGATACCTGGAATTTTCAGCCTCATCGCCATTTTTGCCGGATTAGCTTTGCGAGTGCGGGCTTTCCTCTACATTGGTACAGCCACTTTTTTAATCACTACAATCTATCAATCGGTAATTTTCAGCTTGCAGTATTCCTTTTTAAAATGGGTTGTTGGCTTGCTAGTTGGCATCCTCCTGATTTATATCGCCGCCAACTTTGAAACCCGTCGCGCTCAAATAACTTCCTTAATTCGTAGCGCCATTGATGAATTTCAATCATGGGAATAGGGCTAGGTATTAAAAATTTCTAATTCCTAATTTGTAATTGTGTACTCTTTTGGAATACGCAATTGATATCAAGTCTGGCTAATTATAGCGGTTCTCACTTCGTTGCAATACAGTCGTCACCCCACCCCGCATTTGCTTACGCAAACGCTCCCCTAAGAGCAAGCTCTTAGGGGTAGGGGGTGGGGTTGAAGCGTACCTCATGCAACTGAGAACCGCTATAGTTATAATTCTCAAAACGTGAGTTCGACGGGTTGATTTAGGTGCAAAAAAAAGCTGAGACTAGGGCGTGTCATCAATTCAAAAGGATTTTTCGGTGAGATTGCGACTGATTAAAATCTATGTTCCCAAATATTATGGGAAAGAATTAGGGATAAATTGAGCGATTTCTCTGTCACGAAAAAAGCGGCGATCGCGCTATTTTTATAGACTAGCTGTTTAAGCTATTAGGGTGAATGATTATTAGTCCTTCAATTGCAACAAAATCTTGGGGATTTAAGGTGAGGATATGAGAGGTATTATGAGCTAACATTACTGCTTGTATGCGGAGATCATGGGCGCGTTTACCTAAAATTTTGTGAGATGTAACAAGACTCAACCATTGGGGAAATATTGCAGGTGTTTCTTCTAGCAAGTCAAATTGATTAATTAACATTTGTACTGCTTGTTCAGTTTTTTCTACTGTCCATCCTAGTCCGTTAACAGTTATAGGACGAGTGGCTACAACCCAAAACTCAGTGATAACTTGAGAGGTAATAAAGCACTGACCACCTTCTACTAAGATTTGTGAAATAGCGTTGTTTATCAGGTCATATTCGGGGGAGTTAGTATCAGTAAACCTTATAATAATATTCGTATCTAGCAAATAGTTGGTCATCTGCCTCGATCATCATAAATATTTTTTCGACGTAAAGTTTCGTCAAGTAGATTAGCATTACTTTTAGGAAATTGAGCAACCCATTGACGAAATTGCTCTGCTTTTTCTGTTGAGGTTACACTTTTGCGAGTGATTACCTCTATTTGTCTATTAGAGAGCTTTTCTTGAAATAGTTTTTGGTCTTCAGGTGAGAGGTTTAATACCACTTCTACAAGAGAATTAACAAGTTTTACATTCATAGTTTTTTCTGATATTTTTGGGCTTACACTCTATTATATAGGACTCATATTTGATTTTTGAAAAAAACTCAGTACACCTTTATTCCTTCTTCCCAGTCCCCAGTCCCCAGTCCCCAGTCCCCAGTCTCTACGAGTAATTCAGGAATCAAATCGGATTGCTATATGATTTTGGAGTACATTCTTTTCCCCTTTAACCAGCCTGGATACCTGGAATTTTCAGCCTCATCGCCATTTTTGCCGGATTAGCTTTGCGAGTGAGGGCTTTTCTCTACATTGGTACAGCGACTTTTTTAATCACCACAATCTATCAATCGGTAATTTTTAGCTTGCAGTACTCCTTTTTAAAATGGGTTATTGGCTTGCTAGTTGGCATCTTACTAATTTATATCGCCGCCAACTTTGAAACTCGTCGCGCTCAAATAACTTCCCTAATTCGTAGCGCCATTGATGAATTTCAATCATGGGAATAGGGGTAGGTATTAAGCTAAGGGTTGAACTAATTAGACAGGCGATCGCCCAAATTCAAGATACCTGTAAAATTAAGCAAGAGCGATGACACCAGATGCACAAAACAATGACACGGATTCCATTAACAGAAGCTCAACTTCGTTTACCCGAACTGATTGCAAGTCTGCAACCCGGTGAAGAAGTGCAAATTTTTTCCGGCGATCGCACTGTCGCCAGACTGATTGGCGAACTCCAACCACCCCGGAAACCTCGCCAGCCCGGTAGTGCAATTGGAACCCTAATCATTCTATCCGAAGACGAAACCCACTTGGAAGACTTTCACGACTACATGCCATGAAGTTTCTGCTCGATACTCAGGCATTTCTCTGGTTTGTACTCAAGGATCGCGCCCTTAGTCAAGTCGCCTGTGATTTGATTGTCGATCCCCTCAATGACATTTTGCTCAGTCCTGCAACAATTGGGAAATTGCCATCAAAGTTAGTATTGGTAAGTATCAAATTCCTGGAAATTTTGAAACATGGATGGAGCATCAAATCCAAGTTAACGAATTGGAAATATTACCGATTAAAGTTGCTCATGCAGCCGCAATCGTGACTCTGCCATTCCATCATAAAGATCCTTTTGATCGGCTTTTGATTGCCCAAGCACTCACAGAAAAGATCCTGATTCTACCTAAACTCACTTCATGCTGGCAAAATGTTCCCGCAGCATCGGATTATAAAAGGTGTAACCCTAAGCATTAAAGGAGACTTTGCTAGCTCTTGCAGTACGGTATCTTCGGTCAGCAAAGTTTTGACTGCTCTTAGTTGTTCACCAGCCGCGTCCAAATATCGATTAACTTGCTCAGGAGTTAGAGAGCGGATGTAGATTGCACCTCGTAATTGCAGACGGTTAGAAAGAACTTCATAGTCTACAATACGACTACAGACCACCATTTCAGTCTGTCCATGATCCTGCATAAATTTGTTGACAGCTTGGACGCAATCTTCCCGCAGTTCAGCCTTTACCTCGTCTAGACCATCCAGCAGCAGTAGCAGTTGTTGATTTTTAACCCAGTTTTTACCAACTTCTTTGGGAACTTGGTATTTGCTCAAAAGTTCTTGTACGAGCCAATCAGCAATCGTTGGTTTCTTACTCCCCCAAGAAGATAAGTTAAACACCACTGGAATCAGGAGACTCACATTTTCTGTAGCACGAGCAACCAAATTCTCTGCAAGTTTTAGCAGAGTTATTGTTTTCCCAGCCCCGGGTTCTCCCAAAATCAACAGAGTTCGCCCCTCTCCTATTTGATCGAAGACCTTAGTTGCGTTTGTCTCTGTAGGCAGAATTTGTTCGGATTCTTCTGGTAGTTCCTCGAAGCTCCTAAATGGAAGCTCTACTGCATTTGATCGCTTTTCTAAACCGAGTTGAATCATTGCCTCGTTATACAATGACTTTTCTAAGACCCCTTCGATCCAATATTGTTTGACTTTACTGAGTAAAACTTTCCTCTGGCGTAATTCTTTCTCAGCTAAGAACTGTTCCGTACCGGATGTTTGCCCACTCAGCGAGTCAGATACATGATTAATGAAGTTTTGAGTGACAGTTCCATTATTTTCTTGGATAAATCCCTGAACTTTACCCCCAGAGATATTAACAGAATTATCTTCAGTCATTTTCTAAGCATCCTTGCCGTAGTTCTGAGTTATTGTTCCAGTATTTTGCTGTGTCAAACCCTGAACTGTACCCCCAGAAATTTGAACATTAAACTTTCCCTCTGCTGCTTCTTGAGGATTTAATTGCTCCATTAACTTTTGAGCCAGTTTAATAATTTCTTCATCCTTATCAGCCCCAACCTCAGTTAATTCATCTTCTAAAAGAGCTTTCGTCTTTTCGGGCTTCTGTTCGTATTTATCTAGAATAGTAGCTGAATCTGATTTACCTTGGCTCTCAAACTTACGCTTAATCAAAGCCTTCAAGCCGTTGTAAGCATCCTGAGCTACATCACCAGCCGTTTTTGCTGTGCCAGCTACTAATGCTGTAAGAATAAGAGAAATAGGCTCCATAAACTCATCTCCTAAATTGTTTAATAGGACTTCAGCTATACCTAAAAACCCTTCCTGGGTGATCGCAGTAAGTCAAATGTAACTTGTATAAGCCCTGGCTTTTACTACAAGGATACACTCTCTGGATTTTAACTGACAGAATATTGCACAATTAAGGCATAATTTTGCTTATGAGGCAGAATTTTCGGCGATCGCACTGTTAATGTATCTTACAATCATGAGCGATCGCGCTTCACCTCATCTACTTTTCTCAGCAGGCGGGCGATTGACTCGTATCAGTTTTCCAAACAAAGATTCTTCAGCCGCAATTGCCTCATGAATCCGGGTGGCTAATCGCTGCCGATCCAAATCCTCTGTGCAAACAATGATACCTGCATGATCTGGAATCATGCGATGCAAGCGGATAAAATCATCTCGATTTACTGTCAGCACTGCCCGCCCCTGAATCGTCGCCAATGCTTTTCCCTTGGTCATCAGGAATTTGCTGATTGGCTTGCCCTGCTTCTTGTACCGTCAGCACATCGTGACCGAATTGACGCAGTAGCCCCGTAACCATTTTGGGAAACCCCTCATCGGCATAAAGCAATGCCACACTTAAGCCGCCTCTTGCCGTGCGATCGCCGCTTCAATTTCTTCAGGATAAACCTCTGCATACAGCCATGCATTCACCAAATCAGCAGCAGTTAGCGTCGGGTAATCTTCTAACAAATAGGCTTCACTTGCCCCTTGATGGCGCAGGCTAACCAACAGCCAAACCGGAATCCGAGTCTGCCGAATACAGGCATCGCCCCCCATGACACCTGGTGTTTTCTCAATGCCAATCAACCCATTGCCCAGATATATCGCCAAAATCTGAATTGCCTGTGCCTTTTCTTCCAAAGACAGGGCTAAAAGTTGAGGTTGTAGCTCTTTCAGTGTCATTGTGGGTATCAAGCTGAATACTTGAGATGACGATTGTTCTCCATTATAGGTAAGAACCAACGAACAAATAGTGTGTATGCTCTTTAAGCTAAGGGTTGAATTAATTGTGATATCTTGACCCATTCAGAATAGGACAAAGACCAATAGAAAACTTAACCACACTTCCCCCAAATATTAATTTGGAGCGCGATCGCACCCCTGCTTACGATTCGTAATAAGCAAGAGTATGACCAAGCGATTAAATGATTTAATTGATGAAATTGGCACAAATGAACAGCATCCTCTTATCTACTTTTCTCAGCAGGCAGGCGATTGACTCGTATCAGTTTTCCAAAATTCCGGGTTGTTTTTTGGAAGTTTTAGTAACTAAAAAATATTTAGGTGGGGGAAATTACGGTTTACACTACTTGCTATACAAAATTTTTTAAGTTAATTGCTCTTAATGGTTGATTCCGAGTTTTTTTTTGAAAGTTTAGGAACTAAAAAAAATGGATAAACACGGTAATTTTTACCCCGATGTCTTTCCAAAGAAATATATTTATTTTTCCCAAAAAATATGTATACAGGAATATGTCAACCCATTAAAGTTTAGGCTACAGTTCTTGTAGTAATAAATGTTGTCAAAAGGATGTTTGAGATATGAGTAAAAATAAAGAATTAGAAACAAAGAGGAGAAGAGCCGTTTTTGCGCTTGTAAGTGCAGCGTTAGCGACAGGTTTTGCATCAGCAGTGCCAACGTTCACGGTTGAGGTTCCTAAACAATTGACTCTTATGGCAGCGGACGTTGCGTTGTGCGGTGTTATCTACGAAATTTACTTTGGTGACAAAACTAAACTAACAGAAGAAAAGCTTATGGATTTACTGAACGAAGCTACTACCTTAGGTTTTTTGTCCAGTGTTGCAGCTTATGCTGGAGTAAAAATAACACAAGGAATGTTTGATGAACTTATGGATTTTGCTGGCCCTTCAGGATGGTTACTTTCGGGTAGCTTAACTGGCTCACAAACCTTTGTTATTGGGTTAGTTTGTTTGAGAATTTGCGAATACCGTTACAAAAACTCCGCTTTTAAAGCAAATTAGATGGGTGTCTGAAATTCTAATGAGAACTGCATTTCTGTGTACCCAAAACCTGTATAACCCCTATTACCAGTATTAACCTCGGTTTCCCCAAATCGAGGCTATTTTGTATGTTTTTTCTGACGGGATGACAATACGCGATGAAGAGCTTGTTGTGTCAAGAGTGTAGCAATTCGTGGTAAAAAAAGATAGGTCTAGTATTGTCAACAAGACCTACCTTAATGATAATGTTACCAGAACTATACCAAAATGATCTCAAAAGTCAACATCCGTTTTACTTATGTTAGTGTGGCGTTAATTGATTGGGCGCTTTACCGTTGGTTTGATTCCTTAAAATTAAGCAAGAGCGATGGCTCTGCCAAAGCCAACTCTTGGAGACGCCCAAGGGACGGCTCACCCACCAGATGCACAAAACAATGACACAGATTCCATTAACAGAAGCTCAACTTCGTTTACCCGAACTGATTGCAAGTCTGCAACCCGGTGAAGAAGTGCAGATTTTTTCCGGCGATCGCACCGTTGCTAGACTAATTGGCGAATTCCAACCACCCCGGAAGCCTCGCCAGCCCGGTACTGCAATTGGAACCCTAACTATCCTGTCCGAAGATGAAACCCACTTGCAAGACTTTCACGACTACATACCATGAAGTTTCTGCTCGATACTCAAGCATTCCTCTGGTTTGTACTCAATGATCCCGCCCTTAGTCAAGTCGCCTGTGATTTGATTGTCGATCCCCTCAATGACATCTTGCTCAGTCCTGCAACAATTGGGAAATTGCCATCAAAGTTAGTATTGGTAAGTATCAAATTCCTGGAAATTTTGAAACATGGATGAAGCATCAAATGCATGTTAACGAATTTGAAATATTACCGATTAAAGTTGCTCATGCAGCCGCAATCGTGACTCTGCCATTCCATCATAAAGATCCCTTCGATCGGCTTTTGGTTGCCCAAGCACTCACAGAAAAGATTCTGATTATTAGCGCGGATGCAGTGCTAGACAATTATGCGGTAACTCGTTATTGGTAAGTAGGATAACCTGCGGTTAATCGCAGTGCGATCGCTCATCCCCGTAGGTTGGGTTGACGTAAGGAAACCCAACATT
The DNA here is from genome assembly GCF_020829645.1 of Nostoc mirabile CHAB5784. GTDB lineage: Bacteria > Cyanobacteriota > Cyanobacteriia > Cyanobacteriales > Nostocaceae > Nostoc > Nostoc mirabile. The sequence continues at coordinate 32,669 of NZ_JAIVFS010000012.1, read as the reverse complement.
CATTAGCTCAAACAAAGTGCGATCGCTTGTGTGGTAGCCTACTTTCTGTACATTAATTCGTATGATATCCATTTTAAGAGTAACCTGTAAAAGCATGATTTTGCTTGGCTTGTAATCATATAGGAGCGCGATCGCACCCTTGCTTACGATTCGCAATCAGCAAGAGTATGAGCAAGCGATCGGTTTGTGGAAAATCTTGGTCAATCCCTGCAAGATTGGATAATTTATTTGTTGGAAGTCCCTAATACATCAAAAAATATTGCTCCAGGGTTGACGTTTCCGTGTTTCGCGCACTCTGTAGCAACTTCCGCCTTAAGAGTAAGAACTTCTGCCAAGACGTTTCGGTGTTTCGCGCAGTCTGTAGCAACTTCCGCCAAGACGTTTCGGTGTTTCGCGCAGTCTGTAGCAACTTCCGCCAAGACGTTTCGGTGTTTCGCGCAGTCTGTAGCAACTTCCGCCTTAAGAGTAAGAACTTCCGCCAAGACGTTTCGGTGTTTCGCGCAGTCTGTAACAACTTCTGCCTTAACCTTACTCAGTGCTAAGTCGTGAGTGAGGAAAAAGTTTGGGCGGGTTTACTCTACAGATTTCTAAGAAATCCAAATTTTTCATAACCGCAGTGGTTCTTTGTGGAGCCACTGCGGTTATGAGAGAAAGAGAGGGGGCAATACTGCGTAGGTTTTGCTTAAAAAATAACTCCAATGTAGGTTGGGTTGAGGAACGAAACCCAACAGTTTCGGGGCTTTGTTGGGTTTCACTGCGTACCCCTACGGGGATCTTGCTACAACCCAACCTATGAATCTTCAAAACCTACGCAGTATTAAGAGAGGGGGGATGAAAATTGTTGAAATTACTCAAATTTTAGTCTTTTTAACAAAAATCAACAATTTTACGCAGGACAACCTTTTCAAAAATTGTCCACTATAGAATAAGTTATTTTTCAGAGAAATGAGTATTAATTATGGCAAGGCACAAACGCGATTCACGTATTCTTAGTAAGGCTGAGATGCGCTTGGCAAGTATTAAATCTATCAGTCCTACTCTAGATGTCGGAGATAATTTAACGGTTAAAGATTATACCAACCAAATTGAAAGCCTCCGTCAATCTCTGGAAGCCTACAATACCACACTCTCTACTATTGATGTTTTATTAACACAAATCACCGAAAATGAACGAAATTTAGCAGACTATTCTGAAAAAATTTTGCTTGGTGTTGCTCATAAGTTTGGTAAAAATAGCTATGAGTATCAAATGGCTGGGGGTACTCGTAAAAGCGATCGCAAGCGTACTGTGCGCCAAGGTGTTGTTTTAACTACCAGCTAAGAGCAAAACTCCTATCAATACGCTTTGCATAACCAAAGTAAAGATGAGGGGATGAGGAAAATTAGAAGGATACAGAATAGACATAGGAGTGAAAAAGAATTGTTTTGACGTAGCAATGCTACGTCTCTACAAGGGTTCTAGATAACGCATATTTAACTCCTGTCCGTGGGTTTAAGTCCCCCAGTTCAATAAAAATTTTGTTTTGTGTTGGGGTTATACCAATTCGCAATTCGCAATTCGCAATTCGCAATTAATAAACTTAGATGCCGCAGGACTTTCCTGATCTACATCTGTTACCTCATTTTGGAGAATTGGTATTAAATCCCATTACAAAACAAAATTTACGAAAGCGTTGCGGGGCGAACGCGAGTGCGTCTCTAAGAGTTGCCCATTACGAATTACGAATTACGAATTACTTAAATTTCTGGAGATGTCTAATACAAAGATTTCACCCACTCCCATTCTTGTGTCAAACCTTCTCTCAAGGAGACTTGCGGCTGATATCCGAGAATTTTCTTTGCTTTAGATACATCAGCAGCAGTGTGGCGGGCGTCTCCCATCGCCTTTTCTATGTGGTTTCTTTTGATTGATTTCCCGACAATTTCTTCAATCGTATCCAAGACTTCTGCTAAAACTACCCTGCTACCGCCACCGATATTAAAGATTTCTCCCACTGCAACGGGAGCGGTGGCTGCGGCTAAATTGGCGGCGATGATATCACTAACAAACGTAAACTCCCGCGTTTGCTGGCCATCGCCGTAAATAGGAATTGCTTCATCCTGTAAAATCGATTTAAAGAACTTATTAAATGCCATATCTGGGCGCTGTTTGGGGCCATAGACTGTAAAATAACGCAATGTCACACAAGGTACGCCAAAGTTTTTGTGATATAGTTCACACAAAAACTCCGATGCTAGCTTCGTAATGCCGTAAGGAGAAACTGGTTGAGGACAAATTCCCTCGTGGGTGGGTAATGTTTCTGCATCACCATATACACTTGATGATGAGGCAAACACTAATCTTTTTAGGTGTTTAGCATCTTTAGCTGCTTCTAGCAAAACTTGTGTAGCATTAATATTTCGTTCTGTATAACCTCGAAAAGCTTTACCCCAACTTGCTCTAACCCCTGCTTGTGCCGCTTGATGGTAAACTACATCAACATCTTCTAGGAGTTTCTGCCAATCTAAAAACTGCATATCTCCTTCAATTAATGTAAAGCCAGGTGATTGATGTAAGTGGGCAACATTTTTAAACTTTAACATCGGATCGTAGTAATCATTGAATTCATCAATCCCGATTACTTCTTCTCCTTGTTGCAGCAATGTTTCTGCAAGATGAGAACCAATAAAACCAGCAGCTCCAGTAACAATAATTTTAGCCATGTTGCCTATTTTTTGATATTTTGATTAATCTCCATATTCACAGGTTAATACTTGTAACCAATAATCGTCATTACCTGAAGATGATTTTTTTTACTCAATTATTAAAATGCTTAAAAAACTCATCATAAATACTTAAATATTATCCTTTTATGGAAATAACCTCAGTATATTTATTTACTTATTGCAATTAATAAAATTTAGAATTATACTAATTCACTAAGTTGGATTTTAAAAATAACAGGACTTACGCAAACAATAGCCGAAACCCTTATTTCACGTAGGGGCAATTCATGAATTGCCCCTGAGCGCGTGTACTTTTGCGTAAGTCCTAAATAAATACAGTAAAAATTCAATAGCTATATTTTTTCGGCGTTGCAGAAAAAGCGGGATAATTTGGCAACTTCTAAAATTCCCCTCCTGCTCCCCCTGCTCCCCCTGCCTTTTTAGTCATAAGCAGGGTGGTTTCATACAAGCAGAGAAAAACTAAAACTGGGTTTCAAAGCCTCTCTCCGCTTCGGGGAGAGGAATGGAAGTGGGGTAAAAAGCTATGTCACAAAACGAGAAATCAAGACTTATGTATTTTTCTTTTTTCGTATGAAACCACCCTGCTGCCTTTTTAGTCATAAGGGGGCTTGCACAAGTGTGAGAATTGGTGAAAAAATTGATCCGCGAGAGTGCTAAGGCATTCTCGTTTCGCAAGGAACGCACGAGGAACGCAGTGAAAGTTTTAGTTGTAGGTAATGGAGGGCGCGAACACGCTCTGGCATGGAAACTGTTGCAATCTAAGCAAATTGAGCAAGTTGTCTGTGTACCAGGGAATGGAGGTACAGCAAGTATGGAACGTTGCCATAACTTGCCCCTAGCAGTAGATGATTTTGAGGGTATGAGCCGATATGCTCTCTCAAATGGCATAACTCTGGTGATAGTTGGGCCAGAAGTCCCCCTGTCTAAGGGAATCACAGATTACCTCCAAGACAAAGGACTGATGGTATTTGGCCCAGTCAGAGCGGGAGCGCAAATTGAGGCGAGCAAAGCTTGGGCAAAAGCCCTGATGCAAGAAGCGGGAATTCCGACGGCACGGGCTGCGGTATTTACGGAAGCAGCAGCAGCAAAATCATATATAAAAGCTACGGGAGCGCCAATTGTCGTCAAAGCTGATGGCTTGGCGGCTGGTAAGGGCGTAACGGTAGCTGAAACAGTTGCACAGGCAGAAAGTGCCGTTGATGCGATTTTTCAAGGACAATTTGGCAGTGCTGGTGAATTTGTCGTCATTGAAGAGTGTTTAATTGGGCAAGAGGTGTCAGTTTTAGCGTTAACAGATGGGTTAACAATTAGACCCTTGCTGCCAGCTCAAGACCATAAGCGGATTGGTGACGGCGATACGGGAGAAAATACTGGTGGGATGGGAGCATATAGCCCAGCACCCATCGCTACGCCAGAATTGATGGCACGCATTCAAACAGAAGTATTAGAAAGAGCGATCGCAACCTTACGAGCTAAAGGCATTGATTACCGAGGTGTGCTGTATGCTGGGTTAATGATTGCACCCGATGGCGACTTGAAGGTTTTGGAATTTAACTGTCGTTTTGGCGATCCAGAAACCCAGGTGATTTTGCCACTATTAGAAACACCTCTAGAAGAATTGATTCTAGCTTGTGTACAACAGCGATTAAGCGAATTGCCACCCATTGCTTGGAAAGAGGGAGCATCTGCCACTGTCGTTGCAGCTTCAAGTGGTTATCCAGGAGAATATAAGAAAGGCCAGATCATTACTGGCATTAGCGAGACAGAGGCAACAGGAGCAACTGTATTTCATGCAGGTACAAAGTTGAACCAGCAACAAGAAGTCGTGACAGATGGGGGTCGAGTATTAAATGTGACTGGAATCGGAGAAAATTTTGAGCAAGCGCTCGCCCAAGCTTACTCTAGTATCAAATATATTCAGTTTGAGGGAATATATTACCGGAGAGATATTGGGCATAGAGTGGTCGTCAGCGTGAAGCATGGGGAAACCCCATAAGCATCCAGTCTGATGTCGGCTTTAAGGCTGGCACTGATTTCCATGAAGCAGCGAGGCTGACTTATACTTAAGCTATGCCCAAGTTAGACATTATCCATAACGCGGTAAAAAACGCACTTATAAAGGACGGTTGGGCGATTACAGACGATCCCTACGTAATTCAGTATCGAAGAACAACGTTATACGCTGATATCGGTGCTGAACGCCCCATTGGGGCTGAACGAGATGGAGAAAAACTTGTTGTTGAAGTAAAAAGCTTTGTTGGCGCATCAAAGATACAAGATTTGAAAGAGGCTCTCGGTCAGTATGACATCTACCGTTATCTTCTAGAGGAGACAGTCGCATCGTAGCGGTGGCGCATTGGTTTGAATATCTTAGTGCTAAGTTCAAGTTTACTCCCCCATTCCCCATTCCCTAACATGTTTGTCAAATTAACTGTTAATTTTTTAGTTGTTAGGCTTTATAACAAAGACTATTAAAAACTTTATTTAAAATGCTAAGTCTGTTAAAAACAATTCGACATGCGATCGCTACTTGGTGGTCAGAGTTCACACTCCAGACCAAACTGTTGGCTGTGGCTACAATGGTAGTTTCATTGGTGATGAGTGGTCTGACCTTTTGGGCTGTGAATACAATTCAGCAGGATGCGCGGATGAATGACACCCGCTTCGGTCGTGACTTGGGGCTGCTGCTTGCTGCCAACGTTGCTCCCCTAATTGCTGACAATAATCTCACTGAGGTTGCCCAATTTTCTCAACGCTTCTACAGGAGCACCTCTAGTGTGCGTTATATGCTTTACGCCGATGAAACCGGGGAAATCTTTTTTGGCATTCCTTTTTGGGAAGCGGAGGTAGAAAACTCCCTCACCATTAAACGGCGGATACAATTGCCAGAAGATTACCCTGGTGATGGGGAAAAGCCGATGGTGCGGCAACATACAACCCCAGATGGAACAGTCACCGATGTATTTATTCCCCTGATCGTCAATAAAAAATACTTAGGTGTATTAGCGATCGGTATCAACCCCAATCAGACTGCTGTCATCTCCACTAATTTTACCCGCGATGTCACCATTGCCGTTTTTATCACCATTTGGGTAATGGTGATTTTGGCAGGAGTGATTAACGCCTTGACCATCACTAAGCCCATTAAAGAACTGCTGGTGGGGGTAAAGCAAATTGCTACCGGGAATTTCAAGCAGCGCATTGATTTACCTTTAGGGGGCGAACTAGGGGAGTTAATTTTAAGCTTTAATGAAATGGGAGAGCGATTAGAGCGCTATGAAGAACAGAATATTGAGGAACTCACCGCAGAAAAAGCCAAGCTACAAACCCTAGTTTCGACGATCGCAGATGGTGCTGTGTTGATTGATAACAACATGCAGGTGATTTTAGTTAACCCCACAGCAGAGCGAATTTTTGGCTGGGAAACTGCTGATGTGGTAGGTCAAAATCTGTTACATCACTTACCCCCATCGGTACAAATGGAAATCACTCGCCCTTTGTACGAAATGGCAGCAGGCGAATGCGAAAGCGCCGAATTCCGAATTTTTATTAACCAACCCATCCCGCGAACGATCCGCATTCTCTTGACTACAGTACTCAATGTACAAAGGGAAAGCATCAAAGGCATTGCGATTACCGTCCAAGATATCACCCGTGAGGTGGAATTAAACGATGCAAAAAGCCAATTTATCAGCAACGTTTCTCACGAACTGCGAACGCCTCTAACCAACATCAAAAGCTATATTGAAACCCTGCACGACTCCGGCGAAGACTTAGCTTTACAACAACGGCAAGAGTTTCTGCAAACAGTCAATTATGAAACCGATCGCCTAACCCGCCTAGTTAACGATGTTTTAGATTTGTCAAAACTCGAATCTGGTCGCAACTACAACTTCGATAGCGTAGATTTAGCCCAAGCGATCGAGCAAACACTGCGTACTTACCAACTCAATGCTAAAGATAAAGGTGTTGAACTCCTTCAGGAAGTTGCTCCTAATTTGCCGCTAGTAATGGGTAATTATGATCTGTTAGTACAAGTGTTTGGCAACCTGATTGGTAATGCCCTCAAATTCACCAAAGCCGGTGGTAAAGTGGCAATTCGCGCCTACCAACTAGATTTTAAACCCAGTCAAACCCAATCTTCTCCAGTGCGGATTGAAATTTCTGATACTGGAATTGGCATTGCCACAGAAGATCAACATTCAATTTTTGAACGCTTCTTCCGCGTAGAAAATCGAGTTCACACTCTAGAAGGCACGGGTTTAGGTTTATCGATTGTCAGAAATATCATCGATAGACATCGTAGTAAAGTCGATCTAGTGAGTGAAGTTGGTATAGGCACCACTTTTTGGTTCGACTTAGCCGCCTTTGAAGAAAAAGCGCCACCCATACAAGTTGAACCTATTGCGGAAGCATCCAAAATCACCACAGTTTGAAGATTGCAGAAGCATCCAAAATCATCACAGCCTGAAGATTAGCGATTGGGCATGGTTTGTTATTTTTGACCATTCCCTATAGTGGGGATTTTGGATGAAGCGTTTGAGGGGATTGCCGGATGAAGGGGGATAGCTGCACTAGACTATTAAGTAGGTTGAATTGACTCGATATTTAACAACACTATCATTATCTATGAAAGCAATTGAAACCACAGCGACAATTAATGAGAGTGGACAACTTACGCTCGATAAATCACTGGGATTCATCAAACCACAGCGTGTTCGTGTTATCGTCTTACTTTCCGAAGATGACGAAACCGATCCTGATGAAACACCTACAGAAGTTGTTATAGAAGGTATTCGCCAAGGTTTACACGAAGCTTTAACTGGACAAACTCTTCCCCTCTCAGAAATGTGGTCAGGCATCGATGCAGAGTGAACCATCGCCAATCCAGATCGCTCTTACACCTCGTTTCAAAAGGAATCTTCGAGAACTTGCCAAACGCTATCGTTCAATTCGTACTGATTTGCAACCCTTAATTGACCAACTTCAAGCAGGTGAAATCCTCGGTGATAGAATTGCTGGAGTTAAATATCAGATTTTCAAGGTTCGTCTCAAAAATAGCAACATTCAAAAAGGAAAAAGTGGAGGCTATCGAGTCATTTATTATCTGAAAACTGATCAAGGAATTATACTCACTACAATTTATTCCAAATCCGATATTTCAGATGTTAGTAATGAAACAATTGAAGAAGCGATGCCTACGGCGGTAAACTACGCACAATACGAGCAAGAAATTCAAATAGCCGATAATTCAGATGCATATACCCGCAATACGGTTCGGTTAAGGTGCATAGTCCTTAAAGATCCCCCTTAGTCCCCCGATAAATTGGGGGAAATAGAGCCATTATTAGCCCCCTTTTTAAGGGGGTTGGGGGGATCAAGTCTTATCCGAACCGTATTGCATAAACCCGGATTTCTCACAAGCAATAAAAAATCAATTTACATGAGGTCATGTAAATTGATTTTTTTGATACATCATCAATTCCAATTGGGAGCATCCCAATGCAAGCAAATTTACCAAGTTAGCAGGTAGTCATTGCGAATGGAGCGTAAAGCCTTCGGCATAGCTTCATTTCATTACGCTGGCAATGACAAAATATGTTTTTACACATTTGAGATGCTCCCATTCCAATTTAGCTGGGGAGACAATTTAAATATAAAATCGTAACTATTTAGGTCTGTATTAGAGGTTGTTTGAAAAGTGATTTGCTGTATCTTTGCACTTATTGATCCCCCCTAACCCCCCTTAAAAAGGGGGGAACCGGAATCAAAGTCCCCCTTAAAAAGGGGGATTTAGGGGGATCTAGAACATTTCGCTACCGTGAAGAGGACTTGTTCATTCATCCTCTTAGACTCAACACAGAAGCGTTATATTCCCCACTCCCCAGAAAACCCAAATCAAGACCTTAATATAACGAACAACAAACAGACCAATAATAAACCCAAAAGTAACAGCAAAGCCTGATTGCGTTTTACCCAACTTTTTACATTTATTGCAAAACTGTTAGTGTAACGCTGCTGTTCCAACTCTAACTTTGTCTCTTCAATATTTTGGTAGAGGGTACAGTCTTTGGCGTAGGGACGCTGAGGAAAATTGCAAGTATCATCAGCGTGATAGGTGCAGGTGTCGCACAGATACCCGTCCCCAGTGGCGCGGTGCAATGGAATACCGGGATGACCGTAAGCTTTGAGTGTCGTCCGGCAATAGGGACAACTAATAGCTTGACTATCAACGAGTTGATGGCAGTGGGGACAAGATACAGTAGCCAAAACCTTTAGCGCAAATAGGTAAACACTTTGATTCTATCCATTTACAAAGGTAATGGGGAAATACATACGTAGACTGGTACTTTTGAATATGGCTAGCTCTCAAAAGTGGTTACCTTACCAGCAAAAGTACTAATTTTATGATAATTATTCATATCTTTGTAAGTGATTTATATCACTCAACATAATTAAGGCTATGCCATAATCTATCAAATATCAGGTTTTATCACAAGTTCAATAATTATTTAGAGGTAGAAAAATATTGCCTTTTAATCCTGAGCTGTGCCGTAACGAAAGCGAAGTTGAAAGCAAACTCATAGTGCAATATTTGCTACCGCAGCTAGGTTATACTCCTGACACCTGGCATCAAGAGGTTGCCGTTGGTAGCATCCGCTTAGATTTTTTAGCATTTGCCGCACAAGTAATTCCCTTTGTCTTAGATGCCAATTCGCCGTTGAGTGTCGTCATGGAGGCAAAGCATCCCAAACAAAACTTAAATCATCATGTCCCCCGACTCAGGCATTATTTAAGCAGCTTGAATGTTAGGTATGGATTGCTGACTAATGGCAAAGAGATTAGAATTTATCAAAAATTGCAATATGATATTCAGCTATTATTTCAATGTTCTGGGAAGGAAGTTGAGATCAAGTTAGATAAAATTAAAAGTTTAATTGGTAGAGATAGTCTGAAAGAAGAAGAGTTGAGAAATAAACCAAAAGTTCAAATAACTGAAAATAATTTAATTTTGGAAACTAAGAGGCAACATTCAATGAACACAATTGCAATCTACCATCATAAGGGTGGCGTAGGAAAAACTACAGTTGCTATCAATTTAGCGGCTGCGTTGAGTAAGAAAGGAAAAAAAATTCTTCTGATTGATATAGATGCTCAAGCAAATACAACTTTTGCTACAGGATTGATTAAATTCCAATTTGAGGAAGATGATGATTTAAAAGACTGCAATGTTTATCATTTATTAGAAAAAAACGACATTAAGTTTATTCCAGATATTGTTTGCAAATCTAAGTTTTTTAACAATCCAGAAATTGATGTTATCCCTTCACATATCACCTTGATTGCATTGCAGCAAAATCTTGTCCAATCTGCGCCAAGCCGATCTAGACTAGCTAAAAAATTAGAAAAAGTAAAAAATGAATATGATATTGTAATTATCGACACACCTCCATCACTCGATGTGTATGCACAAGCTGCCTTAACTGCTGCTGATTACCTAATAATTCCTTCAGACTTAAAGCCATTTTCCAATCAAGGATTACCTAGTGTTAAAAATTTTATTCAACAAGAAATTAATGAAAATAAAGAAGGTTTAGGAAAGCCGCCTATTAATATTATGGGTGTTCTTCCATCCAAAATTTCTACTAATGCTCAGTATCTAAAATACACATTTGCAAAACATAAAAGTGTAATTATTGATCGTTATAATATGCCACTCATGGATAGTATTATCTCAGAAAGAACAGCTTTATCTGCTTGCATTAATAAAACTATATTAGTGGGAAATATGGAAATACCTGATCCGAAATCTATTCTTGATTTTGCTCTGAATGAACCTTCTGCAAATCAAGCCGCCGCTGAGTTTGAATTTCTAGCTATAGAAGTTTTAAGTAAAATGGGGATGCAATAATGATTAAGTTTTTTATGGTAGATGTTGAAAGTGTTAGTTCTAATGTTCCTCGTTCAAACTTTCAAGAGGCTGATTTAGAAATTCTTGCTGATCTGATACTAGAATCTGGAGGCATTTTAAAACCATTAATACTAAAAAAGACTGGCTTTGAACAATATGAGGTAGTTGATGGGCATTTCGAGTACTATTCTGCTGTAAGAGCTAGAGAAAAAAAACCTAGTGAAGGTGACATGGTTAGTGCTTTAATTATATCTTCTGAAAATGAGGATGTAGCATTAAAGCAAATTGCATCTCTCAAAGGAATCGATTCTTCTGGAAAATCAGTAACACCAGAGCTTGAAACAACAAAGTTAGAACCACGTCTGGCAAATCTAGAATTACGTCTTGAGAAGCAATTCAATGAATTCAAGTCAGAAATTTTACAAGAAAGACAGAGAATAGATAGTCAGTTAAAGCAACTTGAAAACCTTATTCCCCAAAAGAGTGAACAGATTAATCCACTCAGTTTATTGAACTCTTTGGATAAAGATGAGTTATCTATAAAGTTACAACGCGCTAGAATTCCTGGTGCGGAAAAAATTGCAAAGGGCATATTTGATGCTCGACGTAAGAAACCGAAGCAAGAGTTTGAAGATTACCGCGATGTAGTAAAGTCTGTTAAAAGCTTGAGTGATAAAACAATAAAGTTGGGTGATAAAACAATTTTGACTATTATTGATGAGTGGTCAAGAAGTTAGCTAGTAGGTTGGGTTGAACGAAGTGAAACCCAACGATTAAGGTTTAATGTTGGGTTTCGTTCCTCAACCCAACCTACGTAGCTTAAAGTTTTTAGGGCTAACTGAACCGTATTACGATAAGTTCTTCACAGTGTAAAAACCCTGCATAATTTTCTCTGCACTTCTACGTGAAACATTTCAAGAACTATTTACTAACCTCGCACCTGTCGCAGTGCATTAAACGCCTTACCTCGCAACCCAACTGGTAACAACGATAATCCTAAACCAGTCCAAGCTTTAGCAGTCGAAAAAGACTGCCCCGCTAAAACTAACTCTCTGCCTTTCTGCGTTTCCCCCTTTTCAATTAAACGCAAACCTAATAATAATTGCGTTTCAGTTAGACGATTTTTCCTGATTGCCTCTATTTTTTCAGACTCAAACTTATAATTTTCTAAATATCGGATTTTATCATATAAATAAGGAATAGCCCGATTGATACCTTGCTGCTCTGCATGGTAGCGATATTCCATCAATAATTCTGGTAAATAATACCCCTTTTTTCCAGCCACAGCTAGACGCACAAATAAATCATTATCTTCACAATTTTGCAGATTTGGCTGCATATATCCTAATTCTTGCAATGTTTTACGGCGAAATAATGTCGCCCCAACTTGAAAGCTTTGTTGAATAAATACAACTTCCAATAAATTATCTACAACCCCTGCTGGTAAATTCTTTCTACCCCAGCGATGAGAATTTTCTTGAGTTTTCGCCTCATCCCGCACATTGTTAATATCAATTATCCAATGGTCTGTACCAACAAAATCAATGCTAGAGTCTTGAGTAAGAATAGCTGCCGTACTTGCGAGAAAATCGGGTGTTAGCCGATCATCATCATCAAATTTAATAAAATATTCACCACTGGCTGCATCAAAGCCAGAGCGCATATTATTACTTTTACCAATATTTTGCAGATGACGGATATATTTAATCCGGTGGTCTGTATACTGTGACATCAACTCAGGTGTGCGATCGCTAGAACCGTCATCACAAACAATTAGCTCAAAGTCTTGCTCAGACTGATTGAGTACACTGTCAATAGCATAAGGAAGGAGATGAACACGATTAAAAGTAGGAATGCAAACAGTAATTTTAGGCATATTATATACTATTATAGAAAATTTATTTATATTAATTGCTAATTTAACTAGTTCCGTGGGTTTAAGTCCCCCGGTTCAATAAAAAAGCAAGTTTTGTGTTGGGGTTAAATCCCCATTACAAAACAAAATTTACGAATTCCGAATTCCGAATTACGAATTATTTAATCCACCGCCAATAAAGCTATATTTAGCTGATATCTATTTTAATTTTAATGATTGTTTTGTTGAACAATTTATTAATTTTTGCAATAATTATACTCAATGGTTTTAACTGAGGGCAAGCAGAAGGCTATTTTGGTTATAGCAATCTTATTTGATTTATGAAAATTAATTTTTTATAACCAACCGCAGAGGCGCAGAGAACGCAGAGAGAATAAAGAGAGATTTTCACGAACGATTTAGGATTAGTATAGTTTGCATGATGCTAACATTACCTTTGCTTGTACGAAAACCTCTAGAGCTTGCTTCTTGGAGTTGTCTATGATAATTTGCTAACTAGCTAAGTACAATAACTCTATCGAGTTACCGTATTTCGTTGAATATTATAGTGGAAGGAGTCTGGAGTTAAGAGTATCTAGGTACTCTACCAAATATATGACAAGTAGAAAAGCCAGTCTTACCGATTGAGAAATCGATGCCTCTGAATTTTTAAATTCATCTAGAACATTTCTGATCAACTCAGAACTTGCATCAGTCCTGACGACCGCCTCAGAATTCATTCTGAGGCTTATAGCTAAAGTCTATCTATTGAAGACTGAGTAAGGGTTGTAGTCCACGCTTAGTGGACTTGCACTATTAGCCTGAGAATAAATTCTCAGGCGGGATAGGCAGGTGCAAGATATAACTCAACGAAGCACCTGCTGCGATCGCTGTGAACAGGTAGTGAGGATAGCACCCTACAATGAATCTACGTATGCAAACTATTCACAACCGTAAAGTCAAAGCCGGAGGCTAAACGTTGGCACAATTGCAAGCACAACCTCTGCCTTTGTCAGGCTCTCAAAAAAATTGGGTCTTGCTCGGTATCGGACTTGGGGTGTTCATGTCTACCCTAGATGTGGGCATCATCAATGTTGCTTTGCCCACATTGGTACAAGCCTTTGATACCAGTTTCCCTACGACCCAATGGGCTGTATTGAGTTACCAGTTGGTCAGTTCCGGTTTAGTTTTGGGGGCAACGCGCCTGGGGGATATGTGGGGCAAGAAGTCCTTATATCAGGGAGGACTTGTTCTGTTCACTTTCAGTTCGCTGTTGTGTGGTTTTGCACCTGGTATTGGCTGGTTGATCGGCTTTCGGGCACTTCAAGGATTAGGTGCTGTGTTCATTTCTGGGCTTGGTTTGGCAATCATCACAGAAGTTTTTCCGTCCTCCGAACGAGGTCGGGCTGTTGGCGTTATCGGTAGCGTAGTGTCACTGGGAATTGCTTTTGGCCCTTCTGCTGGCGGACTGCTCCTGGGTTTGTCAGGCTGGCATAGTATATTCTTCATCAATGTACCACTGGGGATCATAGCTAGTTTCTTAATAACTCGCGTGGTGCCGCCTTCTGTACACATTCAGGACAAACAGAAATTTGATTTTTTTGGAGCGATATTGGCTTTATTGACTTTGGGTAGTTTTGGGCTGGGTATGACGTTAGGGCAAAGCCAGGGCTTTAGCAGTACCAATGCATTGATATTATTAGCGATCACTATCATCAGTTTTACAACTTTTTTGGTGGTTGAAGCGATCGTAGAGCAGCCGCTACTAGAGCTACACCTGTTTCGCAATCTTCAGTTGAGTATGGGTTTGCTAAGTGGCTGGCTAGCATTCATTGTTATTGGCGGTTCGCTACTCATCGTCCCTTTCTTTCTAGAGGGGGTCAAGCACTATCCGACGGTAAAAGTGGGGCTGCTACTAGCCGTGTCGCCTCTGCTTAGTGGGTTAATTGCCCCACTAGCTGGAACACTTTCAGACCGCTTTGGCGCTCGACTGATCAGTTCTATTGGGCTGGGGTTGATGATTGGCGGCTGTCTGGGCATTAGCACCTTTGATACTCAAATTACTGAGCTAGGCTATGTGTCGCGCTATTTTATTTACGGCATTGGACTGGGTTTATTCCAATCGCCCAACAACAGCACTGTTATGGGATCAGTACCAAGGGAGCGGCTAGGAATTGCTTCTGGACTGCTGTCTTTGTCACGCACCTCAGGGAATACAGTAGGAGTTTCTCTAATCGGGGCAGTATTTGGAGCGTTAATCGCTAGCATGTCTGCGGGTGCAGATGTCTCTGTTGCCCCTCGTGAAGCGATCGTTGCGGGGTTCCAAGGAACTTTTCGCTTTGCAGCCCTAATACTGTGTGGGGCAGCAGTTGCATCCGTTTTGAGAATCAGTAAGAGGCAGGGGGGCAGGGGGCAGGGGGAGCAGGGGGAGCAGAGGAGGAATAATTAATGCCCAATACTTCGGCTTACCTCGGCTCCGCTCGGCACGAGTCGCTCAGTACAAGTGCCCCATGCCCACTTACCCTGAGCGAACGCGAGTGCGTCTCGTAGAGAAGCCGAAGGGATGCTCAATACCCAATTATCAATTATTCAAGGAGTTAGATAAATGACAGGTAAATTAGAAGGAAAAGTAGCAATTGTCACTGGTGCTTCAGCAGGAATTGGAGAAGCAACTGCGATCGCTTTGGCTTCAGTTGGAGCAACAGTAGTGCTTGCTGCTAGGCGTGGCGATCGCATTCAGGCATTGACACAACGTATCGAAGCTAGTGGTGGCAAAGCATTGCCCATTGTCACTGATGTGACTGATGAAACCCAGGTAAATAACTTGGTGGCAAAGGCAAATGCAGAATTGGGAAGGGTTGATATCCTTGTGAATAATGCAGGGATTGCCTTACTAGGAACCATTGAAGCAGGGAATAGTTCTGACTGGCGGCGATCGTTTGACCTCAACGTACTAGGACTGCTATATGCTACTCATGCTGTTTTGCCTCTTTTGAAGGCGCAAAAATCGGGGCATATAGTCAATATTTCCTCAGTGGCTGGCCGGACAGCGCGGGCTGGCGTCGGTGTTTATAATGCTACCAAATGGGGTGTCAATGCCCTCTCGGAAGCATTGCGCCAAGAAGTCCACAAGGACAACATCCGCGTCACTATCATCGAACCAGGTTTGGTGGATACGGAAATTGACAGCCAAATTACTGATCCCGTTGCCAAACAACGGATCGAAGAACGACGCAAGGCAATTACACCTCTGCAAAGCGAAGACGTTGCTGCTGCGATCGTTTACGCCGTTACCCAACCACCGCGTGTTAATGTCAACGAAATCCTCATCCGACCAACAGGACAAGAACACTAAACAGGAAATAATCTAAATTATGTCACTGAGTCGTAGCGACCTCGAAGCTGGAAATGAACAGACGAGACTCTTAGAAGCATCACACTCTGGAATAAAGCTAACAACTCTGAGCGAAGATGAGTTACAGCGATCGCTAGATGAAACACTACAACAGCAACCGCCAAATTCTGATATCTGGATATTTGCCTACGGTTCGCTGATTTGGAATCCCCTAATCACATACGTCGAGCGCCGTGCTGGGATCATTTATGGTTGGCATCGGCGTTTCTGTACATGGATGATCCTCGCTCGTGGTACTCCAGAAAATCCCGGATTACTCTTAGGACTTGATCGGGGGGGTAGTTGTCGTGGTGTTGTTTATCGGGTTGCTGCTGCTGATGTACCATCCGAATTACTGCTGATTTGGCGACGGGAGATGTTAGGTGGTGTCTATGTTGCTCGTTGGGTAAAGGTGTTTGATGGTACACAGGAATTCCAAGCGATCGGCTTTGTTGCCAATCGCCAACATCCCAGGTACGTTCATCAGATACCATTAACAACCACTGTAAATAGTATTGCCACCGCATCTGGAAAATTGGGGTCTTGCGCTGATTATCTGATGAAAACTGTTGAAGGATTGATGGCAGAAGGCATTAAAGATAGACAATTACTCTTGTTACGCAAACAAGTGTTGGCAAAACAACAAGCGCTTTTAGTTAGTGGCGATCGCTTTACTTTATCGCCTATTTACGCGCAACAGCCATGATGTGAGCGCTCATCCCCAATATAGAGGGTTCGGTTTCTAACCATCGAATCGCTTCTAAAAGGCTCTCGCGCCGACCTAGCTCATTCCAGTGTTCCTGAAAGTTTTGTAGTAACCAGCCTGGCCCTTCAATCGCTAAAGTTTTTTCATAATTTAAACCCGCTTCTTCAACCTCTGCTCTGAGTTCTTCTGGATGATGAAAAAAGGTTTTTGTAAAGTATTTAGGATGGTTGTTTGGGTTGCGGTGTTGACCATCAATCAAATCCTGTTTAACAATCTCTACAAACTCTGGATCATCTAAATGTCCCCGAAATAATCCATCTAAGGTTGAAGCAAAGCGAGAAACTCCCACCGCGAAAGCAAAACCTCCAGTTTTTAAGATGCGATGAGCTTCACGCAAAGCAATAATCCGATCTGTGCCCTCGGTCAGATGATACAAAGGCCCAAGTAACAGAACAGCATCAACGCTATTATCCGCCCGATTCAGTTGCCGAGCGTCTCCAACAGCCAAACTAGCTAAAGGATATTCTGGTTGAGCTTGAGATAAATGTCGGGCTTGCTCTATGTGCAAAGGAACCGCATCAATGAGATGGACTTCATAGCCCTGTTGAGCAAGCCAAAAAGAATAGACGCCAGCGCCACCGCCAACATCGAAAATCACTGCGGGTGGAGGTGGTAGGTAGCGGCTAATAAGTTCTTGGCTTCGGGTCAATTCCAGTAAACCTGCACCTTTTGATAACCGCTCTTGCTCCCGACCACTCGCGTAATGGATTAACGCTTCATCTGCAAGCAGATTGTTTAATTCAGATAAATCTGACATCGTGAATCTCAACTTCAATCAAATCATTATCTTTAAGGTTATATAGCTCCCGAAGTTTAACGTCGCAAGCTATCTCAATAATTGTTTTTGGATGATCTCCACTCTCAGTGTTATTTTTGTCAGTTCTTAAGATAAAAGCATCTCTGCCAAATATCTGACAGGGAACAATGCTAACAGAAACAGTCCCTCCATATTCTTCCTTTTCCAGACGAATTACATTTTTTGGGAGATCGTAAGGTTGTTCTAGCTGAATATTTAAAGTTCCAGGAAAGAATTTCATTCCCGTTTTTCTCAAGTAATATTCCTGGAGTTTCTCAATCCAGTAAGAAAAGTTTCCTAAACCACTGACAACTTTACCTTTCAATATTTTCATATATATTCATTTTTGTAAATAGGTTGGTGAATTTTAATTACTATTAATATCGATTGAACATAAATTGTATTCAGTAGCGATCGCCAAAGCTGTTGCCTCTTGAGTAGTTTTGGTAGGGAGTCAAAATAATTCGTAATTTATAATTCGTAATTCGTAATTATTACCCCACGACTGAAGTCGCTTGCTCTGAAATAAGGAATAAATTTATTTGTCTCCATAAAATGTTAGTTAGTTGCTCTGTACCTTTAATTACGAATTACGTTAGCGACGCGCAAAGCGATAGCGCAGCGTTAGCGAGGAACGAGCGTCGTCATCGAGCGTCGGAACGAGCGTCATTACGAATTAGTAATTATTTGGTCACGCAGAAATAACCTACCTTCAAAAATCATGGCTTACAGCCGTATTGATAACTGAGAGGGGAGTGGCACTGATCCCGCATACCTAAAGTAGCAAATACTTGCGAGGCGGCTTCTATCAAACGTGTACGGGTGAGAGTTGATGAACGGATGGTTTTATTCATTTATGCTGGCAAGTACTTAGTTACATGATATATTATGTGCAAAAAGCTGTTGCAATTTGAAGAAAAATAATCTTGATACCAGCATTTTTAAAGTTATTGAAAATCTTATATCATCTCAAATTTATTTCGGTGCAATAGCTAATATTTTACTCATTTTAGTAACTGGGACAACTACTCCATTTCTTAAATAATGAGGTGCTCTTTGGATGGCAGTAAATCCCAATCGTAAATAAAAGCCTTCGGCATAGAGGCTAGCAGTTGTAATTACCTTATTTATACCTTGATTACTTGCTTCATCGCAAAAATGTTGGACTAAAGCACGCCCGATCCCTTTACCTTGATATTTAGGATGGACATACAGCCCGATGAGTTCATCAGCAATAAAACTAGCAAAACCTATAACAACATCTCCCTCGATCGCAACCCAGAAAGTTTCCACTTTCATACTCTTCAAGATATTAGAACCATCAGGTTTATCGCGGTTATTACGCCAAGCTAAAAGTTCTTTTCGGGTGTAGAAAGTTGCAGGCAGAGCTTTGATGGCAGCAATATGAATTGCACTCAGCACCCACGCATCTGTTTGTTGGGCAGGCCGAAGAGATATTTCGTTAGCGCTCATAGGTTCAGGGCTGGTATTCAGATTACATGCCTGTTTGATGGTATGTGTGAGAAATTTTAGTTACGTAGGCGTAGCCCGCACAACTCTTGGAGACGCTGCGCGTAGCAAGATCCACAAAGTGGTACGGCAGAGCTACGTGACCATCGTAGACATCGCAACACATCAACTAGCCAAATTATTAACTGCTTTACTGATCTTAGCAGTTTGCAATTGAGTCACAACTCGTTGGACAATCTGCTGTCTGATTTCTTAAACATTGTGACTCGCAGCAGTAAGATGAGCAACTACAGCCGCACGGGAAGTTTGGCTATAGCCACTGATCACACCGCCGCCTGTAATGCGATCAATGACAACTTTAAAATATAAGCTACGGTAATTTTATACACCAAAACTATAATAATTATTAATCATCACTAATCCCATCGACAAACCGTATATTATAGATAAAGCAATAAAATAACCAGCTTCAAAATCTGTATTTTGAATTAATCAAGCAATATCTTGTGATATTTGGCTAATTTTGCGGTGTTTATTTGAACATCTTCTTAAAGGTTGCCGATTCAACTATTTACAAAGCTGGAAACCATTAGAAATTCAAAAGGAGTGAATGTGATCAACGCCATACAGATTAACGAAAACTTGACAACAACAGGACAAGTTATACCAAAACAGCTTGAGCAAGCTATTCAAGAAGGTTTTAAGTCCGTTCTAAATCTGCGATCGCCTGATGAGTTAGGATTTTCCCAGGATGAGCAAAAAGTAGCGGAAGCATTGGGGCTGCATTATACGAATGTTCCACTCAAGGTGGATTTAAAAAATTTGAATGAAGAGGCTATTACCAAAATTCTCAGGACACTCGAACAAATACCTAAGCCAGCAGTTGTGCATTGTGCAGCCGGGATGCGATCGACTGGAATTGCGCTCCTAAGTATCGCTATCCAGGAAGGATTAACGCCAGAGGAAACCTTAGCAAGAGCTAAGAATCTGGGTTTTGGATTCTTTGAACATGCTGGCGTTAGTCCCAGGCTGAAGCAATTATTTGTGGACTACGTTAATAAACACGCGAAAGTAGCTGTGCCTACTTGCTGAAATAGCGAGTTTGAAAAACCTCTTCCTGCCTTGAACTTCACTCTAGTACGCACTTAGGCGATCGCCAAATCCAAACTTTTTGAAAACTGTGCGGTAATGGTCAAAGCGAGAATCAGCAAGCAGTTCTGGTAACTCTACCTCGATGGCGTGTTCCTCGCGTTAGAGGTTGCAGATCCTTGGCGCATGTTAGCGAACTGTGTCAGTAATGCCCAGTCCCACAGATTGTTCGTAAAGGCGATCATAGCGGCTACTTTTGCGAACTCCAGCAAGCCAACCCCAAAGCATTGGTACTTCACCTGATTCACCCCGCCGCCATCGCACTAGCGCCACCTCTGGAAATTGCCACGCTAAATCCTGTCGAATGCGGTTGATGATCGGGGACTGCACGCGGTTAAGGTGAGCAAGCCTCAGCACCAATTCGCGGATTTTGACAATGGCGCTAGAGCGAATTTGTCCAAATCGACGCGGGTCTGTGTGGTAATCAAACTAGTAACATCGGCATCATCATCTTTATCAGGGAGTGCCAAGTGCGACGCTCGATAATTCCTCAGTTCTTTGTGACCAACCAGCCGGACTTCTACACCAGCACAAGCCAAGTGAGTGCCCCACAACTTGCTGTAATTATTGCCAACTGGGGATTCATATTACTCATCGACACCATCCGGTCAATCCGCGTAATGCCCAACCAATGCAACACATCTGGCATCAGTTCTTGAAAGCGCATGTCTTCCACTCCGGCGACACATTCTGTACGGGTAAAGTAGGCATCAGCGCGATCGCCTCCTTCTTGACGCTTCCGGGCATTGTAAACTAAGAATTTCGTCACTTCTCCTAAAGCGCGACCTTCTTTGCGGCAATAGACAATTATACTGACACCGTCTTCCTGTGCCGTTTGGACGCACACTTCAATGCCATGTACCAGATAGGGGCGACAGGTGCAGATATCTGAGCCAAACACATCAGAACCGTTGCATTCATCATGAACCCGCACCGCTACAGGTTTATTGGGATCTGCGATCGCAGCCAAATCTAGGTATTTGTCAACTACCTCTAGTTAGTTTTTATTTTTATAAATCTAAATGTCGAGTGTGGTATTAGTCGTATACTGAATACAAGAAATAACACAGAAAATTCATAATTAGCAATAAATTACCGCAAATTTAAAGATGGCTTTAAAAATCATTTAATAGATATATTTTGTGAGAAAGTTAATACAAACGTATATTCACTGATCTCAAATTCATGGATTCTTTACCTATCAATTCCTTACTTGAAGAGTTGAAAAACCCAGATGCCACAGTCCGCGAAAAAGCAACTAGAAAAATCTGGCGGATTTGGTTTCAGCAAAAGGGAATTTATGGGCTGGAAATAATTGATCGCAGTCAAAAGTTACTCGATGCAGGTGAAATTACTGAAGCCGAAACAGCGCTGACAGCACTAATCAAAGACCAGCCAGATTTTGCCGAAGCTTGGAATCGCCGTGCTTTTCTTTATTACAGTATTGGAGATTATCAAAAATCTCTGGCAGATTGTCAGATGGTTGTACAGATAAATCCGATACATTTTGGAGCGCTTCACGGTATGGGTTTGTGTTATGCAGCACTAGGAGAATATAGTAAAGCCATCAAAGCTTTTAAAGGTGCTTTAGAAATTCAGCCCTATTCGCTAGTGAATCAAAAGTTGATTCTAGAATGTACATTTAGATTCAACTACAAGGGCAAATAAAAGAGAGCATCATACTGTTTTATGAATCCGTCATTACCCTCATCAACAGCAGTTCATCGCCTTAGTCGCCGTAATTTTATTCAATACAGTTCTATCTGAATTGGTAGTAGCTTCATTGCTGGTTGTACTAACAGCAACCAACCATCAACTAGCAATTCTTGGTTGGATAAAGTTACATTTGGTACAAACTAGATAGCACAAGCAGAACACGGCGGATTTTACCAGGCGATGTCTACGACGGGCTGTTCGGTGTCGCCACTGGTATTTACAAAGACTATGGTTTAGATGTAACTATTAAAATGGGTGGCCCGCAGGTTCCCAGTGGTACTCAATTGTTGATGGGGGGTGCGGTAAATTTCTTTATGGGTTATGGCATTGATGCCGTGAACGCCATAGCACAAGGTATTCCCAAAATCACAGTCGCAGCAATTTTCCAAAAAGACCCCTGGTGTCTTATTGCACATCCTAACACAGCAATTAAAACCCTTGCCGACCTCAAAGGCAAACCAATTTATGTCTCTGCTAAGGCTCACAGTAGTGAGTAGTTTTTGACAAGAGTGGTAGAAGCCAGTCAAGATGACTATATTTCCCTCCATACCAACCGAATGCTATCAGTTTACTCATAAGTTTGCTATTTTATGTAACCCTCTACTTTAACACTAAGTTGTTCAGTTAAACTCAAATAGATACCATTGAAATTTGCATTACCAGTATTTTTAAGGAATATTTAGTTAACATCGACTCGAAGAAGTGTTATTAATACTTTCAACGGCTTTGAGTTTAAACTGATAATTAGATTAACCATTAAAAATATTTTCCATATTGTTTCATACAGTCAAATTTTAATCTACAGAATGAATGAGTAAGCATCCGGTTATCACGCTAAATCAGATTAGCAAGGTCTACACCAATGGCACTGTTGCCCTGCAAGACCTAAATTTAGTAATTCCAGAGTCGCAATTTGTTAGTTTAGTTGGCCCCTCCGGGTGCGGTAAAAGTACAGTTCTGCGCCTGATTGCCGGATTGGGACGCACGAGTTCTGGTAGTATTGACTGGGGTATAACTCAGCAAACAAGAAAGCTGGCTTTTGTTTTCCAAGATGCCGCACTTATGCCTTGGGCAAACGTCAGGGAGAATGTTCGTCTACCGCTAAAGTTGGCGAGAATGTCTAATATTGCTGCGGCTATTTCTGGTTTACTAATGGCGATTTTGTTCACCCAAAGTAAATGGATTGAACGCAGTTTATTTCCCTATGCAGTAATTTTACAAACAACTTCGATAGTTGCGATCGCACCCTTAATCATTCTCTGGTTAAAAAATAACACTTTCGCCGCTTTAGTAGTTTGTGCCTGGATTGTCGCCTTTTTCCCTATAGTATCCAACACTACACTAGGACTCAACAGCGTTGACCGGAACTTGCTCAACTTATTTCAACTTTACAAAGCTTCTCGCTGGCAAACTCTCCTGTATCTCCGTTTACCTAGCGCCATGCCCTATTTCTTAGGTGGTTTAAAAATTAGCGGTGGTTTAGCATTAATTGGCGCAGTTGTATATTATTGAAGACGGCGGCAGAAAAGTTATTGATCCTGAGCAGTTAAAATTTAAGGAAATAGTTGATTCATATAGGTTGATGAATCCCGGTAAAAGCAAGGTTCTTCAATTGCAAATTCAAAATTAGCAAACTACCAGAAACACATACAGCAGAATTCAGAATACAGAATTCAGGAGCAAAACACGCTTTATACCTGCGTAACAGACTTAGCTTGTATACCTACCAACTTGAAATCTGCTGTATCAGAATTTTTTCTGTATATTTGTGTAACTTGTCTTCAAAAAGCTAGCTGTTAGGCGTTTATAATTTGTGGTTTGATTTCAACAACCGTGGGGTTGAAGAAAAATTCAGAATTCAGGAATCAGAATAAGAAAGTGGGGGATAAGCGCGGAAAGTCGAAGCAGCCGCTTCTGCAGGAAAGATCAGCTTGTGATGTTTTACCATTTATTCATTCCTCAGTCGGACTCCAATTCGATTCTGAATTCTTTTCGGATAACCCAAAATCCAACATTCCAAAATCGCCCATGATTGAAATTGACGGTTCCTATGGAGAGGGAGGCGGCCAAGTTCTTCGCACTTCCTTAAGTCTAGCGGCCATCACTGGCGAACCCATACGAATTTCAGACATTCGCGCTGGACGCAAAAAACCAGGATTAGCAGCACAACACTTAACAGCAGTTCGGGCTGCCGCGAGAATTTGTAATGCCCAACTACGGGGTGATGCTTTGGGTTCAATGCTGCTGGAATTCATCCCAGGTAGTGCTGTGCAAGCTGGAACTTATACCTTTGATGTTAGTAAAGCACAAGTTGGTGGTTCTGCAGGTGCGATCGCTCTAGTTTTACAGACAATTCTCTTACCTTTGGCACTAGCATCGGGCAATTCCCAAGTAACACTAAAGGGTGGAACTCATGTGAACTTTAGCCCGACAGTGACTTACATTGAGCAAGTTTATTTGCCGATACTGCAACGCATGGGTGTAGAAGCTCAAGTCAAGTTAGGTGCTTGGGGGTGGTTTCCCCAAGGTGGCGGAGAGGTACAGTTGCAGGTGAGTGGCGGTGGTAAACTCAATGGGATCAACTTGCTAGAACGGGGAAATTTACAACAGGTGCGAGGGCTAGCAGTGGTGACGGAATTGCCTTCGCATATTCCCCAACGGATGGCGAATCGTGCTGAGAATTTGTTACGGGAAGCCCATTTGAAAGTTGCTGTACACGCTTTGCGAGAAAGAGGTATAGCACCTGGGGCGGGTATTTTTTTAACTGCTGAGTATCAGAATAGCTTGACTGGCTTTGGTGGATTTGGGCGTTTGCGGTTGTCGGCGGAAACAGTTGCAGAAATTGCTTGTCAGCAACTGCTTGAGTTTCATCACACCGGCGCAGCAGTGGATGAACATTTAGCAGACCAGTTATTATTGCCAGCTGCTTTAGCGTCACAGGAAAGTCATTACCGGGTGGCTGAGGTGAGTAGGCATTTGACGACGAATGCAGCAGTAATTGAACAATTTGGGTTGGCACAGATAACAGTATATGAAGCTGATAAAATAGTTTCAGTAAAGAGTTTAACTAGATGAAATAAGTGTTTATTACTTTAGTAGTGCTTTATGATAAAGTATTATAAATTATTACTCTATAAATCAAAACAAATCTTGTGATCCCTTCTGCGTTCACCTAAAAACTGCAAGTTTTAGCAGACAACTTTGATAAAATTTTAAAACTTATTTAAAAATTCAAGTCCTAAACAAACTTATGTCAGTGCAACCTCATCAAGCTATTGAAGTGTTTTATTCTTATGCTCATGAAGATGAAAAACTTCGAGACAAACTAGAAAAGCACCTCACCCCTTTAAAGCGGGAAGGTGTAATTACAGGATGGCATGATCGCAAAATTGGAGCAGGAAAAGAATGGCAGAATGAGATAGACACCCACTTAGATTCATCTCAGATAATTTTACTACTTGTAAGTGCAAATTTTATAGCTTCAGATTATTGCTGGGATGTCGAGGTAAAACGGGCAATGGAACGGCATGAAAGCAAAGAAGCCAGAGTTATCCCTATAATTCTCGACTTTGTTGATTGGCAGAGCGCACCGTTTGGCAAACTTCAAGCTCTGCCTGAAGGCGGCAGAGCTGTGAAAAAATGGGGAAGTCGTGATGCTGCATTTTTAAGTGTTGCTCAAGGTATCCGAATAGTAGCGAAAGAATTGGCAGTAAGTTCATAGAAATTACCTATTTAAAATTCATAATTATGACTGAGTAAATTATCAAAAATTTAAATAAAAAATGTTATGAAAAGAAAGTAATAATTCTTTCATATTAATAGGTGCTAAGGTCAATGCCTGCTACTAAGGTTGTCAAAGTTTTTTATTGCTGCTCTGACTCTGCTCAAGATGAAGAAATGCGGCAAAAACTAGAGAATCACCTCAGTGGTTTAAAGTGGAAGGGCTTAAGTACTAGCTGGCATAGGAAAATGATCAGCCCAGGAAAGGATTGGAAAAGTGAGATTGATACAAATTTAAAGACGGCCGATATAATTTTAGTGCTAATTAGTTCAGAATTTATTGCTTCAAATTACCACTGGAATGTTTTGGCTAAACAAGCTATGGAACAGCATAGGGCTAAAACATCTCGTGTTATTACTATTCTGCTTAGTCCAGTCGATAATCATTGGAAGGACGAATTCCCCAATGTCAAAGTTTTACCCAAGGGTGGAAGACCCATAACTGAATGGAGACCCTATAATAAAGCTTTTGCAAATATTGCTACAGGTATTCGAGAAGTAGCCGAGGAACTTACTGATTCTGCCTTCCCTATTAAAAAAGTTCTGCGTTGGATTAGTACAATTGTTATACTTATTGCAAAAGCTGCTGGAAACACTTTTATAGATGTGGCAAGAGCGACCTTTTCATATTTGTTTAGGCCATCAAGGTATCGTCGCCGGAATAGGGTAAGCAAGATTCCCGTAGGACTACTTATTATCATTGTAGTAGGTGGTATGTTTATGCTCTTCATTTCTCAACCACCTGATATACTAGAGATCCCTTCCTCAGCACCTAAACCAACTTCAAATTCAATAAAAACAGTAAATACAGGAAATCCTACTGGTTGGATATGGATAGGGATGGTTAATAATACTTCAGGTGGTTTATCTGTGGGGAAAAAACTAGTTCTTAAACCATCAAATCGTAAACAATTTCCTCGTATTGAGCCTCCTGTAATTCCATCACCAGGAACAATCGTAACTGTTAAATATGAAGTTAATCTAATGCAGGGAAAATCTTTATCTGGAAAAACAATCGTTAAACTTAAAAAAGGAGAAAAGCTAGTTATCTTGAAAGTAGAGCGTTTCTCAAAGGTTGCAAAAAATTCGCCTTACATTAAATTGAAAGCGCAAGTTCGCAAATGTAACTCAATTTGTAATAAATAGTACTAAGATAGGCACAATACATTACAGCACTCACTAACACTTTACCCACCTCCCCGATAACAAAATCACGCGTGAGTATACAGTTACATAGAAATTTGCCTCATTTCCGCTCTTGGGAATGAGGCAAAGGTGTTTAATATAAGCGGAGACAGAAAACTTTTGATAGTTTATTTAAGAGGATTTGCAATCAAACTTGTAACCTGCATGGGTTGTAACAATAAGCGACCAACCAATTTACAAGGCAATGCAAATGTAGTTGAGAGTGAGTTCAGTTATCTCTTATACTTGCTTTTTAGTTAAGTATGGAACAGAGCGTTTGAATTTACCTCTGTCAAAGGCATATACTTAGGTTAAGTCAGTTTGCGATCGCAAATACAAGGCACTGAGAATTGGGCATGGGGTAGCAGTCTAGGAACGCCAGCAACGAGTGTAAATAACTCAGTTTTATTTTTTCTCTGCTTGTATGAAACCACTCTGCCCTGCTCCTTTAACTCTCCCTCTTCTCTTGCCGTTCTTTGAGTTTCAGCATGATCTCTGCGTGCATCTCGCGGGTAATCGGGTAAAAATACGTTAAAACTAAGCCACAAAGCAAACAAACTGTAGGTATGGGGCCAACAGCAATGCGAATCGCAAACAGTGCAGATTCAGGTTGGATGGGTAGTGGACTTCCGGCTACAGATTCTTTGAAACCGGCTACTTGCAAAGCATTTCCCACCAAAAACAGCCCGAAAGCTAAACCAAATTTTTGTAGCAAAACCATGAAGCCATAAAAAATGCCTTCTCTGCGTTGTCCAGTTTGCAGTTCATCTAATTCAATCACATCTGGAATCATCGACCAGGGAATTAGATAAGCTGTGGATACACCAATACCTGCCATGACAGCCATCACATACATCAAAACTATTTGACCAGGTTTTAAGAAAAATAGTCCGGCGGCAGCTATTATCCACAAACTCATTCCCAGAAAATAAACAACTTTTTTGCCGATTTTTTTACTCAGCGCCCCCCAGACAAATAGCATCAATAGGGCAGTTCCTTGGACTGCAATCAGCACTGGGGGGACATCTGATTCTTTTAGACCCATATAATTGACTACAAAATAGGGAATAATGCTGGCTGTAATCTGCACACCTAGCCAAGAACAAAGATATATACCAATGACAAATAAAAAAGGTCGGTTGCTGAAGACAATTTTTAACTGTTCAAAGAAGGGGAGAGATGCAGGTTCTTCAGTTTGGATACGTTTGGCCTCAAAAGCCAAGATGCGATCGCGGACTCCAAAAACGCACCAATATAATCCTAAAATTGAAATTACAGTACAAATTGCTGCTAAAACAAGATATCGTTGTTGGCGATCGGCAATCTGCGAAAAAATAATTTGCGTTAAAATCAACGACAGAATACTGCCACCAATGGAAAATGTAAAACGGTAGCTGTTAAGACTAGTACGTTCGTCGTAATCTTGAGTTAGTTCTGGAGTCATCGCCGTATAAGGCAAATTCACAACCGTGTAAAACGCCTGAGATAGAATCCCAATTGCTACGTAATACCAGAACAGCGGCCCAATATTCTCACTCTGATTTGCACTAAATTGCGGTACAATCCACTGCAAGAAGAAGAGAACTCCAAAAGGGATTGCTCCATAAAACATCCAGGGAAGACGACGACCCCAGCGACGAGATTTCGTTTTATCAGTCAAAAACCCGACAAGCGGATCATTTACGCCATCCCAGATTTTGCCAATCATCAAAATAGTGCCAGCTAAACCCGCAGGGATACCAGCGACACTCGTAAAGAAAATCAGTAGATAAAAGACGGAGATATTTGCAGTAATTGCCGGGCCTAAATCTCCTGCACCGTAAGCCAGCTTTGTTTTTAAGTCGAGTTTTTCACTCTTAGGATCTCGTTGGGCATCGCCATCAGCACCAGAATCGTTCATAATAACTTGCACTTATACTAAAATAAAAAGTTTGCGTAGGCGTAGCCCGCACTTCTCTACGAGACGCTGCGCGAACGACAAAGCTCAATGACCATAGTAGACATTGCCTTCAATACTAGCTATCTACCACTCCCGTTAGACTTATGCCAGACCTTTATGTTTCTTGGTCAGATTATCACCAAAAAATTGAACAACTGGCTATTCAGATTTATGAATCCGGTTGGGAATTTAACCAGATTATCTGTCTTGCCAGAGGAGGACTACGAGTTGGAGATATTCTTTCCCGTATATACCAGCAACCACTGGCAATTTTAGCAACCTCATCTTACAGTGGCACTCGTAAGCAAGAAAGAAGTAATTTAATTTTCTCCCGCCACTTAACGATGACTGCCGAAAAGTTAGGTTCGCGCATTCTCCTAGTAGATGATTTGGTAGACTCTGGGGTAACACTGCAACAGACTATACCTTGGCTCAAGCAAAATATTGATTCTCAAATTGAGGAAATTCGCACCGCCGTTCTTTGGTATAAAGCCTGTTCAGTTATAGCACCCGATTATTATGTCGATTACTTAGCTAACAACCCCTGGATTCACCAACCCTTTGAACACTATGAGCAGATGAACATTGCAGAACTTGCGGCTAATGTTGAAGATGCTATTGATTCAGAAACACTTCGTCGTGCAATTGAGGAAAATGATGGGTTTACTACCTTAGACGCAATTAGTGTCAAGCGTGGAAATGAGTGAACGCTACAGTTTGAGAATTGCTAAGACTGCTGAAAAGGATTTGTTGGATTTGCAAGCGAAACTTTATAAGCAGGTTGTATCTAAAATCCTTTCGCTTCAAGGCAATTCTCAACCTCAAGATTGCAAAGCCTTGAAAGGCTATGAGGGTGGTTATCGTGTTGATCAAGGTGAATATAGAATTCTCTACACAATTGATAAAGAAAGCAAATTGATTGATGTTTTTCGCGTTGGTAAGCGAAATGATGGTGAAGTCTAC
This sequence comes from Nostoc mirabile CHAB5784, assembly GCF_020829645.1. Lineage (GTDB taxonomy): Bacteria > Cyanobacteriota > Cyanobacteriia > Cyanobacteriales > Nostocaceae > Nostoc > Nostoc mirabile. The sequence goes on along the minus strand of NZ_JAIVFS010000012.1, from coordinate 3,017 downwards.
AAAAATTTGTAATCGGACTTTACTCCATAGACCTCTTTTCTCTCGTTCCCATGCTCTGCATGAGAACGAGGAACTCCAAACTTTTAACTCTTAGCTTCTAACTCCCCAAACTTAGGACTCCACCACCCTTTTTGCGTATTGAAATAAGCTACATCTTTATGTTTGGTATCCTTACGGGATTGTGAATTAGAACATCGCAACATTGTCTTACTCTGCCCCTCTTTGATATAACTGTACTCCTCTAGAGGTTTCTTACATACCGGGCACGGATATGCCGTCATCTTCACGGGAGACTTTTGTTGATTTTCAGCTTGAACTGCTTTAGTTTGTGGTGGCTGCCAAGTTTTGTTAAAGTCGCTCCAAAACAGCACGACATTTTCACAGCCTTTTGTGCATTTGAGGAAATATTTCTTTTTTACCTTACTACTCGGAATTTTGGCGAGAAAATTTTTGCATTCAGGGCATCGAGTCTTAGAAGTTTCATATTTGCGCTCGCTTATCACATTAGCTTTACCTGTTGGGGAACTCGCAACTACAGTTTTAGCTTTGGAAAGTGCTGGTACAAAGTAATTCTGATTCCAACTAGTTAAATAATGCTGCCAAGAGTTTTTTCCTTCAGAAATTGCATCAAGGGCATCTTCCATTTTCGCTGTGAATTCCGCCTCTAGTAAATCAGGCAGTGCTTTGAGCAAAAACGCATCAACTTCTAACCCTAACGCTGTCGGTTGCAGATGGTCTTTTTTCAACTCAACATAATTTCGTTTTTTTAAGGTAGCAACAGTAGGAGCATAAGTACTTGGGCGACCAATTCCTTTACGTTCCATCAGTTGCACTAATTTTGGTTCACTATAACGGGGTGGTGGCTGCGTCTGCTTCTGCTCATGTCCAGCATTCTCCAGTTTCAATGCTTGTCCCTGTTGTAATGAAGGTAAAACACTATCCTTGCTAAGATTATTCCAGTACCGGGCATAACCGTAAAATTCAATCACTTGCCCTCTAGCTGACCACAGTAGAGAACCAGACTGAGTAATCACCAGAGTTTTACGCAATTGAGCAGCACGACACTGAGAGGCAATTGACCGTTTCCAGATCATCACATACAGATTAAACTCATCATCAGGCAGTTCAGAGCGCAATTGAACTGAGGGACGAAACACATCCGTTGGACGAATCGCCTCATGTGCTTCTTGAGCCGATTTACTACTGCGATGCTTGGCGACTTGCTGGGGTACATTCTGCGGATCATTTTGCTCTAACCATTTACGGGCGCTGGCACAAAATTCTGGACTCAGCATTACTGAGTCTGTTCGCATATATGTAATCAGCCCTGCCTCATAGAGCTTTTGGGCAACAACCATAGTTTTGTCGGGAGCAAACCTCAGCTTTGAACCGGCTGCTTGTTGAAGGCTGGAAGTTGTAAATGCTGGAGGTGGCTGGCGATTAACGATTTTTCCCTCAAAATGAATCACCTGATGAGGATGCCGCTGTGCTTCTTCAACTAAACGTGTAGCCTCTGCTTCCGAAAGAACACGCTTAGACTCCGGTGTTTCTGGGCTATTACCCACCTTTGCGTCATCGTGAGTTTCAGTTTCTTGCTCTGCTGCATCTTTTGCAGAATCAACCGTCCCTTTATAAAAAGCCCGGAATCCTTCAGCATAATCTACCCAGACACTCCAGTAATCTTGGGGGACAAACGTCAGAATTTCGGTTTCTCGCTGACAAATTAGGTGCAACGTCGCGCTTTGGACTCTGCCAACACTCTTAGCGCCGTTATTCAATGCCCAAACTAAAGGGCTACCCTTGTAACCCACCAACTTATCCAGGCAATCTCGGCACAACCCAGCACCGATTAAGTTTTGGTCTAGCTTTCTGGGATTTGCGATCGCACTCTGTACCGCCGATGCTGTAATCTCAGTATAAATTACTCGTTTCGGTTCCCTCAAACCCAGTGTTTCTTTGAGATGCCAAGCGATTGTCTCACCTTCCCGGTCTGGGTCAGTTGCTAAGACAACTTCATCAACCTGCCTCACCGCAGACTTGAGCTTCTGGATTGTTTCTTTCGCTCGTTGGTCACGCGGGACGTAATTGCATCGGACATTACTGCCGTCCATGACGAAGCCCAAGGAATCGTCTCCTTCATTGCTGAGTTCTCGGATGTGGCCACAACTGGCTAGAACTTTCCAATCCGAACCCAGAATTTGACTGAGTTTTTTGACTTTTCCCGGAGATTCTACCACAAGCAGGCGTTTGATCATAGCAACTGCGTTCTAGATTTTGAGCAATAAACTGGCAATTGCAATGAGCGATGGCTGCGCCAACGCCAAAGGCGAACGCCTATTCTCGTGATATGGATTTTATAGAATACTGTACCAAAAAGCTTTGGAAATTGCTCAACTCAGTTTAGAGGTAAATCATCTCAAAGCGATGCCTGATTGTGCGATCGCTGTTGTAACTGGCGCAACTACTATATATCTGCTGGAATGCTGGCAGTTTTTAACAAAAAAGGGGCACAACCATACTCGCTGTCCCAAACAGAAATCGGTCTGCTGGGTAAATGCTCACACACCTGTAATAGTAGCCAAGTGGCTTTCTCTATTGGACTTTCCCAACTGGTTATGCGTTCATGCCTCAAGGGTAGTGCCCAACTGCCTGAATCCTCCGGTATCCAAGCAATCGTACTATATCCCTGTCCAATGGTAATCGGTTTATTTTCAGCTATGGATGTGCCGCTATGCTCAAATGTTCTGTCTTGAAGTGTTACCGCATCCAGGCGCGGCCAAGCTGTATGGTCGCCTGCCAATAAAGGACGTCCCTCTATTTCCATCTGTTTAATATATAACTGCATCAATCTCTGTCGCTGTGGTCTACTATCTTGTAGCGCTTCATAAATACTTGACCACTTGCGTCTAAATACTGGTGATAAGGATAAGTCTGCTAAGGAGTAAACATTGCGGGTTAGCAATATGGCATCTGTTAATTCAAAGGTCGCGTCTTTGGCTCTACCTAAATATTTGTAA
>NZ_JAIVFS010000129.1 GCF_020829645.1 Nostoc mirabile CHAB5784 | reverse complement strand
ACCAACTTAGGCTGTCAGTAATAACACCTTTTCACCCCGCTTCAGGCATTGATGACTAGTCTCGAACCTGGGGGTGATGCTTTCACCGTTGCACCTACGGGGTAGGATTTGAGGATTCTAGGATACTAACTATCACCTACATGGTCATTCAGTTGTCAAGGTTCAGTACCTTGCGGCTAATCCTCCAGACCCTTATGGGTCTTAGTTTCTAGCCAACGATTCGCACTTCTATCCTTCTACCCTCCCCCACCTCCCTTCCTTTAAACTGTCAGCTTCAGGGATTATTCTAATATTTAGATGTTGCCGTTATTGTCAACTACTTTTAAAAGACTGGCGCTTTCGGAGTTAGGAAAGAATGGAAAGAACAGCAAACCCAAGAGTCAAAATTTGCTGTATTAGCAGCATAGAAGAAGCATGGATTGCCATTCGTTGCGGTGCATCTGCCCTCGGCTTGGTTTCTCAGATGCCAAGTGGCCCCGGTGTCATCTCTGAAGAACTCATTGCGGAAATTGCTGCTTGTGTGCCACCCCCGATCGCTACTTTTTTACTTACTTCTAGCCTTGATGCTCAAGAGATTATTCAGCAAGTAAGGCGCTGTCGGACAAATACTGTGCAAATCTGCGATCGCCTAGAATCAGGAAGCTATCAAGATATCCGAGATGCCTTACCTGGGATCTCCATTGTCCAAGTAATTCACGTCATTACAGAAAAATCTCTAGACGAGGCAATCAGCGTAGCGCCCTATGTAGATGCAATTCTACTAGACTCCGGCAATCAATCACTGCTGATTAAAGAGTTGGGCGGCACAGGACGCTTACACGACTGGAACTTGAGCGCCAAAATCCGTGAGCAAGTAAACGTGCCAATTTTCTTAGCTGGAGGGCTGAAACCTGAAAATGTTGCGATTGCAGTTGAGCAAGTTGCTCCTTTCGGACTAGATTTGTGTAGCGCGGTTCGTAGCAATGGCAAATTAGATGAGAATAAATTGAAGCTGTTCTTCCAGCAATTGAACTAGTTCCGTGGGTTTAAGTCCCCCGGTTCAAAAATCACGCAAGTTCTGTGTTGGGGTTAAATCCCCATTACAAAACAAAATTTACGAAAGCGTTGCGGGGCGAAGCCCATTACGAATTACGAATTACGAATTACGAATTATTTAATAGGGCATTGGGCAGAAGCGAGATAAAACTCCTAACTCAATACGCTTGGGTTAAGGCTAAAACCCTTTGTGAAATCAAATTTTTTAACGAACCACAGAGGCGCAGAGAAGCCAGTGCGTTGGGCGGGTTCCCCGACTTGAAGCAACTGGCGCGACACAGAGAGAAGGAAAAAATGCTTAACTGAACTGTATTGACTCCTAACTCCCTAGTACAGACGCGATTAATCGCGTCTCTCCCTACTCCCCACTCCCCACTCCCTTTTAAATACAAAGGATGTTTTAGATGGTTGCCCAAATCCAAGAACTTGAAGCGCAGCACTGGGTTAAAACTCGTTCTTCCCTCGACCCTAGCGAATCCACTTTCCTGATTTGGAAAGGTAAAATTTACGCTTTTATCCCCGGTGAGAAAAGACAACTCCTGTTTAAGATGCTGGGATTGAGTGTTAGCAGGTGTATTCCCACAGCAGAGGGTAGCTGGGATTTTACTTCCAGGGAATTAACTTACTACCTCAACCCACAAACAGATGAAGTCTTACACAAATGGGAAAATCCTTGGACAGGCGAGACAGTTCCAGTGATTCACGTTGCCAATAATCCAGTGCAGGGCAAGTTTAAGGGAAATTTCCCCGCACAAGTAGATGGTGACAGTACAACCTTTGTTTTTGATATATTTCCCTATTACCCTAATCCCTTAGCAGACGATCCCAAATTTGCCGAATACTGCCCAAATCCAATTTATCAGGCAGCGGAATTGTTTAAATTAACTGTGCCAACCGCAGATTTATTCAACACAGCCCTCTCCTCAGTTTCTCAACTCAAACTAAGCTGGGATAGGATTGGTCAATGGCTTCCCTGGATGAAAATGGGCGATCGCCCCGGTCAACTTATCTACAGTGCTGTTGGCAGCAAAGTCAATGGTTTAACAGAACTGCCCCCACTGTTGCAAGACGAAATTAATAACCGTATTCCTTTATATAAAAAAGCCCCAAAAGCATTGATAGATGGGGAAGATATGACTTCCTGGTTGTACTTTCAAAAGCACTTTCAAGCTTACTTGGCTGGTGAAATCTTCCCGCTTCCCCAAGCAGAAGAATTTTAACCGAAGAGGCAGGGGGCAGGGAGCAGGGGGCAGGGGGCAGGGGGCAGGGAGCAGGAGGCAGGGGGCAGGGGGAATGGAAAAAGAACCAATTAAAAGTCATGAAAACTTGGAAGTATACAAAATGGCGTTTGATACAGCCATGAAAATATTTGAACTATCCAAGAAGTTTCCTGTAGAAGAGAGATATTCGTTGACCGATCAAATTCGTAGATCGTCACGTTCTGTATGTGCAAATCTGGCGGAAGCATGGAGAAAACGTCGCTATGAAGCTGCTTTTGTGGCTAAGTTAAATGATTCGGATTCAGTTGCAGCAGAGACTCAGACTTGGTTGAAATTTGCTGTCAAGTGCAGTTATTTAGATGTTGATACAGGTCGAGAACTTTATGGAAATTACAACCGAGTATTAGGCATTCTAGTAACCATAATCAACAATCCATTTTAACCCGGTTTGCGGCTTCGGCTTCTTCCCGTGATGCTTCTGCTGCCAACCGTGCTTGCTGTTCTGCTTCGTATAATCGGGCATTCTCAACTGCGATCAATGCCATTTGTGCTAACTGCACGAGTATGGCTTCGTCCGCTTCGGTGAAATCACCTTCATATTTGTCTGAAAGCTGAATTAAGCCGATATTATGTCCGTCTCGTCCCATTAAAGGTGCTGCAAGCCAGCCCCGCATCGGAGGGTGGTTTTTTACCTCGTTGCCAAAGCCTCGCCAACGGGGATGACTTTCAAGTTCGGCTTGGGTCATCCGCATTGAGTCATTTAGGTGACATACACAGGCGTAAATTCCAGATCCATCTGGCTGTTGATCGTAGTCTCGCCACTGCGCGTACTTATCAGACAGGTAAACGGCGTTAATTGCCTGTGCCCAGTTTTGGTCAATGGTCATGCTGGCGACAGACTGGTGGGTACTAATAATCGATGCTGCCTGCTCGGTAATTACTTGCAGGACTTCTTGAACCGACAGGGCAGAATTGATTGCCAGCGCTGCTGTTGTCAATCCCTGCAATTGCTTGGCATAGTGTTGTTCGCGGGTCAGGAGTTGTTCGCGCTCGGCTTGGGCTTGTTTACGATTAGTGATGTCAATTATAAATTCCACGCCATCTTCTTCATTGAGACGCTTGGCACAAAACAATGCCCACCAGCGTGAGCCGTCCTTGCGGATGTATTCCTTTTCGTAGGGAGTAGTGCTGCCAGTTGCTTTAAACTCTTCGATTGCTCTGAGGGAATGCGGCATCCACTCCGGTGGTGTCATTTTGTCCCACCGCCCCAATCCTTGCTCAATATCCTCACGGCTGTAGCCGCTCATTTTGAGGAAAGCATCGTTGGTTTCGGTGATACTACCGTTGGTTTTGAAGAAAATGACACCGACCGTTTCGATTGCGATCGCTACCCAGCGAAATCTGGATTCACCATTAGGATCTGTTTCCAGTAAACTGACTCCTGCAGTATCGGCTCGACATAAATCGATGGCAATCTCAACCAGGGTTTTAAGTGTAGATTGCGGATTGTCAATGAGTTCTTGACTGAGGATGTGGAGCGCTCGGTTTTCAGGCGCTAAATCTGGCTGTTTCGCTGGACGACCAGCCAGTGCCTCTGTAATCAAGACATCCGCTTCCGTGACTGCAGGAGTAAAGTTTTGGGATAAACACATCATTAATATATACGCAACTCGCTGTGTTTAACTGAAATGAAAAGGCTCAAGTAATTATTAGACTTATAACAAGCTCAATAATGCATCCAGCTAAAAGCAAATAAATTTAATCTTTAATTAATATCTCTTTAAGCTGGCGGCTTTATCTTTTGAAATTCTTTAATTGCTTCGATATGGGCTTGATTTACCTTTATATGCTCCTTTACTATTTCTGAAAATATATCCTCGCCTATCTATAACAGTTAGTGAAAAACTTACTAGTATAAAAATTTAATGTTCCAATAATATTTTATATGCTATTTAAAACCTAGCTAACTAGCTAAAGATGGATGAAATTGGCGTTTAAGCTAATCCTTCCGACTGCCGCGTAGGCGTAGCCAGTTGTAGGCATCGCTATTAAAATTAGGACTTACGCAAAAGTACACGCGCTCAGGGGCAATTCATGAATTGCCCCTACGTGAAATAAGGGTTTCGGCTATTGTTTGCGTAAGTCCTGAAAATTTCAAAAATTGGAGATAGTATGGCTGTTCCCGAACCCCAACGAGAGCTTCTAGAAAAGATTCTGGCAAAGTTGAAGACGGATAACCGTTTGCTGGGTGTAGCGATTGGTGGTTCTTATTTGAGCAGAGAAATGGATGAGTATTCCGACCTGGATCTCATTATTGTTGTAGATGATGTTCATTATCAGCAAGTTTTAAAAGAGCGTCAGCTTTTAGCCAGCAAACTAGGGAAACTGCTAGCAGCTTTTACCGGTGAACACGTCGGCGAACCCCGATTATTAATCTGTCTCTATGACAGTCCTCTGGTACACGTCGATTTAAAGTTTTTGCTTTTACAAGATTTTCAAACAGACCGCACAGAAAATCCTATTATTCTATGGGAGCGAGGTAATCTACTAACCTTAGCTGTTTCAGAGAACCCACGGAATTATACACCTTTTGACCCGCAGTGGATTGAAGACCGCTTCTGGGTGTGGGTACACTACGGTGCAACTAAATTAGGAAGAGGTGAACTTTTTGAAGTCATTGATTTTCTTTCTTTTCTGCGTGGGCAAGTTCTGGCTCCATTAGCCAAGGTGCAAGTTGGACTGCTTCCACGCGGTGTGATATCATGTCCGTATAATTAGTTATGATTTCCACAGTCATTGCACCCCACCCCTTAATCCCCTCCCCGCAAGCGGGGAGGGGAGACAAAGCGTAGCTTTGGCGGGGTGGGGTTCTTCGGGTTTAATAAGTAATCAAGCGGACATGATATGAGAAATCTGGAAACAGAAATTCCGTCTTATTTGAATGATTTTCGTCAAACTATTCCCGCTAAACATGACCAAGAGGAAATTGCGCGATCGCTTCAACACACCATTCGTTTTTACTGCCAACTTCGCTCTAAATTAACAATGCCAGAGTTGATTATCCACTCTCAAGCCGAAGCTGCCTCTACAAAATATCTACAATCAGTAATAGATGAGTTCAAATAGCGCTAATAAAACTCAGGATTAATCCCCAACAAACATAGAACCTCTTTCTCTGCCCCTTTGCTTCCTTCAACCAAATTTCGCCTCTTGGCCTGAACAATCAAATAAATGTAAACCTAACCGTTGGGAAAGTTCTTCACACACCTTTACCCCCCGCACACTGTTACCACGCATATCCAACAGAGGCGAAAAAACTCCAATGCCCATCTTATTGGGTACAACGGCGATAATCCCACCACAAATTCCGCTTTTGGCCGGAATCCCAATTTTATAAGCCCACTCACCTGCAAAGTTGTACATTCCGCAGGTATACATCACACTCAAAATATCTTTGATGTAACGCTTATCTACCGCCTGTTCTTTGGTAATCGGGTTAATACCTCTGTTAGCAAGGGTAGCCGCCATCACTGCTAAGTCTTGGCAATTCACCATCACAGCACACTGCTGGAAATAAAGATCCAGCGACTCTTCAATATTGCGGTCAATCATGCCAAAGTTGAGCATCAGATGCGCCATTGCGCGGTTACGATGCCCTGTACTGCGTTCTGAGGTAAAAACTGAAATGTCAACGAACACGTCGCGCCCAATATATCGTCGGAACATATCCAGCATTCGGTTGAGGCGTTCGGTTGGGCCAGAACCTTTAATTAAGCTGGTGGTTGCGATCGCTCCAGCGTTTACCATTGGGTTATAAGGCCGCTTCGATTGCTCATCCAAAACAATCGCGTTAAATGCATCCCCCGTCGGTTCCACGCCAACTCTAGTCAAGACGTAATCCAGCCCATGATCTTCTAAGGCAAGTCCATAAGCAAACACCTTGGAAATTGACTGAATGGTAAAGAGTTGATCGTAGTCCCCAACTTTGTAAACCTGACCATCTACTGTCACAATGCAAATGCTGAACAAATCCGGGTTTACCTTTGCCAGTTCTGGAATGTATTTCGCTACTGCACCCTCCCCCAGTAACTTGTACTGAGAATGCAAATCCTTAAGAACAGCTAATAATGGCGATGGATCTATTGGATCTATTTCTAAATCTCCTTGATGTGCTTGGTTTGTCATCACGCTGATAGCATTCCCCAAAATAATCACTATATATAGTAGGGGTACAGCTGTACATCCCTACAGCCGCAAAGATTTTTGAACAGATAGCTTGCTCTAAAAAATCATACGACTTACGCAAATTATCTCTCAAACTCTGATTTCTCCGGCCGCGCCAGTTGCTACCCTTCTCCTGACGGAGACGCTGCGCGAACGGGAACGCGCTTGAGCGAACAAGTCTCTTAACCGCAAGGGCGCACTGGCTTCTCTGTGCCTCTGTGGTTCGTTATTCCGTAACTCGTGCGTAAGTCCTAAATCATATTTGAGCAACTACTTAGGGCGGAAAATAGCTATTGTTACTTTTAATACCAAAAAGATTTTTTCTACAAGCGATCGCAAAGATTTCTTAATTTTTGTATCATTAATCCTGAAAAACATTAAATTGAGTATCTTCCTTCTTTTTATACTCAGTATTACTGTGATGTCAAGTTACATATATCACTATTTTCAGCCTAGTCATGGAAAATAAAAGTCATGATTAATCCAAGTAGAAAAACCTTTGAAAAAAGATATTAAACTCAAATTAATTTACATAATTATTTAAGATGTAACTCATATCATGACTTATTCGTAGGGAAATATAAATATTTCATTAAATAAGTTATTTTAAGTATTTATGCCGTTGCCATTTAATTAAAGTTATATTACCTTCTAGTAGGAAATAGTGAAAATAAATGTAATTTAAAATACACGGATAGTGGCGAGCCTTTAGAACCGATGTGAATGGGGTATCGTCACTTTAGTGTGCAATAAGCGTAAAGTTTTTTTAAGAAATTTTGGACTTGCCAAAAAAAGCGTTACATAGCCAAAGTCCTCATTTGAGAAAGGTTTCGCCCTTAAAATTGGAATTGGAATTTGAGAAAGCTGCCAAGAATTACGCTAAAACCCTGATCCCCAAGCCAAAAGGTTCGTGCTAGTCTGTTGCAGTTATAAACAACAAAAGTGAAAACGGAACGAATTCGAGTTTTTCAGGAGGGAAGTCACTTTCACAAAGTGAAAAATCCCGCGAATCATAAAACTTAAATTCTACAGTCGCTTTAAAAAACGGACGCATGAATCAAAGACATTTGTGGATTATTGTTGCCCTGTCTATAGCTGCTTTGGGCATACCCTCAGTTGGTTGTACTCAAACCACCAAGGGAAATGCGCTAGCTTCCCAGAAATCACCCGCCCCTGATGTGGTGAAGGTGGGAGAGTACCAATCCAGAGCAGGGAAACAAACCTTGGATGCTGTGATTACAGAAATTCATCCTCACAATATTAGAGGACGTAAGGCGGCAACCCTTTTTATCCGAAATATACCTGTTCTCACCTTTTTGAGTTCTGTATCAAATACGAATCTTGAAAGTAAAAAAGTTGGTGCAATTGCAGATACTAGGGGCGTACAACAGTACGCCCTTATTGCTAGCAATTCATCAAATGCACTGAATACTGAGAACGTAAAAGATGTAAGTAACCAGAGTAGCTCCGGTGACAATGACCCGGTTCAGATAGCTGGTGTAATAGCAGCTAAGATCAACCAGTTGAATCGGGAAAATGTGGACGGGAGTAAGATTACCGTAAGTTGGAAAGCAGGGGAAAAATCGACTGCCAATCAAGCGCAAAATAAAAGCGCCCCCCTCCAACAAAATGGCGATCGCTATGTAATCAAAATTAATGGCGAAGAATTAGTCGAAATCAACGAAGGTACGCGACTAGCAGATACCACCAACAATCTGGCGCAAGATGCATTGCAGGCAACCAATCGCCTACGGAGACTACTAGGTAATGCATCTCCCTTAAAAGAAATTGCTAATTTACCAGTGCGTCTACCATTATCAATACCAAAGCTACCTCAACAGGCCCTTGGAGTAGTGCGAGCCACCTTGAGAGGTATGGCTTCTTATTATGGCTATGACGGTTCTGGTAATCGTACTGCTAGCGGTCAGAGATTCAACCCAGAAGGCATGACTGCCGCCCATCGCAGCTTACCATTTGGTACACAAGTCCGTGTAACCAACACCCGCAACGGTCGTTCTGTAGTGCTGCGAATTAATGACCGAGGCCCATTCATTCGGGGTCGAGTCATTGATGTATCTGCTGGCGCAGCTCGAATTTTGGGAATGATGGGCAGTGGTGTGGCACCAGTACATATTGAAGTCTTAGGGAAATAATTGAGTAGGGAGTGGGGAGTAGGGAGTAGGGAAGAAAGTTAATTACTTACTCTCCACTCCCCAATACCTTTCGGTTAAGGAATTTCTTGGTTGAGGCAGGCTGTTCTTGAGCAATTTGGGAAGAGAAGCTGTTCTTGAGAGAAGAATTACTAGAACAATAACTCTCTTCCCTCAAGATCCTCCCCTGCTTCCTCTGCTTATCCGAACCGTATTACCCCACTCCCCACTCCCCATTCCCCACTCCCCACTCTCCATAACAATTCCCCTAGTTCAATCATCTCTTCCCTCTCTTTCAGATATAAACTAACGGGGGAGGGATCGATAAGAACTAGGGGTATTTTTGTGCGCCTGCTGACAACAGTCGCAGCTTTACGCTGCTATTTAACTAAACGCTGCTCAGAAAACAAGCTAATTGCGGTTACTGAGGATCTAAGACTAGATGAGATGGCTGGCTGGTATCAGACGGCAGTCGGTCTGGTGCCAACGATGGGAAATTTGCATCAAGGTCATTTAAGCTTGATTCAACGGGCGCGGCAAGAAAATTCTACGGTGATTGTGAGTATTTTCGTCAATCCCCTGCAATTTGCTCCCAATGAGGATTATCAACGCTACCCTCGCACTTTAGAGCAAGACCAACAATTTTGCGAACAAGCTGGGGTAGATGCAATTTTTGCGCCAACTCCGGAAGAAATGGCAGTTCCTCAGAAGAGTATACAAGAATCAAAGGTTACACAAGTTATCCCCCCGTCTGCTATGATAACAGGCTTGTGTGGTCGTTCTCGGCAAGGTCACTTTCAGGGTGTCGCTACGATTGTGACCAAACTTTTCAACTTGGTACAGCCTGACCGTGCCTACTTTGGCCAAAAGGATGGTCAGCAACTGGCAATTATTAAACGCTTAGTAGCTGACTTAAATTTGCCAGTAGAAATTGTTGGTTGTCCAATAGTGCGGGAAGCTTCGGGTCTTGCGTTCAGTTCTCGTAATCAATATTTGACTGCAACGGCAAAAGAGCAAGCAGCAGCATTATATCGCGGCTTGCGACGAGCTGAAGCTGCATTCATTGCAGGCGATCGCAATAGTAACAAGTTGATAGCACTAGTACAGCAAGAAGTGGCTATAGTCAGCACGATTTTAGTGGAATATATTGAATTGGTTGAACCGACTACGTTAATGTCTTTAGAAAAAGTTCAGGAGGAAGGAATGTTGGCGATCGCAGCTCGTCTTGAGTCTACACGTTTGATTGACAATATCATATTGCGCGATCGTCAACCCATCATCGCCATTGATGGCCCAGCCGGGGCTGGAAAATCCACAGTGGCGCGTCAAGTGGCAGCAAATCTAAATCTCGTGTATTTAGATACAGGAGCGATGTACCGTGCTGTAACTTGGTTAGTTTTGCAAAAGGGGATTGCCATTGATGATGAGTGTGCGATCGCCCAATTAACTAGCCAGTGTAAAATTGAACTTACCCCCACTCAGGATTTACAATCGTCGGTGCGGGTTTGGATTGATGGTATCGATGTTACCCAGGCAATTCGCACGATTGAGGTAACTTCTATTGTATCTGCGATCGCTGCACAAAGCGCTGTTCGTCAAGCACTGGTTAAACAACAGCAAAACTGGGGTAAAAGAGGTGGTTTAGTGGCTGAAGGTCGAGACATCGGTACTCACGTATTCCCCGATGCCGAAGTGAAAATCTTCTTAACCGCTTCTGTGAGTGAACGCGCCCGTCGCCGCCAGGAAGACTTTAACAAACAAGGTCAACCTGAAATGAGTTTAGAGCAGCTGGAACGGGATATTACTGAACGCGATTGGAAAGATAGTACACGCAAAGTTTCCCCTTTGCAAAAAGCAGCAGATGCGGTTGAAGTTCAAACCGATGGTCTGAATATTTCTGAAGTCACAGCACAAATTGTGAACTACTACCAGCAGCGTTTATCTTAGTAGTAATCATCACTATTTGCTGTTAGTTTTTCAGTTCAAAAGGGTGGTGGGTGAGTGATTATCCACTTACCACCCTCAAAACTGTACCTACCAATAATTTTAAAATTTTAGTCTTGTATTCTACCTAGCTTTTTTAAGTGCTAAATCATCACGCTTTCGACTGATCCTTCACATCACAATTAATCCCGCTACAGATAGAAGCCTGAAAGCTTTGATTGCTAAATGCTAAGTAAAAGGCAGTTTTTGCTGAAGGCAGAATAACGGCAGTTGTTCCACGAGGAAACCCCTTCTCTGCGAGAGGCTTCTCTTTCAGAGACGCTAATGCGAACGCCAACGCGTAGGGTCTTGTAGAGAAGACCGCATCGCCTCTAAAAGGAAAAACCTGCTCAGAAAGCTGATTTTACTGGTTGGCATTTTACGTTTAATTATGCCTATCTACTTAATTACTTATTAGTTTTTAGCTAGGAAATATTAGCCATTTTTATTTATAGTCATTATTTCCTAGTGATTTGACTTATTTTACTTATTAGACGAGTACTTTGTTTTTATCTTCACTTTGGTAGTAAAATGACGATGTTAAGTTTTATGTTTCATCATTAAAGACATAAAACCCCAAAAATAAAAGCTGTTAATTTCCTAAGCTTCTGTAATAGCTTAAAACTGGAAACCGGTAAAGAGAGGATTTGACACGATGGCATTTGTACAAGACCCACTACCCTTCGATATTAATGCTTTAGAGCCTTATGGCATGAAAGCTGAAACTTTCGAGTATCACTATGGCAAGCATCACAAAGCTTATGTAGACAACCTCAACAAGCTCACTGAAGGTACAGAACTTGCTAATAAGTCTCTCGAAGAGGTGATCAAAACTTCCTTCAACGACTCCTCTAAGGCGGGAATCTTCAACAACGCTGCCCAAGTTTGGAACCACACCTTCTTTTGGAATTCCTTAAAACCAGCAGGTGGCGGCGCACCCACTGGTGATCTCGCAGCCAAAATCGATAAAGATTTTGGTAGCTTCGACAAATTCAAGGAAGAGTTCTCGAATGCAGCCGCAACTCAATTCGGCAGTGGCTGGTCTTGGCTCATTGATGATGGTGGTACACTGAAGGTGATCAAAACACCAAATGCAGAAAACCCTCTAGCTCATGGTAAGAAAGCACTCCTAACCTTGGATGTTTGGGAACACGCCTACTACATTGACTATAGAAACGCCCGTCCGGCCTTCATCAAGAATTTCCTAGATAACTTGGTCAACTGGGACTTTGCTGCTGAAAACTTGGCCAAAGCTTAATTAACTGTCAGTTTTGAACTGGCTCCACCAAGAAAAGGGAGAAATTAAAAAGAATTTCTCCCTTTTCTGTTCTTAAGTGGCGGGACGGGCAATAGCTTGAATAAAAGTAGTGGCATGAAAATCAAAATATAAAACATTATGGATAGTAAAGAACTAGCACAATACATAGAAGCAACTAATAGCATTACTAAACCTTGGCTATTGGTACAACTGCGCCTTAAGAAACTGCAAGAGCGTCGAGCTACGCTTACAGACGATGTTTACCTTTAACAGCAATTCATCTCACATCTTACCGCTTGATCGGAAGTGTGAGATGAATTGCGCGTGAGGTGAGGAGTGTAGTCTGACCTCTTCGAGGTTCGTCAGTCGCTCATGGGGGAAACCCCCAAGACCGCGCTGACTCACCAAATTTCTCGCGTAGC
Source organism: Nostoc mirabile CHAB5784 (assembly GCF_020829645.1). GTDB lineage: Bacteria > Cyanobacteriota > Cyanobacteriia > Cyanobacteriales > Nostocaceae > Nostoc > Nostoc mirabile. The sequence continues at coordinate 5,545 of NZ_JAIVFS010000129.1, read as the reverse complement.
GAAAACCGGAAAGACTACAACGACGAAACGAGCAAAGTATGGTAAAATACAATCAACTTGACCATCAATGCCATAAGCGAAAACCAAGCTAAAAGGTATATGTTGCAAGATTTTGATTTGGGTCTTGGGAACCAGGACTCCTGACAAGAGGAGGGAATGTAAGACCAATAAAGCTATGGAGTAATAAATGGCTGTTCCCAATGAATTGGGAAGCCTACACTTACCCGTCTCTTAAGTGTAGGTAGTTCACAACAAAGAATTAAAGGACATTCACCAAGACATGATGAATTTGGGGGAATGGTGGCGCGGTATTGAAGATGAGGTATTTTAAAGTTAGGAGTTACGAGTTATGAGTTTTCCTAACTTTTAACTCCTGCACAGATGCGATTAATTGCGTCTCTACTCCTAAATTAAAACGCAACCTGATGGCTCAAGCTCTCGATCAAGTCGATTACGATACTCTCGATGCCGCAAAACGACGCTTCATCGATGCCGCAAAACGCACCCTTGGCTTTGCAAGCGCCTATGGCATCGTGCCCGCATCTGGTCTTGGAGCAAGTGCTAACGCTTTTAGCTTCAATCTCACTCCATTTCTAGAGGCGGGGGCTAGAGAACTTTCGATGACACTTGTCCCGGAAGGACTGGGTACAGCAGACGATACTCGACCTGACGACCTTTCCGAAGAAGAACTTCGACGATTTTGGTGGAATATCGGTATCAAGATCATCTCGTGTCTTACGAACGATGCCGCAACATCAGGTATGCAGACTATACTTCTCGGTTTATATCTGCCATCGAGTACTCCTGAAACGATCTTCACCCCGGCGTTCCTTGATGGGTTTCTGGATGGAGTAGTTGAAGGATGCAAACGAGTGGGGTGTGTATACCTCTCAGGAGAAACTCCTCAACTAAAAACGAAGATGATTCCAGGTCGGCTCGACATCGCAGGCTCGGTTTTTGGGGTTATGCCGGCTGGTGTCGCTCCTATTGATAGCTCGCGTCTGGATGCCGGAAATACCATTGTTTTGGTCGAGAGTTCGGGGCCCCATGAGAACGGCTTTACCCCACTGCGAAAGCTTGCCCAGTCCCTCCCTGATGGCTACAGAACAAAACTTCCAAGTGGGCAGGAGTTCTGGGAAGCGATGAATGCCGCTTCGTATCTTTACACGCCGCTTGTGCAGGCGGTGCTTGGCGAGGGAATTCGTCCCACTGCTATGGAGAATATCACTGGACATGGATGGCAAAAGCTGATGCGGTCGGTGAAGCCGCTCCGGTATGTGATTGAAACGATGCTCCCAGTGCCGGAGATATTTACGTTTGTCGAGGGTCATCTTGAGGGCGGGGCAACGACGATGCTTTCTGTGTTCAATTACGGTGCAGGATTTGCATTCTATACAGAGTCGGAGCAGGATGCAGAGAGGATCGTTATCCTCGCAAGAGAACATAAGCTTACGGCTGTGATTGCCGGGAGGGTTGAAGCGTCCCTTAGCCGCGAGGTAGTGGTAGAACCGCTTGGTATCACCTTAAAGGGAGATTCTTTTGGAATTGCGCGAGGGGTATAGTTATTCAGGAGCGATCGCTAGTTTTCTTGAAGCTATTGTAGGCTGACTTATGCGATGCCTGCGGCGGGCTACGCCTACGCTGAAATCATTACTAGTTATCTACACTAGTGTAATTACTGGCAAAAATCATATTTTATTACACGTAATCTATAATTGAATTGCAGGCTTCTCAAATAAAATTACCTCTTAAGTCTTTAAAAGCAAGTCATTTAGCACAACTACTGTAGGCGTATTTATATAAAGTTATATGCAATGTTTTTGACTACTTATTTTTAAAGTAGTCCAAATTACCCATGACTACTGAGGTTAAGATTTGCTAACGTAGTCTTAACATATTGAAAAATTTGCTGAGAAAGCTGAGAAAGTAGCAACCGACACTAATTCTTATTGTTGGGTCTTTCTCATCTCTAGATGTACCGTTTTAGTGTGTTAAAAAGATATATTTTTGTTCAGAGGGGGTTATGGTTGTAAATTTGGCCCGAACTACTGCTTCCACAGAACTTTTGAAGCAAGTATTCCAAAACATTGATGCACAAAGTTGTCCAAGGTTATTCAACTTTCACATGCACACCGTCTACTCGGATGGTAGGTTGCAGCCGAGTGCATTGATGGAACAGGCGATCGCTATTGGACTAAAAGGGTTAGCTATCACCGATCATCATGGTATTATCGGCTATCAAGCATCACTTGCTTGGTTAGAAGACTGGAAGTGGAATAATCCTGGTGCAAGCACTCCTTACCTGTGGAGTGGTGTGGAAATTAATGCCAACCTTTTGGATATAGAAGTTCACATTTTGGCTTACGCTTTTACACCAGAACACCCTAGCATAAAGCCTTATCTCCAAAGAAGGGCGACTACAGGCCAAGAATATCAGGCAAGTAACGTGATTGCAGCTATTCATGAAGCTGGGGGATTGGCGGTTCTGGCTCATCCGGCTCGTTACAAGCGATCGCTTTTTGACTTAATTCCAGCTGCGTCCGAAAAGGGCATTGATGGCGTGGAAACTTTCTACGCCTACAATAATCCTAACCCCTGGAAACCCAGCGTATTGGAATCAGAACAAGTACAAAAGTTGGCTGATGAATATTTTCTTTTCAATACCTGTGGTACTGATACCCACGGTTTGAGCCTGCTACAACGCTTGTAAAGATGAATCAATTTTTTTGAACTCTCCTGGTTAAATCTGCCAGGAGGTTATTCTATTTGGGATTTTCGCTAATCAAGCCTGATATCAACCCACATTCGGCAGGTTGGTTTGAAAATCATGATGCTAACTAAGCAAAGAAACTGCTCACTGCAATATTTCCTAACGCCGGTAAAGTACCCGTTAATCCTGTTAAATTGACTAACAAATCACTATTCGACTGAAAACCAGCAGTGCTATTATTGATGGCCAAGTAAGTTCCAGCGATCGCTCCACTTGTGACTCTGACTAAGGCTGCACCATTCACCCCTAAAGCTTGATTTCCGGCTACGGCTCCATTAGCATCAGTAAATACTTGGTTGGCTAAATTTACTAAAGTAGTGGCAGTCTTATCGGCGGCACGGGTAAAACTGCTAGGTGTAGTCACGGTTAGTGGGTCTGAAGTCAGTAAACCAATTGCATCTGTGCCAATGGTGAAGTCAGTAATGCGATCGCTTCCTGATACTAATGATTGTCCAAATTGGAAGATAAATGTATCTCTGCCGCCGCCGCCAGTTAAAGTATCAGCACCAACACCACCATTTAAAGCATCATTTCCATTGTCGCCATTAAGAACATTGGCTCCAGAGCTACCTGTGAGGATGTCATCGAAAATCGAGCCTTTTACGTTTTCAACGTTGAAAATAAAATCGGTTCCTGCACCACCAGTAGCGAATCCACTAGCAAGGTCTACGACAACCCTGGAACCGACAAAACCGTACTCAACAGTATCAATGCCACCTCCACCATCGATATTATCTGCACCAAATCCCCCTAAGAAAGATTCATTGGCATTAGAACCAGTCAGCACGTCATTAAAACGAGATCCTATGACTCGCTCAATGGAAATTAAGGTATCACCACCGCTACCACCAGTAACAACTCCGGTGGACAAATTAACATTCACTGCTGAACTAGCGTCTAAATAGACAGCAGTATCAAATCCTGCACCGCCATCAATTCTATCAGCGCCGCCAAACCCCTGAATCTGGTTATTTCCAGAGTTCCCAGTCAGTATATCGCCGAATGCTGACCCCTCAATATCTTCGACGTTGGAAATAACGGATGTGCCATCAGAAGTAATTGCCTGCCCTGTTGAGAGATTAACAATTACTCCCTCACTAAATTTTTGAAAGCTTAAGACATCAATACCCGCCCCACCATTGAAGGTGTCGTTACCTTTGGAGCCGCCAAAGCTATCATCCTCAGCAGATCCGAGGAAACTGTCATTACCTCGATAAACATATTGACCATAGTCGTATGATGACGTGCCGACAGTCAAAAGGCTATTTCTTGTTGCAACGTCAATATTTAGATTTGTGTCCTGGCTTGTGAGTTGGCCGTTAGTTCCGAAGGAAAACCGAGAAGTGATGGTTCCAGAATTAAAGAATCCGGTTGAACTATAGGTGAAATTAACACCTATAAAACTCTCCTGCGGAACGCCACTACTATAAAGTATTTCAAAATTGGTGGCAGTTTGCGCCCCAAAGAATTGGGCAAGAAAAGTAGTATCCGCAATGAACCTGTTACCTTGAAATAGCATGGTATTAGCCATAAAACTTTCTCTCCTGATTAAACGTTTGGTGTGAATTTATCTTCAGTTAAGATGTAATTAAGGATTTGCAAAAAATAAATTATCCAATCTTATGGGGTGGGCATTTTGCACACAGCAAAAAGCTGGCGAGAGAGAAGCCCACGCCACAAACTGACTTTTCACGGTATCTGGAAAACCTCTCTCTAAATCTCTCTCCTAAAAGGCTACCGTGTACACACAAGTCGAATTTCTTCTTAAATCCCAAAGATTACCTACTTAATCGCAGTGATGGTTAGGGTGGGGTAAAACTAAAGCTAAAACCTTAGTAAATCAGGTTTGGGGTGAGGTTTTGAGAATTTATGCAATAAATATATTGAATTCGGGTGGTCATTTATTGATTTCGGGTGGTCGTTTATTGATTTCGGGTGGTCATTTATTGAATTCGGGTGGTCGTTTATTGATTTCGGGTGGTCATTTATTGATTTCGGGTGGTCTACTTGCATGACTGCCAAAGTTCTCCCTTGAGTCGGGCGAACGGCTCCAATACTGAGCGGAATCCAGTCAATTTGGTTTTTCATAATGCCAGAAATTTGACCGTGCAGTTCTGGGCTAGACCAAACCTGCCCTTCTGACCACAAGCTTAATTGACGCAACTCCTGCACCTTTGGGTGGTTGTCAGGTACGCTGCCATAAATTGGTAGTTCACGGGGATCGAAAAACTTTACCTCTGCGCCAAATTCTTTAATTATACGTGCGGCTTCCTCTGCCAAGAAGCGGCTATAGGAACGCTCACGCAGGGAACCATATAAAAACAAAATTCTGGGAGGATGGTCAAATGTCGTCATGATAATTGCTTACGATTTCCAAGAAATAAAGTATCCAAGAAAACGAACCACAGAGGCGCAGAGGACACGGAGAGATGAAGAAGAGAGAGGATTGTTGTATGAGATTTTTGGATATTTTTTAATTTGGAAGTCCCTTATTTTCCTCCAACTTTTGCAAAAAGGTGCTTTGGGCTTCTCGCAATTCGACATCAGGATTTGCGTGTTGGATTTTCTGTATTGCGTCGTTATAAGACGAGCCAGTGTAAATCAGGTAAGAAGCCAGTATCGTTCCCGTTCTTCGCCTCCCACTGGTGCAATGAAAGACCGAGCCTTGCAAGCACTTGTCAAACTGGCATTAGAGCCAGAATGGGAAGCGCGATTTGAACCCAACTCATACGGGTTCAGAGCCGGACGCTCATGCCATGATGCTATCGAGGCAAT
>NZ_JAIVFS010000128.1 GCF_020829645.1 Nostoc mirabile CHAB5784 | reverse complement strand
AAGGCTCTCAAAACGTAATGGTTACTGGAAAGCTACGTGATACGGAAACGGTCATGCGTAGTTTGGAGGGGGGTGGTTGGAAAAGTGCCAAAAATGGTAACTCGCTGGCTACCTACCCTACCGCACGTCCAGTTCAGTTCTGAGGGGGCGGGATTATAGCGATATAGTCCTTCTACCCAATCACGATGATGGCGTATTTATCACTTGGACGAGTTGCTCAACATTTTAATTAACCGTTTAATTTGCCCAACCCGCTTGCGTTGATCATAACGTTGCTTGGCTTCTGTAGTGATTTGATTTTTTCAACAAGGGCATTATCACCACTAGCAATAGCCCAAGCAGCTTCTAGAAATACCTCAACTGTCGGGCGATTATGTTGAATCCTTACTTGACACTCTCCTGCCTGAAGGCGAGGAGATTCTTAAGACTTTACAATCTTAATATCCTGTTTGCACAGGTTCCCAAACTCACCACGTTTGCTCATAGAGCGTGGTGATACGCCAGTTGCAAAACGCAGGGGAGACCCCAAGACCGCACTGGCTCATCTTTTGGGCGTTTTGCTGACTAGCAGCTAGTTTCGCGGAGTCCCCACGTACTATTTCCAGACCTCTATCTCTAATTGTTTTAGCAGCACCTATATCAGCGTGTTCGTGATATCCGCACTGAGTACAAATGAACTTCTCACCACCACGATTTGACTTATCAATATGCCCACAAATCCTACATTCTTGACTTGAGTGCTTAGGATTAATTTTAATTACAACCTTTCCTTGCTTTACAGCGAGATACTCAATCTTTAAAATTAATTCACACCAGCTTGCATCAGAGATAGCCCGATTTAGACCCTTCTTTGTTGATTGTCCATTATTCAAAAATCTACCAGTATTTTCATCAACTTTAACTTTGCAACGCTTCAACATCCCAGATATATTTAAATCTTCTAACGCAATAGCATCAACCTTTCTAGATACTATTTTGTTAGCAACACTCCATTGGTAGGCAGTCCGTTTATCTGTAATCTTTTTGTGAAAACGCCCTAACTTATTAGCTGCTTTTTTACGATTTTTACTACCTTTAACTTTTCTACTAACTCGCCTCTGCCTAATTTTCAGAGTGCGTTTAGCTTTTTTGTCGGTTGAAAACTTAGGATTATCAATTTGATACCTATCAGACAAGTGAACAAGTTTGGTTATTCCTAAGTCGCAACCAAGGACAGACTTAACTTCATCTAGTGGTTTTGATACGTAATCTGGAATGCTTTTATCTTCAATTTTAACTGATACGTACCAACCGTCTTGACGCTTTCTGATTGTTGCAGCTTTGAGAGTAAATCCATCTGGTATCAAGCGGGAATTGAAAAAACGCATCCATCCCAACTTAGGAAGGTAGACTTTATTACCTTGAATTTTTACACCCATCTGGTAGGTGAAGGATGTAAAGTTACTCCGGTTTTTAAATTTGGGAAAACCTCTGCCCTCAAAAAAGTTTTTGTAAGCAGTGTCAAGACGTTTAACGTTTTGTTGTAGCACTGTAGAGTCAATTTCACCAAACCAGGGTCTAGCTTTCTTTAACTCTGGTAATGCTGTTATTTGGATATCTCCAGCACTACGCCGTGGATTCTTTGTCTTTCCATCTAAATCTTTTTTAGCATCCTTCCAGGGTTCTCCACTTGCGCCATTCTTGCTGACAAAACAAGTTATTGGACAGGCTTCTCCCCTAGTTCTGATGTCACAATAGTCGCCCTGAATGAATTGTTGGTTATATTGAGCTATTCTGTCAGCCAAACTCCAGTTGTACGTAGAGCGGAGCATATCTAGCCATCCGCCCATTTTGTTTGTCTGGGTAACGTTAGGACGTAGCTTGTAAACGTAATTCGTTAGCAAATAGTATCACCCCCCTATTGTCGATTAGCTTAGTTGATTATACACTATATATACAAAACACAATCAGTAATTACAGAAATATGGGAAGTTTTTCTCCAGATGAATATAGACATGAAGGAAATGCAATATCACTTCTTAACTATCACTTCGTCTTTATCCCCAAACGTAGAAAGAAAGTGCTAGTAGATGCAATAGCAGAAAGACTACAGGAAATTATCTGTGAAGTTTGCAATGAGAATAGATGGAAAATTATCGCAATGGAAATTATGTCTGACCATGTGCATTTATTTTTGAATGTGAAGCCAACAGATAACCCGTCCCAAATTATGAATAGGATTAAAGGACGAGCTTCTCATCACCTAAGAAAAGAGTTTCCAGAATTGCTTAAACTCCCAACTTTATGGACACCGAGCTATTTTGTTTCCACTGCTGGGAATATTTCTACAAAGAATGTAATAGAGTATATAGCACACCAAAAAGATTAAATCAGAACACCCGTGCATGGTGTTGCCAGCCTTCATCCCCTGCCTAAAGTACGAGATACGGTGCTTACGCACCTGTCTCTCAGGGGTTTTCGGCATTTTCCTTATAATTTTTTATAACGAACCGCAGAGGCGCAGAGAACGCAGAGAGAATAAAGAGAGATTTTCACGAATGATTTAGGATTGCTATATGTCTTCTGAAGAGGTCTTTGTCTTTCCAGTATCTTTTGCCCAACAACGGTTATGGTTCCTTGACCAGTTGATCCCTGACAATACTATTTATAATGTGCTGACAGTAATTCGCTTAACAGGTTTGCTTAACTTAAAGGCACTGGAGCAGACTTTTAACGAAATTGTGCGTCGCCATGAAAGCTTACGCACGACATTTATAGTCTTGGATGGGCAACCCCTACAGGCGATTCCTGCGGAAAGCTGCGCTAACGCACCCAGCTTAACAATACCTATTTCTGTATTAGACCTCCAGCTAATGGCAGATGATGAAGGAGAGGTTGAAGTAAACAGCATTATTAACGCAGAGATAGAACATCCCTTCAATTTATCTTCCGGGCCATTGCTGCGCGTGAAGTTGCTTGTGCTTTCCAAGACAGAACATATTCTATTACTGAATATGCACCACATTATCTGCGACGATTGGTCTATTGGGGTGCTGATTCGGGAACTGGGAGCGCTGTACACAGCTTTTACACAGAACCAAACTCCGCTTCTATTAGAACTGCCTCTTCAATACGCCGACTTTGCCCACTGGCAACGTGAGTGCTTACAAGGGGAAGTACTGCAAACGCAATTAACTTATTGGCAGCAGCAATTAAATGGTATTTCTATGCTGCATTTGCCTACCGACAAACCAAGACCAGCTATACAAAGCTATCAAGGAGCAACACAATTTTTTGAGTTACCAAAAAAGCTAACTGATGCATTAGAAAAGCTTTCGCAGCAAGAAGGTGTAACCTTTTTTATGATGCTGCTGGCAGCATTTAAAACTTTGCTCTACCGCTACACATCTCAAGAAGATATCGCGGTAGGTTCGCCAATTGCTAACCGTAATCGTAGCGAAATTGAGGGACTAATTGGTTTTTTTGTTAATAGTTTAGTACTACGCAGCAATTTATCTGGAAACCCGACTTTTCGAGAACTGTTAGGCAGAGTCAGAGAGGTAACACTAGGTGCTTATAGCCAGCAAGATTTGCCATTTGACAAGCTAGTTGAAGAACTGCATCCAGAACGAAACTTGAGCTATCATCCGTTATTTCAAGTAGTATTTAGTTTGCAGAATGCGCCAATGTCGGCACTAGAGCTACCTGGATTAGTGCCTAGCTTTATGAATATTGATTTTAAAAAAACGCGCTTTGATTTGGAGCTACACTTATGGAAGTGTTCTGACGATTTTAGGAGCTTATGGGGTGCAAACTGGGAGTATTCTGAAGGACTCCGTGGCGTAATAGTTTACAACACAGATGTGTTTGATAAAGCTACCATTACCCGAATGCTGGAACATTTTAAAACTCTGTTGCCAAGCATTGTTGCAAATCCAGAACAACGCATTGCAAATTTACCGCTTTTAAGTGAAGCGGAGCTACATCAGGTATTAGTGCAATGGAATAACACTAAAACACATTATCCTCATGATAAGTGTATCCATCAATTGTTTGAAGAACAGGTACAGCATCATCCTGATTCTATAGCAGTAATCTTTGGTAACGAGCAACTCACTTATCAAGAGTTGAATATACGCAGCAATAAACTAGCGCAATATTTACAAAAAATTGGGGTTGGTTCAGAAAAATTAGTCGGTATTTGCATTTCACAGTCTATAGATATGATAGTTGGCTTATTAGGCATTCTGAAAGCAGGAGGAGCATATCTTCCTTTAGATTCTAGCTATCCTCAAGAACGCCTAAAGTTTATGCTGGAAGACGCACAGGTTTCAGTATTGCTAACACAAGAAAACTTGCTCAAGTATTTTGAATGTTTCTTGAATCCAATTGTTTGTATAGATAAAGACTGGGAAATTATTATTCAAGAAAACAAAAATAACCTTGAAAGTAGCATTATATCTAACAATTTAGCTTATGTTATTTATACTTCTGGTTCTACAGGAAAACCCAAGGGAGTGGCTATAACTCACAAAGCTGTAAATCGGCTAGTGTGCAATACAAACTATATAAAATTTTCCCCATCAGATAAAATCGCCCAAGCGTCAAATACTTCTTTTGATGCAGCAACATTCGAGATTTGGGGAGCGCTACTCAACGGCGCTCAACTTGTAGCTGTTAGCAAAGATGTAATCCTTTCGCCTCAAGAGTTTGCATTACAGTTACAACAAAAAGAAATTAGTGTCTTGTTTTTGACAACAGCTTTATTTCAACAGATTGCCAGAGATGTTCCGCAAACTTTTGCTTCATTGCGATATTTATTATTTGGTGGCGAGGCTGTTAATATAAGATGGGTTAAAAAAATTATCCAACATGGTGCGCCAAAGCATTTAATTCATGTTTACGGGCCTACAGAGAATACAACATTTTCATCTTATTATCATATCCAAGAGCTATCAGAATCAGCCACATTTATTCCCATTGGTTGCCCGATTAATAATACACAAATTTATATATTAGATTCCCATTTACAACCTTTGCCCATTGGCGTTACTGGCGAATTATATATTGGCGGTGATGGTCTGGCACGAGAATATCTAAATCACACGGAATTAACTGCTGAACACTTTATCATAAATCATTTTAGTAATAATTCAAAAACACGTCTTTATAAAACAGGTGATTTAGCCCGTTATTTACCAGATGGCAATATTGAATTTTTAGGTCGGATTGACAATCAAGTAAAGATTCGTGGCTTTCGCATTGAATTATCAGAGATTGAAGCGGTGTTGAGTGAACATCCAGCCGTGAAAGAAACAGTGGTTATCGCTGATCAGGACATACCTGATAATAAGTATTTGGTGGCTTATATTGTTATTAATGTAGTAGAAGTATCAGATTTAGCATCTGTATTACGTAAATACTTGAAAGAAAAGTTACCAGAATACATGGTGCCAGCAGCCTATGTGGTACTGGAATCAATACCATTAACAGCTAATGGCAAAGTAGACCGCCGTGCTTTACCTAGAACCGATATAGTAACTTTCGATAGATATGATTATGTGGCACCGCGATCGCAAGTTGAAGAGTTACTTGGAGAAATTTGGGCCAAAGTCCTGGCAAAAGAGCAGATAAGTGTTCATGATAATTTCTTTGAATTGGGCGGTCATTCTCTACTAGCGACTCAGTTAATTTCCCGAATCCGAGATACCTTGCAAATAGATGTAACTGTACGCAATTTGTTTGAAGCACCAACTATTGAACAACTTGCTAAGTGCGTTGATACAATGTGTTGGGCAGCAAAAGGTGTGGATAAGACTAGAACTACAGGAAAAGAGCGAGAAGAAGTGGAATTTTAAGGAAAAACCCTTCAGTTAGAAGACAAGTGTTTGCATTTTTAGTAAAGGTTTAAGGTAGACATACTACACGATGCCTCAATACGGTTCCAATACGGTTCGGTTAAGGTGCATAGTCCTTAAAGATCCCCCTTAGTCCCCCTTAAAAAGGGGGAAATAAAGCCATTATTAGCCCCCCTTTTTTAAGGGGGGTTGGGGGGATCAAGTCTTATCCGAACCGTATTCAATACGGTTCGGATAAGCATTTTTCACTTTCCTTGTGGTCTGGGGAAAGGGTAAAGGGTAAAGGGTAAAGGATGTATTCAAAACCTTTCCCCTTTTCCCTTTCCCCTTTAACCGAACCGTATTGCACGATGCCTACCTCACATCTTGCCCTGAGAAATATGGATGCCGGGACTTTCAATTAAAAAAATATCCAACTTGTAGTATGTGTCATGCCTCTGGCTAATGCACGGTGACAGATTAGAAAGATGGTGCGTTACTTCGTTAACGCATCCTACTGCTACTGCGTGGGTGGCATCTTAGCGAACTTGGGCAGGTCTGGGTTCATGTAATCCCACGGCTGGGCACTGGCTGTGTAAAGATCCATCGCAGGTTGGAACCAGCTTGGGTCATCGAGACTCCCTGCCATAATGCCCATAAGCTCAGGGATGGGAGGCTTGCTAAATAATCGGGAACCACAGTTTGGGCAAAAGCCTCGACCAACAACGCTTCCGCTATCACCAATCACGTCATAGTATTTGATATCTCCGGTGACGGTGACTGCACTCTGCGGTACAAGAAGTCCAGATGCATAGGCACCTCCTGTGGCCCGTTGACAATCACGACAGTGGCAATTCCCCGTTGTAATGGGTTCGGCTAAACATTCGTAGCGGACAGAGCCGCATAGACAACCGCCAGTAAATTTTGTTGCCATAAAAATATCTCTCCTTGGAAGCGAAAAGTCTGATCATCGGGGTCTCCCCCAAGAACAACTTTTCAAGACAGCTTTGCTAGGACGCGGGTTTATTCATTACACTTGCGGTGCATCCTGATTTACACGGTAGCGATCGCACTCTTATCTAGTCTTACGAGTTTTTGCTTTTTTTACAGGTTTCGGCTATTTTTCTCGAACAACCTTAGGCGTGACTCCAAGCAGCCGCTTAAAATGATTGGTTAAATGCCCCTGATTGGCAAAGCCAACTTTATAAGTGATATCCGCAATCGACAAGTCACTTTTGAGGAGGAGTTCTCTAGCGCGATCAACCCGGCACTTAATGACAAATTGATGGGGTGAGTATCCCGTTGATTGTTTGAATAATCGAGAGAAGTGGGAAAGACTCATCTGAGCCAAGTCAGCCAATTCGGTCAAGCCAATATTACAGTCAAGATTGGCGTGGATGTAATCAATTACCTGTTGTAATTTGTACTTAGGCAAGCCAGTGGTTGTGATTTGCTCCTTTTGTTTGCGAAGCGCGTAATGGTGGAAAAGATGGGTGATGAGAAACGTTGCGGCAGATTCTGCATATAAACGGCTAGAATGCCGATTCTGTTCTAGTTCAGCTTTCAGCGCTAGCCCAATTTGATAAATCAGCGGGTCAAACGTCGGAAATTGAGGATGCAGTTCCAGACAACCTAAGTCAATCGATTCAGAGAGAGTCCGGGTAAGAAAGCAGGAGTTCAAACCTAAAGTAATGCCTTTGCTTTTATGGGTGTCTGATTGCCAATAAACTGTACCGCGTGGAATGATCAGACTATGACCTGTGACAAGGGAGCTTTTTTGCAACCGTCCATTAATTCGCGCTTCCACAACGTAGTCAGACGGCATATCTGTATAAATATGAATTGCATTCTCTGGAAAGACAATCTCTTCTGGCAATGCACTTGCGCTGATGCTATGAGTGAACTGGAAGCGGATACCGCTCCAACCCGAATCGTCGTTGGAGAGTAGAGATTGACGATTAAAGCTTTTTAAGATTGCCTTTTCTACAGCGCAAGATTCATGGTCTGTCTTTGACATGACTCAAGATTATTTGTATTGACTGATGATAAAAATTAAAAGACAGCAATAAAAAATCCGACTAGATACACTACACTCAATTTCCATTTTTGGAAACAATAGTTAATTTACCTGATTTTAAGCCTTAAACCGTAGTGTTGCTAGGTAGATTAAGTAATTTTCCCTTGTATTTTTTAAGAGCAGCGCAGCCGACGGCGTACCACTTGCTACTCACCTCCTGCCTTGTTTCTTGAAAGTTACCATGCTATTTATGTCATCCGGTATATATGCGCCAACCGCAGTAGCGATTAACTTAAACATTAGGAAAATACGCGAATTGGCTGGGTTTAAGCTAAAGGGAATCAATAAAAGCCCTTTGGCTTACTTTTTGATGGCATTTATATACAGCCTCACTGCCTGCGTCTTTCAGCTTTGGAAGTTTTTAACAAGCTCACTAAGCTGTTATGCTACCATCTTCAGGCAAAATCTCTAGTGGAAATCAACCTGTATTAGGAAGTGGGCGATGCACATTGGATTTCTCAACCCTCAAGGCAATTTTGATTCAGCCAATAGTCATATAACGAAACACGCAGATTTTGGGGGTCAGCTAGTCTACGTTAAGCAAGTCGCCATAGCCATAGCTCAAATGGGTCATCAAGTTGATATTCTCACCCGTCAAATCATTGACCCGGAGTGGCCAGAATTTGCCGAAGTGATTGACACTTATCCAGGGATCGATAACATCCGCATTATCCGCTTGCCAGCAGGGCCAAAAGAATTTCTCCCTAAAGAGTTGTTATGGCCTCATCTGGTCGCTGATTGGATACCCAACATCTTGAAGTTTTATCAACAGCAAGGTGGCTTACCCGATGCTATGACTGCTCACTACGGCGATGGAGGACTGTGTGGCGTTCTAATTGAAAAGGAGACAGGCGTACCTTTTACCTTTACTGCTCATTCTCTCGGTGCCCAAAAGATAGACCAACTGGAAGCTACCCCAGAAAATCTCACAGAAATAGACGAGCAATTTAATTTCAGATATCGCATCTTAGCCGAACGCCTGAGCATGAATCGCTCGGCTATTAATATCACCAGTACACGACAAGAACGCTTTGAACAGTATTCTCATCGAGTCTATCGTGGTGCAGTGGATGTAAATAACGACAACCGCTTTGCAATGATTCCACCGGGAGCAGATTTATCGATTTTCGGTGCAAAGGCACGTTCCGAAAATGAGGAAGCTACCGAAGAGTTCATTCAGGAACGATTGGTACGGGACATTGCAGAAGCCCGTCGAGATTTGCCCGTCATCTTAGCATCCAGTCGATTAGAGCCGAAAAAAAACATATTAGGGCTAGTGCAAGCCTTCGCAATGAGTCCAACACTTCAGGAACGAGCTAACTTGATGTTTTTTTGGAAGAATTGGGCGACCTTTACTTTGGAAGTAATCAAAAGGTACTAAGGAATGCGGATTAAATAAATAGGACTTACGCATTGACAAGAAATACCAAATATGGAGCAAGGTTAAAAACCATATCTTTCGTAAGGGCACAGCATTGCTCATTGGTGTCAACTTAAGCTAAAAGTAGCTTAACTGTTAGCTGACTCGCCCGCCTGGAACTAAAGTTCTAGGCTAATAGCTAAAGTCTACTAAAGTAGACTAAAGATTTTTCGGATTATTTAGTCATCAAGAGATGACTTTCGCTATTAGCAAGGAACTTTAGTTCCTTGCGGGACATGGCTTTTACGTTAAGTTGACACGTATGAGCATTGCTGTGCCCCTACAGCATGGTCTATTTACGCGCAGGATAATTAAGAAAAGCCTGAAAACTTCGTATTTTAGGTAATGCACATCACGATGCATTTGTACAGTGCGTAAGTCCTAATAAACTGCAAAACTGGGGTTAAAGCAGAAGTTGCTACAGAAAAAGTGGAAGTTCTTATAGGGAAAGCGAAATTTGCTACAGACTGTGCGAAATACAGAAACTAAAGCAGAAGTTGCTACAGACTGCGCGAAACACAGAAACGTCTTGGCGGAAGTTCTTACTCTTAAGACGGAAGTTGCTACAGACTGCGCGAAACACGGAAACGTCTTGGCGGAAGTTCTTACTCTTAAGACGGAAGTTGCTACAGACTGCGCGAAACACGGAAACGTCTTGGCGGAAGTTCTTGCAGGGAAGGCGGAAGTTGCTACAGACTGCGCGAAACACGAAAATGTCAACCCTAGAGCAATATTTTTTGATGGATGCTAAATGTGGGATTCAGGCAGCTATGAGCAGCCAGCGCAAAACGTGCTGACTGCTTCGGCAAACTGCTGGTTTTGTTCCATCAATGCCATGTGTCCACCTGATTTTAGGGTGACTCGTTCAGAATAAGGCAATTCTGCTTTCATGCGATCGCTCGCCACAGGTTTCGTCGCTATATCTGAAGCCCCACACATTACCAATACAGGAACGTTAATAGTTGCAAATGTATCTGTTTCATCGAACTGTCAGGGGCATATTTTTCTATAGAGTGATTATTGTTTTTCGCTTTAGAGGATTTTCCTAACCCTGGTAGATCCCAAACAATTACTCGGAAGCGATCGCTCAATTGTCGCTTGGCATAATACCATATAGTACTGTTTGGCCCCCAACCGTGTGACAAAATAATTGGTTGACCATCTTCAGGGCCAAAAAACTCTACTTGCAACACGCTCCCATCTGGACGTGGCAAGCGCTGCACGGTTTTGCTACGCATAAACTTGGGTTCCTCGTTTCCAGGACGGCGCAGCAGTGGCAAACTGATAAAACGGCCGCCAAAAGTCCACAGAACCATTACTAGTCCAGCTACTAAGTAGGACGTTCCTACAAGTTCTCCTTCGTACCACTCATAGAGAATGTAGATTCCCCCGCCAAGTACCCCAACAGACAGCAGTTGAAACAGCCATACAAGTAGAAAATTATGAGGCATGAATATCATTAGCCTAAACCTTGCGATACTTTGTTAACTGCTTTTAGCTTCATACCATAGTTAGAATCATCCAACTTTCACTCTCAAGAATGATTTATACAGTGTTATAAGTGTGATAAAAATGCTGGGTTAGTTGATAAAGAGTGTAGAGTGGCAAAAATAACTATTAACAAACAATATTCCTTCTATCTCCAGCTTTTTATAAATAACAACTGTTCCGAAGGGGTGTAATTTTGAATACAGTTGAGCTATTATCTTATCTTCGCAGCTTAGATATTCAAATTTTTATTGATGGTGAAAAGTTTCGTTGTAACGCGCCTGAAGGAACTCTTACAGTAGAACTGCGTACAGAAATTCAAGAGCATAAAGCAGAAATTATTGAATTTTTAAAAGCAACTAATCGTACTCATAACCACAACTTTAGACCTCTTGTACCTATTTCGCGGTCTGAAAATCTTCCCCTCTCCTTTGCTCAACAACGGCTGTGGTTTCTTGACCAATTAATCCCTAATAATCCTTTCTATAACATTCCAGTAGCACTACATTTAACAGGTTCGCTAAATAAAGCCGCGCTAGAGCAAACTTTTAACGAAATTGTCCGACGACATGAAGCTTTACGCACCACTTTTGTCATCCAGTCAGGGCAACCAGTTCAGGTAATTAATCCGACGCTAACAATACCTTTACCAATAATAGATTTACGGCAACTGCCACAAGCCGAACGAGAAATACAAGCACGACAATTCACTAATCAAGAAGCTCAACGTTTTTTCAATTTATCAACTGATTCGTTGCTGCAAGTAAAACTGCTGTGGTTGGATGAGACACAATACATCCTGCTGTTGAATATGCACCACATTGTCTCCGATGGTTGGTCTATTGGAGTGCTGATTCAAGAGATAGCAGCACTCTACACAGCCTTTACTAGCAATCAGCCTTCTCCTCTGCTGAAACTTACAATTCAATATGCAGACTTTGCATACTGGCAACGCCAATGGTTGCAGGGGGAAGTATTAGAACAGCAACTCGATTACTGGCAGAAGCAATTAGACAACATTTCTATATTAAATCTGCCAACCGACAGACCAAGACTAGCTGTTCAAACTTACCAGGGTGCAAGGCAACCTCTGCAATTATCAAAAAGTTTGAGCGAAGCACTTTTAGCTCTCGGACAGCAAGAAGGGGTAACTTTATTTATAACCCTCCTAACAGCATTTAAAGTTTTACTTTACCGCTACACACAACAAGAAGATATTGCTATTGGTTCACCCATTGCCAATCGCAACCGTAGTGAGATAGAGGGATTAATTGGTTTTTTTGTCAATAGCTTAGTACTGCGTACTTGTTTAAGTGGAAACCCAACTTCTCGAGAATTATTGAGTCGAGTCAAAGAGGTAGCTTTAGGGGCTTATGCTCATCAAGATTTACCTTTTGAAAAACTTGTAGAGGAACTGCATCCAGAGCGTAATTTGAATCAAAATCCGCTGTTTCAAGTGGTGTTCGCGCTGCAAAATGCGCCTATGTCAGCATTAGAGTTAACTGGTTTAACTTTAAGCCCGCTACCATTTGATACAGAAACAACACGCTTTGATTTGGAGTTCCACCTGTGGGAGTCAAATACTCAAAATGGCTTATGGGTAGATAGTTCAGAAGGAATTAGTGGTTTTGTAATTTACAGCACTGATTTATTTGATGACGCTACTATCACCAGAATGTTAGGACATTTCCAAACATTACTGGAAGGTATAGTTGCCAATCCAGAACAACGAATTTCACAATTACCGCTTCTAAGTGAATCTGAGTTACATAATTTATTGGTTAAATGGAATAATACTCAGTTAGATTACCCTCAAGATAAGTGTATTCATAAGTTATTTGAGAAAGTTGTAGAACATAATCCTGATGCGACTGCGCTAAACGCACGCTCCGCGAACGCACTAGTATTTGGCGATGATAAACTCAGCTATAAAGAGTTAAATATACGTAGTAACAAACTTGCACATTATCTCAAAAAATTAGGAGTTAAAAACGAAGTTCTAGTAGGGCTTTGTGTAGAACGCTCTTTTGATATGGTAATCGGGATGTTGGGCATTCTGAAAGCAGGTGGAGCTTATGTGCCTCTAGATCCAAGCTATCCATCTGAACGTTTAAACTTTATGCTTGAAGATGCTCAAGTCTCAGTTTTATTAACTCACGAGCGATGGCTTGAACGTTTGGAAAACTATAATTCAAATATAATATGTTTAGATAAAGATTGCGAAATTATTGCTCAAGAAATTGAAGATAATCTCCTTAGTGAGGTTGCAGCAGACAACCTTGCTTATGTTATTTATACCTCTGGCTCAACAGGAAAACCTAAAGGCGTACAAATTGAACATAGAGGATTATTAAATCTAGTATTATGGCATCAAAAAGCCTTTACCGTTTCACCTTTTGACCGAGTAACGCAGATAGCCGGGGTTGCGTTTGACGCTTGCAGTTGGGAAATTTGGCCTTACCTTAGTGCTGGAGCAAGTATCTATATTGTAGATGATGAAATTAGGCGATCGCCTGAATATCTGCGAGATTGGTTAATATCGCAAAAAATCACAATTTCTTTCTTACCAACACCTATAGCAGAAAAGTTTTTATTATTAGATTTTCCTGAAGATGCCGCTTTACGAATATTGCTTACAGGTGGAGATAAACTAAATCAATATCCTTTAGCTTCGCACTCCTTCCAAGTATATAATAATTATGGGCCAACTGAGAACACAGTTGTTACAACTTCTGGTCATATTTCTGTTAAGAATAAAGATAATTTAGCACCTGCAATTGGTAGTGCGATCGCCAACACCCAAGTTTACATATTAGATAAACATTTACAACTAGTACCCATTGGTGTTTCAGGAGAATTATATATAAGTGGTGATGGATTGGCACGAGGTTATTTAAACCGTCCTGATTTAACTGCTGAATGCTTCATTTCTCATAGTTTTACTAATAAGTTAAAAGCACGACTTTATAAAACAGGTGATTTAGTCCGCTATCGAGTAGATGGCAACATTGAGTTTTTAGCCCGCCTCAACGAGCAAGTAAAAATCCGTGGCTACCGCATTGAGTTGGGCGAAATTGAAGCAGTGCTGAGTCAGCATCCAGCAGTACAGCAAACTGTAGTAATAAGTCGTGAACATGAAAAGGAAAAACGCCTAGTAGCTTATGTGATAGCGAAAGCTGAATACAGCAGTGAGCAAGAGAATGTTGAATTAATGCAATTGCAGAATGAGCAAGTTTTGCAATGGCAGATGCTCTATGACGAAACTTATAATCAGCCTGCTGTTGATTCAGATGTAACATCGAATTTTGTCGGTTGGAACAGTAGTTATACAAATCAGCCTATTCCAGCAAAACAAATGCATGAGTGGGTAAATAACCAAGTAGCGCAAATTTTGACTTTTCAACCCAAGCGAGTGTTAGAAATTGGTTGTGGAACAGGTTTAATTCTGTTCAGAATTGCGCCTCACTGCGCTAAATATTGTGGAACAGACTTTTCTCCAGTTTCACTTAACTACATACAGCAGCAGTTGCAAAAGCAAGAAATGCCGCAGGTAACGCTGTATCAGCAAATGGCTACTGACTTCGAGAAAGTAGAAACAGCAGCTTTTGATGCAGTAATTCTGAACTCAGTTGTACAATATTTTCCTACTATTGATTATCTGATTCGTGTATTAGAAGGTGCTGTGAGGGCAACTGCTGCGGGTGGCTTTATCTTCATAGGAGATGTGCGTAGTTTGCCACTTTTGCAAGCATTCCATGCATCAGTGCAACTCTATCAAGCTGAATCTTCCCTTACCCGTTCTGAGTTACAGCAACGGGTTCAAATGCAAATTTTCCAAGAAACAGAGTTGGTGATTGACCCAGCTTTTTTTAGTGCAATAAAGCAATGCTTTCCCCAAATTAGCAATGTACAAATTCAACTGCTGCGGGGACGCGAACGCAATGAATTAACTCAAT
Organism: Nostoc mirabile CHAB5784; assembly: GCF_020829645.1. Taxonomy (GTDB): domain Bacteria; phylum Cyanobacteriota; class Cyanobacteriia; order Cyanobacteriales; family Nostocaceae; genus Nostoc; species Nostoc mirabile. Next base: position 3,495 of record NZ_JAIVFS010000128.1, on the reverse strand, counting down.
TTCGGTACAATGTGATTCTTCATATTGATGATGAAACTATTAATAATACTGGAAACTATTCAGTGCTGAACTGGTCTGAAGAGAATTTAACAGTGTCAGCAGTGCGTCAATTATTAATTGAAACTAAACCAGAAATATTATGTATTAATAATGTACCTAATGCGCGGGTAATGGCAGCAGTTAAAACAGCAGAATGGCTATCAGATATAGAAGGTTTTAAAACTGTAGGTCAAATGCGTAAAGCTTTGCAAGAACTCGAAGATTTCGGAGTAGAGCCAGAAGATTTTTATACACTGGATGCACCTTACAAAGTTGATATTACCTGGTCACATTCAAGTATTGAAGGACGCTATGATGTGGTTTTTGTCCGGCAAGATAAAATAGGTAAGGGAGCTATTTTTCCACATAGTACGGCTCATCGTCCCTGGCAATCTTACGCCAATAATCCCCTACAAGCCAAAGCTGCGCGTAAATTAGTGCCGCAATTGCAGACTTACATAGCACAAAAATTGCCTGAGTACATGATGCCATCAGCTTTTGTAATATTAGAGTCTTTACCTCTAACAGCTAATGGTAAAGTCAATCGCCGCGCTTTAAGAGGATTCTATGATGCAATTCAGCCCCAATTGTCTGAAAATTACATCGCACCTCGGACTCCTGTAGAACAAGTGTTGATGAAAATTTTTGCTGAGGTTTTGGGACTTAAGCGCGTAGGAATTTATAACAATTTCTTTGAATTAGGGGGTCATTCATTACTAGCAACTCAGCTTGTCTCTAGAGTGCGCGATACCTTGCGTGTGGAGTTACCTTTGCGTAGCGTATTTGAAGCACCAACAATTGCACAAATTTCTAAAATAGTGGAAAGCTTTAAAGAAAGCAATCCTCAAAGTCAAGCCCCAGTTTTAGTACCACTTTCGCGTGAAAGTCGGCGGATTAAAATAATTCGTAATTCGTAATTCGTAATTCGTAATTAAGTTTTGCAATGGGGATTTTAACCCCACCGCAAAACTTGTTGCTTGTTAGAAGCGAGGGACTTAGACCCCTCAAAAATGTTAAGTTATCTTCCTTAAACGAAGATACCAAGAGGCGTTAGGGACTTGTAGAGGAAGTAAGATATCAAAGCCTATCCCACTAATAATATTAGATTTGTCGGGAAATAAAAGATGAGTGAATATTCCTTAATAGTATCAACTTCAGGCAGAAAATAATTTTTGCTTTAACCCAAGTTTATCATCTCAAAATTTATTAACCCCAGCAGAACGACGATAAAGTAACCAGATAAATAGTGGTGAACCCAGCAACGCAGTGACAGAACCTACTGGTAGTTCTACTGCTCCTAGTCTAGAGAGTAAATCTGCAAAAGTAAGTAACCATGCACCTGCGAGGGCGGAAAGTGGTAAAACAAAGCGATGATCTGTACCAACGATGAGGCGGACACCGTGAGGGACAACAAGCCCAACAAATCCAATCAAACCACTGATGCTGACTGCACCTGCGGCTAATAAAGTGGCGACACCACCAATTAACAGGCGCGATCGCGTCAACGAAACCCCCAAACCCACAGCCAAATCATCCCCCAAAGCCAGCACATTTACCGATCGCGCCAGCAAGCATCCCCCTAGCAATGCAACAATGATGTAAGGGCCAGCTGTCGCAATTTCTTGCCAACCCCGTCCATTAAGGCTACCAACCAGCCAACTCAGCGCAATTTGAATTTGACCATCTTCAGCTAAAAGCAGCAATGTACTTTGTACAGCACCTAATAAAGAACTCACCGCCACTCCGCCTAAAATCAACCGCTCAACTGAAATTCCCGACCCCGCACGACCGAGCAAAATAACGATCGCAGAAGTTAAAATTGCTCCCATCCACGCTGCTAGAGGAATTGCGATCGGGAATATTTGCCACACAATCATCAGAATCACAATTAATCCTGCACCTGCTGAAATGCCCAAAATAAATGGATCAGCAAGACTATTACGTAACATTCCTTGCAGTAATGCTCCTGACATTCCCAACGCTGCGCCGACGATGAGAGCAGCGATAATGCGTGGGAGACGCAAATCCCAGAGAATTGTCTGTTTAACCGGATCGCCTTCGCGGAGAATGGCTTGCCAAAATTCCGACATACTTAAAGGTACTGCTCCTTGAGAAAGCGACAGCGCAAGCGTTACCACCAGTGCTGCACTAAGTAGTAAAACAGCCCAAAGTACACGGTGTTCAGTAAAAATTGTCTGAAATGGTCTAGCCAACATAATTCGTAATTAATAATTCGTAATTCGTAATTATTACCCTAAAACTGAAGTCGCTTGCTCTGAAAAATGAATCATCCTTTTTATCTCCATCAATAAATTGAGGCGTTATGACTTTCATTACGAATTACGAATTACGAATTACGAATTACGAATTATTCCGTTAGTTCCAGCCCACCTTGATAGCCGGTGACAATGCGTCCACCATCCTTGAGAATGTGGATTTCTATCTGATCGCTAGCCCAAGTAATCTGGTCTTGGAAGTCCGGGTTTAAAACACGAACCCGTTGATTGCTAGAAGAGACTGGAGAGTTGGGAGAATTAATTGCCAGAGATTGGACAAAAGGCCCGTCAATCAAAATATCAAGTTGTTCTAACAAAGCTTGGGAACCTGGCGGCGCTGATTGAGACTGTAGTTGCTTAAGAGTGAACCCAGTAAAAGACATTACATTTAACCCAGCAGCTTTTACTTTACGAGCTAAAGACGCTAGTGCAGTTGCTTGCCAAAAGGGTTCTCCACCAGAGAACGTTACACCCGTGTTGTGGGGATTGCTGAGAATATTCTCGGCAAGGGTATCAACAGCAATCAATTGGTTAGCCTCAAAAGACCAGGAGTTAGTATTAAAGCAGCCAGGACACTCCCGCAGACAACCTTGTACCCAGATGACTGCACGACAACCAGGGCCATTAACTTCTGACTGATCAACGTAACCCATAATGTTGAGATAGCCAGGGGGAATTTCCATGAGTGCTAGCGATGGGTCAGTTGGCTTAATTTCCATCTCTTTAACTCCTTTTAGCCGTTGCCTGTTAACCGTTAACTATAGCGAATCTCCAGTTAGATAACCGTCAAAAATGATTAATGACTAATGACTAATGTCTGAAAAACTTGATGGGATTTTGAAAAGTCCGCTTTAACTTACTAGACTGAATCCCCGTGCGATTCGTTGTAAGTGAATCCCGGTATCCAGCCCGTAAATAAACTTACCAACTCTTACGAGTTGAACTTTCAACTAGATGTAGGTGAAAGTCCTACCCGCCAGGTTCAGGCGTGACTCCTTATCTGCCCACACCGAGTAAGCTCGATACTTACAGAGTGAAGCTGGGAACAGGACACGTGCGATTCGTTCTAACCCTAAATGGCTATGAGCCTATTAAGGTTAGGTCTTAGGTTTCCTAAGATAACTCTCATTCGATGTCAGTGAGGCGTTGATTGCCAAGTCTGACCCACCAAAGGCTGGTG
>NZ_JAIVFS010000127.1 GCF_020829645.1 Nostoc mirabile CHAB5784 | reverse complement strand
ACCTCTTCTCAATTAATCGTAGCTATCGTCTGTGCCACTCTGCGCGATCGCTGCCGTAAATGCCAGTTGAGCAAATTCTTACATTGCCAGCTTTCTGCGCTTTCCTATCCGTCGAACTCACGTTAAACTTAATCCTACTCGTGAACAAGAATATCCCCGACTTCTTTAAAAAGTCGGGGATCTGAGCCTTTGCCAGAAGTGATTCACCTACTCATTATCTTTATTACCTGCCAGGAAGCTTTAACCCCTGACGTTCAAGGATTTGCCGCACTTCCGGGCTGGGAGTGTAGTTATAGCCGTAGGAGGAGTTCTCAGAATCATCCATGATTTGAGGAGTGAGCAACACAATTACCTCATTGCGCTGATTATTTCTGTTTGTACTTCTAAACAGCGAACCAATTAGTGGAAGATCACCCAAAATGGGAATTTTGGAGATAGTCGTCCGGTCTGTGTCTTGAATGATGCCTGAAAGAATGAGTGTTTGACCATCTCGCAGGCGAATTGTGCCAGAATTTAGCGATCGTTCAGACACCAAAAATATTTGTTGGAGATTACCTCCTCCCAAATTTAGATTAGCTGACGATTGTGGTGCTTTAACAACGGGAGCTACAGATAGAGATACAAAACCATTGTCATCAATCCGATCTACTTTGACAGCTAGGGTTAAGCCCACATCTGTTTTCTCAGCTGTAATTGTTTGTGAAGCGATACCATCAGCACTAGTTAGTAGACTTGTAATGTTTCCTAGCACTTCTTGCGTCAGCTTGACATTAGCCGTTTGACCTTCTTGCACAATTAAGGTCGGGTCTGTCAAAATCTTGGCATTGCCATTTGTAACCTGAGCCTGTAAGCTAGCAAGAAAACGTTTTGGGAACTGGTATAAGCTTGGTAAGCCTAATGTAACGGCTGTTGGACTAATGGCTGTAATACCTGCTGCTTGAGGATTAGAGTTTGCTCCAGCAGTACCTGAAGCTGGGTTATTTGGGTCAAGAAAAATGTTTGCGCTACCCAGTGGATTAGTGGTTGTAGGTGTACTAGTTACACTGCTTCTTGCTTCAGCACTAGTAGCTGGTCTCGAACCGCCAAAATTTAGAGATGCCGCACCACCATCATTGCTAAAGTAGTTGTTCCCAACCCCAAAGGAAAAACTGGTGTTGTAGTCTTGGGTATTCAAGAGGTTAACATCAATAATCTTGACGTTGACTACTACTTGACGACGGCGGATATCAAGCTGAGTTAGTTGAGCCATCGCAATCTCAATGAGTCTAGGAGGACCAATCAGGGTTAGGGAATTAGTGCGCTCATCTCCTAATGCCTGTAAACCTCTCAGTAATGGGTTAGAGTCTGTAAAATTAGCGCGTTGGGTTTCCAGTCTAGTTTCCGTGGTCGTCTGAGTTTGGGTGATAGGCGCAACTCCAGTACCCACAGGTACGGCGCTAACGCTGGTAACTTGCCTTTCGCGGCTGACGGCACTTTCTGCTCCTAAGCCAACCAAAAAGTTTAAGGCGGTTCCCACTGTCACCTGATTAAGTCGCAGGCTACGCATAATCATGTCACGAGTGGAATTAGGTAGTTTAGGCCCAACAAAAACTGTGCGATTACTGCGGTTAGCTTCCAAACCACTCAAGCGCAAGACATAGTTAAACACATCTTGGACTGGCTCGTTTTCTATATCTAACGAGATTGTTTGAGAAACTGCTGGTGCATTAGCAGCAGCACCTTGCTCACCTCCGATATAAGCCAGGTTCAAATTAGCAGCACGGGCAAGAAGTGACAAAACCTCTCGCACCGGCGCATCTCGCAGCACTAAACGGGGTACACGTTCCTGAGTTCCTAAGTCAATGCTGCTAGGAGAAGCATCAGTATTAGAGATGGCAATATCTCCCACTGGTGGGGCAACGGCTCTAGGTAAGAAAGGTGGAGCCTGACTTACAGGTTGACCTGGGCCAGCAGCTTGTGCAAGTTGTCCGTCAATGGTGACTTCCGGGTTAGGAACAAGAACATTCGGCTTTTGACCAGGTTGGGCTGGAGTCGTAACAGGTGCTGCTGTGGATGTTGGTGCTGTTGGCGTTGGTGCTGATGCTATAGTGCCTGCCGATGGGCTAAAACTGAGTGTAATTCCATTTGGCGATCGCACCACGGGTTGACTATTAGGAGTATTGTTGCTGCCCGTTACCGTCACCCGAATGCTATTGGCATCAAGCTGATTAACCTCAACAGATGCAATTCCTGGTGCTGGGCTATCTTGACGAAAGCTATTACCTTGTGGTAATCGTAATTGAGTATTGATAATATCTGCAACTAAAACCTTGCCTCTTTTTGTAGTGAAAACTTGGGGGCGCGACCCTGAAGAAGTTTTCAAAGCAACGCTAATTCCACCATTAACTGGATTTAACCGTACATCAGTAATTTGACTAATTTGTGCCCAAACTGGTTGAGCTGCCAAAAATACAAAAGCGGCAGTACCTAATATAAAACTATTACCGTGAAGCTGTTTCACAGTTCATTCCTCACCTTATAAAACCTTGTTTACAAACAATTCTGAGAAGTTGGAGTTAGGAATGAGGAGTGAATAGTTAGGAATAATAACTCGTAATTCTTAACTCCTGTACAGACGCGATTAATCGCGTCTCTACTCAATACTCCTGTACAGACGCGATTAATCGCGTCTCTACTCAATACTCCTGTACAGACGCGATTAATCGCGTCTGTACTCCTAACTACTTTTTCGGAGCAGCTAAAGCTGCTCCGGCGGCTATTTCTTCTGGACTAAGTGGCATCAATACCTGTAACTGGAATGATGTATTAATCGCTGCTGGGCCTACCTGTACAGGCGTTTTATCCAATGGGGATCTTGACTCTACTGGAGCCAAAGTTGCTTGATAATCTTTAACTATTAACAAAGGCTGTAAACGCTCAATGTTACGCATTATCGATTGTGTTTGCTCATAAGTTCCTGTAATTTCGGCATTGATACTGCTACGTTGCAGCTTACCGTCAACCTGTAGTCCTAGAGTTCCATCGGTAACTGGTTCTGGTTTTTGGGAAACTGGCACAAATTTCTTCAGTTTGGCTCTCACTACATTCATAGAAGTTGGAGTATTCCCAGACTCAACTAAGCGGTTCATATCCAACAGCAATGTATCTAAGCTCTTTTCGTTAGCGAATAAACCTAAAACCTGAACTTTTTGCTGTTTTGCCTGTGCTAGCTCGTCTTTAACTTTGGCAATCTCTTTGATACTGGCTTTTTTTTGCTCAATTTGCCCTTGCAATTCAGAGCTTTTGGCTTGCTGCTGCTGATAGCTTTCCCAAGCTGGCATTAACAGGTTTAATAATATATAACCTGCTCCCGCTAAACCAATTACCCCCACCAATATGCCAATAATTTTTGGTGTGAAGGCAATACCAAATAGCGTGTAGGATGCTGGCGTTGCCTGATCGAATTCTCCACCTTGTTCGGCAAAATTTAAATCATCACTCAGCGTCATTTTGAAATGACTCCTGTTTGTTGGATACTACGAATTCGAGTCACTAACCCCACTGTGCCTTTTTTTTCCAATTCCCGGATTAATTCCGAAGCTGGAACATCATTCATAATCGATTGAATAGTGTATTCAACTACTTGTGGCGGCTTAATTGTTACACCGGTAGCAGGTTGACTCATACCTGGAATTGAGGGAGCATCTACTAACGTTGCCGTCAGAATTCTGCTTTCTGTGGACTTCAAGAATTGAGACTGTTGTAGACTCAATAAAAAATCATTGACATCGTTAAAAGAACGAGCCAATCCGGTAATTTCTAACCCCCCAGCAGGATTGCTTGCTGGCTTCCCTTCTGCTGCCGCAATCGGTGGGATTTGCTTGATGGTCTTAATTTGCACTGCTGCTGGGATGCGATCGCGCAAATCTTGCAGCATTGCTGACCAAGGTCGAATTTGGTCAAATACAGTGACTAAAGCTTGGGTTTCCCCTTTAATTGCCTTCGTCTCGGCTTTGATTTTATTAATATTTCCGATTTCTGTATCTAACCTCTTGCTTTCTTGGTCTAGTTGTGCAATCTGACCATCTAATTCAACAATCTTCCCTTGCAACAACCACCAACCAATTCCCAATAAAGCTGGAAGAACTACACCTACTGCAACTCCCACATACAGTAGTGTCAAATCTCCAGTAGGAAACTTTAGGGATATTCCTCTTTTTCCCTCAGGCTTTTTCTGGTATGCTAGGCGATCTTTAAGAAAGTTAACATCTAGGCTGTACATTTTGTTACACCTCCCGCATTCCTAGACCAAGTACGATCGCCAAGCCAGAGCGTTGCACCTGTGGATATTTATCAGTGTCAACTGCCAAAGACAAAGCCCCGATTGGATCTATTTGGGTAGTTGGCAAGCTCAATCGTTGGGTAAAGAATTCATCTAGCTGTTGGAGTCCACCTCCTGGGCCAGCTAATATAATCTGCGCTACCTCCAAATTTTCACTTTGATTTAGGTAAAAATCGATGGAACGGCGCAGTTCATCCGTTAGTTCTCCCAATACTCTCAATATGGCTGCCATACCAGGATTGATTTCAGTAACCCCAGTTTTCCCGCCGTCTAGAGAAGTTGGGGGAATAACCATTCCATGTAACAGTTCCATATCTCGTGATGTGGGTAAGCTCATTGCCCTTGCTAAGGCAGTTTGCATTTGATAAGTCCCGATTGGGACTGTGCGCGAAAATTGTGGCACTCCGTTAACGATGATGGCGATTTCTGTACTGTCAAACTCTATATCAACTAGTACTGCTGCTTCTTGCGGGCCAAATTGTCGCAATTGCTCACGAATAGTCCGAATCAGAGCAAAACTGTTAATTTCTAGGACATCGATTTGTAATCCTGCCTGCTCGAATGTACTTATATAGGTATCCGTTATCTCCTTGCGGGTGGCTACTAGAAGTACGTGTACTTTTTCAATGCCATCTTCATCTACAAAGTACCCAAGTTTCTGATAATCTACATCAGCCTCTTCACGAGGATAGGGTAAATATAAACCTGCTTCATGGTTGAGAACCATTTCTCGCAGTTCTTTATCATCTAACTCTGCTGGCACTGGTATGATCCGAACGATGGAATCTCGCCCTGGTACACCAGTAGCAACGCGAGAAGTTTTGATTTTGCTCTCAGTTAGGGCCTGCTGAATTAATTGTGCCATTGCTGCGGGATCGGTGATTTGACCATCGGTAACTACGCCTTCTGGAACTGCTACCGATGTAAAGGTTTCTAGTTTCAAGCCTTGACCCTGCTTGCGTAGCTGAACTACATTCACCCGTTCGGGAGCAAGTTCAATGCCGACCCCTTTTTTTGATTTGCCAAACAGACTTTTGAAGCTTTTTACCACATTTGTGCCCGCTGGACTGCTAAATTGAAAATTTAAATGATACTAAGAAACGGACTTGGTGCTAAGTAATTTATTTAGCCGATAATCTCGACAATTCTGATCTAAGCTTTTCACACTGAGCAAGCGTAAAAATACTGGGAAAATGATTCAATTGCGAAAATTTAAACAACTTGTTGCTTTTACACTGCTGGGCTTATTAACCAGTTGGATTGTAAGTTGCAGCACAAGTAATGTTGGTACAGGTACAAAACAGGCTACTTCAGGGGCGGCAACTATTGAGTTTTGGACGATGCAACTCCAACCTCAATTTACCGACTACTTCAAAAGCCTAATTGCGAATTTTGAATTGCAAAACCCTGGTATAAAGATTAACTGGGTCGATGTACCTTGGGCGGCGATGGAGAACAAAATATTAACAGCTGTCTCAGCAAAAACGCCACCTGATGTAGTTAACCTGAATCCGGATTTTGCTTCCCAACTTGCGGGACGAAATGCCTGGTTAGATTTAGATGCGAAAGTCCCAAACGATGTACGTTCCTCCTATCTACCGAATATCTGGGAATCTTGTACGCTTAATGGCAAGAGTTTTGGGATTCCCTGGTATCTCACCACACGGCTAACCATTTATAACACCGATTTATTAAAACAGGCAGGTATCAATAAACCACCTGCAACCTACGCAGAATTGGCACAAGCAGCACAACAAATTAAAGATAAAACTGGCAAATATGCCTTTTTTGTGACTTTCGTACCGCAAGATTCTGGTGAAGTGCTGGAATCTTTCGTGCAAATGGGAGTCACTCTAATAGATGCACAGGGAAAAGCGGCGTTTAATTCAGCACCAGGTAAGGCAGCGTTTCAGTATTGGGTAGACTTGTATAAAAAAGGGTTACTTCCTAAAGAAGCTTTGACGCAAGGACATCGCCACGCGATCGATTTATACCAATCTGGAGAGACTGCGTTTCTAGCTTCTGGGCCAGAGTTTCTGAAAACGATCGCTAATAATGCCCCAAAAATTGCTCAAGCTTCGGGAATAGCACCTCAACTCACTGGTGACACAGGTAAGAAAAATGTCGCGGTGATGAACATGGTTATTCCCCGCGATAGCAAACAACTAGACGCCTCTGTTAAGTTTGCTTTATTTGTCACCAATGACGAAAATCAGTTAGCTTTTGCCAAAGCTGCAAATGTCCTACCTTCTACAATCAAAGCACTGTCTGATAGTTACTTTAAAGATGTTCCAGCTAATGCTTCAACAGTAGAAAAAGCACGAGTTATCACTGCCCAACAACTGCAACAGGCAGAAATATTAACCCCTACTTTGAAGGATTCCAACAAACTGCAAAAGGCAGTTTACGAAAACTTGCAAGCAGCAATGTTAGGGCAAAAGACGGTAGATAAAGCCGTAGAAGATGCAGCGCAGGAGTGGAACAGTACTAAAAGTTAAGAGACAGGAGACAAACGAAAAACAGCTAAATATAAGAATTTCAGGGCGGGAAATGGATGTAGGACTTACGCTTGCATTGTCAGGACTTAGGCAAGTTGCGTAAGTCCTGTTTGAAAAAGGGTGTCTTGGACAAACTACGCTTGCACCACAAAATTTAATGCCATAAGAGTTGGCGCACCAGTTAGAGTCGCAAATAGACCACCGCTACCAAAACCAGCCGCGCTGCCATTAGGGTTATAGAACAACTGCCCACTCACAGGATCGTAGACAATTGTTGCCGTGCTAGTCCCTGCTGAAGAAGTGATTTCAAAATCACTGTTGTTACTAAAACTTGCTCCCGCAGTTGAAGCGATGCCTACGGCAACCCGAAGCGGGAACGCACTAAAAGTAGTTTTATCCAGGATAATTTGATCACCTTGGGAACTCTTAAAGTCAGCGATCGCACCAACACTACTCGGGGTAAAAGCAGCATCGGTGTTGTAAAGGAATTTGTCAGCACCCGTACCACCAGTGAGTACCTCATTCAGTTTCGCAGAAAGCTTTTAACAAATCGATACAATTAGCGATCGCCTTCATCGCTAGAGATAACCAAAAACTATAATGAATTCATAAAGCAACCAATACAGGCAAGGTTAGGAGAATCTAAATAATGCAGGCTGATAGCATTTCAGAGCAAAGGTTACTTAAAAAAATTCAAAAGCTACCTCCTGAAAAAGTTTTGCTAGTTGAAGATTTTATTGATTCTTTGGATCAGCAAAATACAGACCATAGCCTTACCTTTGCAGCAGCAAAACTTTCTGAACCAGTTCTGCTCAAAATCTGGGATAACCCTGATGATGCAGAATATGACAAACTATGAATTTGGTGATGTTGTTTTAGTGCCGTTTCCCTTTACTGACCAGACTACTACTAAAAAACGTCCAGCAGTAGTTGTGAGTTCTAATAGCTATCAACGTGAGCGTTCAGATTTAATATTGATAGCTATCACCAGTCAAGCAAATCCAGCAACTTCCTTTGGTGAAATCACAATTAATGGATGGCGAGTAGCTAGTCTTCTCAAACCTTCAATTATCAAACCAGTTTTGACTACCATAGATAAAGGGCTAGTGATTAAAAAGTTAGGGCAACTTGAGGAGCCAGACCTTCAGACTTTGCAAAACCTTTTTCTGGCTATTTTGGGTTGATATGCGATCGCTCTTTTGAGTCAAAGCCTCGACATATCACTCAAACTCAGTTTCGCAGAAAGATTTTAATAAATCGATACAATTAGCGATCGCTCCTAAATGAGCAATTTCATATCCATGTGTATTTTGTGTGGGAAATGCCAAACAAGCAGCACGCCCAACATGGCCAAATTTCATGGCAATTGAAGCATCACTACCAAACCCACTCAGAGTTGTTAACTGCACTGGCATATCGAGTTGCTTGGCACTATGGCGCAGTTGTCCATTTAGCCCCTCATCATATATTCCATAAGCATCTTGAAATAAAAGTACAGGACTTTCCCCATCTTTAACAGGATATTCCTCAGATAATGGACAAATTTCTAAAGCAATTAAAGCATCCAAAGGCTGATTTTGGGTGAAAAATAGGGCCCCAATTGCCCCCACTTCTTCTTTTGCTGACGCTACTAAATAAACATCGACTACTGGCTGCTTCAGGTTTTCAGCCAAAGCTAGCAAAATCGCAACAGAAGCTTTGTTATCCAAAGTGTAACCAGCAATATGATCCTTTAACCGAATTGGACGCTTGCGATGTTTGCCAATCACCATTCTAGTTCCAGGCCGAATACCAGCTGCTTCTAATTCACCAGATGTCAGTTTCGTTTCAATCCAGGCATTTTCCCACTTGACAGTAGTATCTTCCTGCTGCACTTTTTGGGGTGATTCGTGGGAAACGTGGCGGGAACCAAAACTGAGAATACCGTTGATAGTTTCGTTATCTCCCAGTAAATCGACAACGCCTTCGCCGTAAACCCACGGGAAAGAACCGCCAAGTTTGCTGACTTTGACACGACCTTCATCACCAATACTCTTGACAATTGCACCAATTTCGTCCTTATGTGCTGTGATGGCAATGGCTCGGTCTGGGTTTTTTCCTGAAATCTTGGCAATAATATTATCGGCGCGATCGCACCAGACTTCTACACCCAGCGCCGCAAATCGTTGCATCAACAACTGGTTAATCTCAGCTTCTGCACCACTAGGAGAATGGTGCATGACCAATTCTTCAATAATTTGAAATAAGCGATCGTAATCCCACATCAATACAGTTAGTTCAGTTTTCAACTGTTGTATGAGACAATTGTCCATCAAAAACCCGGTCTGCTGTGATCAATGCTGCTCTTTTTTGTTGACGCTTCAGCATTCCTACCCCACCAAAAGCACCAACCGCTAAAATCCCTAAGTTTATCGCAGGTTCAGGAACAGACTTAGCCTCAATTGCTGCCAGTGCAGTATCTGCAACTAACTTATGAACCCCTGTTGTTGGATGCACAGAGTCAAAGAACAAATAATCGTTTGGTTGAGGGCATACACTGATGATTGTCTGGAAATTCCCTATTACGCAAGGGTTAGCCACATCTTGAAACCCAAATTTACCTGGATTTACTTGTACTTGATTAAATAGGGAAAACACATCAACAGAGATCAGATTCAAATCTGAGTTATTGCTAAATTTGCCTAGTTCCTCTGCTAATCTCTTGTTATGGTCATTTGTTAGACCAGTCAAGTTGCTAGATAGACCTGCGAATGCGAATGGAATCTTGCCCAAATCAGGCAAGTTAAAGACTAAAATATTTTTTGCGCCAGATGAGGCAAGTAATCCTACTGCATTTGATAAATTCTGGACTGTTTGAGCCGCATTGGTAGCTTGACCAAACACATAATCATTTGCACCTCCCCATACAGCATAAAGAGCATTTGGATCAAGCTTCTGATTGCCTTGTAGAATCGGTTGCGTCAACAAGCCGACTTGCTCTAGTACTCCCGGTAACGGTGCATTAGGAACAACAGCATTACCCTGACCAGAACTAGCACCGCCCACAGCAAAGTTAATACCTTGATTGGGAATAGTAGTATTTAAAGTAATGTATGGAGAGGGTTTTAATCCTAGCTGATCTCCCAGGTAGTCTACCCACACCTGATCATTGGAAAAACGCCCTTGAAAGTAGGGTGGATCTTGGGGAATGGCTGTTGTCGGAGCCACTAAACCACCAGTAGCAGTGAAAACATTGCCAGTATCAGAAAGACTGTCGCCAAATACATAAAATTTGGTAAAACTCGCAGCACTCGCTTTGAGCGGCAACATGAAAGATAAGAGAATAAATCCTGCTGCTACAGCTTGTTTTTTCATCTTCGTTTTACCTATGGTATTTTTAATTTGTTTAAAAGTAATGAAAGGGTGATAGTCTGACAACTTGTTTTTTAACTTACTTCAAAACTAAGTTGCCTATTGAGTTAATTTACGTTGTTTTACTTAACTATTCCTCAAAAATTTATTAAACACAGGTAAAAACGCTGAAAATAGTTAGATTTACATTTTCTTGATAAAAAATAGCTATATTACAAAGAAATGGCAAAATTTACATGCTAAAGCGTGGAAATTGCCCACTTTTATGCGCTAGCGACGGATTAACCGCAACATAATGGTCTAGCTCATCGTAGGCATCGCTTTAACTTCGCTTTAATTTCAAAGCTTCAGTAGCCGATACACCCTCACCCTGACTGCCGAAATACCACAAAGCTGTAGCAGCCTCAGCACGAGTTACTGGTTTTTTGGGTTGAAACAGAGTCGTATAACCAAACACCCGCCGAATATTCGATTGTTCGCCATTTTGGTAATCAGCCAACACTGCTCTTAATGCCTTGGGGTCAATTCGCGCCGCGTCTTGGAAGCCCCAGGTTTGTTTGACTGCATCTAAGTTAGCAGAGGGTAAAGCTTGGCGAGTATCTAAAGGTAATTTCCACAGCAGCAACTGTTCCCGCGTTAGCGGTGCATCAGGACGAAACAAAACTACTGTAGAATCTCCAGACAAAGGACTGGGAATTAACCCAGCCTCGGCTAATCCCTGAATTGCTGGAAAATCAGGGTCTTTTGCAGACACATCACTAAAAACTGGTTGAGTAGTTTCTGATGCCAAGCGAATTTGTTTAGCTGGATTGCTGGCATACATAGCATTGTTAGCAGCAATTAGCCAACGAGCATATTCCCGATGTGTAACGATTTTACCGGGTTCAAACTGGTTTGTTGTCGTAGTAGAGTTACTCTTGGTTGCTTCTGGTTCTATAGACAAAACACCTAATGCAGCCAAATCTTGGATGTGTTGCCGCCATTCTTGCGGTGCCTTATTCAGATCGTTGAATTCCTGAGATTCGGCTGTGGCTGTAGGAGTTGTTTGGTTATTAGCTGTGCTTGGTAGCTGTGCTGCCAAGTTTGCGGGTGGTACCGGGCCAATAAACTGGGAATCTCCTGGTTGAGGAACGGCGTTAGTAGTTTCGTTAGGACTTGTAGTTGAGGTAGGTTGTGCCGTTGCCGTACTATTCGGTACGTACTCAATCAGTAATTCAGTGGCTGTTTGGGGTTGATTAGGTGTGGCATTAGTAACTGATTTAGGCTGAATGGAAACCTTCAACAGCAAATCGTTACGACGTGCCTCAAAAGCACCTCCCGCATCATCTGTTGGCTGTTGCAAAATCTGCCAGTTATTTGTTTGAAACTGGCTACTATAAAAGCTAGCAATAAAGTTGCTGGGGTCAGAACTCAACCAACGAGTTGAGACTCTGTTTTCTGAGCCGCTAGCAGGTGTAACTTCCTGTAGTTTGGCATTGGAATATAGGGGGATATCTTTGGGGAAATCAGGTGGTAACTGAACTGTTGATTCGTTTTGCTGTGCTTGCGGTTGATTACCCTGAGATTCTCCAAAGACAACTGGATTGCTTTGCAGGTTTGGATCTGCCGCCAAAGATTGCTCAAGGTTTTTGGCGACTGGACTGTTAGCACAGGCTGTTAACGAAGTCAGTAGAACAGCCCAAATTAGAAATACAGCTGGACGTTTACAGGGAAGCACAGGAAATCACAAAATTGAGTTTCAATTCCTACCCTAGCGCAGACTGTTCATTAAATGGGAATGGGGAATGGGTCATGGGGCATTGGGTACTTGTACTGAGGGTTGCCGAAGTATTGGGCATTCTCCCTCTGCTTCCCCTGCTTTCTCTGCTTTTCTAACTCTTAATATTACCAAAAGACACTACAGACTCACGGCGTCTTCTTCGTAAATGTCTCTGTTGGTGAAGATGATATCTCTAAAAATGAGTAAACGGTAGCAAAAAGCTACCGTATTGTCTTTGTTTTACAGCCATTAGGTTTTGATAATTCCTATGCTTATTTATAGAGTTCCCTAAAATTCTGGCAAACTAACATTTTTGGAAAAAAAACAGAAATAAACCTGAAATACTTGCTAGATAAGAGTTTTGTGATTTGGATGCTCTAAGCTCACAGGTATTATGACAGGTTAAGGGAGTCTGCTTAGATGAGAGCTAGAGCCACCCATACTAACTGATCAAAATTAATCTGGCAGACTACTAGATTGAGAATCAAATTTTTAGATAGTTCTGGAAATATTCAATTGGCACGGATAACTGATTGTTAACTCACCAAAGAAGAGTGTAGCTAGCAAAAGCTTTAATCTTCTTCCAGATGCACTAGTTGTAATGCGATGCCTACGGTGGTCACTGAGCGCAGCCGTTCGCGCAGCGTCTCGTAGAGAAGTGCGGGCAAAGCCTACGCCAAGCAACTGAAGTGATAGACTAAGAATAAAGCGCCCCTTTAGCCTCACCCAAGGAGGGGAATAGATAAAGAAAGCTAACGCTTGCTTACAATCGATTCTGGAAATTATTCATCTGACGATGGTAAGCTGAATAAGGCAATAGGTGGAAATGCCACTATTAAGCAATTCTAGGAACTTAGCGTAAGTTTGTGGTTCTTGGGGGCCGGGGTGATAAGCAAAGCAGTTTCCCTAGTATCTCTAAATTGATTTTCTGGGGTAAGTGCTACTTTTGCTATAGTCAAGAGTTTCTTGGCAGCCTCGAAAGCAGTGATTGCTTTCTCTAAAAGTGCGTAGTTTACCGCCTTTGGCATCGCCTCTATGTTATCCAAAGTTTTCTCTTTGGCAATCCATCCCCTGTTCTTCTGGTATAGGGTAGGGGTTCTTTTAGGAAGGCTGGGCAGAGGGTGCGCTTCGCAAGTTATAGAGACAGTACATAGTTAGCTGTGACTGTTTTCCCAATCATTACTAGGATTGGGTAGAGGCAAAAAAGACACTTCATCGGATGCACTGGCGGTTGAGAAAGCCCTCTACAAACTTGGTCTGAACAGTTAACAACTTCCTGATAGATTAGATACAATTAGCATCTGCGTTTGCTTCGGTGATCACTTGTTCAAAGCAAGTACTCGAATTGACATAGTGTTAAACCTTTCACCTGCTAGCTTTGGCGAAAATTTTTGCTTCAGGGCAAATTAAGACTTATATTCAAGGGGCTTGGGTGTTTCTTGGAGATAAAGTTAACCAAAACAGGGCAAAAGCCTGAAAAAGATATGTCTGATGTCAAAAACGCAGAACTGATAGGAGTATTAAGAATCTAAAATAGATAGATATTAAATTGAAGAAAAAACAACGACCATCGACAACCGTCAGTCTATTTTACTTTCTGTAAAGCGTCGCCGGGTTGTTACCAGTGCTGAAACACGATTACATGCAAGTTTCCCAGGATCAGCCTATTTATTCTGAGGCTCCACTCCAGCTGCTACTGTTTATCGATGGACGACCCAAGTCCCGACAACAAGTGCAGCGAATCCGTGCTTACTTAAAAGAATTGCAGGCTGAGTATAGTTTTGAACTTGAAACTATCGATGTTGGACAACAACCTTACTTAGCAGAACACTTTAAATTGATAGCAACGCCAGCTTTAATCAAAATCCATCCGGAACCACGACAGGTTTTGGCTGGGAGTAATATCATAGCGCAATTGAAAAACTGGTGGCCTCGCTGGCAAGCTGCTGTAGACACCTTCTTAAAAGTACAGGAAGACTTACAAGAACGTATAGACGACAATGCTAGGGCGACATCACCCAAATCCACTATCCGTTCAGTTGCTGTTTCTGTGGAACTAATCCGACTCTCAGACGAAATTTTTCGCTTGAAACAGGAAAAAGATAACCTTCAAGAGCAGCTACAGTTTAAAGACCGGGTGATTGCTATGCTGGCGCACGATCTCCGTAATCCGCTAACTGCTGCCGCGATCGCCATTGAAACTCTTCAATCTAATTACAATTTAGAGACGGGGCAATTCCAGCGCCTCAAGCCATCGATGACGGCGCATTTATTAAAACAAGCCCGCAATCAAACTAAGATTATTGACCGGATGATTGCTGACCTTTTACAGGTAGGTCGTGGCAAAGATACAGAATTACCCATTTTACCACAAAAGGTACAGCTAGGTAAAGTGTGCTTAGATGTACTAGAAGAATTGTGCGATCGCTACACCGCCAAATCCCAAGAGGTAGAAACAGATATTCCTAATGACCTGCCTTATGTATATGCAGACCCAGAACGCATCCGCCAAGTGCTGGTGAATCTGTTGGATAATGCTATCAAATATACCCCAGAAGGTGGCAAGATTAGCATTGCCGGATTGCATCGCACTACCCAAAAAGTTCAGTTTAGTATCGGCGATACTGGGCCTGGTATTCCTGTAGAAAATCGCGATCGCATCTTTGAAAATCACTTTCGCCTGCAACGGGATGAAGGTACAGAAGGTTATGGGATTGGTCTTTGTTTATGCCAACGCATCATCCTGGCACATTATGGTCAAATTTGGGTAGACTCTGCTCCCAATAACGGAGCATGGTTCCACTTCACACTACCAGTTTATCCTTCTTAGAGATTGGTCATTCACTAATGACAACTAAGAACTTGAGATAAAGCGATCGCGTCCCCCGGCCTTTGCTTGGTAGAGTGCTTTATCTGCCCGGACAATCAAATCTGAAGGTGAGGATTCCCAAGTGGGCACAACAGTAGCCACGCCCATACTTAGCGTGACATGCTGACTCACCGCAGATCCATCGTGAACAATTTGCAAATCTTTGATTCCCGCTTGTATCGCTGCGGCAACGTGAACTGCGCCAGATGCAGGGGTGTATGGCATAATCACAGCAAATTCTTCTCCACCATAACGCGCTACTAAATCCTGATGTTTTTGCGCCTTGAGGCTTAATACAGCACCCACCTTTTGTAAACAGACATCCCCAGCAGGATGACCATATTTATCGTTATAAAATTTAAAATAGTCGATATCACACAAAATCATTGACAGGGGAGATTCCTCTTGTGCCAGATTAATCCACTGAGTATTGAGATAATCGTCAAAACGACGACGATTTGCCAACTCAGTTAAGCCATCTACATTGGCGAGGTGGTGCAAAGCTTGGTTTGCCGCCTCTAACTGTTTGTATACTTGCGCTTGCTGTAGCAGGCGACGCAATCGCTGGCGCAATACAGGCCAGTGGATTGGCTTAGTGACATAATCAGTCGCCCCTGCTTCAAAAGCACGGTCTACGGATTCTTCATCATCTAAGCATGTGATCATCAATATAGGAGTGCGCTCCCATATCTTGGAGATCACAGTATTATTAAGTCCAGAGTCAGTATCAAAGGTTGCAAGGGCTGAGATTAAATTATTCCTGGCAATCTGGAGCAAGTGCTTACAGCAGGTAAAACCATCCATTACAGGCATTACAGCATCTAGCAAAACTATATCCGGTTTGATAGTCTCGTAAGCATCTAAACATTGCTTACCATCATTAACGTCAACCACTCGATAACCTTCTTGTTCCATAGCTTTACGTAACAATACTCGGATGGTTTTGTCATCATCAGCTACTAGAATCAGTGGTGGTTGCTTAGGAACAGAAAATGGAGTTATGCCTGACATGAGTTGCCTTCCACTTGCAGAAGTATCCTGAAAAAGGCTATGCAACTCAATCGCATGGGGGCGATCGCTCTTTTCATCAATGCCAGAATTTGCGGCAAAGGTGTGTCTGGCTTCACAATCAACTGTTTTTTGACAATAGAGGCTCTTGTGTTACTGAGCCAAGCAAGCGGTAGATAACTAAGTTGCATAGACAATCTATAATTGGAACACGAAGGCAATTTTTACCTTTTTGTTCGCCTATGGTTAGGGGAGGAAATGTTACTTTTATATTTCCCCATTGTTAAAGTAAAATTGCGATTTTTTTAAAAATTGCAAATGCAGACCTTACTTATTTAGTTGTGTAGTTAGTTTATAAACCTAACGATACAGGGCAAAGCAAAAATCACAAGTGCGCTCAGAAGATAGTTAAGACTAAATATTAATATCACTTGAATCAAATTTATTTAGTCTATTCGGCAAGGGTTACGGATGTCTAGTATAATTACATAGAATATAAATGTACCTTGGTAGAAAGCTTTCTTGTCGAGTAACTCTGGGTTAATAAAATAATTAAAAATTATTATTTAATTCCGATATATTTTAGCTAAATTAAAAATTATAGTTATTTCTTATAAAAGATAGCGATTTACTAGCTAATATTCTATAAAGTTAGATATGCTAAATTAAGACTTATTGAACAACTAAATTTGACAGTTACTTCAGAATTAACATATAAAACTGCCATCTTTATTTCATCCAAAAATCAAATTCTATTTACATTCACTAAATCTTTCAAATGCCAGACTCATTAATGTATCAGCAAGATCACTTTGTTGTTCTAGAAACAAATCAACCAGAACAATTTCTGACACAATCAGAGTTATTAGAAAAGCTCAAAAAAACTCTCCAACAACTCATAATTCAAGATTTGCCGCCTGATTTGCAAAAGTTTGATACTACGGAAGCTCAAGCACAATATTTACTTGACACCACCTGCGAATTAGATATTGCTCCTGGGCAATATTTGCAGTGGTATGCAGTTCGTTTAGAAAAGTAACTTTTTGGTTAGCGGTAAAGAAGAAAAAAGTCAATTAAGAAGTAGCATAACAGACAGTAGATTTGTAGGTTGGGTTGAACTTAAGTGTTACCCAACAAAGCCTTGAAAATGTTGGGTTTTGTTCCTCAACCCAACATACATTGGAGTTATATTTTAGGCTTAACCTACGCAGTATTAGAAGCAGGGTGAGAGAAGAATTACTCAACAATACCCTCTTTCTTCCCCTGCTTCCCCTGCTCCCCTGCTTATCTTAACCGTATTGTGCAGACCCCAACTTCTTTGATAAGTAAGGGATATGCGCGTTTGATTCAGGATTGCTACATAAAAGAATCGAGTTTGGGTAACGAGAATTTTTGTTCTTGACTATTGACTAGTGACTAGTGACCCTTTTTGAGTATTGATCAGTGCTAGCTCAATTGTATTTTCAGATGGCTGCGTTATTTCAACCTTCAATCCAGGGCCAAAATAGTTGGTCATTTTTTCCTGCTTTGTTTGCCAGACATCAATTGGTATTAGCGGTGAATCAAATTCTAAAATTAGGGCATAGCTACCATTAACTTCTGTTTCTCGCAAGCCTGTTACTGTTGGTCGTTCCTGGTCTGAGGGACTCAAACCCAGAAAAGAAAGTGTTGTATCTAGATGAGCATCTTGACCGTAACAATATCGGGTGATGTCTTTGCGAATTTTATTTTGAGTATCAGTTGCTTGCTGTTCCCGCAATATCAATGCTGACGGTGACGTAGTTTGGGTAAAGGGTACTGGTTTGAGTTCATTAGCTTTCAGCGCCAACCCTCCCAACAATAGAGGAATCCCGTAAAAAAATCCGACAAGATTTAATGTGGCATTATCAGCACTATAGGCGACGAAACCCATGATGGTTAATATGCCGCCGATAGTTAAACCGAGTGTTCCCAAAGAAATTTGGCGTAGCATGAGCTTAAATTAGTATAAAGTATGAATACCTCAGTTTTATTATCATCGGCTATGAATAACTAATTAGGAAAGAACATCGTTCCTAGATAGTAATATTCAACCAACTCAAAATTGCTAGGTTAAGACTGACACGCTAAGAAGTCAAGAGGTTCTGCCTTCCTTATATAGCAATACAGTTCAGTTAAGCATTTCTTTCTTCTCTCGGTGTCGCGCCAGTTGCTACCCTTCGGGAACGCTAAGAGCGAACAAGTCTCTTAACCGCAAGGGCGCACTGGCTTCTCTGCGCCTCTGTGGTAGCCTGCGGCAAGCCCTCCGGGTGACGCTCGTACCTCTCTACGAGACGCACTCGCGAACGCTTTCGCTGCGCTAACAGCAGTCGCTCATGGGGGAAACCCCCAGACGCTCGATGACTCGCTCATAGCGTTGCCATGCCGTTCGCGCAGCGTCTCGAAGAGAAGGCTTTACGCTGCGCTATGCGCGGCATCGTCTCCCCTTGGGAGAAGACCGCGCTGCTTCACCGCTTTGCGTCTACGTTAAAAAATTGATGCCCCAGAATGTTGGATTTTGAGTTAACTTTAAATTTAAAGGTAGTTAAAGATAGGAAAAAAATAATGGATATACAGACTATAAAAGAACGAATTGTCGCAGTTCAAAGCAAACGCGAGTACCTGTTAGGGCTACTGGAGCAACCAAATTTGGGAACTTTGAGAGTTGATGTAAATCAGGCTTTGGAAGAACTGGATGAATTAATTGATGAATTTAGACGTACCATTCCGGTAGAGTAGAAATTATCAAAAATTGCGTCGGTTTAACCCTCAACTTCAGGTTATACCGACGCTCCTCAGTAGTATCATGTCTTTAACGCTCTTTTATGTCTCTGGTGAGAGAAAAATGCTCTGATTTGCTGAGATTTTTGAAATTCCTTGAAGACTGTGAACAATACAGGCGCTGCTATGTCGGAAATATTGAGAAGTAATCAAAT
>NZ_JAIVFS010000126.1 GCF_020829645.1 Nostoc mirabile CHAB5784 | reverse complement strand
TTTGGGTATCGCCAACGACGGGCGGTTACGCTCTTAACATGATTGCACAAGAAGCGATAGCGATCGCCTGACTCAAAGAGAAACGTCTATAGTTATGCTCTGTTTTTAAACTAAACCGTTTAGTTTGCACTTGGTGACAGCTTCGCCAGCTCTATGCCAATACCCAAGACTTGGAAGCTTTGGGGTGGTCGATGATTGCCGTATCTGGGAAAGGCGATTGCACTGACTGAGTTTTTCCCGTAGATTAAATGCGATTGTCTTACGTCGGTAAGTCGGGGATCTTGTTTGTGACAAATGATTTGGGATTGCGATATCAGCATAGTAATGTTTTAAAATCTGGATAGAAGCAAAATATTTTCCCTACAGTTCCTCCTCTTAATATTCCAGCTATGACTTCAAGTGCGTACTTTAGCTATGTCGAAGACATCGCGCCAAAAAACACAATTCCTGCTCTGGAAAACGGTGACAGACTGACTCAAAGCGAGTTTGAACGCCGTTATCATGCGATGCCAGACCGAAAAAAAGTAGAATTAATCGAAGGAATTGTTTACATGGCATCCCCACTACGAATTACCCAACATGGTGAACCCCATGCCGCAATTATTGGTTGGTTGATGCTTTATAAAGCCTTAACGCCTGGAGTTCAATTAGGAGATAATTGTACTGTACGCCTTGATGCAGATAATGAACCTCAACCAGATGCACTGCTGAGAATTGAAGTCGGGGGACAATCCAATATTAGTGAAGATGGTTACGTGGAAGGTGCGCCAGAATTAATTGCGGAAGTGGCTG
Organism: Nostoc mirabile CHAB5784; assembly: GCF_020829645.1. Taxonomy (GTDB): domain Bacteria; phylum Cyanobacteriota; class Cyanobacteriia; order Cyanobacteriales; family Nostocaceae; genus Nostoc; species Nostoc mirabile. The sequence continues at coordinate 18,246 of NZ_JAIVFS010000126.1, read as the reverse complement.
CCAGTACTGTTTCAATTGATATACATGATAAACTCAAGGTTTATCGCCGTAATCAAGTACAAGAATATATCGTTTGGCGGTTTCAAGACAGAGAACTGGATTGGTTTCGATTAACAAAAGGTAAGTATATTCTGCTAGACTCCAATTCGGAAGGAATCATCAAAAGTGAAGTTTTCCCAGGATTATGGTTAGATAAAGAAGCCTTGTTAGCCGGAAATTTAGCGAAAGTAATTGAGATAGTGCAGCAAGGATTAACAACCGTTGAGCATCAGAATTTTGTGAAGCAATTGTCTCGCCAACAATAGTCAGCGTGAACTGTGTGAAACCAAGTAGTATTTTTAACCTAACAAGTAAAGTGGTTAATAGTAAGCCCCACTTTCTCAGCCTATCCACTCGACCCAATCGGGCGCATCTGCCACCAGTTGAGCAAACTTGTCTGGACTAAGCTCATCAAACTTTAGCATCACCCCACAACGCTCATCACTCGTTAGTGTACTGAGCAATTCTTTAACCGATTCCACACCGGATTGGAAACGCTCAATCGCCAACTGAGCATAATATTTAACCCGTTCCCACCAAGAAATACTGTCTGCTTCATCTGTGTCCATACCCCCCCAATTATTACTTCCATCTTCATTATTGGGGGGTGTGGACGGCGCGTTAATTCCATACTGAGCTTGCATCCGAGCCTTATGTGCCGCATTCTGAGCTTGCGACTCTTGGCGCTTCCTTTCCTATGCTCCCGTTGCCGTTGCCGATATTCCAATACATTTTGGACAAACTCGACATCATCAGGATTGAGCCGATAATACCGAACCCGCTTGCCATCTTCAAGTGGTCGCCGCGACTCAGTGGACAAACCCAGTTGCGAAAGATACTGACAAGCCTCATCAATAAAAAGAATATCTTTTGCCTGTAAATCGTTCGCCATCTTATACAATGAGTCTACAGTGATACTCAGTGCTTTGGCTTTAGCCCAGTCACCGCAAGAAATTGCAGAGTACATGGCAGTTTGTAAGCGATCGCTCAAATTCTTCAAAAGAGTAACCCGATGCCCGTTGTTCAAAAAGCTGAGTTGGGGGTTATCAATTCTCATCATCGCCAAAATTTCGGTCTTGCCAGTCCCCATGTCAGAAGCCAAGCAAACTAACCCCGATTGAGGCAGGGAGCGGATGACAGTGGAGAGATAACGAGTATTAACTATCACATGGGGCTTGTATTTGCAAAGCCCCCTGGCGCGATTAATGAAAAATCTTTGGCTGAACTCGCTGATTCTTAAGGCATCAGCAATCATCGTACTGACGGCTTTATCAGCTTTTTTCCCCAGAGCTACAACCCAATCATCAATTCCTTTCTCTGGCCCAGGCAAAACAGCTACTTCACATTGGCAAGCAAGTTGGAGAATTACTTGACAGGTGCGGCGAGTAGCAGCAAAAACCTGCTGTTTGATTTTGGGCTTGCTTTCGTAGTCGAATAGAATAACGAATTTCCGCCCTTTTTGCGCCATTGGGACTAAATCGGGGTGCAGGTATTCCAAGTCTTCCTTGCCGACTCGACCGTTCCAGATTCCAGGAAGTGCGATCGCTACATACCCTAAAGTCAGAAGACAAGCGGCTTTCTTCTCGCCCTCCATAAGGCATACTGGGATTTCAGGGTGTGCCATGACCCAAGCCCAGAACAAGAGTGCTTCACCTTCTTCAGTAACAGTAATATGTTCTGGCATCGGCACGTCATAACGCAGGGCTATCAACCGCCAAATGTGAAGGGGGACTCTCAGGTAGGTGACACGATTGGGAGTTTTGGGGGGTGACTCGTACTTGACTGGTTTTTGGGTTTGTTCGTTTGTAGTTTTATCCCATTCCAAACGAGGGTAATCTGGTTTCATCCGTCCCCAGTCCATCGGTAGCCAGTCGTTAAGCGGGTCGAGTCCACTAACCCACCATGCACCCTCCTCTACGTGGGCATATCTTTTCAAGTAGCCATCGCGCAGTCGCCCATCGTTACGTCTGGCAGTTTGAGGCAGAGCGTATAAAAGGTACTCGTATACTTCCGAACCAATTAGAGAACAGACATTCAGGGCAGTGAGTTTGGGGTCAACGGCGGAATTAACTACCCATTCGTGCCAATGGTTAGCAGCTAGCTGATTATTCGGATTTAATTACTGAAAATGAATCGAATTGCTATAAAGGCGAACAAGGGGAAGGCGTTATCTCCCGCCTCCGGTGTGCGATCGCAGTGTCTGGGATACCACTGGTTCTCCAGTCAGTTAGGTTCGCGGCATCAAAGCTTTGTTGCATAAGCATTTGAGCCAGTTTAGATGGTTCCAGGTTCGCGCTCTCTAATTGCAATTTCAGTACGAGTGAGCCGATTAAAGCTGGGGATTGTGGCAGCACACAGCCAGTTTGTAAGTCCTGTGTGGGTAAGCAAACATCCGTCCAGCATTGCGGGAAACCCATCATCGCCTCCACTAGATGTACATTGAGCGATCGCTCTGGCTCCGTATTCAACTGAGTTGTCATTTTGTGATGATCTCTGGAAGTTGCAATGATTACCGCAGCCGACAAATGCAATGTTTGTCCCGGCTTGTGGGTACTTATACCGGGATGTTCGCCATCTTGAGCTTTGGGAGTCGGTAGCAATAATCCAAACTCGTTCTCGCTTGTGGACAGCCCCCACTTGGTTTGCCGAAAGCACTCCCCACTGCACATCGAACCCCATCTGGGCAAACTCCCAGAGTACAGTGCGGAAAAATCCACTTCCCTCAGCAGTAATGAGTCCGGGAACGTTTTCCACAATCGCCCAGTGCGGTCGAACACAGCGAAGGATTCTAAAGAATTCCCCGAACAGGTTACGCTCGTCTTGGGATGCAAGGCGCTTTCCGGCGAGGCTAAAGGGAGGGCAGGGGAGTCCGGCGATGATGCCTTGTTGTGTACGCTGTTCTAAGGCAAAGCGAGGGTAGCCCCAGTGTTGGGGGATTGATATTGTGGGTTGCATTGATTTAATGGGGAAAAAGTTGAATAAGCGAGTAGTTGATGAGCGATCGCTTTGCTTGTGAATGTCGAGTGATCGCCCTGATGTGTGAGAATAATTACGCCGTTACCAACTCCCGACTTTCTGCAATTGGCTCATACTCCCGTAACAGTTCCCAATCTTGGGCAGTCAGCATCTCAAACGGTCGGTCTAGCAATTCTTCAAATGTTGGCTCAATGCTGGGTGAAGTTTTCACCATCGACAGCCACCACACAGCATCCAACGCTGAATCACAGGATATGCGCTGTTGCGTTTCGTCTGTGGCGCGTGTGAACCACCAGCTAGCGTCAGTCTGCCCGACTTCGCCCAGTTTGCGATCGCCAGTGTAAATGCCATCATCGAGGATGTCGAAACCGAATTTTTCACATTCAACGGAAATCTGCACCATGATTAGGTTCTCAGTAGTGCAGGGTGTTGCTTGTTGTTCTTGCACTGGTAATGAACCGTCTTTGTAGTGTGTGCAGATGAAGCGATGACAGCGCATTACAGTGTTGTCTGAAACGGAACAGCGCGATCGCCTGCATTTAGAGCGCCGTGTGGAAAGAGCGTTTTTTGAGGCGGGAAAGGCGCTGGCGGAATTGCGCGATCGCAGATTGTACCGCTCGACCCACAAGACGTTTGAGGAATATTGCCGCTCTCGATTCGGGTATACTCACCGCCATGTGAATTATTTAATAGCTGCTTCAAATGTAGTTGACAACATAATAATGGGAACCAATGGTTCCCAAAATGAGATATCGGATGAAGTGGGAACTATTGGTTCCCAAATTTTACCTACAAGCGAACGCCAAGTTCGACCACTGACTAAGCTAGAACCATTGCAAGAGCTTGATTTTTCAAATATTTTAAAAAGTATTCATGATGAGCAGCAAGCACTGGAAAAACTGAGACTTCGTTTTGACCGTCCAACACTTAACCTGGGGGTAGTTGGGATGGCAAGGCAAGGAAAGAGTCGCCTGCTTCAGAGCTTAACCGGACTCTCTAAAAATGAAATTCCTGATGGTGACAAAGGACACTGCACTGGCGCTCGTAGCATTATATATCATCAGCCGAAAGTTGCTACTTACGGCATGGTTTGGTTTCATACAGAGGAATCATTCCTAAAACAAATCATCAAACCTTATTTTGAAAAACTCAGCTTAGGAAAAGCGCCGGATACAGTCGAAGAGTTCGCTCTACCTCTTCCTGAACTACCGGACAATCTTGCTAAAGATCCAATTAGCGATGCAATGTATCGATATCTGCAAAAGTATCACAACAATCTTGATGAGTATAAAGATTTACTAACTGCACCATCACCCCGACAGATTGAACAAAAGGACATTAGGCAATTCGTTGCTCAGGATGATCTCAAAGGCGATCGCAATTATTTCAACTACTTAGCAATCCAAAAAGTACACCTGTTTTGTGAATATCCCAACACTGATATTGCAAATATTGCATTAGTGGATATGCCTGGGTTGGGCGATACAGGAATAGGTGCAGAAGAACAATTGATCCGGATTTTGGGTGAAGAAGTGGATGCTGTGATGTTTGTCCGCTTACCCAAGGTAGCTGGGGACGACTGGCTGAAATACGATATCGAATTATATAGCACAGCTAAGCAGGCTTTGTTTGATCGCCTGCCAATTAGCAAATGGTCTTTTATGATTCTCAATCGAACAGAGGTTAGTTCAAACAAAGGTGACAACTTGCAACAATGCGAATTCTTGTTGAACAGACTCAATCAGACACCTATTAAAGTAGTTGAACCTGTCATTATCGCTAACTGTGCCAATCCAGAAGAGGCAAATACCAAAATACTTGATCGCGTTCTCGATTATTTGGTTGAGAACATCGAACGTTTAGACAATGAATATTCAGCATTTTGTGAGCAAGAACTGGCACGAATTCACATAAATGTTAATAGCGAACTAGCCAAAGCTCGTAGTACATTAGGTAGTCCAGCGGCAGTAGCAGATGCCATCACCCCAACAGAATTTCGCAGGCTATTTCGTCCTATTTGGCAAGCTTTAAATGACGGGTTGGAGGAACTACTAACGGAACTGAGGGATAGCGGTGAGAAACAAAAAATAGCAAAAGCCTTCGGAGATAAAATACAGCAGGTCAAGCAATACTGCCAACAAAGCAAGCAAGAGGTAATTCCAACTATTGAAGTAATAGAAAAGGAGAGAAATGTTAAGCAGGGTTCTTATGAAAATGCTTATAACTTTTTCTTAAATAAGTGCCGCACCCACCTTTCACGACAATTTTTAAAGATAGATGGTGGTCTTGAGGAATTAATCAATGGGGTGAAATCTCAGGTAACAGAAGTGCTAGTAGACGCTGGTCAGCTAGGAGGTTTAACAGAAAATCGGGGAGCAGAGTTTCTCAAATACATGGCAGAAAAGCCTGATTTATTTGATTCATTCAAAAAACTCAAAGAAGGGTTTGAAATTATATCAGAATTTCAACTTTCATATCGTAATTTGTTTCAACATCGCATCCGCCAACATCTCGACCCAATTACACCTGATAGAAAAACATTCAATCTCAGCCTAACTCCCTCAGCTGAAGAAGTACAGGAAAAACTGAGCATTTTGTACGAACAAGTGAAGTCTCAATGCATTGAAGAACTAGAAGAATTTTCATCTGAACCCGGAGACGCCGCCTTTGGAATTGTAGAAGAATTTGTCGATCAAGTACTACGTTCTGAAGATGCGGAAGATGCGTGGCAAGAGTTTTACGAACAAGAACGCTCCCAAGTGTGGGCAAGTGAATTTGCGCTGGAAAGAAAGCTAAAGGTCATGATGGTGTGTGGAATCTGGTCAAAGAGTTTGGTCAACTCGAGAATTTTCAGCGTTGGGAAATATTAGATTGGTATCATCTCAAGGAAAATCTTTATAAAGTTGGTGGTTCTTTAAAGCGACTCAAAGCTGCTGAAACTTTTTTATGGCATGGTCAAGTAGAAAAAGCTAAAGCTTTATTTGAACATTGTCGGGGCAAACAAGCTAAGAACTTCATTGCCTATCTTGAAAAACATTGCTCCCGCATTGTTAACTATAGCTATTACCAAGCTGAACAACTTTGTTCTATGACATTCCAGAAATTGCTCGCATTCTCAAAAATAAACTTAAAGATGTAGGTTTGACAGTCAATCACCGTAAAGTTCTACATATTGTCGCTCATTCTATGGGAGGGTTAGTTTCCCGTTGGTTTATCGAGCGAGAAGGAGGTAATCAGGTTGTCCAACATTTAGTTATGTTAGGGACTCCCAATGCAGGTTCTCCTTGGTCAACGGTTCAAGATTTAGCGACAGTGGCTTTGGGAATTGGACTCAATAGCTTCTCTACGGTTGCTTGGCCAGTGAAAGTGCTAGGGAGTCTAGTTAGTGGGATAGAAGTAGTGGATGTAGCACTAGACCAAATGAAGCCTAATTCTTCGTTTCTCAGAGACTTAGCTGCAAGTCCCGATCCACGTATTCCTTATTCAGTGATTGCTGGTAATACCTCTATTAAGCGGGCAGCAATGGAGGAAGAAGGGGGAAAAGCGAGTCGATTAAACCGACTGATACAAAAGTTACGCACTCAAATTGTTGAATTTCCTTTCTTGGGTCAATCAAATGATATTGCTGTGAAAGTGGACAGCATTAAGAATATTCCAGAAGGAAGAAACATTACTCCCAATATCCAAGAAGTAGCTTGTGACCACTTGACTTATTTTGTCGAAAATTCAAAAGCTTTAACGTATTTAAGTGAATATCTCACTCAAAATGAGTAACCAATTAAAAGGCCAAAGTGGGAAATTCCTCTTACTTTTGGCTTTTTCAGCATATCAATAATTTTGGAACTTAACGATCATGAATGGACAACCCGAAGAACAAGCAAAACAATTATTCCAACAAGGAATTAATTTTCTACAAGAGAACAAATTAGACCCAGCAAGAAAAAACTTAAACAGAGCTTGGGATATTGCTCAGAATATAAATACTAAGGATGGTCAGCGTCTACAAGTAGATATTTTAAACACTTTGGGACAATCTCACAACCCCCCTTACGACTGGGGTTTAGCTCAAGCGATAAAGACTTGTGAACAAAGTTTACGCATCGCTAGGAACATAGGCTATCGTCATGGGGAGGCAATTGCTCTAACCGTTATAGGAAAAGCCTATTACTGGTATCCAGGAGTTCAGAGAGATTTTCCCAAGGCGATAGAGTGCTATGAGCAAGCTAAATCTATTTTCCAAGAAACACAAGACCTCGGACGACTAATGGATGCTCTTTACCATTTGCAAGATTCTTACGGTTACATAAGCAAATATGCTGAGGCGATAGAGACAAACAATGAGCGTTTAAACATTGCACAGCAGTTGGTCTTGGCTGGAGAGCAATTGCTCTTGACTGAAAAGAAACAAACTGGAGAGCAATGGGTTTTGATTGGAAAGGAACAAGAGGCTAGTGCTTTGTTTTGTTTGGGAAGTAATTACCAAGCTTTAGGTGAATACCCAGAGGCTGGAAAAAATTACGAGCAATGTTTGACCAAAGCCAGGGAGATGGATGGTCAGCAAGCCCAATGGTTACAGGTACGCAGTCTAGCAGGTGTGGGAAACATTGATAGGATAAATGGAAACTTAAATAATGCAATCAATAGATATCAAGAAAGTTTGAAAATTGCTAAGAATATTGATGAACAGGGACAAGCAAATACTCTACAAGCCTTGGCTGAGATCTACTATTACCAAGGAAATTTAGATGAGGCGTGGAGTTACAATGAACGAAGTTTGGAAAACAAGCGGCGACTTCAGGATCAGATTGGGGCAGGGAATTCTATTGGTTTTCAGGGAAGCATTTCTCGCGCACGTGGTAACTATGATGAAGCATTAAATTACTTCAATCAAAGTTTGCCAATTATGAAAGAAGTCGGGAATATATCTGGAATAGCGAATACTCTGACTGACATAGGACTTACTTATTACTATTTAAGCAGAATCTCAGAAGCAGAACAATGTCTAAGTCAGGCAATTAAACTTTGGGAGGACATACGGGAATGGCTAGGAGCTAATAATCAATTTAAAGTATCAATATTTGAGCAACAAGCCAGAACCTACCAGCTACAGCAAGCTATCCTCATCGCCCAGCAGAAAATCACTGAAGCCTTAGAAGTAGCCGAACGGGGACGCGCCCGTGCCTTCGTAGAGTTGTTAGCTTCACGGTTATCTCCGAGCCGAACCGATGAATTAACTATTCATCCACCCACCCTAAAGCAAATTCAGCAGATTGCTCAAGAACGAAATTCTACTTTAGTTGAGTATTCGATTATTGGTTCAGAACTTCTTTTTATTTGGGTAATTAAGCCCACGGGGGAAGTAGCCTTTCGCAGTGTTGACTTAAAACCATTGTCACAGACAAATAATACTCTTGAATACCTTGTTCTCCTTACCCGTAATGCTATCGGTGTAAGGGGTCGAGATTGGGAGGATGTGGAAGACACTGATTATTCCGATATTGAACAAGGCCGCTTATCACAAATCTTACAACAACTTCATCAAGTTCTAATTCAACCAATTGCCGATCTACTGCCCACAGAAGATACTGCCAAAGTTATCTTTATGCCTCAAGGATCTCTGTTTCTGATTCCTTTCCCTGCTCTGAAAGATGACTCTGACCAATATTTGATTGAAAAACATACCATTCTCACCGCTCCTTCAATACAGGTATTGCAGTTAACACGCCAACAACAAGCAAAAGTTCAGCAAGCTGCACTTCAAGAAGTATTGGTGCTAGGGAATCCAACTATGCCTAGTGTTGTACCTCCCCTAAAACCTTTGTTGGGGGCAGAACAGGAGGCAATAGCGATCGCAGCCCTTCTTCAGACTCAGGCTATTACAGGAAGCGATGGTACTAAAGCCGTAATTGTAAAGCGAATGTCCCAAGCGAGAATTATTCATCTAGCGACTCACGGATTAGTAGATAATGATCGGGGATTGGGTAGTGCGATCGCCCTTGCTCCCTCTGGTAATGATAAGGGTTTGCTTACTGCCCAAGAAATCTTAGACCTCAACCTAAATGCCGAATTAGTGGTTCTCAGTGCCTGTGACACAGGACGAGGGAGATTAACAGGGGATGGGGTGATTGGACTATCTCGATCTTTTATTGCTGCTGGGTTTTTGAGTCGAATCAAAGTTACTATGACTTATTGAAGCAGGCTAATATAAGTTGGAAGAAGACACAAAAAAGTAATCCCCGTAAAGACCCGGATTTAGTTGCAAAAAAAAAACTAGAAATAACAGCGTGGCTGACGGCACACCAGCAAGAGATAGTGTCTGGTGAACTCGTAGTTTTCTTTGAAGATGAATCAAGCTATTGTGGGGAGATATTTGTGGTTATATTTGGGGAAACACCAAGGAACGGATTGAAGTTCCAGTTATCAATGAACGACAACGACAAACCTATTTCGGCGCTCTAAATTATTACACACAAGAGTTTTTAATTAAGCCTTGTAAAAAGGGTGATTCTCGCAATGCGATCGCTTTCGTAGAATATTTAATTTCTCAGTACCCCAAAAGCCGTATTGCCTTGATTTGGGATGGAGCTAGTTATCACCGTTCTGATGAATTTAAATATTACGAAGACAAAGCTTTTAAAATCAGATTTAATTAATACTTATGTACTATCAGCTAGCGATCGCATTGTGCCAGTTGCGTAAGTCCTGAGTTGTACTTTTTCTTGCTTATTACTAACGCAGGCGACAGATTTTATTGCCCCAACTCAAATGCCGATTCCGCCCATGATGAAGGACTTTAATTCCATCAAGCTATACCCAATCAGTTCCACCCCAAACTTTGAGATCATAGGATTGATCATACAAGTCGTAGCGGTAAAAATAAGATGAAAATATTTCGATTCTCTTGCTTAAGACGTTTAACTGTGGCAGTTGTTTCAAGCATCTGCATTTTACTTGTGCTGTGGTTGATTTCACCTTTGTTGCCAATATTAGCAAAACCGCAAACTAAAATTTTTGAGCAAGTTTGGCAAACAGTGAATGATAACTTTTACGATACACAATTTAATGGAGTGAATTGGAAAGCAATTAGGGAAAAGTATAAACCTCAAATAGTCCAATTGAAGTCAAATGAAGGCTTGACGACTGTAATCAATCAGATGCTTTCTGAACTCCAGACTTCTCATACTCGTTTCTATACTCAATATGAAAACCATTTCTCATCGGGCTAGAATTTGGCACTCGTTATAACAAAGCAGGTTGGAGTACGGGTTTGACTATCCATACCTGTATGATGAATCTACTACCTTATCTAGATGTAGAAGACAAACCCCGTGCTTTATTCCACGGGCTGTCGGCAGTAGCTAATGATAGTGCAGGTGCCCCACCAGAGTTTGTCGTTCAGCCATTACCCAACTCTAAAGTAAATTTTGCGACTCTCAAAAACTGGTTTCGCCAATTTATTCAGGTACGGGATGCTGAAGCAGCAGAGAGATGTTTAGTGTCTGCTATTCGTTCAGGAGCTAATTCAAAGCAAATAGCAGATATGCTGTTCTGTGCTGCTACGGATCGTCGCTATCTTGATGTTGGGCATACGCTTGATTTTATCAATAAAGCATTAGAAGCACTTGATGCTATAGCTTGGCAAGCAGCAGAATCAATTCTAGCTAGCCTAGTTTCGGGTTTAGCCAATGCCTCCCGGATGGAAGAATCCAACTCCTGGCGCTACCCTGTAGATTTGGTGGCAATATTAGAGTCGGCTTTTGAGCAATTACCGACTGTATTAAGTGTGGGAAAATCTCGACAAGGAAGTTGGTCACAAGCAGATGAACTAGTACCCATTTTATTGGGTGAAGACCCACAAGCGATCGCAGACTCGCTGTTGAATGCACTCCAAGCAGGTTGTACTGAAGACCAATTAGCTGGTGTAGTTAGTTATACAGCAGCATTACGAGTAGCTCGTTTCCATACTAATAATGACTTTGGAGATTGGAATTCAGCTCACCATCCATTTACATTTGCGAATGCCGTACATCAAGCTTTACGAAGAGTACCAACAGTCGAACTACTAAGAGGTGTGTTTGATGGGGCGATGAGTGTGTATTTAAATCGTTTTTTGAATGTCCCGCCAGCACGCCTGCCAGAACCCAAAGACATCGTGGAAAATTCTGAACAATTACTTCAGCAGCTACCGGATTTATTAAACCGTCAGCAGCAAGTAAATCAGACAGGGCAATTAGTTGCTAATTATTTATACAGTGGTGGTAGTGCTGAAAGATTGATGGCAAGACTAGGAAAATTGATGCTGCGAGAAAACCGTGATTTTCATGTCATTCAAGAAATAGAAGCCGCTTTTCGTCAGTATTCTTTCCTTGGTCAAACTTCGGCTGGAATTCACATACTAGTTGCTGCGTCTCGATATTTAGCCGCTCATTCTCCGACAATGCGATCTCAAGAACAAACTTATCAAATTGCGGAACGTTTGCATCAGGGCGCTCGCTTATTTGAGGAATCGTGACTGAAAAGTGGAGAATTTGAACTCTATCCCATTAGTTCTCACGATTTTAGTTTATGGGAAGCGCGACAAAATGGAGAGAATCTGATTGTAGATTTACAAACTCGGCTGGAGAAGCAAACTTTATTAACAACTTCAAAAAACACATAACCGAAATAGAGGAAAAAGCAGCCTTAACTATTCATAATTAAACTATGAGAATTCAAGTATTGCCTTTGGACAAGAATTCATCTAATTCAGCAACCGCAAAGAAATACTGGTAGAGACAGCTTGGCGTTGGGAGCTTGGGAGAGTACTGGAATACGCCAGTAATTGAAATGGCGATCGCGTTATTCCTCCCACTCAACCAGCACCCCATCAACACAAGCGACCCCCCACTGCGGAAACTTCGCCAGCAACTTCTTGATTATTATCACAAGTGCCGGGTCATCATTCCAACACGAAAGCAAGAAGTCAAAACCCGGATTCTGCCCTGAATTCGCCGCAACTTTAAGTTTCTGCATACGTAGAGGTCGTACATTTGACCTCGCTACAATCGCCTCATGTGACCATTTTTCAGGCTGTGGCACAGGCGCGGCGGAACAAGTACCTTCATGAACTGCTTTGATTTCTACACCCGAAACTGAATTTTCAACCAACAACGTAGCAGAATAACCCTGTTCTACCTGCCCCTGAGTTTGATTAGCGATCGCTGAACTTGAAGAAAATTCATTTTGGGCAACGGACGCGGCGGAAAAACTACCTTCATGAGGGACTGTCATCTCAACACCACAGTCCTGGTTTTCTCCTTTCAACGAAGTGCAAAGGCTATGTTGTTCTTCCAAGGCAGTTAAATTCTGTGCGATGGGCGCGGCGGAATCAGTGCCTTCATGACAGTCTTTTTGCTCAACACCACAATCTTGGTTTTCAGCCAACAACGAAGTGGATTGACCCTGTGTACCATTTACAAGCGCCAGCGTCGTGCAGTCCATTGCCACAGGCAAGTCTTTCTCTTTCTCTGACACGCTTTGAATAGACTGAGGCGACGCGACCCCCAAGCCTCTCGGAAATACCTATCAGCCTTTTTCGATTCGTTCTGCCAGTGATCCCATGCAACGATTACCTCATCTCCCAAATCCTGAATCACTTCTCCTCTGGCGACATACAAAGTACGGTATGGGTCGGCGTGGGCAACGATAGAACCAAGCCCGATTGTGTTCGGTTCAGTAGATACCGTTTGCAGTGCGATAATTAAATCAGTTTCCTGGGTAGTCAATTCTGTCCGATAGTCCTGTTTGATTACCTCGTACTCTTGGGCAACATCCCAAAACTCCTGCCAGCTACACCCAGGTTTAGCCAACACTGCCCTAATGTTACTCACCGCCTGGGGAAGCATTTCTAGTTGCTCGGCTCGATATGTGATCGCAGTTGGTGTAGGTTCACTCCCCAGAATTATCGCCGCAGCTTCCAACGCTTGGGTGTTGTTCATCACACTAGCGAGATTCTTCAATGCCATGCCCATCAACCGTAGACATTCGTGGGCATTTTCCTTGGGTGGTTCAATAGCCAGCGATCGCAGATCAATGGTTTTCTCCAGAGCTTGCTGGACTTTCTTGTTTAGCGCTTTAGCCCCTTGTTTAGTGTAAGTATTCCCCCAATCTTGTCCAGTCCGAGGCTCTTTAGCATTTTCCAAATCCTGAATACGCTGCCTAATACGAAGTTGCCAAAGATAGTATTGTTACATTTCGTTATATTGAACACAACCAAGAAAATCCGACTTCTCCTTTAACAGTGGTTGGATTGTTCATCAACCACTGACACCGTTCAATCAAGACAGTCTCTAAAGAATCGAGTGTATCAAATACTTGATTGGCTAATCGTTCTCTAAGTAATGGCCAGATACACTCGGTGGGGTTAAGTTGAGGAGTATATGGGGGAATAGAGTACATGATGATATCTTTTGGAACAGTCAGATGACGAGATGTATGCCAACCAGCTTGGTCAACAAGTAAAATAATTAACTTGTCGCCAGTAGAATTGACTTGTGCGGCAAAGGCATCAAGCGCAATTTGCATCACAGTTGTATTCACTCTCGGCAAAATGAACAAACAGCTATTACCAGTTTTCGGATGGACAAAACCGTAGGTGTATAACCACTTGTAGCGCGGATAATGATGAGCAGTTGGACGTTGACCAATGAGCGCCCAGGTTCGACGCACCACTGGCTTGAGTCCTAAACGCGCCTCGTCCTGTGCCCAAACTTCTACATGCTTATGAGGACATAACCAAGGCATTAATTGGACGAAAAACTTCAGTTGAGCTTTAAAAAATGCTTTTTGTTCTGGGGTGGCACTACGCTGGTGTAACGGTCTGGGCACTTGTAAAGTAAAACCTAAGCGTAAGAGAATAGTGCCACGCCGTTGCCCGATGTATACGGATGCCAAACTGTTGTTTAATCAATTCTTCAACTTTTGGTCCACTCCACAATCCACCATCTGAGTGGAGGTAACTTTAATTTTTCAAAAAGTTCTTGAAGTTGTTCTGTTGTTAAAGCTTTGTGTTTGCCTCCTGGGCTTTTTTCATGCCCGTCTACAATACCCTCTGGTCCATTAGCATTGTAACGACGAGCAATTTTACGCACCCAGTCAGCACTTAAGTCTGTAATTTCTGCTACTTGCTCAACTTTCATGGGATTACCAGGTCGGCTCAATAGGCGAATTACTAGCCATCGAGTGCGTTCTTTTACATCTCGACAACGACGGTAGCGTTGGGTTAAATCTGCATAATCCAGGTGAGGAATAATCTCAATCCGAGTCCGAGCCATCGCTGCACACTGATTTTACTTCTTCTAAATAATACTATCTATCACAACTTGGTATTACTATAGCTATGAAAAGGCTAATCTTGCCAGCTTCCCCCTAGTGTTTGCCTATCGTCGGATTTGGAGAGATTCAAGACAGCCCAAAATAGAGGATAAGTTTGGAAATTTCAAATTTATCAAACCCATGCTAGGTGATATTTCCATGCAAAATTGGACATGGGGAAATGATTATCGTCCGGGAACATCTGCGGATAACTTGATTCTCAATCGTGACCAGATCAGACAAACTGGACAATTAGAGTCGGGACAGTGGATGGGAGGCTTACGGGTTGAGAGTCTACGCAAAGCAGAAGAAGCCGCACAGGGGTTCTTCTACTGGTTAGTAGAAGGAACCACAGATTCTCGGCTCGGTAATGGAGTCAAACAACCCTATCGCAATCATCGTTACTTGACAGGAATGAAGTCACCAATGGCAACCGAGCATGGACTCTCAAAGTATCCCTATATTAGAGAGGCGCGGCGGATTATTGGTCGTCCTGCACGGGGATATGCAGAAGGCTTTGCAATTCAAGAAATTGATATTAGCCAAAATAATTTTACGAATGAATATTATCGCCAGGCGTTGGGCGATCGCATGTACCGCAATTTAGCGATCGCGTTGGGTAATACAGATGCGATCGCTCGGATTCAAAATCTTTAATACTGAAAAATCAACAAGCGACTCGCCAAGCAATCATTGAGGGCTTTCAAAAATATCTGTGTCAAGCAAACAGTAATGATATCGTTCTGTTCTATTATGATTGATGGGGGAGACTTATACAGCATTCCCCAGCCATCTCAAGGAGATACTCTATTAGCGATTTTTCCGGCTGGGAGTCCTCCAGAACAATTATACCAACTCTCCAATAAGCTTTGTGAGGCTAAAGTTACTCAAGTCATGCCACACCAAAGCAAAGTGCAGATTGAGGCTGGTAAAAGTTTATCAAGCGATCGCAGCTATTGGGCAATTATCACCAGCCTACCACTTGAACCTCTGAAAGTATATATTCAGAGCGAACCGGATGCTCAATAGGGTGTAAGACTAGCGCTGCAAGCATTAAAGCAAATAAGCCTCGGTCAAAGACCTTCACTATATGTGCAGAAAGTGGAGGAATCTAAAAAAGCAGATTATCACTTGTTAGCTCGTAATGGTCAATACTGGATTATGCAAGCTACAAATAGCCGTCCTTGTGCTGCTCCGATCCCTGAAAAACCAGATCGAAATGGTTACACATCCGAAAGGGCAAGGCAAGTTATTCTACGTTTAGAACATATCGCCCGTTGGACTAATATTCTTGAACTCGAAAGTCCAGCAACAAGTCAAATTAAGCCGGGTGATGTGGAGATAGAAATTATTGCGATCGCGGGGAATCAATCTTATTTATCTCATAGAAATAGCTACAAAAGTACAGATACAGAAATTCGTCTAGAGTACACTTATGAAAATGGAGAATGGAGACCGCCAGCTTTAAAACTAAGATTGACAAATCATAGTCAAAAAGACCTTTACTGTAATGTATTAAACCTAGAAGAAAATTACGTTGTAGATGTTCCTTTTTTTGATGAAAAAAGTAGCATCCGTCTTGTAAGAAAAGATTCTGGGCCAGATGCCACAATTGAAAGTTTTGAAGTGGATATGGTGATTCCAGATGATTATTTAGCTCAGGGAATAACTGAGTACACAGATATATTCAAGCTAATTGTCAGTAATGCTGATTTTGATGCCAGTTTACTACAGCAAGATGGCTTAGATTTGCCGCCTGTTACTCGTTCTGTCGGGTCATACTCAGGCACGCTGAATCGCTTGATGGAGCAAGTTGGTACTCGGAAAGCGGTTCGCAGAGATCAGGGGAATTATGATGATTGGATGACAAAACTAGTTAAAGTTATTATCGTTATGCCCCGTAGGTGAGATGTAAAAACCAAGATTATTCAACGTTGAATAGGGGTAAAAGTACTTGTTACAAATCATAGCAATTCCAAATCATTCATGACCAACAATATTCTCAGATGATTAGATAATTCTGGAGTCAGAACATTTTGAATTTATATAATTAGGAGTCCCCACTATGTCTAACTTAAAAAATAACTTTGCTGTAGTTATTGGTATTAATCAGTATGAAAATAATATTCCAGAACTCAAAACTGCTGTTAATAATGCAAAACAAATTGCCAAGATTTTAGAGAATGAACATAAATATCAAGTCCTGCTATTGACAGAGAAACAAGCAACGTATATAGAACTCAGGAATTTACTTGCATCCTTGCAACAGCAAATTTTACCTTTATCAGATGGCAAAAAAATACAGTTGGATAAAGATGATCGCCTTTTGTTCTACTTTGCTGGACATGGTATTGGGCTGAATGCAGATGACGGCGTAGAGCGTCCAGAAGGTTTGTTAGTACCCCAAGATGCAAACTTAAATGAAAATAAAAATTTGTTATCTATGCAGTTGCTGCACGATACTTTAGTCAGTCTGCATTCTCGTCATTTGTTAATTATTTTCGACTGCTGCTTTGCTGGTAGCTTTCGTTGGACAGGAAAAAGCAGACATGCAAGACCAAAGCGCCAAATTGTTCGGGAACGCTATGAGCGTTATCTGAAAGGTAATGCCAAGCAAGTGATTACCTCAACTGCCCATGATGAGAAGGCAACAGATCAGTCTAGGTTTGGAAAAAGAGACGAAATCGAAATTAATGGTCACTCTCCTTTTGCTCAACTGTTACTTGATGGACTAAAAGGACAAGCAGATTTAACTCAAGATGGGGTAATTACTACTTATGAACTCTATAGTTATTTGCAAAGTGAATTAGTAAACAACCCAACACCAACAAAACAAACACCTCTGGTATTTACATTGGCAGGGCATGATATTGGTGACTATATCTTTTGGCTTGCGAGTTTTGATCTAGATAAATTACCGAAAGCGATCGCACTTGATAAAAACACTAACCCATACAGAGGGTTGAAATCATTTGAAAAAGAAAACGAAGAATTATTCTTTGGCAGAAACCAGTTAATCAAAAATTTAGCTGAAATCGTAGAAACACATCCACTGACAGTGGTTTTAGGCTCTTCTGGTTCAGGTAAATCTAGCCTTGTAAAAGCGGGATTAGTTCCATATCTCGAAAAGCCAGAGAATGTAACACATCCTTGGAATATCTTACTTCCGTTACGTCTAGGTAATTCTCCATTTAAGGCTTTAGATAATCTGCTCAAAAAGCGCCAAGGCTTACCACTTACTCAACTGACTCAACCTCCACAACCACCACAGCAAAAAATTCTTCAGGCAGGCGCAATGATCGCACTATCAGTGAAGAAGACTATAAAAATCTGGGTGGGGTGACACGAAGTCTGATTCAAACAGCAGATCAATTATATGATGAGTTAGTTAATAAAGATAGATCCTACGAGCAAATTATTCGCCAAGTCATGCTGCGAATGGTAACTAGTAGTGGTGGTGAATTAGCTCGCAAACGAGTACTTAAGTCGGAATTAAAATATTCAGATACAATTCAGCAACAAGTCGATAATGTTATTAATTCTTTTCTTGATGCACGTTTACTAGTGAGTGACAAAGATGCTGATGATCAACCCTATGTAGAACCTGCCCATGATGAGTTGGTGTTGGGATGGCCAAAACTGCGGGATTGGGCGGCGAAAGACAAAGAGCAAATTCAAAATTTAATATTGCAGCGTCGTTTAACACCAACTGCCATAGATTGGCAAAAAAGTAACAAACAGATAGCCTACCTACTGGAGTTTAGACTAAGCTATGGAAAATGACCCAGCAGGGCTGAGTTAATCAGAGACTTAACAAAATTATGAATAATCTTTAGTATTAAACCGCAACTGATGGTTCTTTACGTGGTGATGTTAGTG
>NZ_JAIVFS010000125.1 GCF_020829645.1 Nostoc mirabile CHAB5784 | reverse complement strand
AAGTAAAACACGCGGACATAATTTGATTCATAAAGTTAGGTTGTTGATTGATTCAAAAGCTTGAAATTACGTTAACTTTTGGTCACGCTATGGTTCAAAATTTGGTCATGCGGGGGGTAAAATCACACTACAGACTGTTGTGGAAGATTTGGGTACTTACTGTTTGGGAAAAGCTTGGGTGGTGGTGACATCCCAAGAGGCAATGGATGAGATTACCAAAAACAAGATTAAAGGCGAGGACTTTTCTAAGATTATTGGTCGTTTTTATCGCCCACTGAATTTGTCTTCTGCTAATACCGATGAGGTAATTAAGTTACGACTGCTGGGCAAAACTGATGCGGCGCGGGCTGGGTTGGAAGCTTTGTATAGCCAGAAAATTGCTATTCTGAGAAACCAAATTGCTTTTACTCAGGACAGTGCCGATATGCCGGGATATGGCAATCCTCAAGATTTCTTTACCGCCTATCCCTTTATTCCCTATCAGTTTAATCTGTTACAAAAGGTTTTTACTCAAATTCGCCTCATGGGTTCTGCTGGCAAGCACCTGGCATCAGGAGAGCGATCGCTTTTGGATGCATTTCAGGTTGCATCCCAAGCAGTAGCCGGAGAACCTCTTGGTGTGCTGGTTCCGTTCCACACCTTTTACATGGCAGTAGAAGGCTTTTTGGATAGTTCGATCAACCAAGTTATTATTCAGGCGGGTCGGAATCCGCAACTACATTCTTTTGACATTGACCTATTGAAGACCCTATTCATGGTCAAGTACCTGAAAGAAATTCGGGCTAATTTAGATAACTTAACTACTCTTAGCTTAAGTAATATTGACCAGGACAAATTGGCACTACGGCAGCAGGTAGAAGCAGCTTTGGGGCGGTTGGAACGTCAAACTCTTATCCAGCGTAATGGCGATGAATATATTTTCTTGACCCATGAAGAGCAAGATATTGGCAGAGAAATCAAAAATACTCAAGTTGATTCAATCAAAGTTCTCAAAGAATTGCAACAACTTGTCTGGGATTCCATTTTTACTGACAAGGAACTGCGATACAGCCAGCGTCACAAGTATCCATTTAACCGCAAGCTGGATGAACAAACTTTTGGGCAGCAAACTAACGACCTGACCCTGCATCTTGTTACCCCATACGCTGAAAGTTACACTGCTATGCAGGATGATGCTTTCTGCATTGGTACTACGGGATCTCGCTATGAAGTCTTGGTGCGATTGCCTGATAACCAGCGTCTACTGGATGATCTCAATATTTTAATCAAAACAGATGAGTACTTGCGTCTGAAAAATAGCAGCAACCTCAGTCCTAGTATCCAGAGAATTTTAATTGCACGGGGAGACGAGAATAGCAAGCGCCGTCAGGAATTGAAAGTTATCCTAGAGGATTTGATTACTCGTGCTGATGTATTTGCCTGTGGTAGCAAGTTAGAAATTCGCAGTCGAGACACTAAAGGCTTGCTGAATGAAGGTTTGAGCTATTTGGTAGGCAATGTCTATCAAAAGCTCGGTTACGTGGCTAGTGGTTTTGAAAACGAAGATCAGGTAAGTAATGCCCTAACTCGTGAGAGTCAAGAACAAGATATTAACGGACAGCCTGTTAATGTGGCTGCTCATAGTGAAATGCGAGCTTGGTTAATGGAAGAAACCCGCCTTCGTCGCCTTGTCAGTATTAAGGCATTGGTAGATAAGTTTGCAGTCCGTCCCTATGGTTGGTCAGAATTTGACACTTTGGGAGTGATGGCGGAACTTGCTAACAAGGGTGTAATAGAACTGCGACACGCTCAAGGCAACGTTAATCTGCATGATAAAGGTTTAGTAATGCAGTTGCGATCGCGCAAAGAAATAGATAAATATACCGTCCGCCTTACCGATGAAATTAACCCAGCAAATTTGAAGATTGCCAAAGATATGGCCAGCGACTTACTCAATGGCAATATGTCTAGCGATCCACAGTTGCTATTTGAACAATACAAAAATGCCTTAACAAAACGCTCTCAAGAACTAGAAGGTTGGTTAATCCAAGCAGAAGGTGGGCTTCCCTTTGCTGAATTACTGCGTACTAACTTAGATTTGCTGGGTGAATTGTTAACCAAGGACAGTGCGGCGAAGTTTTTCGACACATTTCGTCAGCGACGGGATGATATAGAAGAATTTATCGAAGATGTACAAAAGCTGCAATCGTTCTTCAGCACACAAATTAAGCTGTTCCAGCAAGCTCATAATGACCTGAAAACTTTAGAACCAGAACTACGCCATATTAGTGAGCCAGATTTGCTCAGGCGGGTGGATTTAGTTAAGCAAATTTTGGCGATGTCTGACCCCACTGCAAAGATTCCAGAATTAGCAATGTTACTTCTACCTGTCAAAGATAAGGTGCAGGAGGCGCTAAAAACTCAAATTTATCAGGTGGAGAGTAAAAGCAAGGCAATGCAGGAGAAATTAGCTGACTATGTGACTTCCGCTCACGAAGACATTTCTGCACAGCTAGACCTCAGCAATATCACCCAAGTCATCGATAAACTTGTCACCTCAGTTAACCAAGTAACAAGTATCGATTCTGCGATCGCACGTCAGAGTGAACTAGAAAACATCCTCCCACAATTGCTGCAAAAAGTAGATCAGCAAGCCAATGAAATCATTCAGCGTCAGTCAAACAATGGCAGTAACGGCAAAGCTACTTATGTCAAACCCATCGTATCGGTGCAGGTAGCGAGAGTTGCGCCTAAACCCCTACTGGAAACACTGCAAGATGTGGATGTTTATCTAGAGGCGTTGCGGAAAACCCTATTAGATGAGATTCAACAAAATCATCGCGTTCGCCTTGAGTAATATTACCTAGTTTTACCAATCATTTTCGTACCTTTATTGCATCACCCTATTCCCTCATCAGCTTATGAACCGCACTGCTATCAAAAACTTTGCTATTTGGGCGCGTCGTTACCTACGAGAACAAGTTAAAGCCCGTGCTGCCCAATTTGGCATAACTCACAAAAGTATTACAGAACCTCAGACAGTTGCAGGTGGACTGCTGGTGGCGGGTCAAACGCTAAATACCACGGAAGCAAATCAGTATCATCAACTGCGAAATCGCTTGCAAGATTTAACACTTAGTTCCAGCCAACCCCAGGCAGTAAATGCGCTGATAGATGAAATTGCCTACACCTGGTTTAACCGTTTGGCGGCGTTGCGGTTTATGGAGGTGAATGGATATATCGGGCGGGTGTTGAGTAGTAGCGACTCCAATTTGGTAGACCCTGATTTGTTACGGGATGCTAGTTCTATTGCCGAAATGGGAGATTTACCTGGACTTGACTTGGATACTCTCAATGAGTGGCGCAGTTTTGCCAATCGTGACCCTAACCCCGATGAGTTTCTCTACCGCCGTCTGCTGTTAGCTCAGTGTAAAGCTTTGGCAGAGGGAATTCCGGCACTGTTTGACCCTCGCCAGAACTACCAAGCGCTCTTTTTACCTGGAAATTTGTTAAATCAGGATTCAATTTTACGGCGGCTGGTAAAAGAGATTCCAGAGGAGGACTGGCAGAATATTGAAGTAGTGGGTTGGCTGTATCAGTTCTACATTTCGGAACGCAAGGATGAGGTAATTGGGGCAAAGTCTAAGGTTGCAGCCGCAGATATTCCCGCAGCGACTCAATTGTTTACCCCCCACTGGATTGTTCGGTATATGGTGGAGAACAGTTTAGGGCGGTTGTGGTTAGAAGCGCACCCGGAATCACGGTTGCGTGAGTATATGCCCTACTATTTGGAAAATCCTAACGATAATGGTGAGGGAGAAAAACCGCAAGCTTTAACGCCTCAAGAGTTGACCGTGATAGACCCAGCTTGTGGTAGTGGTCATATTTTGGTGTATGCGTTTGATTTGCTGTTTGAAATTTATAAAGAACAAGGTTATTTAGAGCGCGATATTCCGGCGCTGATTTTGACGCACAATTTGTATGGTTTAGATATTGATGAACGTGCAGCACAGTTAGCGAGTTTTGCAGTATTGATGAAAGCACGGGCGAAGAATTCGCGTATTTTGCGGAAATCTCTGGCTTTAAATATTATGGCGGTGCGTCCTACTCATAGCCAGACTTTACCACCAGCTACAGAATTAATTGTTGAAGATTGGAAACCGTTGATTGAGGCTTTTAAGAATGCAGAGAATTTGGGAAGTTTGATTACTCCACCAGCTTTTGATAGAGAGAAATTGAAATGGCAATTAGATAATTTAGAAGCGAGTGATTCGCTATTTCGGGAGTTTGTTCCGGCTTTGCAGGGGTTGTTATTACAGGCAGAGTTTTTGAGGAATAAGTATTGGGTTGTGGTGGCAAATCCACCTTATATGGGTGGTGGTTCGTTTAATGATGTGGTTAAAAAGTTTGTAAATAACAACTATATAGCTGGTAAAGGTGATTTATATGCTTGTTATATTCTGAAAAATATTGATCTTTGTATTGATCATGGTTCGCTGGCAATGCTAACCATACCTAACTGGATGTTTTTATCTAGCTTTGAAGATTTGCGTAAATTCATTCTAGAAACAACATTTTTAGAAAGTCTAGTACATAATGGCAGAGGCGTTTTTGGCTCAGACTTTGGTAGTTGTACGTTTGTTATTCGTAAGAAAGTTTATCAGGATGGATTAGGTGTATTTAAGAGATTATTTGATAAACAGGGAAGTGTAGCGAGTAATGAGGAACTAGAGCAAAGGTATTTCAATAACAGTAATTTTGATACAAAACCTGCTGATTTTGCAAAGATTCCGGGGAGTGCGATCGCTTATTGGGCTAGCGATAAAATAAAAGAGATATTTTCTAATATTAATGTATTAGGAAATATAGCAGAAACAAGAATTGGAATGGCAACTGCTAATAATGAGCGATTCATAAAATTTTGGCATGAGGTGTCTATTAAAAAAATAGGGTTTAGTATTGCAAATAGACAAGTAGCAAAACAATCAAATAAAAAATGGTTCCCTGTAAATAAGGGTGGAGATTATCGCAAATGGTATGGTAATAATGATTTCATTATCAATTGGGAAAATGATGGCTACCTTTTACAGTCAATTAAAGATAGCTCTGGTAGAGTAAGAGCGCACAATTTTAATTTAGACTTTATATTTAAACCAGCTATTACATGGTCTAGTGTAAGCTCATCTAAGTTTGGAGTCCGAAAATCTGACGCAGGATTTTTATTCATTACTGGTGGTTCATCTGCTTTCCCTAGTGAACAGTATATGAATCTATTAACAGGATTTTTGTGTTCAAATACTGCTTTTGAACTAACGAGAGCAATCAGCCCTACACTTAATTTTGAAGTTGGTCATATTGCATCTCTTCCATTTTTTTTGAATAAAAATAATCAGCTAAATTATGAAATTGATACTATAGTAAATCAAACAATTTTAATTAGTTGCCAAGACTGGGATAACTTTGAAACCTCCTGGGACTTCCAAACCCACCCCCTATTACGCCACAACACCAAACACCTCAGCGAAGCCTTCACCATTTGGCAAAGCAAATCAGAAACCGCCTTCCGCGAACTGCAACAACTCGAAGAAGAAAATAACCGCTACTGGATAGAAGCATACGGCTTACAAGACGAACTCACCCCAGAAGTACCCGACGACCAAATCACCATTCGCCGCGCCGACTTAAACAAAGATATCCGTTCCCTCATCTCCTACGCCGTCGGCTGTATTATGGGGCGCTACTCCCTCGACAAACCCGGACTCATCCACGCTGGACAACCTTTTGACTCCACCCTACACCAAACCTTAAGCGCCAGCAGTGATGCAATTATTCCGATCACAGACCAAGCATATTTCGATAACGATATTGTTACCCGCTTTATAGAATTTCTGCGCGTCGCCTACAGCCCCGAAACCCTTACCGAAAACCTCAACTTCATCGCCAACGCCCTCACCCTCAAAAACGGCGAAAGCGCCCAAGAACGCATCCGTCGCTACTTTCTGCAAGAATTCATTTCTGACCACATTCAAACTTATAGAAAACGCCCCATTTACTGGCTGTTTACCAGTGGAAAAAAACGAGCTTTTGGCGCATTACTATATTTACACCGTTACAGCGAAGATGCTCTTGCTCGTATCCGCACCGATTATGTTTTGGAATTGCAAGTCAAACTAGATGGGGAAATTGCCAGGGCACAACAACAGCTAGATAATACCAGTTCTAGCGCCGCTAAAAAAGCTGCCACAAACCGCCTGAAAGAACTGCAAGCCCAACAGCTAGAACTGCGAGATTACCAAGCCAAGCTGCAAACCCAAGCCGATGCGCGAATTAATCTTGACCTTGACGATGGTATAGCGTACAACTACACGCGCTTCAAAGGTTTAGTTTATGAAGGTGCAGATTTAAAAATTGCTGACTTAGAAAAAGCCTCGCAGTGGAAAAGGGAACTGTTGAAATAAGTTCATTATGAAGTGTAAATCTGTTACACAAAAGTCTTCAATCTTGTTGATTAGTTATTGTTTTCCAGATGGGGTGACAAGGTGATGTCTGAAACTTGGGGTTACAACTATATAAAGGCAGCTAGTGCTAACTTTATTAGCCTTATTGAAGGAGCGGATGTACTAAATGCCTATCCTGATTATTGGCAGCGACACGCTCGTGCTGATGAACTTATATCTCATCTTTTAGGTTCGGAGCCTTGCATCTTCTATATTCGCAGACAAGAGCCGGGAAGAAATTCAGAATATGAAGAAAAATGGAAACTTATAGTAGCAACAGATCGAGATGATTTCCAATTACCTTTGAAGTTAGAAGAACGGCAACAAACTTTACAGCTTTCAGGAATTGTTCAGCGAGATGGCACAGGCAATTTAGTTTTAACTGCAATTAATTTAGTAGACCTAGAACAAGGACGGGTAGATTCTTTTTCTTTACCTCGGCTGATTCTCCTACAACGCGCTCATCAAAATAATATAGGTATTCCAGAAACAGCATTTGCAGAAATAGCAACAATGCCTGTTTGTAGTTCTTATGTGCCAACTTATGACCAAATACAAGGCTGGGAAGCTTACTTAGGAATACAACGCCGCATAGCAGAAAACCGTCAGTTCTATGTTCCTGTTATTTCTTACAACTACTCTGCATCCGCAAAGCATATAACCTTTACAGTGGATGCTACTTTAGCTACCAGTAATGGCTCGATTTCGATCACGTTAGATGAATTTTGGAAGCGCGCTGAAAAGGTTATAAACGAACCTTTAAAGTTTCTTGCAAGTTCTGCTGAAATCCGCAATAGACGTGCGGGTAAGGAATTAGGGAAGATTGAATCAGTTAGACGTAATCATAACCAAATAACACTCAAACTAGAACCTGATATAGCAGAGTTTTTAAAGCAGGATAATTTTGCACTACCTGAAACAATATTGTTGTTTTTTAAAGACACTGGTAGCCTTGCTCAAATTCAATGGCAAGGACAAGCTTTAAGAAACTTGAGGCTAGGTTATACACACAACTTTAATTTAAGCAAATTTTTCTTTGAAGCTTCTCAGGCTAGACCGCTAGAAAAAACTATCCAACTAGCTCAAGAAGATTTATTCCTGGGTCAGGCTAATGATAGCCAATTAGCGGCAGTGGAAGCTGTATTAGCTGCGGAGGATCTCATTTTATTACAAGGGCCTCCTGGTACAGGCAAGACAACGGTTATTACCGAAATTTGCTATCAAGTTGCTCTTAAAGGTGGGCGTACCCTAATTGCTTCTCAAGCCAACCTAGCAGTAGATAACGCTTTAAGCCGATTATCTCATCACCCAGTCCTGCGTCCTGTGCGGGATGGGAATACAGGAAATGTTAGCCCAGAAGGAGAACCTTTCCTAAGTGGAAACGTTATTAATAGATGGACACAAAATACATCTGCTGAGTGCGAAAATCGTTTATCAAAGCACCAAAAACTTGTACAAGGTTTACGTCCATTACTAACATCGTTAGACCAATTTCAAGCTTATCTACAAATTGAAGAAAGTTTTCTTCAACAGCAACATCAATTACTAGAAAGTAAGAATACTCTAGAATTAGAATGCCAGAGAAGAAGATATACTTACGCTCAACTAGAAGCTCGACAGCATCAGATTGATTTTATGCAATCTGACTTACAAAAACTCATTGAAGCGAATAGTGTATTTCTTGCTAACCAACAGATAAAAATTGAACAGTTAAAAAATCGTAAAACAGAACTTGCTTCAGCCCTCCGTGAGCTTGAGGATTGGCAACTAACAGCGAACTCTCAAATTTATGAAGTATTGAAGCAATGCTTGCAACAACGTCATCCTCTTGCAGAAGATTTAATTCCATTGCCATTACAGGTACAGACTATTGCACTAGAAGTTTGCCAGCAACCTTGGAAACAATATATTGATGAGTGCCAACTCGAAATAAATGAACTAATATTTCAGCTAAATGAATGTGATGAAGTATATAAAGTTGGTAATAAAATATATTGGTTGCTGTTGCAAAACCAAAAAACCTTAATTAATATAGAGCCTTTTGAGGCACAAGTTTCTCAAATAAGAGAACAACTTGCAACCAGAATTAACAGTCAGCATCACATACAAGCAATTAATCTATTACACAACTATTCTAGTACTACTATTGTAGATATAAATCAATCGTCCGAACAAAGAAAAATTTATATCGCAGCTATTAAGTTAGAAGCAATTAAGCGAGAATACGAGCAATTAATCCAAAACAATCAAGCAAGAGATTGGGAATCTAAATTATATAAACTTATAGCCAAAGTTAGCAGTGGCATTACTGAAAGTGCAAAAGATTTTTTCAATAAATTACAAACTGAAACTGAGCAAATGCTTCTGCTAACATCGGTGTCTCAAGATAATTTACAAGCCACTCTAGCTCCTTTATCTGTACTTTCAACTATTAATAGCCATATAAATTCTGAACTTGAAAGCATTCGAGAAGTTACTAATAAAGCTTTCAATGAAGTTACAGAACTATCTAATCAAGTTAGAGAAATTGAAAAGCAGATAGAAGAATTAGAACTAAATTTAAACAATTTTAGACATTGGTGGTTAGGTATTTACCAGAAAATTCCTAACTGGCTTAAACCAAATGTTGATGATGAGGAATTATTTAATCTGAATTTTTTGAGAAATATTCCAATTAACTTTGAGTTATGGCAACAAGAGCTTGAGCAATCAGAAGCTTACCTTAACCAATGGGAACCAACTATTCAAAAATGGATTGAAAAATTACGGCAACCATCTGATCTAGAGTATGAGGCTTTGCGAAAAAAATATTTGGATAACGCTAATGTTATCGGCGTTACCTGCATGAAAGCAGCAAGATGTAATTACTTACAGCAATTTGGACACTTTGATGTAGTAATTATTGACGAAGTAAGTAAAAGTATTCCACCAGAGTTACTTATACCAACATTAAAAGGTAAAAAGATTGTAATGATTGGTGACTATCGCCAGTTACCACCTATTTTAGATGAAGAAAATTTAGATGAGCTTGCTGAAGAACTTTCTATTCCTATAGATAATCTTCAATTTTTAGAGCAATCATGGTTTCAGTTGCAATTTCAAGCAGCACAAACTAACCAAGCAAGTATAACTAGACGGCTAAATATCCAGTATAGAATGCATCCACAGATTATGGAAGCAATCAACCAATTTTATGATGAAGGCGATGGTGGACTTAGTTGTGGGCTTACCAATCCTGATATTGAACGCGCCCACAATTTAGCGGGTTTAATTATCGGGGAGGATAATCATATTATGTGGGCCGCAATACCTACAGGTAGAGAGTTTCATGAAAGAAGAGATGGCACATCATATTATAACGACGTAGAAATTAGAAAAATTAAAGCATTATGTAAACAAATGGAAGAATCTTGGGTACCTAAAGTCGCTCAGGGTTTACCTAAAAAAGAAATAGGAATTATCACATTTTATGGCGCTCAATTAAGACGAATTGAAAGTTGCTTCTCTGCTAATAATTTTCCTTCTCTAAATATTCGTACCGGAACAGTTGATAGATTTCAGGGCATGGAAAAACCCGTGATTATTGTCAGCATGGTTCGCAACAATCTGCAAAGTAATTTTGGGTTTGCTCAAACGCCTGAAAGAGTTAATGTTGCTTTCTCTCGTGCTAAAGAATTACTCATAATCGTAGGCTGTCATGATTTATTTACCCAACTTCCTATATATCAAAAAGTATCACAAGTTGTACATGAATACAGAGGATTTATAGATGTATCTAACCTTTGATATGAAGCAAATTGACTTTCGGTTAAGTAGATTAGTTCATAAACTTGAATCTCAAGGATATCAAGTATTGGCTGGGCGCTATGTTCGCTATAACGTCCAACAAATGTTAGTGAAGGCTACTATTAGCGAATTGCGTGAAGTAGATATATTTGAAGAGTTCATACTAAGCACAGCAATTAATGTCGTTCCATCAGTAACTATAGAAGAGTTAGCAAATGTTCTGGGTATAGATTCTATGCTCATGAGAGGTGTTGCTGAAAATCTTCAATCTTGGAAATTTTTAGAACTAACCTCAGACTCTACTTTAAAAATTACACCTTTTGGCAAAAAAATATTTGAGGAAGAAAATTCTGTATTAGAACCTTCTTATACTCAAAACATTTATGCTATAGCTGATCCTTTAACAAATCAAATTAATTTTGATAATACACGTTTACAAGATGCGCCTTTAGAATTAAAAAGCTTAGGACAATTTATTGCTATCGATAAATATCCTGACATTTATGCTTTAACAATTGCAGATGTACAGAATATCGCTCTCGATATCGTAATTCGAGAAAAAACTCAAAGAGTAACCAGCTACCAAGAATTATCTACTATTACAACTGTCAGAAAGAAAATATCTATTTTTTATCTTTTAGATTCACAAGACCAATACATTATCAAAATATTTAGTGAAGATCAAGAATTAAAAATTGCATCAGATTTATTAACAGAGATTTTAAGTGCTGGAAATGAACAGCAGATAGTATGGGATGAATTGTTTCGATTATCAGATGCAGAAATAACGTTTGCAGATTCAATAGAGGATATTGCTGACAAGATATCTTTTGATTGGGTTCTAGATGACGTATGTTCTGAGAGTTTCGATCTAGATGAAGAAACTGAATTAGCTAATTCATCAGAGACTAGAATTCTCCCAGCCTCAGGGCGAACGCACGGCATTTCTGAAACCCTTGCTGGATAAGGATATTGATGAAAAAATAGCCTAAGCAATGAAACGCCCAAACCCTTGCTATTAAAGGATTTTTATACTTTAGATGCGTTTGCCCTGCTCCCAGCCTCCTCCAGATACAATACAACGGACGCTGAAGATATTAAATCTTTTGTTTTACACAGGAAAATCGAAAAACTTTTACATTTAACCCGTCTTGATAATCTAAATAATATTTGTCGTGCGGACGCTATATTATCTTTATATCAATTAGAAAAGAATAATATTTGCACTAACCCATTTGATGGTAGAAAACCTGAAGGACAGAAGTACAAAAATTATGTTAATTGTAGTTTAACTTACTATAATTTTTTTATGCTTTATGGGCTTGTACATAAATCTGAGGAACCTGTAGTTTTGTTATGTATCAAGCCTGATTATTTATGGAAACAAGGAATAGAATTCTGCAAATTCAATGCTGCCACAGGTGGAGGTCGTCACATAGCGCCTGGTTATCACACACTTCAAACTCTATTCGATGATACAGTACAAGACAGACAGGGATTACAAGATCGCAATAGTAAACCAATTAACCTACCTACTTGTATTCAAGCTGAAGTTTTGATCCGAGATGGTATCCCTTTAGCAGACATAATGGAAATCGTGATCCGCTCTCCACGCCATGAACAAAATGTACGGCAAGCAGGATGGAGAGGAAATATCCGAGTATCATCTCGTGATTTTGATTGGCATTCTGAGTGGATTGTTAGAGGTAGTTAAAAGCAGCTTATTTATTAACGAGTTGGTTATGCAAGAAAAAAATCAATTATTATCGATTGACTCACTCCAGGATCGCTGTGCTGGTTCGATAATTGCTGCTGCGGCTGGTGATGCACTAGGTTGGATGACAGAATTTATCCGTTCGCATAACGACCTCAAACATAAAATGGGTTTAGAGCAAGTTACTGACTACCAGTCATGGAGTAAGCGTGTTGGTGGACGCTTCCAAGGTTATGAGGATTATATTGCTGCTGGGGAATATTCTGACGATACCCAATTAACTATCTGCACTGCTGCCTGTATATCCTTCAATGGATGCTTTGACTATCATCCTTTTTGCAAGTTTGAGTATCCAATGTGGCTAGAATATGCTCGTGGTGCAGGTGGCACCGTCAAGGAAGCAGCTGAAAAAATACAGCGCAAGTCGGCTGATTGGAATAGCAATTTTTTCAGCCGTAAGACGAAAGAAGGCAGCATAGACTACCGTGATGGTGGTGCCAATGGTGCAGCCATGAGAATATCACCTCATGTATTAGCTAATGTCGGCCGTTGGGAACAAGCTGAAGCAGATATTTGGCGTAATTCAATAATTAGTCACGGTCATCCAAGAGCTATCGTTGGAGCGCTCTTATATGGATATGCACTACAAACTGTATTGCAGTGGTCAGAACCTAGTATAGGTCAACAGTTGATTGAAATACTTGGCAACTGGGTAAAACAGTTGCAAATTCCGAAAATACCCGCTTTGAAAACATGGCTGACTGAATGGAATAAAGGAAGGGTAGAATCTTTCGAGGCAGTCTTTGAGAAAACCAAACAAGAAGCTGTGGAGTGGTTGCGTCTAGTCTGGTTAGGATTACGTAAAGATGAATCACCTCAAAACATACTTGACCAACTAGGCTGTTTTGACCAAGCTACCAAAGGTTCTGGGTTAGCGACTGCGATCGCTGGGGTTTATTTGTTTGCCCGTCAGCCAGAACAAACCCAGGAAAGCATTATTACCGCAGCTAATATGATAGGCAGTGATACTGATTCAATCGCTGCTTTTGTTGGTGGCTTAGGCGGTGCTGCTTTTGGATTGGAAGTTATTTCTGAAAAATGGCGATCGCAGATTCAAGATGCGCCATTTTTGATTTGCATAGGTGAACATCTAGCTAAAATTTCTGCTGGCGAACATGAAAAGATGAAAATTCGCCCAGGGTATAGCGGTATAAAATTGGGCAAAGCTTTGTGTCGTCAGACAGTTCATAAGGATATGCGAGTTGTACATTGCCGTCTAGGTGCAGGCACGATCACAGAAATAGATAAACAATCTCTGCTCACTCAAGGGCGAACAGTAACAACTGTACGCATCAATTTCGATGTTGGTCAAAGCTGCAAGTTAGCTTTTCGTGCTGATACCCCTAGCAAAACATTATTTATTATTTAGTGCATCTGTTCCTAAACAGATGGTCATTAGCTAACGACAAAAAAACACTATAAGGCTATGATTCCTGTTTTAACGGCAAAAAATAAAATTTTTGCGAGTTAATCCTGCCTCAGTAAGAAAATCACATCAACTTTTGCCCCACGTAACTTAACTCACTCCTAAAAAGTTGTGTAAACAATTCTATGAACACCGCTCGTATCCAAAACACTCTAGAAACACTCTTTCAAGATTCTGCCCGTTGGTTACACCCAGGACGGAGGGTGGTGTTTTGGTACGACCCCGAACAACAATTTACCAGCAGCTTCAATGAACTCCAACTCGAAGGCGTAGAAAAACTCCAACTCGCTGATACTGCTTTTACCGTTAAATATCACCTGCTGGTCGAGCAACCCAATCAAACTTTTCTACTGTACGCCCCCTTTCCCGAACCTGCGCCCCAAGAAAACTGGCTTCTAGACATCCAAAAAAGCGGTTTAACCTTCTCTGCTGACCCCGCCGCCCTCATCTATGCAGATTTAGGATTGCGATCACGCCGCCTGGAAATTGTCATCCGGGAACATGAGAAATTCTTTAAAAGCCGCAAACGGACAGAAGCCCTGCAAGCAATGGGTATTTCCCCCGACAGCGACGAGCGGGGATTACTCCTGGCTATGCTTTCCGTTCTCGCAGGCTTAAAAGTACCCGATGCAGGGACACTGATTCGGCGGGTGCTGCTGGAAGGGTTATTAGAGTCTGATAACGCCCTCTGGTCTGATATTGAGCGTTTTATCTCCCCTGAAGTTTTCTGGGAGGTAGTCCAAGAACACACGGATTTTCCTAAGCAAAACCCCAGTTTAAACAAGTTATTCGTGCAGTTGTTAATCACCCATTTTGCTAAATCTCTGCACGATACCATCCCGCCTCAGCTTGCAAACCAAGTCATCACTCCTGGACAACGGGCTTATGCTTTTATCGACCAGTGGATGCGCGACCAGCAAGATTCTCTAGGCTGGAAGATCCTCAGCAGTGAGGTAGCAGAACAATTACATATATTTGATGCTATAGAGAATTTAGAGCCGGAAGTTTTATTTGAAACAGCCAGTTTCGAGGTAGTGGATAAGGTATTAATCCGCACCTGCGTTAAAACACTGCAAATGCAAATGGGGCAACAAATAACGGAATTGACACCCTGGCGAACTTGGTTACAGGCACGTCATACCCTGATTTGGTTTCCCCAGTATGAGAAGATTTATCAAGCATTAGAAGCTGCGATCGCTCTGTTGGAATTTAAGCAACAGTATCCAGAAGGATTCCGCCAGCCAGCCCCGCTTCTCTTCAAAGCCTACGCCAGCGATTTACACTCCTTTGACAAAGCTTACCGCCACTTTATCGTCAAGAGCGATGATGCCCAAGGGGATATCCTCAAGGGTTTAATTGACGATGTGGAAAATTTATACACTCAATGGTTCCTAGATGGTCTAGGAGAAGCTTGGTCTGATGCTCTTGGTAATACCTGGGAATTAGAAGGCATAGCATCCCAAACTAGATTTTTTGGTAGACACGTACTCCCAATTTTAGAACGGAGCGATCGCGAAAAAGTATTTGTGATTATCTCCGATGCTTTGCGCTACGAAGTCGCCAGCGAACTCGAAGAGGTAATTAAAAAAGAAGTTCGGGGTGAAACCAGCCTAGAGGCACAATTGGGAGTTTTACCCAGCGTGACCCGGTTAGGTATGGCAGCACTTCTTCCAGGGTCAAAACTAGAACTCATAGCAGGTGATGATGATGTTCAACTGGATGGGCTTAGTACTAAAGGAGCATTAGCAAGGCAAAAGGTACTAAATCAAAATAGTCGGGTAGAAGCTACAGTACTTAGTGCCAAAGACCTGCTAGAGATGAATACTGACGAAGGACGGGCTGCTGTGCAACCTTATCGCCTAATCTACATTTATCACAACGTCATTGATGCGATCGGCGATCAGGCATCCAGCGAACGTCAAGTACTATCAGCTTGCGGAACAGCAATTAGCGAACTGCTACGACTGGTAAAGAAAATTTGTAATTCTATCAATGGTACAAACGTTATCATCACCGCAGACCACGGTTTTTTATACCAACGTCGCCCCATTCAAGAAGCAGACAAGCGACCCCTACCAAGTGGTGAAGTAGTACTGGAAGGCAAACGCCGCTACCTGCTAGCACGAGAACAGTTGAATGACTCAACCTTACTGCACTTTAGCCTGCCCTATACAGAAAATGGCATAGTTGCGATCGTACCCCGTGGTAGTTTACGCTTTGCCGTCCAAGGTGCAGGAGCGCAGTTTGTCCACGGCGGGGCATCTCTCCAAGAAATCTGCGTACCAGTTATCACCTATCATCACCAACGGGCGGTTAAAGGAGACGAAGGCCCAGCCCGGAAAGTAGGGGTACAGGTAAGTGCCAGAGTTCGGCGGGTAACGAATAATCGTTTTACATTGACATTAGTACAAAGCGATGCAGTTGAGGGGAGATGGCGATCGCGTCAAATTACAGTTGCTTTCTACGATCCCCAAACTAATACACCGATAACAGATGTGCGAGGAGCAAACTTAAGCAGCACTAGCCCACATCCTAGCGATCGGGAAATTAACTTAAGGTTGACCGTAACTACCGCTAATCCCCCTAGTAACGTCTATTTAATAGTTAAGGATGCAGACGATGAAAGTGAATTGCTCCGAGAAACCTGGGCAGTTAGTTTAGGGATCGCTAACGACTTTGGAGATTTCTAAGCCAATATAGTCACAATATCGGTGATATCAAATTATTCTCTCCTGCTCCCTGCCCCAAAATGGATGACCTGAATCAAAAACTAAACAGCATTTACCCTGGAAAGGTAGTACGTAAAGACCTGACTAAACGTATTAAAGAAGGCGCTAACGTACCAGTGTATGTGCTGGAATACCTACTCGGTATGTACTGCGCGACCGACGACGAAACCACCATTGAGGAAGGCGTTACTCGTGTAAAAAACATCTTGGCACAAAATTACGTCCGTCCTGATGAAGCAGAACAGATCAAATCTAAAATTCGGGAATTGGGAAGATTTACCATCATTGACCGGGTAACGGTAACACTCAACGACAGAGATGACATCTATCAGGGAACTTTAATGAACCTGGGTGTCAAAGGCGTAGTCATTGACCCAGAAATTGTCAAACCAAACCAAAAACTTTTGGGTGGTGGTATTTGGTGTATTTTACAACTGGAATATGAAGCAGGAACCAAACCCAGCCCCTTCATTGTCGGCAGCCTCAAACCTATCCAAATGCCTAGTGTGGATATGGATGAACTGTTTGCGGGTCGCCCAGCTTTTACCCGCAGTGAATGGATTGACTTGCTGATTCGGTCAACAGGACTGGAACCCACTACCGTCAGCGAAGATGTAAAATGGCATCTACTTGCCCGTTTGGTAGCCCTTTGTGAAAATAACTACAACTGCTGCGAACTTGGCCCCCGTTCTACAGGTAAATCACACGTCTACAAAGAAGTTTCTCCTAACTCAATCTTGGTTTCTGGTGGAAAAACTACAGTAGCGAATCTTTTCTACAATATGTCCAACCGTCGCGTGGGATTAGTGGGTTTATTTGACGTGGTTGCCTTTGATGAAGTAGCAGGCATGAGCTTCCATGATAACGACGGTGTGCAAATCATGAAAGACTACATGGCATCAGGTTCTTTTGCACGCGGTAAGGCAGAGATTACCGCTAATGCTTCTATGGTCTTTGTCGGCAACATTAATCAAAGCGTGGAATCCTTAGTAAAGACCTCACACCTGCTGGCACCCTTTCCCGAAGCCATGATTGACACCGCCTTCTTCGACCGTTTTCACGCTTATATTCCTGGCTGGGAAATTCCCAAATTTAGCCCAGAGAATTTCACCAACCAGTACGGGTTCATTGTCGATTATTTAGCAGAATGGCTGCGAGAAATGCGTAAACGCAGTTTTGCCGATGCCATAGACCTCCACTTCAGACTAGGTAACAATCTTAAGCAACGAGATGTTCAAGCAGTTCGCAAAACTGTATCAGGGCTGCTTAAACTGCTTTTTCCAGATGGCTCATTTAGTAAGGAAGATGTGCGTGAAGCCCTAGTGTATGGGCTGCGGGTACGACGGCGTGTGAAAGAACAGTTAAAGAAAATTGGTGGAATGGAATTTTACGATGTGCATTTCAGCTACATCGACTTGGAAACTCTAGACGAGCATTTTGTTTCAGTACCAGAACAGGGTGGTTCGAGCTTGATTAGTCAGGAAATGCTGACTCCCGGTCACTTGCACTTTGTCAGTACTGGGGATAGCGGCATAATTGGGGCATTCAAACTTGAACTGCAAGCAGTACCCGGTACTGGCAAGCTAGTACGCACTGGTGTAGCGACGGCTGGCAAGATGAAGGACAGTTTAAACATTGCCATGAATTACTTCAAAGCTAACGCTCAAAGAGTCAGCAGTAGCATTCACCCAAGTAATTTGGATTTTTTACTTCAGTTATTAGACTTGCAAGGGTCTGGCGCACCGCAAGAGAGCGGATTAGCATTGTTCGTTTCGTTATGTTCTGCTTCTTTAAAACGAAGCGTTCAAACACAATTTGCGATATTTGGGGAAATGACCATTGGTGGGACGATTACACCAGTCAGTAACCTAGCGGGTAGCCTGCAAGTAGCCTTTGATGCTGGCGCTAAACGTATCCTCTTACCAATGGCAAGCGCTGTGGACTTAGCTAGTGTTCCGCCAGAGTTGTTTGCTAAATTTCAAACATCATTTTACGCTGACCCCGTAGACGCAGTATTTAAAGCGTTAGCAGTCGATTAAAAATCAAGCATGAGAGTCAGGTAATAACCTAGCCCATCAGCAAGTAATTTTTGACGTAAAGCTGATGGTACGGGAACAGAGCGAATTTGATAATTTCCTCTCGGAAACGTGGGTTGCAACAGACCCGCATTTACTAGCACCAGTAAAGTGTTGCTAGCAGCTTTTTTATAGGTAGAGTTTGACCATGCACCCACAGTTGAATTTTGATCTCGTTTTCCTTCAAAGAAGGTTCGCAAATCAGCAGCCGTTACGACGTAATCAAAACCCTTAATTTTGTCTAGCAGGACTTCATCGATGAGTTCGCGCAGAAGGCGGTGTTCTCGCAGAATCAGGAACAATATGGTGAATCGATGGATGTCAGGGTTGCCAGTGGCAATTAATTGAATATATTCCTCTGGGACTTGCTGAAGGCGTTTGAGAATAGTTTGCAGCGCCCGCTCACGGGAAGCTTGAGAACGCAGTTGAAACAAATCCTCCACCAATACCCGTTGCCGAATATCTTCCTGGGTTGCACCTTGGTACATCAGTTCAGCAACTCGAAGGGTTTCAATTAGAACAAAAGCATTGTTAGTACGAGCAGTATAAGCAGTTTCAGGCATAATCGAAACAATAGAGAAGGCAAGCAAAACCCTTTCTCAAACCTAGATAGTGAGTTATGGATTTAAATGTTTTTCAGGAAATGCTCGTTAGCATCCTCCTATGTAAATCTCCTATTACATTTTCGTCAAGGTTTCGGAGTTTAATACTTCTAAAGGCGGTCAACCTTTGACCTCATCTCACCTGTGATCATCCGTTTAATTCTAAGAGGCTGTTTGAAAAGTTTTGAGAAGTTAAATGTTATGCTAGTCGCCTTACCATAATACGGATGATAGCAAGGTAGATAAATGTCTCCGATGTTTCAGGCAATAATTCATAGTCTCTAACCAA
>NZ_JAIVFS010000124.1 GCF_020829645.1 Nostoc mirabile CHAB5784 | reverse complement strand
CATCCACTGTTGGTCGGTACATCGACACCGCAGCCGAGACAGTTGAAGTCCTCGCAGCCGAAAACCGGGCAATCTCCGAAGAAATAGTTAGCCAGATGCTACCCATCTGCTATCAAATACGGGATGATAGTTTACTCAACTTGAGAAAGACATCTACCCAGGCAGTTGGTATAAATCTGCTTTCAGTAGTAGCTGGTACTGTAATTGGAACGTGGGTAGCAGTTCCCCCAACCCAAGAAAAACAGGAGATTTACAGTATTCAGCCAATTTTGATTGGTGTGGGTATAGGTGAATTAGTTGGTTTAATTCTGGCACTAGTAGTTATTTGGTTTACCAGGGACGAACAAAAAACCTAATCAACTTTTCAAAATCAAAGCGATTACTGATTTTAGTTGCATTAATGACAGGGAGCAAGTATGAGCGCGGCATTTGACTTTTTGGTTAATACAGCGGGTGGTTTGTTGATGAACCTGGGTGTTTCCGGGATGGTGGGACAACTGTTGGGAGTGGGAGCAACCCTTGCCTTGCATCCTCTGTTGCTACTAACCGGGATAGTTGTAGGTGGTGCGGGAATTGCGATGGCGCGGAGCGCCCGCCAAGAGGCGATCGCACGCCAATTAAACAAGCGCCCTCAGTTGCAGTTGGTTGTTGATAATACGTGAGGGGTAGATGATGTTTACTCCTACACCTGTGCGAAATAAACAACCAAGTCGCAGAAAGAAAAAGGTAAATGTTACCTTATGGACTGTTTGTTCAACCGTCAGTGCGCTGTCTGTTATTGGGGCGGTTGCATTGATGGTTGGGTGGAAGCAACAAGTTCCAGGTAATCAAATATCGGAGGTACAGCAGGTAAAGGAACAAGTTGCCCAAATTCGGGAAGTGTACTTAGAGAAGCTTTCCCGTACTGACTACAATATAGACCATCTTTCCAGTTACTCCTCAGTAGAAGGTGCGCCTACTCTTACAGGCTGGCGACAGTTGGCGGCGGCATTGTGGGGACAGCAATTGCGGGGTGAAATATCCAGAATGCAGGCTAATGAGAAGTCTGGGTTTTACCGCCTTCACTATATGCCGGCACTGGAAATAGTTAAGTTCAACTCGCTGGATGTTTTACTAGAAGCGGCTTCTGGAAATAATACTTTTTATTGGGGATACCGCAAAACAGATGGTACGAAAGTTGAGGAGAAGATATCAACCGGGGCTGCTGTTTTGATTTTGGGTAAATTAGAGGCGATTGATTACGCTCAAAACTTGGAATCTCAACCATCAGTTGATCTGAATCAAATGCTAATTCAGATTAAGAATGCTCAAGAACCATACTCTCTTGCACAGGCGCAGCTGTTACGGGCGCGGGGATATCTAGACCCAGTAGAACAGATGGCACAGGTAGCAGACATCCGCGAAAGAATACGCCAAAAGGAGGAGCAAAGGCGAATATATCTCCAACAAATGAACAAGCAATTACCCAAGCCAATTCCTAATAGACAGCCTGTTAATAAATCAGGGGAGTGAGTAGAATTTGGGCTTCGTTTCCTTGTAATAATTACAATCAAAATGCTAAATCAATCGCTCAACTAAGAACTTACTATCAGCAACAATTACAGAAATTTGAAATTTATAGGAGGTGTGTTCGATTAGCGCTTTCGGATGTTAAGCGCGTGACCTTTGGTAAATTTGATGGGCTACCTCATCTTGTTGCCCCAGTTGCGCGTGATGCGGAGGCGACTGCTAACTTGCTTGATTACTTGGTTGAAGAAATGGAATTGCGTTACCAGGAATTTGAGCGCCACAGCAGTATTGAAACGATCGCACAGTACAATCTGCGGTTTGCACCTGATTTTGTTATGCCGCGAGTAATTTGTCTGATTGACGAGTGTTTTGACCTACTTTCCGATGATAATTACTGCGATCGCATTGAGACTGCCCTAATGAAGTTGCTTGCAAAAGCGGGTGGTGCAGGAATTCACATACTTTTGTACACCCAGCGACCTGACAAGAACGTGATTGACCCGTTGATTCGCTCAAACTTTCCAGCCAAGACAGCCTTTGTTACGACTCGCCCTGAAGACAGCTGTATTATTCTTGGGGACGATAAAGACAAACGTGCAGTGTATTTATTGGGATACGGAGATTTTTTGTACAAAACAACTGAGGTGATGCGACTTCAAGCGCTTTATGTAGCTGATGATGAAGACCCTGAATACTTCCAGCAGTTACTCCTAGAAGCTAAAAGTCAGAACGACCCCTATACACCATGGGAGTCTGGGTTAGACTTTAATGAATTTGTCGCTAGTTTGTACGGTGAGAGTAGTAGTAATGACAGTGGTAAATTTAAAGCTACTGCTACTAAAACTAAACATGCATTTTTGCAATTTCTGTATCTTGAATTGATAATCTCTAGAATTCAACACTTGCAAATTTTGAAAAATTTAGTTCGTCTAATTGCTTAAAAAGGCAATTTACCCTCCTTCCTCCTGCTGGTGGATGGGATACGTATAAAAGCTTTCACTCAGTACGGGGGATTTCCCCTGCTACTGGGTGGTAAGCCGCTATAACGCCGCCCATCAGTAATTCATGGAGGAACCACACTATGTCTGCTTTTGCGATATCACCTTTTGTACAATCTGTTAACGATATTTTGTTTCCAATCGAGTTGTTTTTGATGGTCTTTCCAATCTTGTATGCGATCTTTGTCCCTGCTCAATCAGTATCACTTCAAGTTAGTAATAGCGCTGGGGTGATTTCTGAAGAGTCGCCAGTTTTGGAAACTCAGGGGGATTTGACTGGTGTTAGTGCTGTTTTTGATCGGGAAGAATTTTCCAAATCAGAATCTTCGATTATTGAAACTGCATCGCCAGTTCTTGAAACTAGGATTGCGGATGAAGCCAGACAACTTGTGCTAGTAGACGTTACGGAAGAGAGGAAGAAGCTTTTGGATTTAGGTGCGCGGAAGCTGCGACAGTTCTGCAAGGAACGCCAGATTCAAGGGTATTCTACCGTCTACAACCGTAAAAAACTCGATGGACTCGTTGACTTTCTAATCGCACAACAAGTGACTTCTGCTCAAGTGGTCGAGTTTGTGGAAATGCTTGCTTAGATTTTGATGAAAAACCCCGGTTGGTAATGGGATTTCAAAACCACTTCTTTGAGATAGGATGGTACTTGCTTGATAATTTTATTGAGGTTGAGCTTCTAAAATGCGTCCTATACTTCTTGGCGATAGTGTCGGTAAACCCCTCCGAGCAGCTTCCTCTGCTACCTGCATATGGTAGTGGTGCTTTGAACGGCAGGGTTTTCGGTTCTTGCTCCATTCACTGATTTCGACGATTTTGCTTGCTTCTGTAATTTTGCATTTCTTAGGTCTGCCTACGTTGACACCTAATACCTCATTAGCTTTTGCGATCGCCAACTCCTCGGTTTCTGACAAGATGGTACTTGATGTCCATCTTTTCTTCCACTTTGCTATTGATTTTTCAGTTACACCAATCTCTTGGGCTAAGGCTAAGTATTTTTTGCCTTCGTCTAGTCCTAGCAGAATCTTGGCTCTTTTGCTAACTTCATCGCTGCTGGTTGCCGCTATGTACTCTAGTGCTTGTTTTTCAATAGAATTTAATATTTGAAGACGAGGCATCTAAAAATTTACCCCTCTTTACTGTACAATTTTGCCAAATGGAATCGAGCCTGATATACTCTTTTTGTAGCGTCCATTTTCTTAAAAACTCACTCAAAGCCCTGTTTGCACCAGGGCTTTGAGGGAAAAACAAGCCCACCTGTTACTAGAACAGGGCGGAACGTTGTTTTGTCAATTTAGTTAACTAGAGCCATCATATCATGAGTTTAGCCAGTTTTACAAATATATCTTTAGATAGATGTATTTTTCCCAGATACCTATTTATTAAATATCTCTTCAATCAAATTGGTTTTCAATGGGTTAATAATAATAGTTTCTTGCCTAGAAAATTCTCTTCAAGAGTTTGTCTGATAGGTAATTGTTCGCAATTTACAAAATTTAATTATTTTTAATAATATCACTTTCTCCAGTGGATGAAAGTGCTACAAGTCTTGTTGCTTGGGTTTTTCCTGCTTTCTGCTCAGGCTTTTCAAAATTGAACTTATCTTTTTTAAACAATTTGTGACCCGGAGTATCAACATGTCTGAGGTGCATAATCCGGCAATTGTATATATTTCTCCTACAGAGTTGGTTGTTCATCCAAAGCTGATAGAAATATATGGTGAATATGAGGATCGTCCGGCTTTGGAAAAAAGTATCTCGGAAAAAGGGATTCTTGAATCTTTGAAGGTATCTGCACGTACTGATGTAAATGTTGTCTTGGCGGGTAAGTGTCGCTTGCAGATAGCCCGCCAGTTGGGGATTTCCGCTGTGAAAGTGGAATTTGTTGAGTCTGGTTCGTTTGAAGAAGATTTGAAACTAGTGCTTGACTTTAATCTCCACCGCGAAGGCGGAAAGACTCACTACCAGAAATTTCACGAGGGGCGGTACTGGGAGAGCGTACTTCGTCCCCAAGCGAAAGAAAGACAGCGCCAAAGCGCCCGTCGTTTGAATGAATCGAAGTATTCAAATTTGAACACTTCGTTAGATGAGAGTGACTCTCAATTAAAGAAGGGTAAGCCTGTGATTCAGGAGGTTTCAGAGAATCTAAAAATCAGTGTTGGCAGTTATCACAAGGGTAAAAAAGTATTTGAATATATTTCTCAATTACGAGAACTTCAAAAACTTAAGGCAGTTATTGCACTGGAGACGGAATTTAACCGGAGTATTGATGCAGCATACAAGTTTGTTTGCAATCAAGATATCTGTAACCAGGTGATAGATCTGATTGAGGCGGATGAGATAGGTAGTATAGGTGATGGTATTGCTTGGATACGGAATGGCGATCGCAATCCGTTTCGGCGTTTCCAGCTTGACCAAGTATATCAATTTAAGAAGAGACTGCGGCCAGAGTTGGAAATTGTGGGACGAGTTATTGGTATAACTAATGAGTTTGTTGTATTTGGATTGAGGAATTTAGTAAATATGAGTCTAGAAATTGTGAATCTACGTCCGCAACAGATTGATGCAGAGCTGCAAGATGAACCATCTGGGGAACAGAGGAAAAGAATACTTCACTTAATGCAAAAGTTTAGTGATGTTTTCCCAGTTCAGGTGTCTTTGACGGAGTTGTTAAAACTGACAAATTTAACTGATAAAGAAGAGGTCTTGTTGCGGATGTATGAATCTGACGTATTTGAAAAAACTTGGGAGGATTATAAAGCTCAAATGAAAGCAATGGAAGTATCTACAAAGAGAAAAAAGGATAATG
Source organism: Nostoc mirabile CHAB5784 (assembly GCF_020829645.1). GTDB lineage: Bacteria > Cyanobacteriota > Cyanobacteriia > Cyanobacteriales > Nostocaceae > Nostoc > Nostoc mirabile. Next base: position 14,023 of record NZ_JAIVFS010000124.1, on the reverse strand, counting down.
TTCGTGCTGCATAGATAGCTGTGAGCAGTTAATCTAGCAGAGAATTTATCCCACAATTTAACTTACCTAATAGATTAGCATCTCAATATTAATTGCAGTACGAGTTCACTTATTTGGGTGCTGAACTCGTATGAAGATATTTGACTGTTTTTTGTCTTTAAACTCGGTGGTGGAGGGTAATTTTATCTTCACCAATTGTACTAACAAGAGCCAATGTGCGATGACACTTGTAGGTGTTGCTAGCTCTGCATTGTTATCCCAAGACTCTTTTCTAGATTTAGTAACAACTTCGCTAGAACTGACCTATTTAAATAGCTCCCAAAAAAAAGTTGGGTAGCCGCATTGTTGTTGGTGAAGCGTGTTCGACTAAATCTTAGCCTAAGCCTACGTATAAGCCTCTGTTTGCTTTCAACCACGAGACGATTACCAGTCGCCTCCAACAAGCGGATAACCAACCGCTTCAAATTCAAAAAATTCAACTTTAGGCTAACACAATTTGACCAACAGCGAGGCTACCTGATGCACGAAAAACATCAGGACAGTCACTCATGTTCCAAGAAAATTTCGGGGCTTATGTTGATAACAAGCTCCAATTAAGCCTTTCACAGCCTTCAAAAAAGAAAATCAAACCCCACTTGCCCACAGAATCTGTGGGCAAACGCTACGTAGAACGTTTTTGGCATCCATTTGGGGCGATAGTTGCCCCTTCTTTAGTAAAAGGTGCAAAACCAGCATGGCGCACCATCGATTATTATCTCCAACCCTCCCAACTGTGGAAGCTGCACCAAGACAAGTCAAAACTAGTAGGTCTGCGCTTTGACGACACAACTAGTTACGCGACAATCGATTTAGACTTTTTTGGGGACTACCACAACATTGAATCTATAAATCGCATCAAAGCGGCGCTAGAGGATATCGGGATAGTTGATATCATCATCCTCCAGTCCAGCTTCAGTGGTGGCTATCACCTGATCCTAACCTTTGCATCCCCCCTGCCCACCTTTGCCCTAGCTTGCGCTTTAGAAATTACCTTGAGAAATGCAGGCTTAAGAGTGCGCCAAGGACACCTAGAAATTTTCCCCAACACCAAACCCTATGGTGAAAAACAAATAACCAACTACAAAGCCATCCGCTGCCCGATGCAACCAGGTAGCGGGTCATTTTTACTTGATGATGACCTACAACCAATTAGCGACTCAGTTTCTATCTTCCTCGATTATTGCGATCGCGCAGCAAGTCGGCAAGATTTAATCAAACTAAAACGGGTAGCGAAAAAAGCCAAAAAACAAATTACACAAGAGAGATATCGTAAGCAAGAGTCTGCTGACGTTGCACAGTGGCGTGCCAACTGGAAAGAAATAATTGCGATCGGTTGGACGGGACAAGGACAAACAAACACCCTCCTACAAATCTTTGCAGGCTACGGAATCGTTTTTTTAGACTTAACGGGTGATGAATTAGTCGAATTTTGCCTCTCTACTGCAATTAACGCCCCCGGCTATAGCCAATATTGCGGACACCAACACGAAATCGAAGCTAGGGTGCGGCATTGGGTAGAATGCACAATTCGCAACAAATGGTACAGCGCCTACGTTAGTTATCCCGAACGACTGTTGGGTACATTCGCCAAGACCTTTGCAGAAGCCATAGCAGATATCAGGAGCATTAATCAACCCAAAGACAACGTAATTCCATTTGACCGTCGCCAGCAACAGAACTGGGAACGCAGCCAACAAGCCCAACGACGCATCCAGATAGTAGTAAGAGCAATAGAGTGGGATAGTGGGTTACCAGCAGGGGCTACTGAACGGGCAAAAGCTATACGTGCTGAATACAAGCGCCGCTTTCACAAAACTATCTCACAAGAGACACTACAAAAGCATTTGCATTTGTGGCATCCCACGCGCTACATTTTAGACCCTTGGGCAGAAAATAGCTCAAATCCTTATCAATCAAACGAGAACGGGCATTTTTCTGAGTTTCAAGACTCTTTTGTCAAACAAAATACTCAAAACCTTTGCCAAATCGACAATGACGGTCATTCTTTTTATATGAAGGTTTTTTGTAAATGTTTACCTCCTGCTGCCGATGCCCCCACAGGGCAGTTGGTAGCAGCGAGTTTTGAAGAAGTTGCTGAGTGTAAAGCAGAACAATTTGTACCACAAGTACAAAGTGAGTCTGACGAATCTGAGGAAATTGATATTAATGAAGAATCGAATTTATTACAACCAGAAGATTTGTCTTTAACTTCAGGTGTCAATAATTCTGATAATTCATTAGTTTCTTCAAATATTATACAACCAGCTGAAAACGTTAATGAAAGTAATTCAGATAAGGATTTTAAATATCTTTCTAACACCAGCACGGCTGAAAATCATAATAATAAAAACTTATTAATCAATTCTGTCACTATTCCGCTGACTGCGCCCACACCTGCAATTGTGCCACCTGAAATGTCACAAAAAGCCGAAGTTAGGGAGCAAAGTACACCTTCAAGCAACCCAGCAGCAACTCTCGCTTTGTCAGAACTGAAGAAACTGACTAAGTTGCGACTCCAGGCAACATCTTACGCCAAGCGTATAGCTAGAGAGTACTGCCTAATTGCGCGACGCTTAATTGGAGGCAAGGAACGCGAACGTTTGGAGCAAAATGCCAAAATGCAATTCTATCTAGATTCGGGTAACAAAACTCTAATTGCAGAAGCCAACGAGTGGGCGGCTGCCAATCCTGGGTGTCTACCATTTTCGTTGGAGTTGGCGTTTCAAGAAGGTGAGACGTGATGGCTGGATTTTTCTAGTTGTTTATTTCTTTGCTGGCAATAATACTTGGCAGCTTTCTACTAGCTACAATTGTTGGTTAAACCTGACTGCATGGCAGAGACTTCTTCTGGTAACAAATGCTCCCTAGTCCTGACCTCGAAGTACTTGCGAGAATTAGGCGATTGACGTTCTAGTTGTTCGATTTTACCAACTTTTGATTGACTTCATGCTCTCGGATTCAGCACTCTTTCCAGCAACTGACTCCTCCTAAACTTTTGAATTTAGAATTGCTGTGCAGATATCGTCACGATAGCGAAACTTGCAGATCATGCGTCGTCAAGTACTACAAGTAAATATGATAGGCGTAGGAAGCAGCGAAGAAACGGGCGATTAATTTGCTGAATGTGCTTTATAGGAGGCGGAATAAGTGAAACTTTTAGTTGAAAAAAGCCAAATATGTCAGATTTTGTTGTTGTCATACCATTTTAGATTTTAGATTTTGGATTTTGGATTATAAAACATCCATTAGATAAGCGTTTCAGCTTTACATCTGTCGCATTCTTTTTTTAAATTGGTATCACTTTCACCTTCTACCCCAGTTGGCATGGTTCAGGTAAGCAAGTCCCACACTCGTATTGACTAGCATAGGCATAACTATATAGGAGCGCTGGATTAGGAGAGACAGCGGAAATGGAACGGAAGTCCGGGATCAGAATGCTGTCAATGAATTTACTACAGAAGTGCAGAAATGCGGAAATTGTTTTGATTTTCTTGTAGCTATATAATTTAGGTATTAAAAAATAAACTATATAGCATCTACCAAAAGACAGATTTTTACCAATATAAAAAACCCAGGCTGAGTATTTTTGCTTTATGTTGATACTCACGGACAAAGTGTTGTTGCTTCGGATTCAGCGGCAGTATTCTTTAGAATTTGTTTATCGTTCAACAAATCCAATTCTCTTCAATCAAAGCGCGATCGGTTATGCATTGATCAACGACCTACGTCACTTAATTCCCTAATCGTCCTAAGCGATCGATGGCAAAAGCACGACTGCACGAATCTCTAGGATCAGCCCTTCAATACCCAGCTCGGTGATCCCGATGGCTGTCCAGGCTGGGTCCCAGTCGCCAAAAAACTTCTTTTTCTCTGTAATCACCAGTGGGAAATGTTCTCGCAAGCCGACATGATAGGTTGTGATATCAACAACATCTCGCGGGCTGGCGGGAATTGCCTTAATGATCTCTTCCAAGTTAGCAAAGGCACGCGTAATCTGCGTCGCCGCGTCATCACTCACGCTGCCGTCTTCTTCCACCCCAAGCTGACCGGAGATAAAGGCAAATCTGCCGGATGCTATCGCACCGGGAACGTAATTATAGGCTTCGTAGTTGGCTTTGTGATGATTGGTTTTAATCCACTGCGGTTGCATGACTTCATCTCCTTTCTTCATTAAACCATTGAAATTTTCAATCGATTAGGTATAACGACCAAGATAAGCGGCGGCAGATTGCTTATGCAACTTCACCAATATATTTCAACCGTCCGCTTCATCGATTTGTTAGCTGGCTGGCGCTACCAACCGCCAACTAATTCTTGAATTTTAGATTGTGCTTCGTCTCCCATATCTAGACCATACTCCGTACTTAGCAGCCAGCGCGATAACTTCGTTAAGCTTCGCTAATGCGGGAGCAGGATCGGAGTCAGCGTAGGTGGTTACGTTTGCAGGTATTTCCATGCTGGTAGCCGGACTCGACATCGCTTCAAAGTACCCGTCTAGACCTCCTGGTTGCACCAGGGCGAGGAAATCATGTAGTCGTGGATTCAACCGGGGTAAAAGTCTATGGTGAAGGCGAATGGAAAGTTCGCACACATGGAGTAGGTAAAAGACGGACGTGGCGAAAGTTGCATCTAGGAGTAGACTCAGAAAGTGGCGAAATTCTGGGTGCGGTAGTGACTAAGTAGTTAAACAAAATTAATTACATAAAATTAAGGCATGAAACCACGCATATTGCTGTTGGATAGCGTTGTTTTTGTACACTTCTACTGTTCCAGATTGCTGGCTATCCAATGTTCCATCCCAAACCCAGTATTGGTAATTACCATTCTGAAACTTGTAAACTCGGGTGCCATCCTTCGACCTGTAGAAACGCTGTTCGACCGCGATCTGGTTGAGATTGATCGCCACCTTGGGTTGTGCCCACACCCGCGCCGTGTTGCTGGCGACATCGTATCGATAGATCACGCCCGGAGTGTTGAAGCTGGTGAAGATGAAGAAGGTTTCCGGGTCGCCCTGGTCGCCCTTAAAGCCGCCAGCGGTGCCGATACCGGGCAGCTTCACCACACCCTCTGCTTTGCCATCCAGCGTGTAGCGTCGAACCTCCGTCTTCACGTCACCAGAGAAGAGATCAGCAACCGTCCGCCGACCAGCGACGCATCGCTCAGCACCGAATCCTGCTCCGGCACCACATCCGTGATCGCTGGGTTGGCGGCGGCGATGTCCATCGTCACCACCTTGAAGCGCGGCGCGTCCTGGGTGGTTCTGAGGAAGAACTTCGTCCCCACATTGCCGACGACACTCCATTCATCGTCGAGATTATCGACCAGCTTGCGGGGTTTCCAGTCGGCGCTCTGGAGATCCACGACAGTCAGTTTGTTGCCGATCGAAACGGGCGTGGAAGCGATCGTGACATAACGCCCGTCTTTGGTGATGTCAATGGTATGCACCAGAGTCGGCTGATCCGGGGTGGCATAGACCAGCCGATCCTGCGTCTGGGGTGTGCCGAGCGTATGGAAATAAACGGTCTGATTTTCCGCGATCGCCTGGAACGCTTCGCCTTGCTTCGGTTCAGGGAACCGGGCGTAGAAAAAGCCAGATCCGTCCTTGACCCATGCGATGCTGGTGAGCCTTGCCCATTTGACCTCATCGTCAAGTACCTTGCCCGTGTTTACGTCCAGCACTCGAATCGTGCGCCAGTCCGTGCCGCCATCCTGCACCGCATAAGCCACGCGCTTGCCGTTGTCGGATGCTGACCATTCGGCAAGCGCAGTCGCCCCGTCCTCTGCCCAACTGTTGGGATCGATCAGGACACGCCCTGCGCCATCCACGCTGTCACGGACATAGAGAACCTGTTGGTTCTGAAGTCCAGAATTATGGAGGTAGAAATACCGTCCACCCTTTTTGACCGGAAAGGTGAACCGCTCATAGTTGTACAACTGCTTTAGTCGATCCCTGAAAATATCTCGACCCGGCAGCGTATTGAGATGAGCGTTGGTGACTTTGTTCTGCGATTCGACCCAGGCAGCGACTTCCTTATCGTTGCGGACGTCGTTTTCCAGCCAGCGATAGGGGTCGGCGATCATCTGCCCGAAATGTTCCTCGACGACATTGACCTGCTTGGTTTCAGGATAGGCGATTGTAGACATCATTGCTGTGGACTCCGTGCAGGCGGAGGCGAAATGGGTGGTAAAGAGCAGCGCGAGAGCGAAAAGAGTTGCGCGGCGCAGCGGTTGATATGAGCGTCGAAATCCAAAGAGGTCAAATTTCAGTACTTTTTGTTGTGATTTTGCATTTTTGAACATGTCATTTACCTGCGTAACAGAATGCTTGACCGTCACTAGTCGGGCTAAAAGGTTGTCAGTCGTTTGCTATTGACGTTTACAGGCAGCAAACTTGTGAGTTTTGATCAGCTCACTATGAGTCCACCATCGATCGCTAGGGGCTGTCCAGTGATATAGCTCGCAGCATTAGAACATAAGAACACAACCGTTGCAGCAATTTCTTCAGGTTGAGCCATACGCCCCATCGGGACGCTCGACGATGCCATCGACTCAAACTGCTCTAAGGTCATACCCATCTCTTGAAGGATTTCAGCAGTCACGATTTCTGTGTCGCGAACATAGCCAGGATAGATGGAATTAATCCGAATCCCTTGCTTAGCATAATCGAGCGCCGCAGAACGAGTCAGACCCATCACACCATGTTTGCTCGCAGTATAAGGACCAGATCCAGGCACCCCGCTCGATCCCGCTGTTGAACAGGTGTTGATGATAACCCCTGCTCCTTGAGTCAGCATCTGTTGGATTTCATATTTCATGCACAAGAACACACCCCGTAGGTTAGTCACCATCATGCTGTCAAAGTCTTCAACAGACTGCTCGTGTAGTGGGTTTGGGGCTGTACCAACCCCAGCGTTATTCAAGGCAAAATCTAGCCTTCCGTAAGTTGCGACTGTTTTCTCGATCAGCGCCTTAACCTCTGTTTCACTCGATACATCCGATCTCACAAACAAACACTCCGCTCCTAGCTCACGAATCATCGCAGAAGTGGTTTCGAGTTCTGCCTCGCGTCTGCCAGAGAACACGACTTTTGCACCCGCAGCACCGAACGCGATTGCCGTTGCCCGACCAATTCCCGCTGTACCTCCAGTGACTAACGCCACCTTATCCTGAAGTATCATTCTATTTCTCCTAAAATCAAGCTCGGTTGTGCTCTCTTGAAATGGATCGATTCACTGTGAGTCCACCCTCAACAATCAGAAATTAACTCACTGTATATCCGCCATCGATCGCTAAGGGTTGTCCCGTAATGTAGCTGGCAGCATCAGAGCAAAGAAAAATAACGGCTTGAGCAATTTCTTCGGCTTGACCGACACGCCCCATTGGAACTGTCGAGACAAGAGCATCTACCGTAGTCCCCAGTTGCTCTAATATGCGATCGTTCATCTCAGTCGCAATAAAACCAGGATTAATGCCATTAATCCGAATTCCCTGTTTGGCATAGTCGAGTGCCGCCGATTTGGTTAATCCCATCACTGCGTGTTTGCTGGCGATGTCGGGAGACACCTGTGGGAACGCGATTAGACCACTGATCGATGAATTATTGACAATCACCCCTGATCCTTGAGTCAACATTTGTTGAATCTCATATTTCATACACAAAAACAGTCCGCGCACGTTGATTGACGTGAGTTTGTCAAAATCCTCGATCGATTGTTCGTGCAGTAGTTTGAAAGCAGGCTCGATCGCGGCATTGTTGAAGGCACAATCGAGTCGTCCATAGGTTTCAACTGTTTTTTGCACTAACGCTTTGATATCTTCCTCATTCGAGGCATCTGAATGGACATATAAACATTCAGCGCCCGTTTCACGGATCAGTTTGGCGGTTTTTTCACCTTCAGCATCACGTCTGCCTGAGAACACCACTGTTGCTCCAGCAGCACCGAATGCGATCGCCGTTGCTCTACCAATACCCGTTGTGCCACCAGTAACTAAAGCCACTTTATCTTGGAGTATCATTGTGCTTCCTCTAGCATTCATCTCGTTGTGTTGATCTGAAGTGTACTGAGTTCCAATGCTTGATTTCTTCTAGATTCTTATGGTGAAGAGCGAGTTCGCTTCGGTATTATCTGATTTAGACATTAATGTTCAGAATTCACTTGCCATGTAATAACAATGATTTCTGCAAACAGTAAGACAACCAATAGCCTCGAAAACGCTCGTAAAATGGCTTCCATCGACCAGTTCTGACTCTGAGCATCCCAGATCATCCAAACAATGTTCAATCCAATCACCAACCAGGGTAGAATGACCGCTGAATTCCGTCTGTGATAGAAGCGGATCGTCGTCTCACGCCAAAATGGGAAGGTACTGAGGATACAAACGAGGTAGGACGCTCCTGCATTAATGAACAAGCTGGTTTGAAGACTCGAAGGCAGGTTCGGGTACCCAAGCGCGATCGCCGTCAGACAAACTCCCAGCGCGAGATATAGGAAAGTAAACAAGGTAAATCGCTTCATTCTTTTTCCGATAAAGCTTATTCTCTGTACCAGACACGCACACATTGAAAGCAATTGATTGTAACGCCTTGGCTGATCATCACTGGGTGGAAACCATTACTGACCGTCAATCCGTAGACACCATCACTTGTGCCTTCTATCCTGTCTGGTAAAACAACGGTTTCAACATTGATCACCTGTATCGTTCTACTTTCGATCCACTGATTTACAGTACTAACAACCTCAGAGAAGGATTCATAATCAGAAGCTCCGCCGAAGGGTCCCCGTTCAGTAATCCGAGGCGCAAAATCTTTGCACTTAATCATTTTATCCACCACCTTAAAATTGTAGAGTTGACCATCACTTCAAGGAACCATTGTGATTTGATTTGTTGATGGATCGATTCACTATGAGTTCACCATCAACAATCAAAAATTAACTCACTGTATATCCACCATCGATCGCTAAGGGTTGTCCTGTGATATAGCTAGCAGCATCAGAGCAAAGAAACACAACCGCTTGAGCAATTTCCGTCGCCTGACCGATACGACCCATTGGAACCATAGACCCGAGTTCATCGAACGTGATGCCCATCTGGTCAGCACTACGAGCCATGAGGTCAGTCGCAATAGGACCAGGATTGACGGCATTAATCCGAATGCCCTGTTTGGCATAATCGAGGGCAGCCGATCGCGTCAGCCCCATCACTGCATGTTTGCTGGCAACGTAAGGAGATATGCCCGGAAGCGCAACGAGACCATTCGTTGACGAATTGTTCACGATCACGCCTGAGCCTTGGGTCAGCATCTGTTGAATTTCATATTTCATACATAGAAATAGCCCTCGCGCATTGACCGACAGGATCTTGTCAAAATCCTCGACCGATTGTTGATGCAACGGTTTAACAACCCGATCGATTCCAGCATTGTTAAAGGCACAATCGAGTTTGCCGTAGGTTGCGATCGCTTTCTGCACCAAGGCTTGCACATCCGCCTCACTCGATACATCTGATTTCACGAACAAGCATTCCGCTCCAGTATCGCGAATCAGAGCGGCAGTTTTCTCACCTTCTACACTGCGTATGTCCGAGAAGACAACTTTGGCTCCAGCAGCACCGAATGCGATCGCAGTTGCTCGACCAATTCCCGATGCGCCTCCAGTGACTAACGCCACTTTATCTTGCAGTATCATCCTGTTTCTCCTGTTTCAATCAATATTAGACCTGTTGCAAAATAACGGCGAAAATGGCTGAAACGCTTTTGCTGCAAAAGTTTCAAGGATTTTGCGATAGAAACTGCAAAACTCGTCGATTAAACTTTTCTGGATTTTCGATAAACGTGAAATGCCCGCCACCTTCATCGGCTTCAAAGATTTCTAACTCAGAGTCAGGAATGCTTTGATTGATCCAGACTTGTGATGTCCACGGGATGAGACTTTTTCTGCCAGCAATAATCAGAGTTGGCTTATGAATCCTGATAATTTGATCGCGCCAGTCGGTGTGAGCATGGTTATATAGCAGCGTTGCAGCGATCGTGCGTGGCAAGCGTTGATTGCACTCAACAATCCACTCAAACTGCTCCTCTGACATCGCTGGCGTGACCATTGAAGTGAGGAGGCTTCGAGTCAGTTCCTCAGCATTGCCGTTCTCTAGCGTATGTACGGCAGCATTGAGTTGCTCGGCAGTAAACACTGCCCCGGACTCTGCTATTTCTTGAGCATCCCAATGCGATCGCGAGATGACCAGTGGGGATTGATCAACCAACACTAATCGATCAAATTCATCTAATCCAAACAGATCAAGATAGCTCCAGATCAGGGAACATCCCATTGAGTGACCAAATAGATGTGGTTTTTGGAGTTGCAGAGTACTGATCAATTCATGGATATCTTGAGCCAAGCGAGCGATGCGATACCCGAACCGTACTTTTTCTGACTCGCCGTGTCCTCGTAAATCGATCGCGATCGCCTGATAGTGTTCGGCAAAAACAGGAATTTGATATTTGAATTGTTCTGCCGATTGCGACCAGCCGTGAAGCATCACGATGGGTTGTCCGCTACCCGCACTGATGTAGCTTAATTCGGCACCATCTGATGTTCTGAATGTTTTTCTTTGCATGTTGTCCTTTCCCAGCGCAGTTTGAAAATCATTGACAATCAGTGCGTACATTACTGGTGATGGCTTCATCTTCCAATTCCTACCCAAGGACAGCGCACCTTTGCCTACGAACGAACAGCGTTCAGCCGATTTCCGGCGGATTCAAATACATCGGCTGCTCATTGCAAAGGCTTCGCTTGACTTCCCTGGTGAAGTCGTCAGCCAGTACCTCTTCCTTATTGACCTTTAGCACAAAATCAAACTCCGATGCTCCGACGCGCCTAGAGAACGCAGCGAACGTTGTCTTTGGGAAGTTTGAGGTCGATGAGGTAGTCGGCGACGATCTTGTTGACGCAGGCGCTCTGGCCGGGCATGGCGACGCTGTGCTGCTCGCCTTCGACGGTGAGCATCGTTCCGCCGAGGGACTTGGTCAAGCTGGTTCCGGCTGCGTAGGGGGTGACGGGGTCACCAGTGATTGAGATGATGAGCGTGGCGGGGAGTCCCTTGACATCATCAGCGTAGGGCAAGCCAAGGGTCGGCTCAGTAGGCCAGAACTCGCACGAGTCGCGGGTGACACCCTCGAACTTTTGTCCGCTATCGACAAAGGGGTTGACCTCAGCAACCTTGCGGCGCAGATCGGCTTCCTCCTTGGGGGTACGGCGCTGCTCGTCGTTGCAGTTGATGGCGTAGTTGGCATCAATGAAGTTGCTCCACTTTCCGTTGGCATCCCGACCGACGAAATCGTCGCCGATAGCGAGAAGCTTGTCGCCACGTCCCTCGTTCTTAAGTTGAGCGATCCCGTCGATGACCCTTGGCCATGCCGAGGAGACGTAGAGACCATCGATGACACCCCCCGTTGCCTTGTTGAAGTCCAGTGTCCGACCGTTCCCTGCGGGTACGGGGTTGTCGATCAGCGGACGGACGAGTTTCTGGAAGACCGCAGTGGACTGTTTCGGGTCGGTGCCCAGTGGACAGTTTGGCTTCTTCGCGCAGGAAGCAGCCATCAGATCGAACGATCGCTGAAATCCAGCGTGGAGGGACAGACGACGCTCCGCACTGCCCTGAGTGGGGTCGATCACACCGTCTAAGACCATCGCCCGGACGTTCTGAGGAAACATTTCCGCGTAGACCGCGCCGAGTCGGGTGCCATAGCTCTGACCGATGTAGGTCAGCTTCTTGTCCCCGACGACGGCGCGGAGTACGTCCATGTCCCGTGCTGTGTTGCGGGTGCTGACAGCGGAGAGAACCTGCTGACCACCCGACTTCTGAGCGCACCGTTCCATCAGTTTTCGGGTGTCGTCTTCGCTCCACTCTCCTGACGATGCCAACAAGATTGTCTGGTCTTTGCCCTGATCGCGCTCCTTGTCGGTGAAGCAGTTGATCGCTGGAGTTGAGGCACCAACACCGCGAGGGTCGAAACCGATCAGATCGAATCGCTCGGTCACGGGGCTTTTTGCGAGTGTCAGTCCCGTGATTGCACCCACGAATATTCCTGACCCGCCTGGTCCGCCTGGGTTGAGCAGGAGCGACCCGATCGACTTGCCGCGAGCGGGAACCCGCAGCACCGCGATTTGGGCGGTTCGACCGTTGGGGTCGTTGTAATCCAGCGGCACTTCAAGTCTGGCGCACTGGGCTTTCTTGTAGACTGCGAAAACCTTCGCCTCGGTTGCTGTGGTGGCGTAATCGTTGCAGGAACCGAAGGTCAGTTTCTGCTCGTAGAAGCGTTTCAGTTCTGCTGCTGGCTTCTGTGCAGAAGGTGACTCGGCAGGCTCTGTCTTGCCCCTAGATGACGCACATGCGCCAGCCAAAAAAGCCAGCGACATCGCCGCGACTATTGATGAGCTTAGGATCTTGGTCTTGCGAGTGAACATGATTCTCCTTCTAGTAGTTTGTCAATCTAAGCTCGACTTTATCTATTTGAAATTTGAAAAGTGTTTCGATCAGACATCGGTTGTGATACCTTCTCGTAAATCTTCAACGTTAACTAGTTTTGTTTCCCACGGACAGAATCGCGTGACGTTATCCACAAACTCATCAACATGAGCTTCAACATAAGAAGGGCGTGCATCACATACTTCTATTGCGGCCTCAGCCATTACAATCTCTTGAGGATCTAAATGCCAGCTATAGGGAGCATTATGATTACCCTCTCCAGCGCCTCGATAAATCCTACCATTGGGAATAGTAGCGTTGCTCTTACCTGCCTGTAGGTATTTAACTTGCTCAATCGTGTTTGGATTGACAAAAATCTAATTTACATAATCAGATTTGCTTTCTTTCCTTAATTAGGTGCAATAAGTGGGGCTGAGATTAACAACGCTTGCCAGTTCAGCCAAGACCAAATCTCGGTCAAGGTGAGTATGAATATAGTCGAGTACTTGCTGCAATTGGGTGTGCGTTAAGCCTCTGTTCTTAAATTCAATGGTTGGCGTTGTAGTTGTTAGCATGGTTCAAAAATTGACAATTTGTTCAACAAAACAGGCAAAAGCTAGTCATCGCGCATCAGATAGCTTATTAGTACTAGCAAACAAGTCAGATGTGAATTGGGAGTGGGGATCGGGGAGCTTAATGGCTTGCAGCAATCATGGCTGCCATTAACTCGGTCGTGTTCCAGTGCCCGGTATATCGATTTCCATTGATAAACAGGGCTGGGGCAGTCGTCACTCCACTGTGTATTCCACCTTCGATATCTTGATTGATACGATCGACATGGACTTGTTTAGACAACTCTTTGAGAAACTGAGGAATGTCAAGCCCTAAATCATTGGCGTACTCGACAAGATAACCGTTCTCCAACCTTTGTTGATGGGCAAATAAAGTATCATTCATTAACCAAAACTGTCCTTGGGCAGCGGCGGCTTCGGCGGCTTGGGCTGCCCGTTGAGCATGAGGACGAATCTGTGTTTGCGGAAAATGACGGAAGATAAAGCATAAATAATCCTCTCCAAAAGAAGCACTAAGCTCTCGTTTGATCACTCTAATCAGCTTGTAAACGTCCGCACTTCTGGAGCATTGATAGTCTCCATACATCACCAGCACTACCTTGGCACTCAGCACACCTTGCATCCAATCTTGGGTTGAAGGTAGTACAAGTAAGGAACTGTGGCTACGGTCGTTGCTCATCTTTCTATATCTGTATCAGACATGAAACCCTGTAATTAGCTTGCTCAATCAATTGACTGGATAAACTATTTACATAAATTCAATATAGGAGATCGCCTTCAAGCTGTCGTCTATAGCAAGTTAAAATTTTTACAGTACACTTTGGAACTGGAGTTTAGACTAAAAGCGATATGAGAGAACGCAAATCAAATGGAATTAGAGATTAAAAATATTATCTTGTCAGCCTCAAAGCATCCGCGACCTTTAACAATTCTGTAGTATATCTGCTCCA
>NZ_JAIVFS010000123.1 GCF_020829645.1 Nostoc mirabile CHAB5784 | reverse complement strand
GTAGTATTGGGCGAATAACACCGCTCTAGATAATGTTTCAGTTTGAATTTGCCAGAAATTACTAGAATTGCGATCGTAATAACAGTCGATCAAGTGCAAAGCCAGGGCAATCCTTAATAATTGCGTTGGCAGTTTAAACATCCACGCCCTGATTGCTGGTTGTGTTGTCGCCCAAGCCTGCCGTCCAATTTCTTGACACAGCTTTGTATAATAAGCGTCTGCATTATTCGATAGTTTGACTATACCCATTGGGCAATTCTCCAACCAGTCATAGAAAGGTGGCAGTTGTTCTGCTAACACACAGTATCCTTTTACACGCTTTGGCATGAGTGCGTTAGCTTTGGCGACCAGGAACCGCGCCAGCATCCCCTGTGAATCTTCTGGATCTTTGAAAATCTTGCGGAACATTCCAGGCTGAACCCCACCCGTGAGTGAGAGCTCTCGTTAACAGAACCCTGAAATTTTCCTCCACTACACCGCACAACTGATATGCGATGGCAAAACGCCAAGCGTTGCTGATCGCACTATCCGACCCCATACGCTCTAACACTGCGCTCTGGGAATTTTTGTTATTTCTCACAATATTCGCCCCTGGTTGTTGGTTGACAAACTCAGAGGGGGTTGCATCAGTTACCAGTTACCAGTTATCAGTTGAAATTCACAGTCCTTGATAACTGTTAACTGTTGACTGTTAACTGATAACTGTTATTCGCGCTGCTACTGCTTTTTGCTACGAAATTCGGGATATTTCTTAATTAAATTTAACTTTACAGAAATTTATGAATTTCGACAGCCAAAACACACCGCAAGGAATGGACTTTCCAAGCGGCAGACCCTATAATGGATCTGGCAGCGCGGACTATACTCTTAGACAAACTTAGTGGAATCACAGTCGCCAAACTATAAATGCCACTCGTTTTGTTCCTTCGAGATCAACCCCGCTCTGGATTTCTATGAAATTTGAAACTCGCACAAAGCGCTACTCCTTAGTGGCGCTTTGTGCGTTAAGTTGTCGTACTCTTGTATCTTCACCCCCATGCCTCCTTTCAATTAGCTTGATTTTTTTAATTGAGATATTTTAGCAAGAGTGTAGAACCTAATAAGTGCGGTTACTGACGACCTTGACTAATGATTTACCATCTTTGAAGCTCACTTTAAGCTGCAACAATGTTTTTAATGATGCAATAGTGCTACCTCTGCAAAGTAACATTTAAAGCATATAACTTTAAGGGTTTATTGAAAAGCCAATTTTTGATAATAAATATGAAGAATGTAGATAAAGTAGATATTGGAACGTTGTACCTCAGTGAAAATAAAATACAGTATAAGAATAATACAGATTAGGTTTATTAGAAAAAATCAGTACAAATTCAGCGGATTCATAAATAATGCTACACTTTTATTTTCCTCCACGGATTTATTCGTGTCTTTAAACCCCAGAGTCATCCTATCTACTAATTGTATAGAATTCTTAAGCTGAGTTCTAACTTAGACTAAATACGGTTTGGAACTTGATTTTTCAGTAATCGTTAAAAGTTTTATTAAGCAAAGCTTCCAGCCGATCAAGTAAAAGTCCATCTATTAGCCGTTTGCAGTATACAACGAATGCATTGTTTCTGCTCACTATGCCATAACAAATAAGACTAAATATGATCACTAGTAATAATTTAGACATAGATACTATATTAGAGATATTAGAAGAGCAAGTACTTAAAAGTGTAGGAAGGCGGTTATCAGAAGCTGAAATAATTGTTATCAAGGGGTCTTGGGATGGCAAGGATTATAAGGAGATGGCAAGCGATGGGGGCTACAACTCCTACTATTTACAACAGAAAGTAGCACCGCCGTTGTGGAATATGCTTTCACAAGTTATTGGTAATGGAGTGAAAGTAAAAAAAATATATTTAAAAAATATTTTGTTTAAATTAGCAAAAAATGATTATGTAGAAAAGTTAGAATTTTCTGAAGCTGAGAATGAGCGCTTAGTAGGCAAAACTTTAATTTATGGAGAATTACCAAAAACAAAATATTTTCATGGTCGACAAAAGGAAATAAATTATTTAAAACGAAGAATTGCTTCTTCTAAAGAGAGCAGTATAGCTTTAATTGGAGTTGGAGGAGTTGGGAAAAGTTCATTAGTAGTAAAATTAGTAGAAGAAATACTTACCGAGAATTCAGATATATATGAATGTGTAGTTTGGAAAAGGATTGAGGCTTATTCGTCACTCGAAGAATTAGTTGACGGATTAATTAAGGTTTTACGATTAAAAATAAATGATGAATCTTTACAAGAAAAAATTGTTTTCTTATTAAAAAATTTACAATCACGTCGTTATTTGCTTGTATTAGACGGATTTGAAGGGTTAGTACAAGCAGAAAATTTTGGAAAGAGAGTTGAGTATGGAAAGTTCCTATTTCAACTTATAAATGAACAACATAAAAGCTATACAATCGTGACAAGTCAACTGCCTTTAGAGGAAATTATTGAGGTAAATACAACTCTTATAATTTCATCTATTAAGATACAAGGTTTAGACGAAAATGCAGGAATATCTATGCTGCATGATAAAGGTTTATACGGGGAATCTTGTAAAAAGCTAATTGAAACTTATCGTGGAAATCCTTCAGAGTTGGAGGTAGTTGCTGAACGAATTAATCGTTTTTGGGGAGGTGATGTAGAAAAGTTCTTTGAATATAAAACTACCTTAATGGGTCAGCAAGTTCAATCAATGCTAAATCAACAATTTAGGCAAGCTGGACTATTGAATGATCTCCAAAAAAATATAATGATTTATTTAGCAGAGAAAACATCAGAAGAGTTGACTTCGATTCCCTTTCCTAAAATTCTTGAGGATATTAAAAAGCAATTTATAGATGTGTCAACTTCTGAAGTAATAATAGCACTAGAAGTTTTAGAGCAACGCTCGTTGATTGAGGTTAATAAAAAAACAATAAAGCAAGAAATAAGCTACAGTTTACAACCAGTTATTAGAAAATATATTTTAGTTGATCCATTAGGGTTAGTGTATAAAAGTTCTAATCAGTCAAAAGCGAATAATTACAATCAGGAGTAAATGTGGTTTACTGCATAAATCACTTTTGTAACCAGCGCCACAACCCTGATGATGTTGAAAACTGTTTAGCTTGTGGAACCCCCTTGCTAATAAATGAACGTATTCGTCTACTGCGACCATTGCGACCTTTAGAAAAAGACATAGAAGGCTATACAGATGTTTTAGAGGTTGAAGACATTGACCCAAGATGGGGAACGAAACCTCGAATACGAGTGATGAAAGTATTAAAGTGGAACGAACCTAAATACGTTGAACTAGTGCGACGAGAAGTACAAGCATTAATCAACTTGTCTCATCCGGGAATTCCTCAAGCTGCTAGTAGTGATTACTTTACTTTTACACTGCCAAAGGAACCACGCCTAGAATTACATTGCTTAGTAATGGAGAAGATGGAAGGAGAGAATTTACAACAGTGGTTAGAAACGAATGGCAAAATTTCTCAAAATGTAGCATTAGAATGGATGTTGCAATTGCTGGATATTCTTGATCATGTACACAAAATAGGATATTTCCATAGAGATATCAAACCAACAAATATTATTCATCAACCAAATGGGAATCTGGCACTTGTTGATTTCGGTACTGTAAGGAAAATTACTAGAACTTACTTAGTAAAAGTGGCATCTAGCGGAAGAGATAGCATAACAGGAGGAGGAGGAACTGGGTATGAGGTAACAGCAGTTTGTTCGATTGGGTTCTCTGCACCTGAACAAATGGATGGTCGAGCGCTACCGCAATCTGACTTCTATGCGTTGGGACGGACTATTGTCAATTTGGTTACTGGCGTACCAATGTTGCAGTTACCAACAGAAGATAGGACAGGAAAGCTAATTTGGAGAGATAAAGCACCGCAGATTGATAAGCCTATAGCAGATTTAATCGATGAAATGATACATCCCTTTCCAGGGTTTCGACCACAAACTACAGAAATAATAACTGAACGAATACAAAAGCTTCCTTGGGAAAGTAAAGTTTATCATTTTCTCAAGTCTAAAGTTTTTAAAATTGGAAGATTTGTAGCAGGTGCATTAATAATTCTTGGAATAGGCAAGTTATCTGCACCTAGTGTCGCTAATTATTTAGTTGCTCAAGGAGAGAAATCAGAAACAAGGAATGATTATCAAAGCGCAGAAAGTTTCTTTAGCTGGGCAATAAAAACTAATTCTTCAACTAAAGTTGCTATATCTAAGTATTATTTGGATAAAGCTTCTCGGCTTATGCTCACAGGTAATCTTAGTGCAGCTAAAAAGGATTATGATCTTTCTATTAAATACAATAATAAAAATATAGATGCCTACAATCTCTTAGGAATAAACTGTCAGCAATTATCAGATATTAAATGTGTAGAAGATGTTTATAAAAAGTTGCTTCAATTAAACCAAAATGATTGGACAGTGCATTATAATTTAGGACGGTTTTATGATGGGCAAGGAGATTATAAATTAGCAGAAAAAGAATATAGTATAGCCATTAAAAGTAGTAGTTCAGCAATGATAGCTATTAATAACTTGTCCAGACTGAAGATTAAAACGGGTAACTACAATCTAGCAATTTCTTTAGCTCAGTCAGGATTAAAAAAAAATAACGATCCATTAATACAAGCTGCATTATATAAAAATTTGGGCTGGGCAAGCTTAGAACAAAATAAAATAAGTGATGCTGAAAAATATTTAGAAAAAGCACTGAGTTTAGATAATCAAAGAATAGATGCTTATTGCCTATTAGCTAAAGCGCAAGAAACATTAGGTAAAATCGATGATGCTAGAACTTCTATAGAATTCTGTTTACTTGCTAAGTCTACAGATTCAGACATTCCTATTTGGAGACAGGAGTTACTAGATCGGATACTGAAAAAATGATAAGCTAATGAAAGAGAATAATACTAAAAATAGAAAAACTTTTGTGAAAAAAAGCACAAATTATTGGGCATTTTTCTGGTTAACTTTTTTGATACTAAAAGATATACCATTGGTCGCAAGTGTACCATTAATAAGAGTTAAAAGAAGCCAAATTCGCTGTGAGCCAATTGGCAGAATAATGGACAGAGGCGAGAAACGCTTTGACACCAAAAGCTTGATTTGTGAAAAAGAAAGCATAGAAGTTTTAATTGGATGTTGCCCCCCCGCCCTCGGTATGCGTTTGCTGTGATGGCACTGTTGTCGGCGGCTGTCAGGATGTCTGTGGCAATGCGGATGTTGCCGCGTTTAAGTATTTTGTGCGTTTGCTGGTTGTTGCAGTATCGTTGAGTGTATTTTGGAGCATGACAGCTTCCGTTACCTTTGCAAATAGGACATACGAACCTACAACCGAGTCGCTATCCAAACACGAAGTTCCAGACTGGTTCTTGGATGCAAAACTCGGTATTTTCGTTCACTGGGGGGTGTATTCTGTACCTGGTTGGGCACCACTAACTGGTGAATTCAGCAAGGTGGTTGCAGAACGTGGTTGGGAGTACTGGTTTTTGCACAATTCTTACGCAGAATGGTACTACAATTCAATGAAGCTTGAGGGGGGTGATACATATAACTATCACCCTGCAACTTATGGTGAAAACTTTACCTACGACGACTTCATCCCACGTTTCAACGCAGCGATTACGAACTGGAATCCACAGAAATGGGCAAAACTGTTTTCTCAAGTAGGTGCGCGATATGTTGTGCTAACAACTAAGCATCACGATGGCTTTTTGTTGTGGCCCAGCAAAACCGCAATTCAACCGGGACGTGTGGCGGCGCGGGCATCTGTGATAGGTTAAGAAAACTGCGCGTTTGTCAAGGGGGGTAGAGGAAAAGGTGATAAATCTAGCTTGGGGACAGGTTTTCGGAGTGCTTTGACCACACCTAAGTCATGATTTTCTTTCGCAGCGAAGTACTTAACTGGGTCTGTAGCTTTACCCTTATCGTAAGCAACGCTAAAATGGTACAAACCGCGATAAACCATCTCTAACGAAATGCGATCAAAAGGTAAGGATAGTTCATCAGCGATCGCATCTCCTAAGTCAACCAAAACCGCATAAAATAACCAAGTAGCCCACACTTGTAATTTGATTCCATTAATAGAACCAGTCCATAAATAAGACAATGCCAACAAGCGTTTTACTGTGTGAAAAGCCTCTTCAATGCGCCAGCGCCGACGATACAAATCAGCCACAATGTAGGGAGGTAAAATATTTGGATCAATAACAGAAGTAATATAAGAATAGACGGTTTTACCAACTTTAATCTCTATTAAACGTAAACTAAGAATTGGTGCGCCACCTCGACCAGTACCAAGTTGAATCAATTGGTCTTTAACAGAATAGTCATAAGTAAACACCTTTAATACTTTAATAGAGGCTTTAGCTTTTAATCGAGTAATCAAGTGAACATTTTCTGAGGGGCGACGAAATCAGCTAAAATGCAATACCCGCCGTCAAATAATCAAGCATTAGCCGTATCAGTTATCAAGCATTAGCCGTATCAGTTAGAAACCGTGATAACTGTTTACTGTTAACTGTTCATTGATTTAAAGGGGGGAATTTCTATCTCGATAGAACCAATGGTTCCTAGAATTCAGATAACTCACGCGATGTGCAGCTTATCTGTTGGGAACCAATGGTTCCTAGAATCCAGTTGACTCACGCGATGTGCAGCTTATTTCTTGGGAACCAATGGTTCCTAGAATCCAGTTGACTCTCGGTTGTGCGGAAAATCAAGTTGAAACTGATACCGAATATCCGCTCGAAAAATTATTCCTTTGTCTGAAACACTACACCCAACACCCTACTGGGAGCAATAGGATGAAAGTGAGGTTGGGAAAAAGGTGCCATCAACTCGACCCCCCAAACAAAGCGCTCAATCGCCAACAGAGCATAATATTAATATGTTTTTTAATTGGCATAGTTCTGTAAAATCCATTTGAATTTGATTAGATGAGCTACAAATCTACAAATCAAGCGAAAACTTGTTAAGAAGAATCAATTACTATCTCATTAATTCTGACAACATCTGCTCCAAAATATCTGACATAATTTCTTCGTCTAAGGAATGCAGACTTGGTGGGCCACCGAGAAATTCTTTGATAGTGATATTCTGTTCGATAAAGTCCTTGACAAAATCCCGAATCTGAGAAACAACCTTTATTTGATTGTCTATTGTTTCTACCATAATAGCCATAGAGTCAATGCCTTTTTTCGCAGCTTTACGAGAATCCGAAACCATAGTTCCTTCGGGAGTATTTTTTGCTAAACGCAGTTCCCGTTTCAACTTTTCATATTGAGTGAGAAGAATTTGATTTTGCTGTTCTATAGTTCGACATTTCCGAGTTAAATCATCCTCGCTATTATTGTCAATAACTTCCCCGACTTGGTGAATTCGTTCAATTTCGAGAAGTCTTGCTAAATCACCTTCTTGGTAGGCTTGATTGATTGTTTTCATGATTTCTGTATGATATGTCTGTGTCTCGCTGTCTTTTACCTTATCAGGGTGAAAGATTTCAGCTAACCTCAGAAATGTTTCACGAATTTTTCTCTTATCTCCTGTTCTAGTTACAGACTGAGATTCTACAGATTCTTGTGCTTGCCAATGTTGATAGCGACCTTCAGCAGTTTCCCTTGAAAAATCTGATTCTGGTTCGGGGCTGTCAAACAATTCGTCTAGCTCTGTTGAAAATTGTTTGCGACTGGTTTTTGGACTAATGATTCCTGTCAACTGGAGATTAAGGTAAACTGCCTCTATGTTTTTGAGGGTTTGTTGACCAAACTTTCTAGTAGTAAAAATTTCATCAAATAGAGCATGAATATCCTGGTCTAACTCAGCCATTTTTCGGAAACTGGGACTGGCTTGATGAAAGATTTCTGTGGCGAAAGTTCGCGTCTGTTCAACAAAGTTATTCAGTTCTGTACGCTTTCTCTTAATCTGCTTGAGTAATGATTGGTGTTCTTTTTCTAGAAACTGTAAGCGGATATGTAATTGAGACAGAGCCAGTGGAGTTGTAAGAGTAAAGTGGGATGCTCCCGGTGGGGTTTTTCGAGGCATAGAAGATTTATGCTTTTTTCAAGATAAAAAACTCTAACGACAATTTACACCTAAAAAGAAATTTTTTTGCGATCTCGCAAAAACTTACCGCTTATCCCGGATTTCTCACCACATCTCTCAAAGCCTTATAAAACCTAGATTTATGCGTTTCGCACTGTGCTAAAATTATTAGCCGCGAAAAAGGCTTGAAATCGGTTCTGAGTAAAGATTACGAGATAGGCGATCGCAAAGCTTGTGAGAAATGCGGGACAGAGCGGTAGGCGCTATTAAGGGTCAAGATCCTCAAACTCCAGCATCACACCCAACCGCTCATCAATCGTTGCCCAAAGGAATAATCGTATTGCCCATCTCTTCTTTTGAGCGATCGCCAGCCGCAAGCAGAGGCGAAAAATGCTTTTAAAAACCTCAAAGTAAGAAACTTTAGAACTTAGGTTTTTACTTAGGTTGCCACAATGGAGTGATATCAAGGTTTTTAGCAGCAGATACGGCATTTCTAACCTACTTAGTACGGTTTACACCCTTTGCTTTTTGTAAAGTTATTGTAACATTTATTTATATAAAGCAATATTTGCTTATATAAGCAAACCCAAATAAAAGAGTAAGTAATAAAAGCGATGAATCAACCCATTGAATTATCTTTAGAACAAGAATTTAGCCTTAGAACTTTCGCAGACGTTGTGCAGCAGATGTCTGGTGAACAAGCTCAAGAGTTTTTGCTCATGCTTTACAAGCAGATGATGATTAGGGAAAAGACTTACCAGGAATTGCTAAAGCAGGAGTGTCAACGAAGTTTAGATGCTCTATCCGGGTAAAGCAAGTATGTTTAGACAGTAAGTTTTGTAGATATAGCAACAGCCTTGGTGGTTAGGACATCAACAGATGATAAAACCTATAAGTATAAGCAGCTAAACCAGCCATCAAGTTGACCAAAAAGTTGAAAACACTTCGATGCCTAGAATGTTCAATTTGACACAGGTTTTTTAAGTGGTCATTAACCGATTCAATTACTGCACGCTTGCGTAAAAGAATTTTATCAATCATTTTCATCAAAGCGATACCTTCGGTAAGCTTCGCTAACGCAATCGTCATTACCTCCGATAGATGCATACTGTAAGTGCTGCGACGCTCTCCAGCCATTGACGGTAGCTACGGTACTTGTTGCCATATCCTCTCCCATGACGAACAGAAATCATCTACATCGCAGAAAATCTGTGTAATGTCGAGCGGAGCCGGAGACGCTCCGCCTCCGGGCGAGATACAATGGTAGACTAAGCCCTGACCCTCATTTTTGTTAGATATTCTTAGTCTCGGCTTTTTTTGTCACTTTTGTACCGATTCTCATTCAATCGTAGCGATCGCCTTTTTGTATGCTTTGTTATGCAAATCCATACATAGCAAGCTTTTTGCCTTTTTATAACCGTCGAACTCACGTTAACGATGGTTTAATGTATCTTCGCTTTTGCTGTCCATGAGTTCCTGCTAGAAGGGATTCCCATTTAGGCTATGAGTTACCTCCGTTTAACCCTGCTTCATCCTTTGATAGCTAGTCTCTAAATGAGGGTTATGCTTTCACCTCAGCACTTGAGGGGTAGGACTTGTCCTGAGTGGACTCACCTGCATGATTGCCAAGTTGTCAAGGTTCGGGGATTACTACTTCTGAGGTCGGTTATTTCCTTCCTTAGTTTCGTTACATCCGTAAACACTTGCGGTCATCCTTGAGTATTTGTACTCATTTCGACCAACGAATCGCACTTCTACCTGGGTAACTGTTTGGAGAACTCTGCCAAAACCTGAATCATCGCCTCGTCCCCTTTAATCTCAACCCCAGCTATTAGATCCATCAACACCGCCCTGAGTCCGAGCCGATGACGCATCAACCACGCGGTAGAATGATTACTCCAGTCTGTGCAAATAGCCAAGCGCTCCCGTTCCGATTTATCCCTTTCCACAACAATAGCCGGCGGTGGAATAAATTCTCGCCCCTGGTCATCAGTGACCATTTCCCCTGGTGCAGCCAATATCGCTTCAAGTGCGACAATCTTTTTAATTAACTGCCCCCCGTCATCTTGCTCAACCAGTTCAGGGGTTACGCTCATCCCATAAGTGTCCTGTATGCGGAATTTCTCACACTCCAAAACCTCTTCTGGCTTCAGGTAATCCTGATGCTGTCTGCTGGTGTAAGTCCTTCTATCAATATCTTTGGCATTCGCCACCTTGTGATTATGCTCCGAATCGATGGCAATCCCCGCGGCCTTCATCCACCGAGAAGCACTTTCATCAGCGCCTTCGCCCAAAGGAATAATCGTATTCCCCATCTCTTCAAGTAGCGATAACTTCGTTAAGCTTCGCTAACGCAAATCAGCTCGAAGATTATTAATCGACCAATTTCTTTGCCCCTCAAGGAGACAACTGGTATCCAATGCCCAGTCCTTTTCTGCTCCTCTTCTCCCTGTTTCCCGGTTAATGCGAATCAGAAAAGCGGTGATCTCATTTGTTTGGAGAATCTTTTCCTTGATGCGACGGGCATTGGTTTCGGCGTAACCAAAGGGTCTGAACTACTTTCTGCATAAATATAATGTTGTGGCACGCCAGTCGAAGTATGCTGCTAAACCAATATGATGAATTATGAAAAATAATGCCGATAAAACTTTAAATCCTGAGTTAGCTTTGTTGAGTATGTGCAGCCTGAACGAAAGCTTGAAAAATTTTTTGATTACTAGGATCAGAAATTGAAAGCTCAGGATGCCATTGCACACCAATTGCCCAAGGATGATGTTCATGCTCCACAGCTTCAATGACCCCATCATCTGGAGCATGACCAACAATCCGCCAAGAAGATGGTACTTTATCTACTGCTTGATGATGCCAAGAAACTATAGATATATGAGAATTCTGTACACATTTAGTTAAACGGCTTTCTATATCTATTGTGACGAGATGTTCTGTCGGTAAGCGTCGTCCAGGTTCAGGCTCTAGGCGATGTAGTGTAGATGTACCATAGACATCTGGAATGTGAGGAATTAAAGTACCCCCACAGGTGACGATAAGAATTTGTAAACCTCGACAAATACCAAATATTGGCAAATGACGTTCAAGGGCAAACTTGGCAAGCTGCAATTCAAAAGCATCACGTTCAGCATCCATAGAATTGACTAATGAAAATCCCCAGACTGAATATGATTCGCCATGGAAACAGATACTACAATTGTATTTTCAAGATTTCATGCAGTTTTTCTTTCCACAAGCGCATGAAGAGATTGACTGGAGTCAGGGCAATGAATTTTTGGATAAGGAATTACAGCAAGTGGTGCGCGATGCTCTCTTAGGACGGCGACTTGCTGATAAGTTGGTAAAAGTTTACCGTATCGGAGGTGAAGAATCTTGGATACTTGCACATATTGAGGTGCAAAGTCAAGAGGAGAGTGATTTTGCAGAACGTATGTTCGTATATAACTATAGGATTTTTGACCTTTACAAACGCTCAGTAGCATCTTTGGCAGTTTTGGGTGATGAGCGGGTAAACTGGCGACCGAATCAGTTTGGCTATGAATTGTTTGGGTTTTAAACACTCTTTTTTGTAAGCGGAAAAGGTTCGCCCGAAATTTCTTCCAGGGTAATGATTTCCAAAGTTGAGGAAGAAACCCGGATTTCTCACAAGTGAGAAAAAATCATGGAGGCGAGCAAAATTTAGGGTAATTTAATTAATACATGATTAAATTAGATGAGTGAGCAGGAGAAATTCAAGTAAAAACCGAAAGCTAAAAGATAAATAAATTACAGCTTGACTGTCTTACACGGGGATAAAAAATTATGATGAATGAAAATAGACATAGCAAAGCTAGGGTTTAATTTAAGAAAATTAACCCGAATAACAAGCCAATAATAATGAATTAAATTAGGTGCTTATTAACAATTGGCTTGGGAGTTGAGATAAACATTTATAAACTGTTGCAAAAATATCCTTATAGGAACAAGTACTACTAATTGCAATTAAAACCTGTTGGCTACTAATAGTGATAATCGCTCCTAGTTTCAATAACTTTGTACGAATAGTTCCAACTTGAGCATTTCGGAGTTCGGTTTTTGCTAAACCTTTATCTCTGAGAGCATTTATCAAAATATAAGCGATAGAAGAAAACCACAGACGTAATTGATTTCCTGCAAATGTATGGGTACTAGTTCTGTCACTTTTCATTTCTAATTTTTGTTCCTTGAAACAGTTCTCCATCTGACCGTTAATCCTGCATCAGATGTTACTGTCTCACCCTTAAAATTAACTATGATTGGAGATGACAATACAGGTTCAAATTTGAACTGTTCCGGTATACAATCTGTTTTCTGAGGGGTCATGCTTAAAACTGCTGGAATTCATTTGCAATAGACATTTTGGCAGTTTTTGACTCCTCTTTTCTCTGGCTTTGTGAGAAATCCGGGGTCAGAGTTCTTATTAGGCATCAAAACATAACGCCAGCCATCACCAAATTGTTCAGCTAATTCAGTACCATTCGGGTAGTAATGAAGCCCCAGAATGATGCCGTCCTTAGTACGCTGTTCCAAAGCAAAGCGAGGGTAGTCCCAGTGTTGGGGGATTGATATTGTGGGTTGCATTGATTTAATGGGGATTGGTGAAAATGTGGTGAGAGGCGATCGCTTTACAACTGTGATATCATGTCCGGATAATCGCTTACGATAAAGCTAAGAAGCAAAAATATGACTTATGCCAAAACGAATCAGTATAGCCGAGCATTTAAATAGCTGTGAGCTAGAGCAACTTTATAAACATGCTTTCATACGGAATAGAAAGTCGTCAGTATCAGATTATATGGTTACTAGCGCAAGGCAAGAAAACAGAGGAAGTAGAGGAAATAACGGGTTATAGCAGAACATGGATTTACGCATTGGTAAAAAGATATAACGAGTTGGGCATTTCTGGGCTATGCGATCGCCGAAATAAAAATCAAGGAGCTTCACCGCTAATTGAGGATGTTGAGCAAGCACGACTGTGGCAAGTTTTGCAGTCAAATGCCCCAGATGGAGGATTATGGAATGGTCGGAAAGTGGCGGATTGGTTGAGTGAAGTTACAGGTACAAAGGTTAGCCGACAAAGAGGATGGGAGATATTACCGCAGATGACTTAAGAGGTGCGAGTACCTCGCCCATACCACACTGAAAGTGATTTTTTAGAGCAAGAAGCCTGGAAAAAAAACTAGCCACAGAGGTTGAGGAACTCCAAACCAGACACCCAGAGGCTGAAATTCAACTTTGGTGCGGAGCCGGAGACGCTCCGCCTCCGGTGAAGACGAACACCCCTTGGGACTCAAGCCAGTTCTGCGACGAGTATATGTAGCTGAGGGAGAAACGCCAATTGCCAATGTCAACTGGAGATTTAAATGGAAATGGAAAGTATGCATTTGTACATCCCAAAAGCAGAGAAACAAAAGGCGTCTGCGCCATGATTTTATTACCAGTTGTGCAAACTTCTTCTGGTAATTGCTCTTGTATTGGTAGCGTGCCTTGCTGGTATTGTTGCTTGATGTAACTGTGGCATCTAGCAGCCGAAAGGTCGCGGAAAATCTCAATGTTGTTTACAAGTACCCGCCAGTAGAGGTTTTGGTAATTCCCATGATCGTAGCTAATGCTAGCTACAAGATAGTCCCCTACAAACGCCTCTTGGTCATAAAACGAAATTTCCTCTTGCAGCGTTTGTCGCTTACTTCGATTGTGCAGGCGATTTCGCTGTAGATTTGCTTGAGTCGGGCAATAGATTTGTGGTGCAGCTGTTGATAAGTGTAAATGGCGTGAGTCATAATTTAGTGGTACTCCATCTGTACGGTGGTGTTTTACATAAGGTGATCGCGTTTCTTGGCCGGAGCGGCGATCGCCTTATTATTTTGTTTGTTCACAGCACTGTTGGCTGTAGAGAAGACTAAGTTTTAAAGCACAGTAAACTACTTTGCTTCTCTAATCTAAGCGTAGCTGTTTAAGCCATAGTTGTCAAGTCTCACTAAATAAGTAAAACTTTATAAGTAAAGCTTTATAAAGGAGGAAAGAAGCGCTATAATTTGGTTAGATTAATGGAGGCGTGAAAATATGAACTTAATGCAAGTTACTTTGTCTGTTGACCTGCCTAGTTTAGGCAGTCGAATTAGAGAGATTAGGGAGGCCAAGGGATTATCCCCAACGTGGGTAGCAGCTCAAGCAGGTATGAGCGTTGGCAACCTCTATCGCATAGAAACCGAAGAAGCGAAGTCTTTGCCTCGTGAGACTTTACGAAAACTTTCTGAAGCACTTGGTGTAGATTTTGATGCTGAGGTTAAAGCTGCTTTGGTTCAAGAGGTAAGATAAAAGGCTCACTGGTGACTAAGCAAGGTTTTTAGGCGCAAACGACACAAGTATTTGATTGCTCTGATCTATGCTTTGACTACCTGTACTGTACTGATTAATTAGAAGCTTCGTTTATTGCTTTCTTGATGAAATGGTAAGCCCAAAAGCGATTGCTAGTACACACCACAGTTTAAATATATCTGCAATCGACGTTGAGCAAATGCCAGTGAACCAAAAGAGGTGGAAAAATGAATCAGCCACCCTCTAGGCGCAAAAAAGTCAACTCTGCTGCATCTAATGACAACACATTACCCGTTAGTTCTGTGCAGGATGTTTTTGATCCAGAAAATCCTGCTACAGCAACAATTACAGTTACTGCTGCTGAAGTAGAGGAGTTGTCCGAAACAGAGGAGCGCGATCGCCTTCACCTAGAGCGCCGTGTGGAAAGAGCGTTTTTTGAGGCAGGTAAGGCATTGACTGAGTTACGCGATCGCCGACTGTACCGTTCGACGCATAAAACCTTCAAGGAATATTGCCGCTCTCGGTTCGGGTATACTCACCGCCATGTGAATTATTTAATCGCTGCTTCAAATGTAGTTGACAACATAATAATGGGAACCAATGGTTCCCAAAACGAGATATCGAATGAAATGGGAACCAATGGTTCCCAAATTTTGCCTACAAGCGAACGCCAAGTTAGACCCTTGGTTCCTTTGGAAGCGGAGTCACAGCGCAGTTGTTGGCAACAGGCGGTAGAACTTGCTGGCGGCAAAGTACCGACTGGTAGAATCGTCAAAGACGTGGTGCAAAGGATCATGGAGAGAACCAAAGTACCCAATACCTACCAAATTGGTGAAGTCTGCCAAATCCTTGCGAAGGACAACCCAGAACTGAGAGGAGAGGGTGGGTGTTGGGCAATTGTCAACCAAGTAAACGAGTTTAGTTGCACTGTGAGAGTCTGGGATGGCGAGTACGCCGTAGGGTTGCAACACCTGAAGTCCTTCAACTACTTGCCGCAAGAGTGTGAGCAGATGCAGGTAATTTGCGATCGCATCAATCGGGTGTATTCGGGTGCGTTGGAGGAGTCGGTGCAGAAGTTTTTGGAGTCGCTGGGGAAGCTGAACCGTTCTTATGTGACGGATTTGGAAGAGAAAATATTAAGTGTTTTGGAATCTGAAATCATAGTTTAATTCGCAGTATATTATTGTAGGCAATTGCCAAGGAGTTTATACTAAGCACAAAAGAGAGAATTTAGGCATTATTTAGGGGGATTATTGGGTGAAAGCGAAAGAAAAAACCTCTTTCAAATGGCTTCTAACGCTGTAGAGGTGACTTACCACCGATTACACCACTTTTTAACTGAAGCGCCAAGGCCCAGCGTTCCCAGGTCAATGAACGTCGATTGGAAATCATGGACAAGTGTAGTCAGACCAGAATTAGTAGAGGATTTAGCTTAATAATCGATGATTCTGGTCATAGGAAGAGTGGTAATTTTACTGCTGGAGTGGTTCGTCAGTATATCGGTGAGTCCGAAAACCGGGCGCACCATTGTCTCGTCCACCAGCAGCTAAAGCTGCGTTGTAAAATGCCTCAACAGCAGCATGGTTGTGAACTCTGAACGCTACATGAACTCTTACAGAACCAGGATTACCGTGAGTAAGCCAGAATTCAGCTTCTGGCGGCTGACCGAAACCAGCAATATCGGTACTTCCAGTGGTAGAGGCTGAATACTCTAAAATGAGTGAGAGTCCAATTGGTTCTAATGCCGCAGCATAAAAGGACTTGCTTCGCTCAAAATCACTCACAACGATACCAGTGTGATCAATCATAATTGCTCTCCGC
Source organism: Nostoc mirabile CHAB5784 (assembly GCF_020829645.1). GTDB lineage: Bacteria > Cyanobacteriota > Cyanobacteriia > Cyanobacteriales > Nostocaceae > Nostoc > Nostoc mirabile. Next base: position 3,571 of record NZ_JAIVFS010000123.1, on the reverse strand, counting down.
TTTTTAGTTAAATTGAGACTAGATTAGTACACTTGACCTAATCATTCAAGCCTTAATTGAGGTCATGGAGAATAGAAAAAACGTAAAAATTCTATAGCTTCAAGCTTCAAAACACAACAATCCAGTTGATGTACTAACGCGGATTGCGACGCCGAATAGCCCGTCGTAGACATCGCCAATTCCACGAGAGCAGAAAACCTAATTTTCGGTTCCCGAACCGTTCTTGATACAGCTAGACTGAGATATCAACTTGGTAAACGACTGAATGTTGCTCTTCAAGACGTTCATGTTTATGTGATTGGAGAGCATGGAGACAGTGAATTTATTGTTTGGTCTAGTGCATTTATTGGGGGAATTGCGTTAACGGAATTTCCCATACCAGAAGGAGTGACGCTGGAACAAATTCAGCAAGAGTACACAGAGTTAACCCGTAAGCGAGGTAATAGCATTTTGGAACTCTAAGGATTATCTGATAGAGGTGCAAACTGTGCAAATACCTCTGCACCTGTCAGGTTCTTGGTTTCATTGGCAAAACAGTAATATTTGGGCTTTTCATCAATGAATATCTGATGACCAAAAACAAGACCTTCACAATTATCGAATAGTCCAACGGGTATGAAATACTGGTTACTTTGTTTCAATTTGTAAAATAGATGGCTACCACACTTCTTACAGAATCCACGCTCTGCCCATTCTGAAGATTGATAAACTACGATATTTTCTTCACCAGAGAAGCTAACATCACTTTCACACTCAACTACTAACAAAGGGCCTCCACCCCAGTTGCGACACATACTACAATGACACGCTCCTACCTGATTACTCATACGGGTTGTAGAAACATTTACTACTCCACACAGGCAGCTACCTTTTGCAATGTTCACATTAGACATATTTTTTCTCCGCTCCCAAAAATGCGCTTCAATTGCTTACATTCTTTCTTGTTTCATACTGGAAGTATTGGCACTATTCAGTTCACAGACTAATATACTCAAAATCATAACGTTCTGGTTGCTCCGGTTCAGGTGGTAAAGGTTGTCTAACTTCTTCTACCAATTGATATGAACATTCATCAAAACAAACTACTGGACGTTTAGGATCATACGGCTCGTTGTATAAATCCAATATATCTTCCATCCGTAAAACGTACTCGGCATTTACTTCGGGAATGCACCACTGTTCTTTGAGCCACGGCTTAATATCGTTTTTTTTAAGGTTTGACGAACTGTTTCATCAGAAATCGAATTCCCCGATACCACAGGCTATTAAGTGGTCTGCTAAAAGTTGCATTGTCCATCTTACCCGTCCAGAAGGTGGGTTAGAACAAGCTGTAGCTTTTTAGTTACGCTTCTTCATGGACTTCAAGTTTACGAAGCTTTGGTGGATGAGGTTCATCAAGAAGTGCAAAATCTAACCCACCGATGACAAATTTCTCTCGTGTCCGTTCTACTGTCGTAACATGGACTTTGGACTTTGGCAGCGTAGGCGTAGCCCGCCGTAGGCATCGCTTGATCTGTTTCTCCCTCAGAAGCCATCAGAAGAATATTTGCGCGAGTGATCGTTCTTGCCTTGTGCTTACCTTTTTTAATTAGCGTTTGCAATTGAGAAACTTCATCCTCACTTAAATCCACAATATACTTTTTTACCATGCTATTTACTAGTTTTTAAGTAGTTTATCAGTCAGTGCCAAGGTAAAGGATTATCAGTCACAATATCACGAGCTAACCACAATTCCCAAGTCATCAGAGGCATCAAGTCACTCCATCGCTCGAAGTACAATTAGCGATCGCCGACCTACCGAGTTTAAAGTTGGGTTTAACTTCTGGTAATATCGTTACCAGTGTTAGAGGCAACAACAGAGGCACTTATACATTGTCCGTCACGGGAGCTACTTCTACCTCATCAAATCCAGCACCATTTGTCACTTCAACAACACCATTAGACTCATCCGAAAATTCTAAATGATTGCTAGGAGAGAGTTGTAGGGATTTACAAGTCAAGGCGATCGCTCTGAGATGGAACGATATAATCATGGTTTCAAGACGTTAGGGAAGAAAAATAGGAAAATTGAGTGGAAAGATAGGAGAAGAATAAATGAATTTCAGCAAAGGCAAAATTAAGTATTACTAGTTAAAAAGGATAACCGATGAAGTCGTAACCTGACTAAACCGCAGACTGCCATAATGACCTGAGTATATCGATGGCGAGCTAGACGGAATTTTTCACGCTTTGACTCGGAATATTTTTAGGCGACAGATCATGTGTTCCACAACAATTCGACGTGATGATAGCTGTTTATTCTCTTGCTTTTGTAATTGAGAAAGTTCGGTATTTCTTGGTTTTTTCTGAGGTGTAGAAATTGCCTCATCACCGACATAGGCTTTATCTCCAATAAACTTTTGTTTTTTAGCTAATTTATTCCGAGTATTTCGGAACAACACAATATCACTAGTTTTTCCTAACATTCCCACACAGACATCGACAATATCTTCTCCATTTGGCATGACAATAAACTGATTTTTTAGCGTGTGCATCTTTTTCTTGCCAGAGTAGTATTTTTTCTGCTCTTGATAGTCTACAGGTCTATGTATTGCTTGTTCGGCGCTATCTACAATTAATTCGTACTCGCACAGTATGCGCCATAATTCTTCATATTTTTCTTGGTCTTCTTGAACTTCTTCTATTTGAGATGCTGGCAGAATTTCTCGCAAAATATCTACCCAATAATTAAATGTGTCATTCGCTTTAGTTTTGGATATATCAAACAGGAGTCCTAAAATTTCAAAAATTGGTTTTTGTCTGAGGTAAACTAGACATAAGCATACTCCTTCTTTGGCTGATATCTCTGATTTCCGTCCACCACCAGGGGCGATAACCCGAACTTTATTTTTTTCAATTTCTACTTGTTTTTCTCGATGCCTTTCTTCTGCCAATTCTACCAATGCTAAAAACTGCTCATAATTGATTCCAATTAGTCTCCAAGTTCCTGGGGATGTGATTCAATTCGTGGCCATTGGACTGGTCATTTTTACTGCACCTAGTTTTTACTCCTTTTTCTATCATCTCACGATGTTTATATTAACGATATGTCTATTCAACCAAACATTATCAACTCTGCCGACAACAATCGATGTCACTTTATCCGAGGCTGTACGAGTTGATTCAGTAAACCTGACCAACTTGGTTCTTTCTGGTGGTGCTGCGGTTACAGGTGTCGAAATAGTAGATGGTCGTACCGCACGTTTTCAGGTAACAGTGCCTGATGTTGACGGAATTTATACCTATACCCTACCAGCAGTCTTTAAAGAAACCTTTAATAATGTTCTCGGCAATTCTCAAACTTATAACCTTGAGCCAAACTCTGGTGGCGTAAATAATCTTGGCTTTAGTTCTGCGGTTGACTCCATCTATCGCGCTATATCCATTATCTTCACAGCTACAGATTCAATTACGAATTATTTTGACTCCACATAGCGTCAACCGCTGCGCCAGGATTCCAACATTGGGGACAAAACTTAACCCCTCTAACCTGAGATACTTCCTCACCCTTGATTACAGCATCCAAATATTC
>NZ_JAIVFS010000122.1 GCF_020829645.1 Nostoc mirabile CHAB5784 | reverse complement strand
TACCTCTTCTCAATTAATCGTAGCTATCGTCTGTGCCACTCTGCGCGATCGCTGCCGTAAATGCCAGTTGAGCAAATTCTTACATTGCCAGCTTTCTGCGCTTTCCTATCCGTCGAACTCACGTTAAATTAATTAGTGACCTAATCCCGGAAGCAAAACCGGGTGGACGAAAGGGTGAAGTCGATATGTGGCAAGTCCTCAACGCGATTTTCTACATTTTGCTAGAAGGAGTCAGATGGCGATAAGCCTTCGATAATCAGTGACATCGAAAAAGTTTTTACCAAAAAGCTAGGATTTTTGCCGGATCAAGAAAACCGAGTTCTTAATTTTGGATAAAGTCGAGCTTAGGAGAAATTGAAGATTCTAGTGCAGCAGAACCATTAATTAAAGCATTGATGAGAATAAAAAAGTCAGACAGACGGCAAGAAAAGCCCTTTTAAAAATAATTTCAAAGTTTCCAGTTAGTATGATAGGTTCATATTTCGGTATTAGTGGGATAGGTTTGAAAGAAAAGTCCGCTTTTAATTTTATTGCGATTGGTGAAGATAGTTAAGTAGAAAAGTTTTCCTAAATTTGATATAGCGATCGCCCACTACCAAAGAAGTAAATTGCATTTACTCAAGTGTGGGCGATTCATTTTACAAAGGATTAACTAAACCACAGCAGATACTTGCTGCTTAAAGAAAGCTTGTAACACTCTCTCTGCTATTTGATGGCTAGTTAAACCTAGTTCTGTCTTAGATTCATTGGGTTCAGCATGATCTACTAATACATCTGGTACACCGAATCGCTTGACAGGAACAAGAATATCTGCATCTAGTAAAGCTTCAGCGATCGCACTACCAAAGCCACCCATGACACAGCCTTCTTCTAAGGTGACAACGCGGCCGATTTTCTTAGCTAAAGGTAAAATCAACTCGGTATCCAAGGGCTTAACAAAACGTGCATTGATTACAGTTGCTTCAATGCCGTGTTCGCTGAGAATTTCAGCAGCTTGCATCCCTGGATAAACCATTGTGCCATAGCCGACGATTAACACGTCATCGCCTGTACGCAGAATTTCCCCTTTGCCAATTTCCAAAGGTTCCCAACCTTCTTCCATCAGGGGGACACCGTAGCCATTGCCACGAGGATAGCGCATAGCGATCGGGCCACTGGTATGGTTAACGCCAGTTACTACCATGCTTTGCAATTCTGCTTCGTCTTTGGGTGCCATTATTACCATGTTGGGAATGCAACGCAGATAAGCGATGTCATACATACCTTGGTGGGTGGGGCCATCAGATCCGACAATTCCTGCCCTATCCAAACAGAAGAATACTGGCAGATTTTGGATGCAGACATCGTGAATTATCTGGTCATAAGCGCGTTGCAGGAAGGTAGAATAAATGGCGGCTACGGGGCGCATCCCTTGAGTTGCAAGTCCTGCTGCTAGAGTGATAGCGTGTTGTTCAGCAATGCCGACATCAATATATTGATTGGGCAGTTTTGCTTGAAGTTTATCTAAGCCTGTCCCCGTTGCCATCGCCGCAGTAATCCCAACGATTTTGGGGTTTTGTTCGGCAAGTTTCACCAGAGTGTGAGAAAAAACTTTGGCATAAGCCGGGGGTTTAGGTTTACTGGAAGGAATGGCTTTGCCAGTTGCTACGTTGAAGGGGCTTTGGGCATGGTAGCCAACTTGATCTAGTTCGGCAATTTCATAACCTTTGCCTTTGACTGTTGCTACATGTACCAAAACTGGGCCTGGTATCTGATGTGCTTGTTGGAAGGTGGCAATCAATTCTTCGAGATTATGCCCATCTACTGGCCCAATGTAGGTAAAGCCGAGTTCTTCAAAAACTGCACCTACCTTGGGAACAGCCAAGCGTTTCATACCTTCTTTGATGCGTCCGAGTTCGGGGGACAACGATTCACCCACGAAGGGAATTTGCTTAAATTGTTCTTCAAGATTATCTTTAATAAATTGCACCGGTTGGCTGAGGCGCATTTTGTTCAGATAGCGGGGAATCGCGCCCACGTTGCGAGATATAGACATGTCGTTGTCGTTGAGAACAACCAACAGGTTAGTTTTCGGCAAGTGTCCGGCATGGTTGATGGCTTCTAAAGCCATACCCCCAGTCAGCGCCCCATCCCCAATCACAGCAACGGCTTTAAATTTTTCTCCTTTTAAATCTCGTGCTAAAGCCATGCCTAATGCTGCTGAAATACTTGTAGAAGCATGTCCAGCCCCAAAGTGGTCAAACTTGTTTTCACAGAGTTTGAGATAACCTGCAACTCCGTCTTTTTGTCTGAGGGTGTGGAAGCGATCGTAGCGTCCTGTAAGCAGTTTATGGGGATAAGCCTGGTGTCCTACATCCCAAATCACTTTATCCCGATCTAAATCCAGTGTCTGGTAAAGTCCTAGTGTTAATTCTACAACACCCAACCCTGGCCCCAAGTGTCCACCATTAACTGCTACGGTTTGGAGATGCTTATCTCGAATCTGACGGGCAATCTGTTGCAGTTGGCGAACAGATAAACCGTGCAACTGATTAGGATGGGTGATTTCGCTCAGATGCATATTATAGGGTTTTCCTCTCTAACTTCAGGTTTTCGGTATTTTGATTTTCCCACGGTCGGGTTGTTCACATAATCAGACTCTTATTATTGTTACTAAGTTGTAGTGGAAAGTATAACTTCGTAATTGATAATGGTGAAAAATTTGTTAACCGTTAACAATTCGTCCTAACAAGGTTGAAATCAGCTAAAGTCACAGCACATTTGTCAATAAGTGATGCTACTTAAAGATAGTTTTTAGTTCGTATCAAAAATAAGTGTTCCAGCAGCAGTTTGCGGAAATTCCTTAACTAGATCGCTTGCTTTAGCTAAACTCAGTATTTCTTTAGTAAAATAATCTTTCTAAATTAATAATTATAAAATTCTGTCTTACTTCTGAGATAACTAGCAAATCACATGCCGATTAGAATCACAGCACAAAGTTTATAAATTACAGCATTTTTCAGGTATTTAGACCACAGATGAGAGGGGAGTAGGGAGTGGTGTAGTTCAATTACTTGAAAAGCGGTGTAATCTGTGCAATAAATTTAGACTTTCTTAAATTATTTGTAAACAGCAAGATTCCCGACTTTTGTAAGAAGTCGGGAATCTAAGCCTTTCGATTTGAACCAAATCAAATAGGATTACTATTTACCAAAAGCATCCTTGATGTTATCAACAGTGCGTTCAACAACATTCTTTGTGTTGTCTACTGCTTCTTTAGTCCGAGCGGCATCTTCGTTTGCTCTTTTTTGAATTGTAGCCGCATCTCTCTTTGCTTTGCGCTCAACAAAACTGCCATTGTCTGTTGCTTGATCAACTTTACTGGCGTTGCTCTTGGCAGCTTCCTTAACTTTATCTTTCGTATCTTCGATGAAATTTTTGGCTCGTCCAGCATCTTTACTGGTTTTTTCTTGAACTTTATCCCCTGCGTCTGTTGATGCGATCAAGGTTGCAGTAGGAGCAGCTATTGCTGAAGTGTTCGATAAAAATGCACCTTGCCAAACGAAAGCGATCGCTAACATACAAAACACTAACATACAAAACAGTGTTGTAGCCATCCAGCGTTTTACGGTAGAAAGCTGTTTTGTAACATAATTCAATTTCATAGAATACAATCTCATGTGACTTAGTATACTACTTCTACTTCATTTGGCTTATTTGCCATATCGTTCCCTAGATATAATTTCTTGCGTCATTAGTAATGAAATGAATTCACTATTTTGATAGATTGAATTTTGAGTAAAGATTTTTTTGCTGCTAATTAAACAATTCACAAATTTTGGGCATGAGTGTAGACGCGTAGCGGCTTGTCGTTAGACATCGCGCTTAGAGGAAAGTTAGCGATCGCTGTTCAGTTAATTAACTTGCGATCGCAACGAAAAAATCGCATTGTCAGCCGGAACAATGCGATTGTTAGTCGAAACAATCGCATTGTCAGCCGGAACAATCGCATTGTCAGCCGGAACAATCGCATTGTTAGTCGAAACAATCGCATTGTCAGCCGAAACAATCGCATTGTCAGTCGAAACAATGCCATTGCAGGAGGTTGCATTAGATAACGTGGCGATGCAATTACTAAATCGCAAAATGCTTTACTGTTGGATTATCGTGTGAACTTTCTCCACAGACAACATTAACAAAGCATCGCGCTGACATCAATTGCTGGATGCGCTGTGGCTCCTCTCCCAGCCAATCTGGATTTTGGGCAATGCTATCGAAAATTGATAAAGAATTGAGGGCACAGCAATGCTGTGCCCCTACAACATATTTGGTTCAAATTAATGAAAACTGTTGTAAAACATTAACAATTATTTACCACTATAAAAGAAGGCAATTTCTTTTTCTTTTAGAGGTGCGAAACCAGCATCTACAAGTAATTGGTCTAGTTCTGCTTGGGGAATGTGTTTTGCACCAATTCGCACAATGCGCGATCGCATAGTATTAGATACGCCACTGCGCTGTCTATTGGCTTCTAGCGCCATAACTTTACCATAAAGTTCTAGCTTGGCAGTTGGAATGGGAGAACCATCAAAATCAATTCCCTGTGCGATCGCTTCATCAATAGCATCAGCACCTGTGGTGGTTTGATTTCCTGGGTTAGTTTCGGTAGGCATGGTGATTCACTCTTCTTCGTTATGGGTAGATAGATTTTACCAGTCTTACTGACACCAAACCTGCCTACTGGCTTTTTTGCTGCCGAGGATTAATTGCAATTCTTTGCGTCTTTGCGTAAGAAATTTATTTTGATCAGCTAGTACAGCAGGGGATAAATCTAGCTACCATCTCAATTAACAAGACTTGGGGTTTAAGCCCCTTGTTAAAGGTAGGCAAATTACCACCACAGTTTACTAAGCTGTTCCACATTTAAATTGCATAAGCTGTTGGACATTCAACTTGCATATTACTTAAGATTAAAACTCTTGTGGGGTGGGCATCTTGCCCGCCCAGATTATGCAATCTTGCCCGCCCAGATTATGCAAATTAAAAGTGTATTAGCTTAACTAAGGCGGGCTTTTCGACCCACCTCACAAGAGTTATGTTTAACGTTAGTTCGACGGATAGGAAAGCGTAAAAAGCTTGCTATGTATGAATTTGCTCAACTGGGCATACAAAAAGGCGATGCCTGCGGCGGGCTACGCCTACGCGACGATTGATTGAGAATCGGTAAAAAAGTGACAAAAAATGCCGAGACTAAGAACAGAGATTTTTTCACTAATACTGCGGTCGGTGGCAGTGATGGTACATCCAAAGGTAGGGCTAGAGGAACCATTCAAATTGACGGCAAAACAGCAGATGGGGATACGCCTCTGAAGGTCGCAATGGTCAATGGGCAGTCAGTACGAAACCGTTTCAATTCGGTACTACCCGTGCCTATAACAATCCCAGAAGGTAATTTTTTTACCATTACTAAACAAAAAGCATATTACAAGGAAACTTTCTATAGCAATTCTAAATCATTTGCGAACAAGGCATAAGAGGCTAAACAAAATTAATTACATAACAGCACTTCCCGAATGGGTTTATCAGAGGTGATAACAATCGCGATTCGGTTATGCAAATTAGATGTTTTTCAGCTTAGTCAACAGACTAATCACGAGCTTGTCGCGTCACCGAACCCCCAACAAACGCCCCTAAGACTGTGCCTGTCCATAGTCCTGTTGTGCTACCTTGCCATATTGCTCCTGGTGTCATCCAAGCGTTGCACATCTCCTTTAAACCCCAAGGTTGATTTTGGCACTTTTGGCTATGCAGCATTATGGTAATTTGCCCACTGGTGTAACCACCAAAAAAACCTGATGACAGCGCCAAAAAAGTGCAAATTAAAATTCTATTTTTAGTCATTAGTCATTAGTCATTAGTCATTAGTCATTGGTCATTGGGCATTGGTCAATTTCTTCCCCTGCTCCCCCTGCTCCCTCATCCCCCATTCCCCACTCCCCACTCCCCATTCCCCATTCTCAATCAACCTGTATTTCTCATCCCGGCTGCAATACCATTAATAGTTAACAATGCTCCTCGTAGTAACTCGCCTTTGCTGTAACGAGAGTGAATGACTCCAGAAGTAGCAGTAGTATTTAGGGACTGACGTAGACGCTTGAGCAGTGAAACTTGGATAAATCCCAAGGGTACAATTGTGCCATTGCGTAACTGCACAGATCGTTGTAAGACAGGATCACCATCTAAGAGTCGATTGTGATCGGTGATTTTTAATACCAAATCTCTTGTGAGATAGAACTCACTAGCAATTTGGTCAAAAACTTTGGCAAAACGAAGTTGATCTTCTGGTTTTGATAATTCCTGGACGTAGTGATGTGCCATTTGCATATCTACTTTTGCCAAGGTCATCTCAGCTTTAGAAATCACCATCTTGAAGAACGGCCATTTAACGTAAAAGTAGCGCAGCAATTTCAAGTGTTCTTCTGGTTCTTCGTTCAAGAATTCTTGTAAAGCTGTGCCAACGCCGTACCAGGAAGGAAGTAAAAAGCGAGTTTGTGTCCAGCTAAAGACCCAAGGAATAGCTCGCAGACTACTTAAATCTTTCTTACCAGATGGACGGCGGGCTGGACGGGAACTAATTTGCAACTGGCTAATTTCTTCAATTGGAGTTACTTCGTGGAAGAAGTCAACAAAATCAGGCTGTTCGTAGATTAAAGCACGATAATGTTGACGCGATCGCACTGCTAACTCTTCCATAATCTCATTCCAGGGTTCAATATCATCAAACCCTGTCCGCAACAGGCTAGCTTGAATCACAGCAGTGGTAATGGTTTCCATGTGGTATAATGCCAAGTCCAACAAGGAGTATTTAGAAGCCAAAACTTCTCCTTGTTCGGTAATCTTGATTCGCCCATTGATACTATGACCCGGTTGAGCCAAAATCGCCTCGTAAGCAGGGCCCCCACCTCGTCCCACAGAACCGCCGCGTCCGTGGAAAATCCGCAAATTTATATCGTAGTTTTCTGCTATTTGTTGCAGTGATTTTTGAGCTTTATGAATTTCCCAGTTGCTGCTTAAAAAACCAGAGTCTTTGTTGCTATCAGAATACCCCAGCATCACTTCTTGTAAGTTTGGGGGGAGGGGGGAGGAGGGGGCAGGGGAGGCAGGGGAGGCAGGGGGAGCAGGGGAGGATGAATTTTCATCCACAACAGTTTCTGTTTTTGTTTGTTCGTAGCCGCCAGCTAATAAAGCGCGATATAACGGGAGTTCAAACAGTTTTCGCATGACGCTTCTGGAGCGTTGTAAGTCTTCTACTGTCTCAAATAAGGGGACAACTTGAATTGTTCCGACAGCAATGGCGGGGTCAAAAAGTCTGGCTTCTTTGGCTAAAAGCAATACTTCCAGCACGTCGCTCACGTCGCGGCACATGCTGATAATGTAAGTTTGGCAGATGTTAAGACCAAATTCTTGTTGGAGCGATCGCACGACGCGAAAGGTTTCAATTACATCGTTGGTTTTTTCAGAAAATGGCAATTCTGCCGGAATTAATGGCCTTCGGGTTTGCAGTTCTCCTGTGAGCCAAGCGACTCTTTGCTCCTCGGATAGTTCGTTGTAAGGTTGAGGTAATATTTGCAGGTATTCCAGTATCTCATTGAGCGCATCGGCATGGCGGGATGATTCTTGGCGAATATCTAGCTGTGTCAAGTTAAAACCAAAAATTTCTACCTGACAGATCAGATTTTCTAATTCTCGACAGCTTAAACCTGTTTCTGTTAAGTTGCGCTGAATCATCCGCAGTTCTGCTAAAAAATCGTCTCCCGAAAGATACAGGGGGCTATCTTGATTTTTTGGCGTTTCCCGATTGTACAAAGCTAGATTGCGATCGCGAGTATTTTCTAGCCGTTTCAGCACATAAGCCAGTTTGAGCCGATATGGTTCTTGTCGATAACGCAACGCCAGTGCGTCATATACCTCACTCAACTGGGACTGATCTAACTCTAGAGATTCCAGTAAATCTGGTAAGACATCACTCCAGTGCATAGACACACTCAATAATTCAATCAGATTTTTCACTGACTGAATATATCTCCCTAGTACCATTTTGCGCTGATAGCAAGCTGTTTTCCAGGTAATTTCTGGTGTGACTGATGGGTTCCCATCCCTGTCCGAGCCTACCCAGGAACCGAAAGAGCAAAAGTTTTTACTCGGTGGTTCTAGCCAAGGAAAGGTGTTGGATAACGTGTGTTTGAAACGTTTATAAAGTTGAGGAATGCCATCAAATAAAACTTCTTGGAAGTAGTGTAGAGCATAATCTACTTCATCTAGCACAGTGGGTTTGAACTGGTGAAGTTCGTCTGTACGCCACCACAGGCGAATTTCTTCGAGCAATTGTTCGCGCACATCTGCTGCTTCCCAAGCATATCCCCCAGCTATAGCACCAGAATGGTTTTCCAAGGCATCGAGTTTTTGCAAAAGTTGTACCACCTGGCGCTGCTTATCCCGGATGGTATGACGAACAATTTCCGTCGGGTGCGCTGTGAAAACTAAGCGCACATCCAGATGTGCAATTAGACGTTGAATTTGCTGGGGTGGTACATTCAGTTTGAATAAATAGGGAAACAAGGCAGCAAAAGTACCTTTTGGTTTGACTTGCGCTTTTTCTAGATAATTCTTTCTGAGCAACTCTGCTGCTATTCCCCTGCTAACAGGCGCGTCATCTTCTCTTTGATTTGAAGAATAGTTGACATTGGATGCTCTTTCTGCATCTGTAGCCTCTATTTCTGCCTCATAGCGACTCAATTGCTGCCGTTGTTCGTATTCCTGCTCTATGATGTTAATCAACTGAAAATATAGAGCGAAAGCACGAGCTGCGCGAATTGCTTCGTTGATATTTAGTTGTTCAATCAATTTTACGGCTGAGGATGCTTGGTCATTTGTTGCTTGCCCTTCTGGGGAACACAAATCGCGCAACTGCCGCAACAAGTCTACCATGTTTTGACCGCATTCTTGCCTCAGAACTGACTCCCACAATTCTTCCACTACCTGGAGACGATGACGCAAAAATAATTCCGACACTGGGTATATATCAGCAGTTTGAGATGAAGAGTATAAAAGGGAACCCATATTCTCTATTCTTGTAAAGCTATCTTTGTGTTTACGCTTCTAGGTTTCGCACTTAATGCTCACCAGGTTGTTCCTGAGCAAATAATTATTTGGTGTATATTTTTTAAGTTTGATTAGTTTCGTGATCCTCTGGGAAGTCGAGGTTAGGTAGGCGATCGCCTCGCAATAATTCTTCACTGGCTTCCCCTATGGCTTCTAATGCTCTTACTGTAGTTTTTCCGGTAATGAGCAGCAGTAATATAGACGCTGTACCTATTTGTAAAAGGAAAGATTGGGGAATGCTAAAGAAATCCAGATTGGATGCAGGGTTAGTTGAGGGTTGTTGGTTGGCAGGAGGCATTGCTAATTCTTGGTTATGGGAATATGAGTAGAGACGCGATTAATCGCGTCTGTACAGGAATTAAGAGTAGAGACACGATTAATCGCGTCTGTACAGGAATTAAGAGTAGAGACGCGATTAATCGCGTCTGTACAGGAGTTAAGATGACTCCAACAATAAAAGCATGGAGTTGAAATGGGATAAGCTTGTTGTTTGTTTCGCCCATCAGGGGCGTTACGCGAATCAAGCTTTAAACGACAAGTGATCAGCCAGTCATATAGAATTATTCTGACTCCTAGCTCCTAACTTCTGAATTCTGACTCCCTATTAGTAAAATAAACGCAAAACTCAACATTAGTCAGACTTGCAACCTGTACAAGACTATCTTGGCCGATTTTATGAGCTACGAAGGTAACAAAATTGTTAAAAAAAACCGTCAGAGTGTGATAGACCTATGGTTCTAGTTTACAAGTGCAGGCACTATACCCCAACAATCGCTTCTTGTAAAGTTAACTGAGCATGAAAACAGTATTACCAGATCGCCAGCAATCCTTAGTGCAGTGGGTAAGCCAAGCAACAGGGATCAACACTTTCGGGGTGAAAGTCCAGTTACGGGGAAATAACCTTCATATTCTTTGTGAAGGTACAGAATGTCCGCAGCGTTGGCATACTTTGTCTGACTTGCTGCAAGCACTACAGCAGACAGACTTGGATATTCTCACAAGTAACGAACAACCTTCAATATATCAAGTATTTGTCTATGGCCGAAGGAAAGGGGAACAGCGCCCCAAATGGTGTCATCGGGTTTACTTGAATCAAATAGATAAGCATCTGGAGCAGGTAGAGCAAGCGCTGCTAGAAGATTCGGAAAAATCAAAACAGTTCGCTGGGGCGCTGATTGTCTCTAACGAAAGTTTGGCACGCCAAGGCAACCCAGAAGCCATTGCTCGATATCTCAGCGAAACTCTGAGTACGTTAGGTGTATCAGTACAGGCCAAGATTAAGCCATATAAGCCAAAGAACTCTCAGCCGGAAGAAGATCGCCTGTGGGTATTCTGCCAGTCGAGCTATAGCCCTGATGCATCATTGCTTGCTGAACCGATAGCACAAAAGTTGCGTTATCTCAAGCTTACCGGCTACCAAGATGCAGTAATTGTTTCCCAGGTGAGCGGCGAAACTGCCCCTGATTGGCTGCTGCGGGTGGATTTGACGCCACCAGAAGTAATGCTGAAGGAATGGGCGCGTTGGGGGGATATACAAGCGATCGCGCGATTATTAACTGAGGTATTGTCAGGCTTAAAAGTTGCTGTCCAAGCTTTTCTTAAAGAATCAACGCTACATATCTTTTGTAGCGCAGCTTTTGATCCTTTAGGAACTGCGCCAATCCCCGACAAGGAAGTATGCTTAGAGGCGATTTTACCGCAGCTAGAAGCGATCGCACCTCAAGGCATTCTTGCCGCTACCATATACGGACAAAAAGCAGGCGACAATGAACCAACTTGGATTGATTGGCTAGCTTTACCTGCTACAAAATATCCCGCCTTTGCCACATCAGCGCTAGATTTGGCGAATACTGGTGATGAACCAGCCATCATATTTTTACTAGAGCGTTTACTCAATCCTGACCTGGATTGGCGTCTATTGACAGGTGGAGTTCGCGTACTTCTACTGAACAAAAATGGTTTATTGCACATCATGTGTGATGCACCTGTTTGTCCAGGGCGTCAACAAGTAGCAACTAAAGTTACGCAGTTTATCCGCCAGTTAAAAATTCCCGGTATTATGGGGGTACGTGTCTACGGGCGCCGGGCTGGGAATAAAGAACCTTTTTGGCATTATGGCGTTGATATTGAGCATCGCCAACGTTTAGTACCAGAAGCAACCCCAGAATTTGCTGCTACTTCTAAATACGTTAAGGATCTGGTAACCTCTGAGACTAGTGAGCCAATTTTGCGCCCCGACTTAACGACAGAAGAAGTTCAAAGTTTTGTGACAGAAGTTGCGCGAGATTGGATAGCAACGGCGAGTACAACCGCGAAAAAATTCCTGTTACAAAGCCAGCTATTTACCGAAAGCGCCCAGTCAGCAGAACAAAACCCTGATGTTCAAGGACTTAAGGTTGCTTTAGTTTGGGGGACACTGGGATTATTACTTACCCTTCAAACTGATTGGGTGTTGGGTCTAATTATTGCAAGTACTACGCCTTCGCCAAAAGTAGCCAGTGTCTTGCCTTCATCATCTTCTGGACAAAAGGCATCTTTAATATCTGGGAAAACTCAGAGAGAGAAAACGACATTTTTTACCAGCACTTCCAAAACAAAATCTTCTCCAAATCAGAGTTCTGTATTTAATGCTTCGGAGTTTACCCAAAGTGATGATACCCCGACAAATAATTTGGCAGCCGCACCACTGAAAGAAAAAGCAACCGCTACTGCTATTCTTTTAGCAGCGCGATCGCAGATGCCAAGTTTCAATGTTAGGCAGTTAGACGAACAACTAGCATTGTATAAACAGCGTTTGGCTAGAACTGGTAATGCTCCAGATGTGTTGATTATTGGCTCCTCCCGCGCCCTAAGAGGAATAGATCCAGCAGCACTTTCTAAAGCTTTAGCGACTCAAGGCTATCCAAATATTGACGTGTTTAACTTTGGGATCAACGGTGCTACCGCACAAGTTGTAGACTTTGTGATTCGCCACGTACTAGAAGCATCAGAACTGCCTAAAATAATTCTCTGGGCAGATGGGGCCCGTGCTTTCAACGGTGGACGCGAGGATATTACCTTTAAATCCATCGTGGCATCGGCTGGTTATAAACAAGCATTCCAAAAAGCCCCAACAACTGCCAATAGCAGCGATTTGCCCGAAAATCAGGTAAATTCTGGAGAAAAAAAGATAAAAGAAGAAAAACCGGAGATTAGCGCCTATGAAGCTGTTAATCAATCGTTAAATCAGGCTCTAGCATTTCTTTCTGCTAGCTATCAAAACCGTGACCAAATAAAAAGTGTACTGCAAAAACAACTGCTTATAATTGGTCGCAATCAGACAGTTGGCTCACAAAGACAGCTAACAGACGGTACTTCAGATGAAAGTACTTCCCAGCAAGCAGTTGATTTTGATGGCTTTCTACCTTTGTCTATTCGCTTCAATCCTGCTAGATACTATCAAAAACATTCTAGAGTTCCCGGAAATTACGACAACGACTATAAATTTTTCCAAATAGAAGGACAGCAAGATGCTGCCTTTCAAGAAGTGCTTCAGTTTGCCCAGTCTCAGAAAATTTCCTTAGTGTTTGTCAACATGCCTCTGACGGGAGATTATTTAGATCCAGTGCGTAAACAACATGAGCAAGAATTTCAGGAATATATGTTGCGTCTAGCTACTAGCCCCAACTTTATTTATCGAGATTTGAGCCAACAGTGGCCAAAAGCAAATGACTACTTTTCTGATCCCAGCCACCTCAACCGCTTTGGAGCATACGAAGTCTCCAAAAAGCTGGCTAATGATCCGATGATTCCTTGGCCAGTGAAGTAGGGAATGGGGAGTGGGGAGTCGGGAGTGGGGAAGAAGCAGGGGGCAGTTCTTGCTGGGGGCAAGGGGGAGAATAAAAATTACCTCTTTCCCCTCTGCTCCCAGCAAGAACTGCCCTTCTGCCTCTTCCTCATGCCCAATAACAAATAACTAATGACTAAGAAATGAACTTTATATCAATTTTTTATGGGCTGTTCTTATTGAGTGTGTTAGGAATTTATTGGTCTTTAGCACAACAGAAACTCCGATTGTGGACGTTGCTAATTGCCAGCTTGGTTTTCTACGCATCTTTGCACATCCAGTACATACCATTACTATTAGCATTGACGTATATTAATTTCCGTGTGGGGCTAGAGATTGGTAAAAATACCTCGCCAGGAAAACATTCTCTCGACTGGCAAATTTCTAATGAAGAGTGGCAATTTGCCCAAGGTGACTGGAATCGCCGTCGTCTAAAACTTTTGTGGATAGGGATAATTCTAAATGTTTTACTGTTATTAGGTTATAAATATTTTACCCCTTTATTCAAGTTTGTTTTTTATGTGGAAACAAACTCACCAGATAGCTCTTTTAAGTTAATTGCACCCTTGGGTATTTCATTTTTTACCTTTGAATGCATTGCCTATTTAATAGATGTCTATCGTGGTGCCCCTGCTACTGAGCAGTTTCTTAAATTTGCCACCTACAAATTATTCTTCGTCAAACTGATTTCAGGCCCGATTACGCGCTACCACAACTTAGCAAATCAATTCAATACACTAGACTTACCCAATAGCGATAGAGTCGCCCAGGCGCTGTGGTTAATTGCTAGAGGCGCAGTCAAAAAAGGTATTTTTGCAGATCACCTTGGTATTTTCGTCGATTTATGTTTTGGTAACCTACAACGGGCGGGTAGTACCGATTTGTGGTTAGCTACATTCGCCTACGGTTTGCAGTTATATCTAGATTTCAACGGTTACGTAGATATTGCCCGTGGTAGTGCTTTGCTTTTCGGCTTAGTTCTACCTGAGAATTTCGATTTTCCCTATTTCAGCACCAATATTTCAGAATTTTGGCGGCGCTGGCATATCACTCTAGGAGATTGGCTACGTAACTATGTCTACTTTCCTTTGGGTGGTTCCCGTCGGGGTTTAGTCCGTACCTGCTGGAATTTATTTATTGTGATGCTAATCGCTGGTATCTGGCACGGTGCTGCCTTGGGTTATCTAGTTTGGGGCATATTCCACGGTTTAGCCTTGGTGGTTCATCGACTTACAGATACTATGAGCGATCGCTTTGAAAATTTAGAACAATTCTGGCAAAATCCTCTAGGTATCTTTGTTGCTTGGTTATTAACCCAACTGATGGTTTTTACCTCTTGGATTTGGTTCCGCCTACCTAATCTCCAAGACTCTTCTTTGGTAATTCGGCATCTTTGGGGTTATCCGGCTGACGCCCAGTTTGCTCAAAAGGTTTATGTGGATGCCTTAAATATGAGCCAATACCAACTCAGTTGGGTACTTCTAGCTTTAGCTGCCTTTATGGCTGTAGTTTATGCCTTCAACCGAATACTGAAGTTAGAGTTGAACTGGCCCCTTAAGCTTGTCTTTGTCCCCCTATGTTTCTACGCTGTTTGGTTATTTGCTCCTGAAGGCAGTTTGCCCTACATCTACTTTGATTTTTAATAAAACATTACACAATGTACAACTTATTATTTCGTTACAAATCAACAAAACTTAAAATTTTTGCAACAGTCTATTTGTAAAGGAATGTAAAGACAATTAACTAGGCGATCGCGTCATTGAAAGTTATAGCTAGTTTGGTGTTGAAACGCCTTATAACCCCTTAATCTACTACTTTTATCACTATTGTTTATAGTAGGAAAACTTTACAGTTCGATGAGCTTGTTAAAGAATTATGTTACAGAATATTAAGCTAGATATTGTGTGCAAGTAAATTCATGTAGACTGTATTTCAACAGGCAAAAAATAAATCTGCTTGTTCCATATTTAACAACCCATAGCAATTATAAAACAATGACCACAACCTTACAACGGCGCTCTGACGCTAACGTATGGGATCGCTTTTGCGAGTGGATCACCAGCACTGACAACCGTATATATATCGGTTGGTTTGGTGTACTAATGATCCCAACCCTGCTAGCTGCTACTGTTTGCTTCGTAATCGCCTTCATCGCAGCACCTCCAGTAGACATCGACGGTATCCGTGAACCAGTAGCAGGTTCTTTGATCTACGGAAACAACATCATCTCTGGTGCAGTTGTTCCTTCCTCCAACGCTATTGGCTTGCACTTCTACCCCATTTGGGAAGCAGCTTCCTTAGATGAGTGGTTGTACAACGGTGGCCCTTACCAATTGGTAGTTTTCCACTTCTTGATCGGTTGCGCTTGCTACCTGGGTCGTCAGTGGGAACTTTCTTACCGCTTAGGTATGCGTCCTTGGATCTGCGTAGCTTACAGCGCACCTCTAGCTTCTGCCGCCGCAGTGTTATTGATCTACCCAATCGGTCAAGGTTCTTTCTCTGATGGTATGCCTTTGGGTATCTCCGGAACCTTCAACTTCATGATTGTGTTCCAAGCAGAACATAACATCTTGATGCACCCCTTCCACATGCTAGGTGTGGCTGGTGTATTCGGCGGTTCATTGTTCTCTGCAATGCACGGTTCCTTGGTTACCTCCTCTTTGGTGCGTGAAACCACCGAAACCGAATCACTAAACTACGGTTACAAATTCGGTCAAGAAGAAGAAACCTACAACATCGTTGCAGCCCACGGCTACTTCGGTCGTTTGATCTTCCAATACGCTTCCTTCAACAACAGCCGTTCACTGCACTTCTTCCTCGCAGCGTGGCCTGTCGTCGGTATCTGGTTCACCGCTTTAGGTGTCAGCACGATGGCATTCAACTTGAACGGTTTCAACTTCAACCAATCAGTAATTGACTCCCAAGGTCGCGTTATCAGCACCTGGGCAGACGTAATCAACCGCGCTAACTTGGGTATGGAAGTAATGCACGAGCGTAACGCTCACAACTTCCCCCTAGACTTAGCCGCTGGTGAAGTTACTCCTGTAGCTCTGACTGCTCCTGCTATCAACGGTTAATTCTGAAGATTTAGCTAAATAAAAAGCGCCCTCCAGAAATGGGGGGCGCTTTTTTTGTTAGATTCAAGCTACAACTCCTACGGATGAGGAATCAGGTAATGGCTGCTTCTGTGGAACATGGCTTAAATAATAGCGCTTTTATCCCTCCCTTAGAAAGTGGCGATCGCTTAACCCGCCACGAATTCGAGCGTCGGTATATAGCAATGCCCAATAAAAAAGCAGAATTAATTGAAGGAGTCGTCTACGTGGCATCACCCCTGCGTTTTAGAAGTCATGGTTTACCTCATGGAAACTTAATTGTCTGGTTAGGAAATTACAAAGTTTCCACCCCAGGCGTAGAACTAGGTGATAATGCTACCGTGCGCTTGGATTTAGACAATGAACCACAGCCTGATGTTTTGCTGTTGATAGATAAACCAGTCAGGGGACAGGCACAAATAAGTGAAGATGATTACGTAGAAGGCGCACCGGAATTAGTAGCAGAAGTAGCAGCCAGTAGTGCATCGATTGATTTGTACGACAAAAAACGCGCCTATCGTCGCAACGGAGTGCAGGAATATATCGTCTGGCAGACTTTAGAGAATAAACTCGACTGGTTCTGTTTGCAAAATGGTGAATATTTACCACTTGTGGCGGATGCAGATGGTGTGATTAAAAGTAAGGTATTTCCAGGTTTGTGGTTAGCTGTCACCTCACTAATCACAGGAGATATGACGAAAGTTTTAGCAGTACTGCAACAAGGGTTAAATTCAAAAGAACACGCTGAGTTTGTTGAGGGTTTAACTTAGCAAAACTTAAAAATAATGTCTTGAAAAATACAAATTATTAATGTAAAACGTGATATTAGGAGCCGGGAAAGTTTTCCCTTTTTTCAGACAGTCTCCCTTGGGAAATTAGTTAACAGCATTTTTGGCGTGAGGTAATTTTAGAGAGTCCCGGCGATTAGGGGGAAGGTATTGGGCGAAAGTCTTTGAAAACAGTTTAATTCTCAATTATTAAAAATTGGGAAACTTTGTTGTCAGCGATTTATAAACAACACAGTTATGACCACAACTCTAGGAAGAAGCGAAAGCGGTAACCTGTGGGATCGTTTCTGTCAATGGATTACTAGCACCGACAATCGGCTTTATATCGGCTGGTTCGGCGTTTTAATGATTCCTACCCTATTAACCGCTACCATCTGTTTCATTATTGCCTTTATTGCTGCACCACCCGTAGATATTGACGGGATTCGGGAGCCAGTTTCTGGTTCTTTATTGTACGGCAATAACATCATCACTGGTGCTGTTGTACCCACATCTAACGCCATTGGTTTGCACTTCTACCCTATTTGGGAAGCTGCTTCAATGGATGAATGGCTCTATAACGGCGGCCCTTATCAGCTGATTGTTTTGCACTTCCTGTTTGGGATCTTTTGCTGGCTTGGTCGGCAATGGGAGTTAAGCTATCGTTTGGGGATGCGTCCCTGGATTTGTGTGGCTTACTCTGCGCCTGTAGCTGCTGCAACTTCGGTTTTCTTAATTTATCCAATTGGTCAAGGCAGCTTTTCTGATGGGATGCCTCTGGGCATTAGCGGCACTTTTAATTTCATGTTGGTATTCCAAGCCGAGCATAACATCCTTATGCACCCATTCCATGAATTAGGCGTAGCGGCGGTGTTCGGTGGTGCTTTTTTCGCAGCAATGCACGGTTCTTTGGTGACTTCCTCTTTAGTTAGAGAGACGACTGAAAGTGAATCTGTAAACTATGGGTACAAGTTTGGTCAAGAACAAGAAACCTATAGCATCGTAGCGGCTCACGGTTACTTTGGGCGGTTAATCTGGCAATATGCCAGCTTTAACAACTCGCGTTCTTTGCACTTTTTCTTGGCTGCTTGGCCTGTAGTTGGTATTTGGTTGACGGCATTGGGCATCAGTACGATGGCGTTCAACCTCAACGGGTTCAACTTTAACCAATCAATTCTTGACTCCAAAGGTCATGTAATTAATACATGGGCAGATGCGCTAAACCGCGCCAATTTGGGTATAGAAGTGATGCACGAGCGCAATGCTCACAACTTCCCCCTGGATTTGGCGGCTGGTGAGGCAGTACCTGTGGCAACGATGTCTACGACGGGCGTAGATGCAGCACCTGTAATTCACGGTTAATTGTAAGTTAAAATTCACTGCGCTCTCTGTCTAGAGGGCGCTTTTTTCATGCATGAAGCTATAGTTATACAAATATTTACACAGATAAAATATTAAAAAAATATCTGGTGTATTTGGGTACAATTACTAAATTGTTACTCATTTATATTAGTAAATGCATTGGTATAAATAAAAATAATTATCAAAACTGTAAGCAATGAGTAAACTAACTACTGAAGGTTATCCCAGAAGTTTACATACATTGTGTTTCCACAAACTACAAATCTCAGATTTTAATTTTTGTCTCAATTCAATATAAAATCTAAAACTTAAAATCTAAAATCAACATGACAGACCTAACTCCTAATTCTAGTTTTAGTTTGACACTGCGCTTGCAGATTCCCAATCGTGTAGGGATGTTAGCATCGGTAACCCAGGCGATCGCAACTACTGGCGGTAATCTCGGTCAAATTGATTTAATCGAGCAAACCCGCAAAGAATCCACCCGCGATCTGACTGTGGATGCTGCTAGTACCGAACATGCTGAAACCATTGTGCAAGCAGTAAAAGCATTGCCAGACATCAAGTTACTCAGCGTCTACGATCGCACCTTTAATTTGCATCGCGGTGGCAAAATCAGCATTACCAGCAGAATTCCCCTGAAGAGTGTGTCTGATTTAGCAATGGCTTATACACCTGGAGTTGGTCGAATTTGTACAGCGATCGCTCAAGATCCAGAGGAAGTTTATAAGTTAACCATCAAACAAAACACTGTCGCCATTGTTACCGATGGTAGTGCCGTTTTGGGATTGGGAAATCTCGGCCCAGCTGCTGCTCTCCCAGTCATGGAAGGCAAAGCAATGCTATTCAAGGAATTTGCTGGGCTAGATGCTTTTCCCATTTGTCTCGCCACCCAAGATACAGAAGAAATTATCCAGACAGTCAAGAATATCGCGCCAGTTTTTGGGGGTGTGAATTTAGAGGATATCGCTGCACCTCGCTGCTTTGAAATTGAAAGAAGATTGCGCCAAGAGTTAGATATCCCCGTTTTTCACGATGACCAGCATGGTACAGCAATTGTCACCTTGGCAGCATTGTTTAATTCTCTAAAACTGGTACATAAGTCAATGGCGGAAATCCGCATCGTGATTAATGGTGCTGGAGCGGCTGGAGTAGCGATCGCTCGGTTACTCCGGAAAGCTGGGGCAGAAAAAATCTGGATGTGCGATTCTAAAGGGATTATCTCTACTAGTCGTACCGATTTGACAGAAGAAAAACTCGAATTTGCCGTGAAAGCTCAGGGTACATTAGCGGGTGCAATGCAAGGAGCAGATGTGTTTATTGGTGTCAGCGCACCGGGGGTTTTGACACCGGAAATGGTGCATTCAATGGCGAAAGACGCAATTGTGTTTGCAATGGCAAATCCCATTCCAGAGATTCAGCCAGAATTAATCAGCAAAGATGTAGCTGTGATCGCTACCGGTCGCAGTGATTACCCGAATCAAATCAATAACGTTTTAGCTTTTCCTGGGGTATTCCGTGGTGCTTTAGATTGTCGGGCCCATACCATTACCACCACAATGTACCTAGAAGCTGCAAGTGCGATCGCTTCCTTAGTTAAGCCTTCAGACTTGGATCGGGAACATATTATTCCTTCCGTCTTTGATGAGCGCGTCGTCACTGCTGTTGCTGCTGCTGTGCAACAAGCAGCGCGTCAAGAAGGTATCGCTCGGAATTAATTAAATCATCACTCTTGGGGGATGGGCATCTCGCCATTGGTGTCAACTTAGCGTGAAACCCTTGTCAACTGGAGTTTAGACTAAGCTATACAAAATGACCCAGCAGGGCTGAGTTAATCAGAGACTTAGCAAAAGTATGAATAATCTAAGGTATTAAACAGCAACAGATGCTTCTTTACGTGGTGGAGTTA
>NZ_JAIVFS010000121.1 GCF_020829645.1 Nostoc mirabile CHAB5784 | reverse complement strand
CAAGGCAAATTAGAAAAGGTTTGTATTACTGTGCCACAGGTTCAATCTGCCAACTATGGCTTTGATGTTACGCCTGCTCATCTAGTAACTGGACTGATCACAGAACAGGGTATTTTTCACAAAATTACAGATTTGGCTCAAATGTTGTCATTTATGTGATTTAACAAATCAATGACTGTACATTCGGAACAGGGAGCTCATGAACAACAATTTATTTTCACTATCGACTCTTAGTGAAGTGACTTTGGTTGACCTGTTACGCAAAAGAGCGCTACAGCAACCAAGCCAGGTAGCATATACCTTTTTGGTAGATGGAGAAACCCAAGAAGTTAGCTTAACTTATCAAGCATTAGACCAAAAAGCGCGATCGCTTGCTGCTTTCTTACAGAGCATGAAAGCTACTGGAGAAAGAGCGCTGCTTTTATACCCACCTGGATTAGAATTCATTGTCGCTTTTTTCGGGTGTCTGTACGCAAGTGTTATTGCTGTTCCTGCGTATCCACCGCGCCGCAATCAGCGCATGACAAGACTGCAAGCGATTGTGAAAGATGCTCAAGCTAGTTTCGCCCTTACAACAACATCTGTTCTTACCAATATTGAACACAGTTTAAAACAAGAACCAGAACTAGCAGCTTTGCATTACATAGCTACTGAAAATATTACCAACAACTTTGCACTTTCTTGGGAGCCTTTAAAAATAAGTAGCGACACTTTGGCATTTCTCCAGTACACCTCGGGTAGTACAGGAACACCGAAAGGGGTGATGGTAAGTCATGGTAATTTGCTGCACAACGAGGAAATGATCAAGATGGCATTCCAGCATACAGAAAAAAGTATAGTTGTAGGCTGGTTACCCTTATTTCATGACATGGGACTGATTGGGAATGTACTACAACCTTTATATTTAGGAATACCAAGCTTTCTCCTGTCACCCACAACATTTCTCCAGAAACCTTTGCGGTGGCTAATGGCAATTTCCCGCTATAAAGCAACTACCAGCGGTGGTCCCAATTTTGCTTATGACCTGTGTATTGACAAGATTACCCCCTCACAGCGCTCCCAGCTTGATTTGAGTAGTTGGGAAGTCGCTTTCAGTGGTTCGGAACCTGTGCGTGCGGAAACTATTGAGCGGTTTTCAGCCACCTTTAAAGATTGTGGCTTTAAAAGAAGTACTTTTTACCCCTGCTACGGAATGGCTGAAACAACCTTAATTGTGTCTGGGGGTTTGAAAACAGATCCACCAGTTATTCGCTCCCTTAAAGATCACGCTTTTAATCAAAACTTGGTAGAGACTGCTACAGCAGACCAAGAGGATACCAGGGCAATTGTCAGTGTGGGTAGGAGCTGCTTAGACCAAAAAATTGTCATTGCTAACCCTGAGTCATTAACCAAGTGTCCAGAGGGACAAATAGGAGAAATTTGGGTTTGTGGATCGAGTGTGGCTGGTGGCTACTGGAAAAAACCTCAAGAAACTCAACAGACTTTTAATGCACAACTGCAAGACACAGGAGAAGGACCGTTTCTCCGTACGGGAGATTTTGGATTTTTACTTGATGGCGAGTTATTTGTTACAGGTCGCATCAAAGACATGATTATCATCCGGGGTAAAAATCATTATCCTCAGGATATTGAATTGACAGTTCAGAAGAGCCATCCAGCATTGCGACCGAATTGCGGAGCAGCATTTTCTGTGGAGATAAAAGGTGTTGAACAGTTAGTCATTGTTCAAGAGGTAGAGCGGAGTTACTTACGTCAACTAGAAATAGATGAGGTAGTTAGAGCCGTTTGCCAAGCAGTGTCCGAGCAGCACCAGCTACAAGTCTATGCTGTTGTGCTACTCAAGACAGCCACTATCCCGAAAACATCCAGTGGTAAGATTCAGCGCCATGCTTGTCGGGATGGTTTTTTGAATGGAAGTTTGGATGTCGTCGGAGATTGGACAGCAAGTTTTCAACAAATAGACTTAGTACAAGTCCAACAAGAAGTAGAAGCCCTTTGGGAGAAAGTAGGAAATTCAGACTCATCTAAAACTGATGGGGAATCGCTCAAGCCAGATTTTACAGAAGAAGCGATCACTACTTGGCTGGTTTCTCATCTCGCCCTGTCCCTGCGAGTGTCCCCGGATGAGATAGATATTCAGGAGCCTTTTGCTGCATACGGTTTAGATTCAGCAGTATCGGTTAGCATGACTAATGAATTAGCAGAATGGATTGGTTGTGAACTTGAGCCTACTCTTTTCTGGGAGTACCCTAACATCGAAGCGCTTGCACAGCACTTAGCAGCCCAATGTCTGTTATTGCAATCAATAACCTCTCCAGTTAGTGTTTAAGGAAACGCATGAATACAGGCAAGCAACAATACCAATAATTATGAACAAAAACACTATTAATACTGAGAATACCCAAAAACTAAGGTCAGTAAAAGCATTTAAATTCAATCCTCTTGATAAAAAGTTTCACGCTAATCCTTATCCAACTTACCATCGCCTTCGCTCAGAAGACCCCGTACACCGCAATTTCGCTGGTGAGTGGATGCTTACTCGCTATGCTGATGTGAAATTCGTGCTAAAGGATAGCCGCTTTGCCACTGATAGAACACCAGAGCGAATACAGGAGAAAAATATTTACGTCCAGCACAAAGGGAAGGATTTTAATATCCTGACACAAACCGTCAGAAAGTGGTTGTTATTCGTCAATCCGCCTGACCATACCCGACTACGCGGGATGGTAAACAAAGCTTTCTTCCTTAAAACAATCGAGCGTATGCGCCCTCAGATTCAACAGGTTGTAGAAGAGTTGATTGGCAAGGTGCAGAATACGGGGAAGATGGATATCATATCGGATTTTGCTTCGCCCCTGCCTGTGATTGTCATGTCCAAAATTTTGGGTTTGCATACTCAAAGACATAAACAACTGAAGTACTGGGCGGATCAATTATTCCTCGTATTTGAGCCATTGATGTCATTGGAAGATTATGAGCGACTGAATCAGGCAGCTCTTGAGTTTACTGAATACTTGCGTGAGGTAATCATTGAGCGACTCAAGCAGCCACAAGAAGATTTACTCAGTACTTTAATACTAGCTAGAACTGAGCAAGGTCAACTTACTAAACAAGCAGAGGATGAAATTTTGTCTTTCTGTACAGCGTTATTTAGTGCTGGTGAAGAGACCACAGTTAATCTAATTGGTAATGGAATGCTAGCTTTGTTGCATCATCCCAATCAGATGGAGAAGCTAAAACACAATCCGGGAATTATTCAAAGCGCGATTGAAGAACTGCTAAGGTTTGATAGTCCAGTACAGTTAATAGCGCGAATAGCAACAGAAGATGTCTTAATTGGCAACAAAATGATTCGTGCAGGCGAAAGGATTGTAGTTAGTCTTGGAGCTGTCAATCGAGATCCTTCTCAATTCCCCGACCCGGATCTCCTGGAATTAACTCGTAGTGACAATAACCACCTTGCTTTTGGCGATAGCATCCATGCTTGTTTGGGGTCTGCACTGGCCCGTGCTCAAGGTCAAATTGCAATTGGCACTCTAGTTCAGCAGTTATCTGACCTTAAGCTGAACACAGACAAGCTGGAGTGGCAAAAAAACGTAACTGTACGTGGTTTGAAAGCTCTCCCAGTAAGTTTCAAACATTGAGAAAGATTAAACTGTATATTCAAATTAGATTAGAGACAGTATGGATAAGAAACCTGTTGCAATTGTTGGAATAGGATGTCGTTTTCCTAAAGCTAGCACTCCAAAAGCTTTTTGGGATTTACTATGCGACGGGGTGGATGCTATTTCAGAAATCCCTCCTTCTCGGTGGGAGTTAGATCCAGACTCAGAAAAATTAGATAAAATAAATACTCGTTGGGGCGGTTTTCTAGAGCAGGTGGATCTGTTTGACCCCAAATTTTTTGGTATTTCTTCACGGGAAGCCGCCAGTATGGACCCCCAACAGAGGCTGTTGCTAGAGGTTACCTGGGAAGCATTAGAAGATGCTGGGCAAATACCAAAGCATTTAGCAGGTACGCAAACAGGTGTCTTTATTGGAATATCAACCCAAGATTTTTCTGTATTGACATGGGGCAATTCCGGTGAAGACATCTATATGACCACTGGGACTTCTCATTGCATTTCAGCTAACCGGATTTCGTATGTATTTAATTTCACAGGGCCAAGCGTAGCATTTGATACGGCTTGCTCCTCTTCACTCGTTGCGGTTCACTATGCTTGTCTTAGCTTATGGAACCAAGAGTCTACCCTTGCCGTGGCTGGAGGAGTAAATGTCATGTTATCGCCAAAAGCCACAGTTAACTTTGCCAAAGCAGGGTTCATGGCTCCCGACGGTCGTTGCAAAACCTTTGATGCCCGAGCAGATGGCTACGTTCGTGCCGAAGGGGCAGGTGTAGTCATTTTGAAGCCCCTATCGCAAGCTCAGGCTGACGGCGATCGCATTTATGCAGTTATCCAGGGGAGTGCAGTTAACCAAGACGGGCGTAGCAATGGATTGACAGCTCCCAATCTCAAAGCACAAGAGGCAGTGCTGCGAGAAGCCTACTTTAAGGCAAGTGTTTCCCCTGGACAAATTCAGTATGTTGAAGCACATGGTACTGGCACAATGCTGGGCGATCCTATAGAGATGAAGGCTTTAGGAAAGGTGCTAGCAGAAAGACGCCCTCAAGGAAGCTATTGTAAGGTGGGTTCGGTCAAGACCAATATAGGACATTTAGAAGCAGCAGCGGGAATTGCCGGGTTGATTAAAGTGGCATTGTCTCTCAAACATCGACAAATTCCACCAAACCTGCATTTTCAACAGCCAAATCCCTATATTCCCTTTGATAAATTGCCAGTGAGGGTTCAGCAAACCTTGGAGCCTTGGCCGCAAGGACATGATTTGGCATTAGCTGGGGTAAGTTCCTTCGGTTTTGGCGGTACAAATGCTCATGTGGTTTTGGCAGAAGCACCTCTAGAAATTCAAAAGCATGCCCTTGAGCGAAGCGAAGGGGTCAAAAGCCAAAAGAAAGAAGCAATTGAACGTCCTGTGCATCTTCTAACCTTGTCAGCTAAAAGTGAGAAAGCACTCTTAGAGATGGTGCAAAGTTATCAGGAGTTTCTTTTGAAACATTCTGAGGTGTCGCTAGCAGATGTTTGTTTTACTGCCAATACAGGGCGCACGCATTTTGACTACCGCTGTGCTGTCGTGGCTGAATCTAAGGTACAGTTGCAAAAAGAACTATCTGCTTTTACTGCTAATCAAGAAACTAACACAGTTGTCAGTGGTCAAGTAAAAAGCAAGAAGCGTCCAAAAGTCGCATTTTTATTTACTGGACAAGGTTCGCAATATATTGGCATGGGACGCCAACTCTACGAAACTGCGCCCATCTTTCGGCAAACCTTAGACCGTTGTGATGAAATTGTACGTTCCTATCTGGGTAAGTCACTGCTAACCGTTCTTTACGCCCAAGCGGGAGAGACTTCGCCATTAGACCAGACCGCTTACACCCAACCTGCTTTATTTGCTATTGAATATGCACTCTCTCAGTTATGGAAAGCTTGGGGTGTCGTACCCACCGCTGTGATGGGTCATAGTTTAGGAGAATATGTTGCTGCTTGTGTGGGGGGAGTCTTCAGCCTGGAAGATGGACTGAAGCTGATTGCTGCACGGGGACGACTGATGCAAGCTTTGCCGCAAGATGGGGAAATGGTCGCCGCCTTAGCCTCCGAACGTCAGATAGCCCCAGTCATTCAACCCTATTTACAAGAAGTGGCGATCGCCGCTCTTAACGGCCCTGAAAGTGTGGTCATATCTGGAAAGCGCGAGACAATCCACTTGGTAGTTGCACAGCTTGAAGCAATGGGAATCAAGACTACACCTTTGCAGGTGTCTCATGCGTTTCATTCCCCCTTAATAGAGCCAATGCTGGAGGAGTTTGCGCGAGTAGCAAGTGAGGTAACTTATTCTCCCCCGAAAATCGACCTAATTTCCAATATCACAGGTAAACTAGCGGAGGCTCAGGTGGCTACTCCTGAATATTGGTGTCGGCACGTCCGCTGCTCCGTGCGGTTTGCAGCTGGCATGGAGGCGCTGTATCGTGCAGGTTATGAAGTTTTTGTGGAATGTGGACCCAAGCCGATTTTGCTCGGAATGGGACATAAGTGCTTACCTGAAGAAGTAGGTCGATGGCTGCCAACTTTGCGTCCGGGGCAGGAAGATTGGCAGCAAATACTGCAAAGTTTAGCTCAACTTTATGTGGAAGGAGTGCAAGTGGATTGGTCAGGCTTTGACCAAGACTATGAGCGACGAAAGGTGGCACTGCCGACGTATCCGTTTCAGCGGCAGCACTATTGGATTAAAATGGCTCAAAAACCCTCAATACAAAATAAACAATCACAAATACAACACGCTGTTAATCCCAGCTATTGGTTGCAACAAGTAGACTCGACTATGAATGGAGACTCGGCTGTGAATGAAAACAAACTCGACGCAAAGATGGATGCTTCTGTTACAACCAACAGACGAGACGAAATTTTAGCCACATTGCAGGCCATAGTTGGGAATTTGGTTGAAGTCTCTCCGGCAGAGGTAAACATTGATTCTTCTTTTCTGGAAATGGGTGCGGATTCGATTATTTTAGTTGAGGCCGTGCGCCGAATTGAAAACACCTATGGCATAAAAACAGTAATTCGTCAGTTATTTGAAGAGTTAAAGACTATTAATACGTTAGCTACGTATATAGACCAAAATTTATCCCAACAATGGGTTGATCCAGATTCGCGCCAATCTAATCCTAAAGTACAATCACAGCAGCTAGAGCAACCAATCTCCACTCAATCAACCCCTGAATTGAGTCTTCACAATACACAAGATTGTGAACACAGAGGAACAGTATCGGCTGAGACTACCTTGGAACGAATTATGACACACCAGCTCCAAGTTATGTCTCAGCAGTCCCAAATCATATCTGAGTTAATGTCTCAGCAATTAGAGGTTTTGCGCGGCAATGGTTCGTCTTCAAAAAGCTTATTATACCGGAATGGACAACTTCAATGCACTCAAACCATAACGCCTGCTGTTAATTCGCCCCAGAAAGAGCAACATAATCAAAATCAAATCTCTCAAGCAACACCTTCTTCCACTCCAGCCAAGTCGGAGCTAAGGCAACCTTCCCATCAGCCATTTTCACCTCTTTCTTCTTTTCCAGGTGCAGATATTCAAAAAAAACTAAGCCTGCAACAACAGCACCATTTAGAAGTGCTGAGCGATCGCTATAATCAGCGTCATCAAAAATCAAGACAACTTGCACAAGCTTATCGTCCGGTACTAGCCGACAGCAGAGCTACACCTGGGTTCCGTCTCTCCATTAAGGAGATGCTCTATCCCATTGCTGGAGAGCGAGCGCAAGGTTCCAGATTTTGGGATGTGGACGGTAATGAGTATGTAGATATCACTATGGGATTTGGGGTGCTTCTTTTTGGTCACGATCCACAGTTCATTACTGAAGCTGTTGAAAAGCACTATCAACAAGGTCTAAAAATTGGCCCACAGTCTAAGTTAGCAGGAGAGGTCGCCCAATTAATCTGCGAGCTGACGGGTATAGAGCGAGTTACTTTCTGTAATTCAGGTACAGAAGCAGTGATGACAGCGCTACGTCTAGCACGCTCGGCGACAGGTCGTACTAAAATTGCTTTATTTGCTGGTTCCTATCACGGTCAATTTGATGGAATCTTAGCCACAGCAGCAGAGGGTGAGATTAAAGCTGTACCCTCTGCTTCAGGAGTATCT
Source organism: Nostoc mirabile CHAB5784 (assembly GCF_020829645.1). Lineage (GTDB taxonomy): Bacteria > Cyanobacteriota > Cyanobacteriia > Cyanobacteriales > Nostocaceae > Nostoc > Nostoc mirabile. The sequence goes on along the minus strand of NZ_JAIVFS010000121.1, from coordinate 12,662 downwards.
CAGAACTTCGTTGAAAATGTTTTAGTACTAGATTATGGAAATCCAAAATCTATTGAGATTTTGCAAGTCCATGCTCAGGAATTAGCTGCTGTATTGGTTGAGCCTGTGCAAAGTCGCCGTCCTGATTTGCAGCCCAAAGAGTTCTTACGGCAATTGAGGCAATTGACACAAGCATCAGGAACAGCACTGATTTTCGATGAAATCCTCACGGGTTTTCGTATACATTCAGGTGGGGCACAAACATGGTTTGGCGTTGAAGCAGATATCGTCACCTATGGAAAAATTATCGGCGGTGGGACTCCAATAGGAGTGGTAGCTGGGAAAGCCGCTTACATGAATGGAATTGATGGTGGTTTGTGGAACTATGGAGATGCTTCGTATCCACAAGCAGAAAAGATATTTTTTGCAGGAACTTTCAATAAAAATCACACAGGCATGGTTGCCGCGTTGGCAGTGCTTCAGCATCTCAAGAAACAAGGCCCTGAACTTCAGCAGCAGTTAAATCAGCGCACATCGCACTTAGTTCAAATGCTTAACTCTTACTTTGAACAAGAAGATGTACCCATCCGCGTTGTGCATTTTGGTTCACTGTTTCGTTTTGCTTTCTCAGGAAATTTAGATTTATTTTTTTATCATTTAATTGACAAAGGTGTTTATATCTGGGAAGGGCGTAGCTGTTTTCTTTCTACTGCACATACCGATGCGGATATTAATTATCTTATCCAAGCTGTTAAGGATAGTATCAAGGAACTGCAAGAAGGTGGTTTTTTACCGTCAGGTTCAAGCAAGTTGCTCAAAACTGATAAGAACACTAATGAAACATCAAGCGATTTGACACCAGCTTTTTCCGATAAAAACTTTACGCCATCCGCATTTTTATCCCAACAGGCTGTAATTGTAGCCGAGTCAGCACGCAAAGTCTCCCTGAATGAAGCCCAAAAACAGCTGGGCATTTTGGCACAGATAAGCGAAGATGGTTCGCTGGCATACAATGTTTCCATTAATCTCGAATTAAAGGGTTCATTTCAGCTAGCGGCAATGCGTAAAGCCGTGCAGACAGTTGTGAACCGCCACGAAGCACTCCGGACAATTATCAGCAGCCAGAACGATTTTCAGGAAATATTACCATCCCTGACGGCAGACGTTGCTTTGGTTGACTTTTCAAATGCGAGCGATGCCTGCGGCGGGCTACGCCTACACGAACGTGAGTTAAAAGTGGCTGATTGGTTGAAAAAAGAAAGCCAAGAATCTTTCGACCTCAGCAACGGACCTCTGTTCCGCTTCTCGATCCTCAAGCTAGAAGAAAAATTACATTTATTGGTTTTGACAATTCATCACATTGTTGCAGATGGCTGGTCAGTGGGCGTAATCCTGCAAGAGTTAGGTGCGTTATATTCCGCAGAGTGTCAGGGTGTCGTTTGCCGACTAGAGCCACCTATGCAATTTGAGAACTACATCGAGTGGCAGGAAAAGCAAAGCCAGACTGACACAATGGCAGCCCATGAATCTTACTGGCTGGAACAATTTGCTGAATCAATTCCGGTTTTAGACCTACCGACTGACCGTCCTCGCCCACGACTCAAGACTTATAAGGGTAGCAGACAAACGCGGCGACTCGATGCCAACCTGACGCGCGAAGTCAAACGGTTCAGTACAGAGAATGGCTGCACCCTATTGATGACACTCTTGTCAGTCTATACAACATTGCTTCACAGATTAACAGGGCAAAACCACATCATTGTCGGGATGCCAACTGCGGGGCGATCGCTTGAGGGCAGTGAGAAACTGGTAGGCTATTGTGCCCACATATTGCCTGTACGAAGTTGCATTGTTGGATCTGAGTCATTCTTGGAGTATTTAAAAACACTCAAGAATCGATTGTTAGAGATATACGAACATCAAGATTATCCCTTCGCCCGCTTGATCGACAAGCTGAATGTAGCGAGAGATGCAAGTCGGTCTCCTCTTGTCACTATAATCTTTAACTGGGATAGACCAGTAGCGGTGCCGAAGATGTTTGAACTGGCGACAGACTTGTTTCCTAAACCTATTAATTGTACGCCATTCGATATCAGCTTAAATGTCATGGAGGTAGACAGGAAGCTAGTGTTGGATTGCGATTACAATACGGACTTGTGTGATGCTTCCACAATTGAGCGCTGGCTGGGGCATTTCCAGACATTGCTGGAAGGGGTTGTGGCAAATCCTCAGCAGTGTATTGCAGAATTGCCCTTGCTGACAGAAGCAGAACGGCATAAGCTACTGGTGGAGTGGAACAACACCATAAAAGAGTATCCCTTCAATAAGTGTATCCATCAGTTGTTTGAGGAACAAGTTCAGCTTACCCCAGATGCGATCGCAGTTGTGTTTGAAAATCAACAACTGACCTACCAGCAGTTGAATGCCAAAGCTAATCAATTGGCGCATTACTTGGGTTCTTTGGGTGTAAAACCAGGTGTACTGGTCGGGTTGTGTCTGGAACGCTCACTAGAGATGGTGATAGGACTTTTGGGAATTCTCAAGGCGGGTGGGGCTTATGTGCCACTTGATCCTGACTATCCCCAAGAACGTTTGAGCTTCATGTTAGAAGATGCTCAAGTTTCAGTACTGCTGACTCAACAGCAACTTGTTGACAGACTGTCACAGTATCAAGCAAACCTTGTCTGTTTAGATGAGGTATGGTCACAAATTATCCAAAATAATCAAGATAATCCCGTCAGTGAAGTCAGAGCTTTTCATATAGCTAATGTAATTTACACGTCAGGATCTACAGGTAGACCCAAGGGCGTCATGGTTGAGCATACCGGACTATGCAACTTAGCTCAAGCTCAAATTAAGACTTTTGGCTTGCGAAACTTCAGTCGTATTCTCCAGTTTGCCTCCTTGAGTTTTGATGCTTCTATCTGGGAAGTCGTGATGGCTTTTGGGTCAGGGGCAACACTTTACCTGGGAACAAAAGACTCTTTACTGCCAGGGAAACCATTAATTGAGCAGTTACGGAATCATGGCATTACCCATATCACGCTTCCACCATCGGCCTTAGCAGTTATGCCAGCAGAGAAACTTCCGGCATTGCAGACTATGATTGTGGCAGGAGAAGCTTGTTCTTCTGAATTAATAAGGCACTGGTCTGCTGGCAGAAACTTTTTCAACGCTTACGGACCAACAGAAGCTACTGTCTGTGCCACTATTGCAAAATGCACTGATGGGGACAAGAAAGCTCCCATCGGTCGCCCGATCGCCAACACGCAAATCTACATCCTAGACAGCAATCTGCAACCAGTACCAATTGGCGTACCAGGAGAGTTGCACATTGGTGGTGCAGGTTTAGCACGAGGCTACCTCAACCACCCACAGTTAACACAAGAGAAATTCATCCCCAATCCCTTTAGCACTGATCGGCATTCGCGCCTCTACAAAACTGGAGACTTAGCACGTTATTTGCCCGATGGCAACATCGAATACCTAGGACGCATCGACCACCAGGTGAAGATTCGCGGCTATCGCATCGAGCCAGGAGAAATTGAAGCGGTGTTGGCCCAGAACCCTAATGTGCAGGAGGCGGTGGTCATTGATCGGGAAGACCATCCTGGCAACAAGCGCCTAGTGGCCTATGTTGTTTCCCAACAAGGACGTCTCAACCCATTACAGGTAGACAACTTAGCTCAAGTTCTCAAGGGCTATCTCAAAGAAATGTTGCCCGACTATATGATGCCATCTGCTTTCGTCATCCTGGAAGCCTTGCCTCTAACTCCTAATGGTAAAGTAGACCGCCGTGCCCTCCCAGCACCACAGTTACATCGCTCTTCAGACAAATTTGTTGCCCCACGCACCCCAATCGAAGAAATGCTAGCGCACATTTGGGCATCGGTTCTAAAAGTAGAGCAAGTCGGCATACATGATAACTTCTTTGAAATAGGCGGGGATTCGATTCTCAGCATTCAAATTGTTGCCAGAGCTAATACTGCCGGGCTTCAACTAACAACGAAACAACTGTTTCAGCATCAAACAATAGCTGAGTTAGCAGCAGTAGCAGGAACAACCACAATAATCATGCAGGCGGAACAAGGTTTGGTCACAGGACCATTGCCCCTCACGCCCATCCAGCACTGGTTCTTCAACCAAAATTTACCCAACCCGGCACATTGGAATCAAGCTTGCCTGCTAGAAGTGCAACAAGATATTAACCCGAGTATAATAGAGCAAGTTGTGCAACATTTATTAGTACATCACGATGCACTGCGCTTGCGCTTTGAACGAACAAATTCAGGTTGGCAGCAGATTAACACTGGCGTTGATGATACCGTTGTTTTAAACACAGTAGATTTATCGGCAGTACCACAGCCAGAGCAAAAATCACACATTGAAGCTGCTGCTGCTTCTCTACAGGCTAGCTTAAATCTGAAACAGGGACCACTGGTGCGGTTTGCTTGGCTTTTCTTGGGTCATCATCAATCCAATCGACTACTAATAGTCATCCACCACTTGGCAGTAGATGGTGTTTCTTGGCGGATTTTGCTAGAGGACTTGCAAACAGTTTATCAGCAACTGAGTTGTGGCGAAGCAAGACAACTTCCACTAAAAACAACCTCTTTCAAACATTGGGCGCAACTCCTGAGCGAATATGCACAATCATCAACTCTAGGCTCAGAGCTAGCTTATTGGCTGCCAGAATCAGACAAGCAGATTATTGCCATACCAGTAGACTACACAGAAGGTACAAACATAGAGATATCTGCACGTACCGTATCGGTGTCACTCAACTTTGAAGAAACAACTGCTTTACTGCAAGAGGTTCCAAAAGCTTACAACACTCAAATCAATGACGTATTGCTCACTGCCTTGGTACAGGTGTTAACTCAATGGACTGGTTCGAGTAGTATACTATTAAATTTAGAAGGTCATGGTCGCGAAGAAATATTTGAAGGTGTAGATTTATCACGCACTGTGGGTTGGTTTACCACCATTTTCCCAGTGTTTCTACAACTAGAAGCAACAAATAACCCAGGCAATGCTCTCAAGTTAATCAAAGAGCAACTGCGTCGAATTCCGAACAGGGGCATTGGCTATGGTTTGTTGCGTTATTTTAAAGGCAATAAGGAAATTGCCTCGAAATTAGAAGCTTTACCACAAGCTCAAGTCAGTTTCAACTATTTGGGGCAATTCGACCAAGTTCTGTACACTTCCTCAATATTCCAACCTGCCACTGAGTCATTAGGACCCACCAGCCATAATCCCGAAGCCAACCGCAACCATCTGTTGGATGTTAACGGTTTGGTAGTACAAGGTCAGTTACGACTGGATTGGACTTACAGTGACAATGTGCATAAACACAGCACAATTGAGAGTCTAGCGCAGAAGTTTTTGCAAGCATTGCAGACGCTGATTGCTCACTGTTCGTCTCGTCAAGCACGTGGTTACACGTCCTCTGATTTCCCCGATATCAAACTAAGCCAAGAAACACTTGACGCGGTTTTGGTAGAAATAGACTTAGATAGCATAGAGGATTAAATGAGCAACAAAGAGATTGAAGCTATTTACCCACTTTCTCCTTCGCAACAAGGCATACTTTTTGAGACTCTATCGGCTCAAGAGCCAGGGATACATATTGAGCAGCTGATTGTAACCTTGCACGGAGATTTAAACCTTGCAGCCTTCGAGCAAGCTTGGCAGCGTATTGTGGAGCGGCACTCGCTGTTAAGAACAGGCTTTGTCTGGAAAAACCAGGATGAGCCCCTTCAGTTTGTGCAAAAGCAGGTGAAAGTCTCCTTCAAGCACCAAGATTGGCGCGGGTTTTCCTCCTCGCAGCAGCAAGACCAACTAGAGGCTGCTCTGGGCGCAGATCGTCGAAGTGGTTTCAATCTCACCAAGACACCACTAATGCGTTTGGCACTTTTCCAAATAAGCGAGAACACATATCACTTCCTTTGGACCATACATCACATTCTGATGGATGGCTGGTGCCTGCCTCTTATCCTAAAAGAAGTTTTTGCATTCTACAAGGCGTTAAGCACAGGTCAAAATTTGTCACTGGAACCAAGGCGTCCCTATCGGGATTATATAGCCTGGCTGAAACAACAAGATTTGTCTGAGGCGGAGATATTTTGGCGTCAAAAACTTCAAGGTTTTACCAAACCAACCCCACTAGGGATAACAGCAGAACCTAGTAGTTTTTTTGATCAACAAGAGCGCTATGGTAAACACAAAATCCTTTTAAGCACCTCTGCTACAGCAGCGCTACAGTCTCTGGTACGGCAACGCCACCTGACTTTGAACAATCTGGTTCAAGGGATCTGGGCATTGCTCCTGAGCCGCTATTGTGGTGAGGAAGAAGTGGTTTTTGGAACCACGGTTTCCGGTCGTCCGCCTTCCTTAGCAGGGGTCGAATCGATGGTAGGGCTTTTTATTAATACCTTGCCAATGCGGATAAAGGTTTTTCCCGATGCATTACTTTGGACTTGGCTCAAAAATATCCACAGCCAACGCATTGAGCAACAAGCCTATGAATACTGCTCCGCAGGGCAAGTCCATCAATGGAGTGAAGTACCTGGGTCATTACCTCTTTACGAAAGTATTCTGGTTTTTGAGAACTATCCGGTCGATTCATCAATATTACAATTTTCAGACAATAGCATTGATGTAGATAATCTTGTTTCTAGAGGAGCACAAACCAGATATGCCATCACCATTTTGGTAATGCCAAATTCAAAGCTAGAATTCCAAATTGTCTATGATAATCATCGTTTGGACAACCTCTACATTACCTGGATTCTGAGGCATTTCTTAGTTTTATTGGAAAGCGTTGTTGCTGTTCCAGATCAACAGATTGCAACCCTTCTGAGCCAAATTCCATCTGATCAAATTCCCAAAGTTAGACTTCTTCAAAAACACAATCAACAGGAGTTGGACGAGACCTTTGTGGCACCGCGTGATGCTTTGGAGTTACAATTGGCAAAAATCTGGGAAAATGTTCTGGGTGTCCACCGTATCGGAGTACGGGATAACTTTTTTGCTCTCGGTGGTCATTCCCTTGTGGCTATCCGCCTAATAGCTCAAATTCAGCAGCAGTTTGGGAAAAATCTTCCTCTAGCAACACTCTTCCAAAGTTCAACTGTTGAACAGTTAGCGACTATTCTGAGAAAGCATTCAGATTCCTCTTTTTGGTCTCCCTTGGTAGCAATTCAGCCAAACGGTTCAAAACGACCTTTCTTTTGCGTGCCAGGAGGTGGTGGAAATGTCTTCTATTTCTATGATTTGGCGCGTCATCTCGATCCAGACCGACCCTTTTATGGACTGCAAACATTAGGTGTGGATGGAGAATCTCAACCTCACACCCGAATCGAGGATATGGCTTCCGATTGCATTCAAGCAATACAAACTGTTCAGCCTCAAGGTCCGTATCTTTTGGGAGGTCATTCTTTTGGAGGTAAAGTGGTCTTTGAGATAGCCCAGCAGTTGCAAAAGCAAGGGCACGAGGTAGCTCTAGTTGCCATTCTAGACATGACTGCGCCAGTTCCTGGCATCAAGCAGATAGGTGTTGATTGGGATAATGCTAGATGGCTAATCGAGATTGCCAAAATCATGGAAAATATGTACGAAAAGAATTTGGAGATATCGTACGATGCCCTCCAACCTCTCACTCCAGACGAGCAATTGAACTACCTCTTAAAGCGGATGAAAATGGTCAACCAGCTTTCCGAGGTTGGGATAACGCAAATGCGTGGCATCGTACAAGTTTTTAAAGCTAACTCTCAAGTTAATTATGTGCCACAGGAGGTTTATCCTAGCAAAATTACTCTCTTCCGTACCCGTGAGGCTTACGAAGAATTTGTTCATGCGATGCCTCCTGAAATTCTACAAGATTTAGCCTGGGGTTGGGGCAAGTTTTCTGCTGAACCAGTAGATGTCCATTTTATTTCAGGTAACCATCTCACAATGATGAGCGAGCCTCATGTTCGGGTTTTAGCTGAACAATTGGAAGCTTGCATCAAACAGGCACAGGCAGATGATTGAGTTAGACTGAACAACAATCTTTTTCAGGTTTGATCTCGCGCAATAACTGGCGGGAACGTGATCGGTTAGCAGGACTATATTCAGTAGACCGAAAAGTTTTCCAGAAGGCTTATCAGTCCTTAATTTGACGTTGCGATCGCCATCTGCCGAAATCAGCTTCCAATCAACCTTTCAAGCATCTCTGTTCCAGATGGATAAATAGAGCGATCGCCTGTGCTTGTGAAGTAACGGGGAAAAGCATCGCCTCAAACCCTGATGATTTCGTCAACTTTCAAAAGTTTTCGGTCTACTGAAAGTGCCAAGATTGGTAACTCGCTGGCTACCTACCCTACCGCACGTCCGGTTCTGAGCAGGGCTGTTTCATTCCACAAGGGTAAGAAGTTTGTCAATATCATTAGAGAGAAATCTCTGAGCAATTGTGATGGAAGTATGACCATTTCGACGGAGTATATTAATGGCGATCGCTCTCAGGATCGAGAGGTTCGCCGGAGCATTACCCGGGGTATGAGTATCATCAGAACAGAAAACCGGGTTAAGCTTAAAAGCCTTATTCACTAAGAATTTTCCCAATAACGAAGGTCATTGACGCTCTGCTGATCATCGAGTCATTACTCAACGATAAAATAAGGGTTTAAGCTTCTAAAAATGCTTGTATTACTCATGTAATATCTCTTAACCCGGTTTTCTGCGCGAATGCTACTCATAGCCCTAGCAGAGTGAGCCTGTTCTAAGCTGTTAAGCATTTAATTTGCACATTGAGATCGCAGGGAGGCAGGGGGCAGGGAGCAAGGGAGAGGGTTTGCAGCTTTTATTACCATGAAAATGGTGCAATTTAAATGACGATTAGCTTACTTGCCCTGGTGTTTAGATTAGCGATCGCGCTACTCGTCCCCACATCAACACTTCCCACGCTAAATGCTAAATTTTATTTAGCCACCCAGCAGGAGTTTTCTTTTTCTTATGTGGTTCTGGTCTTCAGCCACTAACGAAGCAGGTTGACTCTGTGCATCATCCACAAGCGTTAGCGTCGTGCAGTCCATTGCCACAGGCAAGTCTTTCTCTTTCTCTGACACGCCCTCGACAGACTGAGGCGACGCGACCCCCAAGGGAGCGATCGCCGCCTCCTCACAGTGCGAAATTTCGGTAAGCGTGTCAGAGTTACACCTCACAAACTCAAATGATGAGTTTGTGAGGTGTTCCTGAGCAGTTCGTGAGGGTTCGCAGAACCCTTGCTCTGACTGATTTTCACCTGATATAGATGCTTTATACAAAGCACCCATTTCTTCAGAGCCAGCATCTTTCTCTGAATCCTCAGCATTTGATTCTCGTTTTTCAGCATTGGCTTTCTCCCAAAATTCCTTCATTCGGCTGCCATGCGAATTCTTCACCATCCAGCTAGCTGTTTCTCGGCCATCTTGAATCGACTTGTCGGGTTTGAAGATGAACAACCCACTTTCAGATAGAATTTTCTTCGCAGAGATAAAAGTACTGTACCCCAAAGCAGAAGTCAAAGGCATCCACCGAGAACCGTAGGGGTCAGCCGTCCAGCATTCTTGCCACAATTGCGTAACTGATGGCTTTTGCTGGGAAGCCCACAACATATCTTCAATCGGGATAATCACATGGAGTCGCTTGTACGGGGATTGTGCTTTTGTAGCAGCAGCCTTTTTGGGTTTGGGTCTTGTAATAGTTGCGGTCATTCTACAATCTCCTGTTTTTGTTGACGCACCGAATTTTCCCTACAGCGATTGCAGGGTTTGGTACTTGTATTTGGTTGTCTAAAAAGTCACCGACACACTGAAAACCTATTGAGGTTGCCAGAATCGCAATTCATTTCGGAAATATCTGTCAGTCTTTTTCGATTGCTCCTTCCAACAATCCCAGGCAACCACCACTTCCTCGCCTAAATCCTCTACCACCTCACCCCTCTCGACATACAAAGTCCGGTATGGGTCAGCATGGGCAACAATAGAACCAACTTGAATAGTTGGCGGTTCGGTAGATGCTTTCTGGAGAGCCGTAATTAATTCTGTCTCCTCACTGGTCAATTCCGCCCAATAGTCTTGTTTGATTACCTCATACTCTTGGGCAACATTCCAATAGTCCTGCCAACTACACCCAGGTTTTGCAAGTACCTGCCGAATATCACTAACCGCTTGGGGCAGCATTTCCAGTTGTTCGGCTCGATATGCGATCGCAATAGGCGTTGGTTCACTCCCCAGAATTATCGCCGCAGCTTCGAGTGCTTGGGTATTGTTCATAGCGCTGGCAAGATTTTTCAACGCCATACCCATGAGTCGTAAGCATTCTTGGGCATTTTCTTTGGGTGGTTCAACAGCTAGCGATCGCAGGTCAATAGTTTTCTCTAACGCCTGCTTCACCTGCTTGTTCAAAGCTTTAGTCGCCTGTTGCATCATGGTATTTCCCCACTGTTGAGAAGGACGTTCCTCTACGGCGTTTTCCAAATCCTGAATACGCTGCCTAAGCTGCTGATTCTCAGCCTCCAGCTTTCTCAACCCCTCCATTTCATCCAGCCGTTGCTGTAACCGGATGTTTTGCTCTTTCTGTTGCTTGTACAGGTTTTGCAGAGATTGGATTTGCTCAATTACTTGTTCTTCTGCTTTGGCTGTGGCCTCTGTTTGCAAACCAATCCTCAATTCCTGGGAAAGTCTCTCTAGTTCTTGTTTATGCTGTTCTTCGAGTGCTGCGATCGCTTCCGTATATTCTGGTGGATAGTTCCGCCCTCTGGAAAATGGGACACTAGCGGCATCTAAATCAGCATTGTTGATCAACAACCTTTCGCCATCAGCAAAAGTGACAATCTGCTGCCAATGGTTTGGTGCGTCTGCTTCAATGGTTCCCTCTTCTCCATACCTTGGGTGTGACTGTTGTGAAACTGTGACTTTAGCGGATTTAGGAACCACTGGTTCCTGAATTTTGGGAACCATTGGTTCCTGAATGGATTGCTTTTTGCGTGGAAGTTGAGGAACCACAATATTTGCCGCAGCCGCAAAGTCTGATTCACCAGGAGAAGGGTTATCTTTCAGAGCCAGGGATACAGCAGCTTTAAGTTTTTCTGGTTCCTTGACCAAGCGTAGTAGTGGACGAGCCTGACGCTCATTTTTGATGTGTCCGCCCAACTCGCCAACTGCGTCTATTACCTTTTTGGCTCCTAGCAGTTGGTTGATTCGTCGGTATCCACCCCAAGCGTATAATTGACGCTGGCAGTATTCTTCAAAGTTTTTATAGCCAGCTTGCAGATAAAGCTGCTGTTCTCTCATCTGGAGGATTTCATCTACCGCGAAGCACTCGAATCGGTCGATGGCGGTGAAGGTTTCCTGAATGCTGGTGTTGAGATTGCTGTAGTCCAGCGTCGTTGTTTGTTCGGGTTCTAGTGTCAGCATTTTTCTTGCCCACTATGGTAAATGCTTAAAAATTGAGGTGTTGCAGTTTAACCAAAGTGAACAAGAGCAGCTGATTTGGAGGGTTTTTCCAAAAATGTGTCAGCATTATAATAAGCTCACTTTGTGATCAACGGATTGAGCAGGCGATCGCATTGCTTTGGTCGGCGGGCGGTCGCTTTTAGCTTTTACGCTGCAAATAGTAGATCAACTTCTGCACTTTCGCCCAGAATTTTCCTTCTATTCACTAAAGTCTCTGTTTCTGCTTGAGAATTGAGAGTGGCACCTTTTTCTATCGTTAATCTTTTGGGTGGCTCACCTTCCTCAAGCAAGTCTCCAGGCTTACAATTAAGGGCTTCACAGAATCTTGCTGCTGCATCTAATGTGAGTGATTTAACCTTATTTTGTTCAATTTTTTGGATGAACTGAGGACTATAACCAGTCTTTCTAGCTAGGTCATTCTGAGAAAGACCCGCAGCCTCTCTCAATTTTTTTAATGCGATAAACACAATCATCCTCTCCAAATAATACTCCGATTATAGTGGTACTACTATTGGATGTAAATATATAGGACTTACATCTATTGGTATTAGAGTTGCTTATGTGCAACCAATAGTAGTATTACAAATCTCTATCTAAAAGTAACTACTACCCCATTAACTACTACCAATAGGTGTACTAATATTATCTACATGAGGGTAAGAAAAACGAACCGTCTGCACCCGAACGCAATCAAGGGTTCGCAAGCCAAATTACCAAACATTCACTCATTCAACTAACTACAAAACCAAGTGCCACCGGGAATAGCAGCCGGAAGCCAAACTTGTAATGCTCAAGCCAGCGAAGATGATCTCGATGACCCACCAAGTCTTAAAAAACTAGTTATTTATTGCCTAACTGTCTAGAAATCAAAGTTTTTACAGCAAAGTCGAATTTAATAGAGTGTCCTCTTCCGAACACAGCACTTCCTTACACATCCCCTGATGCTGTTGTCTGCTGTCTTGATAATGCTCTTAGCAACTAGCTTTGATGGCTACGCCAAATCTATTTGAGAGCGTTGTGCTAAACCACAACGTTGTTTGCACACATAACAAAGGCGATCGCGTGTGTCTGCAAAACTCTGCGATCGCCTTTATTCCTATTGTCGGGTAGGGCAGAGGCATTGCTGCCTCGTTCCCCCCTAAGAACCGTGCTTACAAGTTTCCAAGTACACGGCTCAAGCAAGTCTTGGATGCTACTTTGTTAGAT
>NZ_JAIVFS010000120.1 GCF_020829645.1 Nostoc mirabile CHAB5784 | reverse complement strand
CTGGAGCAGATATACTACAGAATTGTTAAAGGTCGCGGATGCTTTGAGGCTGACAAGATAATATTTTTAATCTCTAATTCCATTTGATTTGCGTTCTCTCATATCGCTTTTAGTCTAAACTCCAGTTTTAACGTTCCCGCAGGGTAGCAAATGGCGTTTGAGGAATGTAGCAAGATCCCCGCAGGGTAACCCAACATTATTAAGGCTTTGTTGGAAAACTCTTAGAGTATGTTTGAAAAATCGTAAAGTATACTATAAACCCCGCTTCCATTCCTCTCCCCGTTGGCGTCAGCCTGCCGTTAGGCAAGCGGAGAGAGGCTTTGAAACCCCCATTCCCTCTCTTCGAGACGCTGCGCGAACGTAGGGAAGGCTTGCTCGGGGGGTTAGGTTTGCGAGGCTTTGGTGTTACGAAAAATACTTTTCAAACATCCTCTTACACTCAACCAAACCTACTATTCTTCTTAACCCAAGCATATTGATAGATTAGAGGATGTTTGTAAAATCCAATAAGGGTATAAAGAAATTACAACTTCTAAATTTATGCCAAGCTTTGACGAAACTGAAGCAATTTTATGTGCGCGAATTAGGAATTGATGACATTGCTCCTATTTACCACTTGGGAGAAGGGTTATTTACTAGCGATTTATATCCTTATTTATACCGCACCTGGGACGAATGGGAAGTAATTGGACTGTACAATACAGATCCAGAATACTGTCTTGTGGCGGAAACAGACGGAGAATTAGCAGGATTCATTTTGGGAACCATCATCACCAAAGCATCCTGGACTTATGGATACATTTTATGGCTGGGAGTTAGCCCGAAGTTTCAGCGTCGGGGAGTAGCAGATAAGTTGGTTGATAAAGTCGTCGCCCGGATGATTGAAGATGGGGCGCGGTTTATGCTGGTAGACACTGACCCTACCAATGCTTCAGCGTTAAAGTTTTTTAACCGCAAAGGTTTTGGTAATATCCGCCAGCATATTTTCTTGTCGATGAATTTAAGCAAACATGAATATTATGGCAGATTGATTGATTACGAACACCAAAAAGCTGAAAGAGCAGGTTACAAGCGATGTCTACGACGGGCTACGCCTACGCGTCCAGCAATTCGCGCCCGTAAACCCGATAGCGTCGCCAATGAAGTAGTCCTCAATCCTCTAGCAGGTGAATCTCAAACAACCGAGGATCAATCCCCAATTTAATAAAAGTTAGGAGTTATGAGTTATGAGTTATGAGTTAAAGAGACTATTTATAAAATCCTCTAATTCCCTCCTTAAAAAGGAGGGTTAGGGAGGATCAAGCCTTAACTGATCCGTATTAATCTAAGTTAAGTCGGCGCTAATATTTAAAGGTATATTAAGAAATTTAAATGTAGGGTGCGTTGTCGCGCAACGCACCGTCAACAATTCAAGGTGCGTTAGCCTACGCCATAACACACCCTACTTAATATTTTGTTTATAAATAGCCTCTAACTTTTCAGTTTCCAACTTTTAACTCCTAACTCCTAACTCCTAACTTTCTTTTATGCCAGAACAACAGCAGTGGACTATAGCAGCAACCGAACAACCCCCGGAGTGGTTCATCCAAGCGGTGAAACAGCATACACCCGCATCAAGTGGAATATATGCAGCACAATTGTTGTGGCAACGGGGAATTAAAGATCATCAACAATTAACAGCTTTTATCAACCACAAAGCTTATCAACCAGCGAGTCCGTTTGAGTTTGGGCAAGAAATGCACTTAGCGATCGCCCGGTTGCAACAAGCATATAACATCAAAGAAAAAATTGCCATTTGGGGAGACTTTGATGCTGATGGTATTACCGCTACATCTGTACTTTGGGATGGATTGGGGCAATTTTTTAAACAAAATACTCAGTTAATTTATTACATTCCCAATCGCCTGAAAGAATCTCACGGACTCAATAATCAAGGGATTGATAACTTAGCAAAACAAGGTTGCAAATTAATTGTTACTTGCGACACAGGTAGCACAAACATTGAGGAAATTATCTATGCCAAACATCTAGGTATAGAGGTAATAGTTACAGACCATCACACCTTACCCACGGAACGCCCACCCGTCGCAGCAATTATTAATCCTCGTTATTTGCCCAGAGAACATCAACTGTTTAATCTTTCTGGGGTAGCAGTAGCTTATAAGTTAGTGGAAGCATTATATCAAAGTCTGCCTAATATTGCAAAACATCCGTTAGAGGATTTATTAGATTTAGTAGCAGTAGGATTAATTGCCGACTTAGTGCAGTTAAGTGGAGATTGTCGCTATTTAGCACAGATGGGAATTCAACGACTGCAAGCAGATTTTCAACAGCCAGCAGCAGCGCGTCGGCGTCCGGGGGTGGGGCGATTATTAGAATTGTGCCAAAAAAGTGGCGATCGCCCCACAGATATTTCCTTTGGTTTGGGGCCAAGAATTAACGCCGTCAGCCGCATCCAAGGCGATGCTAGTTTTTGCGTTGAATTATTAACTAGTCGAGATGCCAAACGTTGTAACGAACTAGCCGAAGTTACAGAACTCGCAAATACCCGCCGCAAATCTTTACAAAAAGATGTACAAGCGCAAGTAGCACAAAAACTTACTCAATTAGACTTATCAACCACCAGCGTTATTGTTTTAGAAGATGCCCAATGGCCTGCGGGTGTATTGGGCTTAGTTGCTGGACAAGTAGCACAAGAAACAGGTCGCCCGACTATTTTGTTAAGTACGGAAGGGAGTGGGGAATCTGGAGAGACGCGATTAATCGCGTCTGTACTAGGGAGTGGGGAAGAAGATTCCGCCCCTACTCCCTACTCCCTACTTCCTACTCCCTTAGCAAGGGGTTCCGCCCGTTCGGTGAATTCTGTCGATTTATACCAACTGGTAAAAGACCAAGCACATTTGTTACATCGCTTTGGGGGACATCCCTTTGCAGCAGGTTTGAGTTTGTTAGTGGAGAATATTCCTTTATTTACAGCCGCGATTAATCAACAGTTGCGGCAATCTTTAGGTAGTACAACCCTAACGCCAACTGTGCAAGCAGACTTGACGGTAACAGTAGCAGACTTAGGAAAAGAGTTATTTTTGGAATTGAAGCTGCTAGAACCTTGTGGAATGGGTAATCCTGTTCCGAAATTGCTAATTCAAAACTGCTGGTTTGAAAATTCTTGGCATCGCAATCAGCAGGATTGGCAAGGTAAAAAGGTACAGTACATTAAAACCGAGTTTGACATTCGGGATGATTCCAGCAGAAGTGCTTTTCCTGGTATATGGTGGGGACATTACAAAGATGAATTGCCCATAGGAAGGTGTGATTGCATAGCAGAACTAGACTACAACACTTTCAAAAAACGTTATGAAATCAGATTAATTGCCGTGCGTTCTTCTGTTAACTCAGCACTCAACATTCTGAATGGGCTAAACGCCCCGCTATCGTTAACACCACTCATCTTAGACTGGCGTAACTTCCCCACTCCCGACTCCCAAGTACAGACGCGATTAACCGCGTCTCTCCCGACTCCCCCACTCTTGCTTGAAAATTGTCCGACGAATTGGGATGATTTACGCGCGTGGTTGCGGCGATGTCTAACGATAAGTAGTTCGCAACAATTAGCGATCGCTTGGTCTAAACCCAACCTCCAACCACCCAATCAAATTTGGCTGACTCTTGTAGGAATTGCCAAATATCTCAGTCGCACAAATCAACTAGTTACCCGCGTCCAACTGTTAGAGAAAATCGGCATCACCGACCAAACCTTACTTGTAGGCATCAAAGCTTTAAAATATTTAGGGTTCACAGTCAAACGACAAGACCGTTATTTGCAAATCACCTGGCATTCAAGCGATAGTGCAGAAAACTTGGCTGAGGCAGCAGTGGAACGATTTTTAGCTGCTGTCAGAGAAGAACAATTTCAGCGACAGTATTTTGCTGAAGTTCCTTTATCTACTATTGTAGCGATCGCAAGTTCCGACAATTACATGGGTACAAACTTTTAAAAACGTGAGTTCGACAAACCTCTCCCTCCCAGCCTCCCTCTCCGAAACGGAAAGGGAGGAGCAACGAAAAATTAAGTTTTTTGCTCCCCTCTCCGACACGGAGAGGGGTTGGGGGAGAGGTCAAATAAGACTTGTCGAACTCAGGTTGATTTAGGATTACTAGATGGTATAACAATCAACTGATGACCGAGGAACTGGAAAGAGCAGATAATGATAGCCCGTGGAAATAAATTTTAGAAGCTTACTTTCCCCAAGCAATGCAATTTTTCTTTCCCCAAACAGCAGAACTAATTAATTGGGGACTTCCAAATAAAAAAATATACAACTATTTATTGTGGGGTGGGCATCTTGCCCGCCCATAGTCAAAGGCGGGCAAGATGCCCACCCCACAAGATTGGATAATTTATTTCTTGGAAGTCCCTTGGGAACGTCCCCACGAATTTCTCGATAAGGAATTTCAACAAATCGCCCGCGAAGCAGAACTTGGTAGGAGATATGCAGATAAATTAGTTAAAGTCTGGCAAATTCAAGGACAAGAAACTTGGCTATTAATCCATGTAGAAATCCAAGCAAAATCAGAGGATACTTTTGCCGAAAGAATGTTTTCCTACAAC
Source organism: Nostoc mirabile CHAB5784 (assembly GCF_020829645.1). Taxonomy (GTDB): domain Bacteria; phylum Cyanobacteriota; class Cyanobacteriia; order Cyanobacteriales; family Nostocaceae; genus Nostoc; species Nostoc mirabile. The sequence continues at coordinate 15,994 of NZ_JAIVFS010000120.1, read as the reverse complement.
CTGCGAATTTTTGACAGATTTGCGAAACCTGCCATGAGTTTGGCGATTTTGTGCGATACCGATCCGACATGGCGTCTTTCCCTAGAGCAATTAGAAGCACTTGGCGAGGCTTTATTGGATTTTACAACCATTGAGGATTTACTTAACTGGTTGGAAGCAAATCAAACAGCGTAGAATATTTCTTGATGGAAATAGTTCAGGACTTACGAAACTGGCACACATATCTTCTGGTATAAGAGTCAAGGGTCAAGGGACAAAAATCAAGTTTTAAAAAATAAAGCCTGTATTCATTACTGAATCAGGCTTTTGAAATTGTTTATTAAATTTGCACAGAGAACTTCAGTTTAATTACTGAACAGTGAATCCTTCTGGTCTGATTGCATCTTCCAAATCAACCCCCATCAGGTTAACCCCCTGGATGTTTGCATTTGTAAGATTTGTCTTTTCCAAGTCTGCGCCCTGTAGGTTAGCCGCTTGCAGATTTGCTCCCAACAGGTTAGCTTTCTCTAGGTCTGCATCAAATAGGTTTGCTCCCACAAGGTTTGCTCCCAAAAGGTTTACCTTGCCTAAATCTGCTCCTTGAAAGTTTGCTCCTTGTAAATTTGTTTGTTGTAAATTAGCCCTTTCTAAGTCTGCATCTTGTAAGTTAGCACCCTCCAAGTTTGCCGCTTGCAGATTTGCGTCCTTTAGCATTGCTCCAGTTAGATTACATCTTACACATTCATTGGTTTGTAATAAACGTCTAACGTTTTCTGCTACAGACACTATTGGCGATGCAACTGGAGATATTACTGGGGCAGTAACAGACTCCATTGGCGATGTAAGCGGAGATATTACTGGAGCTAGTTCAGATTCCGTAGGTATGGATGGTGTTAGTGTTAAAGCTCTAACTCCTTGCTGGTCAAGGAGCGAAAATCCTGCTACAAGTACCAGAAATACTGCTGTTACGATCCACTGAGTTAATTTTTTTGGATTTGGTTTATTCATTAGTTCCTTCCTATGATGATTCGTAGTGCTGGGCTTGCTTTTATAAGAGCCATCAATAATGTGCTTTATTCTCACTTTAGATAAATTGATTGATAACATCAAATATTATTTTGATTTAAATTGATAAATTCAAGTGATTAAAAAATCTTTTGAGATGGGAAACGATCGCTGATTTTTTTGGTTACATCTGGGAGATAGCACCCATCAAGAATTTCGAGTTTTCAGATCAGGTGCAATCGCCTCATGCCTAATGAGAAAGCATTGCCAGACTAGGTAAAAGCCGATATGTTTCACTTTTAATTAAGATAGAGAGTCCCAAGTAAATTAAGACAAAGGGGAAGATTTTCCGACCGAAGCGAGTTAAAACGGGAGCCATGAGAGGATTACGAGTCAGGTTGTAAGAGAGTAAGCACCACACCCCAACAGTGAAATAGCAAACACACAGAATTATACCTATACTTGGAAGATTGCTACTGGCAAACAACGGTACATAGATCCCAATGTTGTTTCCTCCATTGGCAATGGTGACAGCAGAAACGCGGTACGTTTGAGGATCGCGGATGGTTGCTAATAGTGATTTCTTCTGGCGTTCAGATTTGACAGGAGAGGTTAAGTCAATTGACACAGCTTGCACTGTCTCTTGTTCCTGTTCTCGGCTGATAAGATTACTGATACCAATGGCGATGGGAAGCAAACCTAGTAACCCAATCCAGGTGCTGGGAATAATCAGACCGCCCAAGAAACCAGGGAGACTAGCGCATACTAAGGCAGTGAATCCCAAAAATTCACCGATAACAATATGCTTAGGACGAAAGCTGCGATTGACTTTTCCGAAGAAAGCTGTCAAATATAAATTGTCGTCAAAGGTGGTTGCAAAAGCGACAGAGATTCCAATAATTAATGTACTAATTAGCCAACTCATAATTGTTGCTCACGATAATTCAATGCTGTTTGTCCTAGTCCTTCTCTGAATCCTCAATGTGAGAGCAGTTCAGAAGATTTTGTGAGTTTTTTACCTAACGACAACCGATCGCGGTTCGTTAGCCATTAGCCAGTTCCCCAGTTTTTAGAAGCTATCGCCTCTAATCAAATTGGTGATTTTTTTTCTCAGCAAGGTACCTTGGGAGCTAATGAAGTCAATATTATGGCTTACAACCAAATAAGAGCAAATACTCTTGTTTTTTAAAACGATAAATAAAAGTGATTAATAACTTTACCAATATGTTTGCCTCGTTTCCTTGTTCCTATGCTCCGCATGGGAATGCATTCATTGAGACTCTGACTCAATGTCTGACGCGAAGCAGCAACCCTAATCAGCCACAGAGCATGGGAACGAGAGAATACCTAATAGGAGTTACGCACTGTACAAATGCATCGTGATGTGCATTACCTATCTTGAGGAAGTTTTCAGGCTTTTCTTAATTATTCTGCGATCGGAAATAGACCATGCTGTAGGGGCTAAGCTTTGCTCATTGGTGTCAACTTAACGTGAAACCCTTGTCAAGACGTGATATTCAGTTCTCTGGCTTCCCATCACGACCCGCGTTACCCCACCCTAACCCTCCCCTTGTCAAGGGGAGGGAACTGCATTTCTTTTTCCCCCCTTTCTAAGGGGGGATTAAGGGGGGTAAAACGCCTGTGCATCATGCATTTGAGCTTAAGTTGACACCTATGAGCAATGCTGTGCCCTTACGAAAGATATAGTTTTTAACGTTGATCCATATTTAATATTTCTTGTCAATGCGTAAGTCCTACCTAATACTGAGTTTGAGAAGTTTAAGAGCGTAGTTTACCGCCGTAGGCATCGCTCCTATTGAAGAGATGGTAAGTGGTTTTCTGTTGGTAAAGTTTAAGATATTCTTGACGGCTAGCGTTCAACATCGGTTAATATGACTAATCGCGTGGCTTAAGTTTTAAAATTTACAGTAATGTTTGATATTTAACTTGTAATTATGCTAACCAGTGTTGACCGTTTATTATTTGTCCGGCGAGTCCCAATTTTTAAGGAATTGCGGGATGATTTTATTGTGCGGCTCACTTCAGTAATGAACGAATTGTCATTTCCAGCTAATTACACCATCTTTCGCCAGGGAGAAGAAGGGCGATCGCTCTATATTGTTGTGTCAGGCCGAGTTAAAGTTCACATCGGTAATAAACAACTTGCAGAGGTAGAACAGGGAAAATACTTTGGTGAGATGGCAGTATTTGATACTCAATCTCGTTCCGCCAGCGCAACGACTTTAGAACCTTGCGAATTTTTAGAACTGACCCAAGAGCAGCTATATGATGCGATCGAAGAAACTCCTGAAATTGCCGTGAATATCATTCGTGAGTTATCCCGTCTGATTCGCAGATTGAACGACGATATGAATGTGTCGAACTTACGTTAATTTATAGCAACTTATTAAGAATAGTATCGACAGAACACATTATTGGGGTAGGATTACAGTCGTTTATCTCAACACTGTTAGCAGACGGGTGTGAAATCAATATGAGTACTATTCAAGAACAAGCGACAACTTCTTGTTATGAGAGGCTAGAACCTTCTAAACCCATAGAAACTCCAGACTCATTCAGCAAAGTTAATAAATGGAATAATAAATGGATCTTGAGCAATATACTTGATAGAGGTCAAGAACATTTTATTTTTGATGACATGAAATTAAGCTTAATTAAGTTGAATGATAACCAAATTCAAGGCACTTTGTCCTATTACATTACTTCCAAAGGTTGGAGAACAGGAACAGCCCAAATGCCGGGAATACGCATAGTTCTAAAGGACTTGAAGGGAATCGGTTTTGCCAATTGGTCTATTGATGATATTCAGGTAGGTTGTGGAGATAATCATCAGTATCGAGAACATAAGACAATTTTCAATCTTTATTCTTTTGAAAACATTTTTAAAGCTGAAAGAGATATTAATAATGGTAGTGTTTATAAATGTTAGTAAGTTTATCGCTAGTCGGCGTAAAAATAGTGGATCTGGTCGCCAAATCCTAATAGACATCTGGTAGAAATTAAATATGCGTTATCCAGAACCCTTGTAGAGACGCGAAATTGTACTGGGCTGTGCTTCGCCCCGCTACGCTAACGCCCCGCTACGCTAACGTCCCGCAATGCTTTCGCGTCTCTACATTCTTTTTCACGAGATGTCTATAAGTAAGTGGGTCAAATTAAATATAAAACCTCACGGGAGCATCCCACTTTTTTGAGTGGTGCAAAAGTACTAATTGTCAAACCATCCATTCTGCGGAGATTCAGATTTTATTCTCTAACCGCAAAATAAAAACTGGGATGCACCCAACCTCACCCTGCCTCCGGCTTCCCTCTCCTTAGTAAGGAGAGGGATTGAGGGTGAGGTTTTATCTTATGTTTAATTACGCCTACCTACTTAAAAGAGAATCAGAAAAATCATGCCAACAGACGCGGTAATCTTGCGCCTAGAAAAGGTTACGGAACAACACGCCGAGATCCTGTACTCCTATATAAGCAACCCACATCTGTACGAATATCTTGAGGAGCAAATCCCAACCCTCATGGAGGTTAAACAAAAATTCAAGTTTGCCGCGCTAGAAAAATCACCCGATAACGAGACTATGATCTGGCTGAAATGGGTTGCGATAACTCCCCAAAACCAACACGTTGGTGTTGTCGAGATAGGTATTTTTGATGATCAATATGCGGAAATCGGCTTTATGACATTTGTTGGTTTCCAGAACCGGGGATACGCTAACATTTACAATTCTCTAGCCATCGCCGAAACCCAACGACGCTTTAGCTTATCCACACTACACGCGTCGGTAAACCAGTACAATATTGCCTCCCGTAAAGTGGTCGAGAGGCTTGGGTTCCAATTGCACAAAATCAATCGAAACGCAGAGTTTGTTAAAGGTAAACCTTCTGATGAATTCATTTACCGCTTGACCTTCTGAGGTTTTTTTTGAAGCGTAGGTTTCCATAATAAAAACATTCTCTGATACTTTTAAATTCATTCAACTGGGTTTTGCGCTTGCTTAAATCCACGTTCATGAAAGTGCTACTTTCAGACATTCTTTAAGAAACTGCTGGGGAATTTCTCCACTTTCTCCCCAGTGCAAATGCACATAAGAAGCGTGAACATTTGCAGGTAAACCCCATCCCTCGCATCCCATATTTTCGTCACAATCGTAGCGAGAAGTTTCAAATAGGGGCTGAGTAGGAGTTAAGGTTAAATGGGAACGATGAAACTCATGTCCGTAAATAGTTGTACCTGCCTTGACTAACAGATTATCTTGCAAAGCGACTGCACGACGATAGCCCAAAGTTAAACGCTTACCCATTACAGCAGATGGGGGTAAAACTCCCGCCATCGACCAAGATTTCCCCTCAAAATCGATAATTTGCTTACATAAATACATTAATCCTCCGCATTCGGCAACTGTCGGCATTCCTTGAAGAATAGCTGTTTTCACGGCATCACGAACGCTAGTATTTTCTGCTAATTGCTGGGCAAAAACTTCTGGGAAACCACCGCCAAAATACATTCCCTGCACATCTTTTGGTATTGCAGCATCTTCTAAGGGACTCCAGAAAACCAGTTCTGCACCAAGTTGTTGCAGCAAATCAAGATTGTCTTGGTAGTAGAAATTAAAAGCGCGATCGCGGGCTACTGCAATCCTGACTGAGAATGAGGGGGATGAGGAGTAGGGAGAGACGCAATACTGCTCGGTTAAGAGTCGATCCCCCCAACCCCCCTTAAAAAGGGGGGCTAAAAATGCCTTATTTTCCCCCTTTTTAAGGGGGACTAAGGGGGATCTCCAATGACTATGCACCTTAACCGAGCAGTATTGGGGAGAGACGCGATTAATCGCGTCTGTACTGGGGAGTGGTTCTGATTTTAATAAAGGTAATAAGTGTTGCCAATCGAAGCAGGTATCTCCTAAATCGGCGAGGCGATTAATTAAAGCATTGAGTTCGGGAAGTTCTGCTGTGGGGACTAAACCCAAATGGCGATCGGGAATTGTGATGTTATCTTGACGCCGCAGCACACCGAGAATAGGTAATTGTAAGGGTTCAAGAGAATCTTTCAGTAGAGAAAGATGGCGATCGCTCCCGACGCGATTTAATACTACCCCAGCTATTTTAATTCGGGGATCAAAAGACCGATAGCCGTGAGCGATCGCAGCTACAGAACCCGATAAACGACTACAATCAATCACCAACACCACAGGTAAATCCAAAAGCCGTGCGATGTGTGCCGTACTCGCAAAGTCTGTTGGACATTGGGCCTTGGGCATGGCGCATTGGGCATTAATCAATAATTCTTCTTCCCCTGCTCCCTCATCCCCACTCCCCACTCCCCACTCCCTACTCCCCTTCACTCCATCAAATAACCCCATCACCCCTTCGACTAGGGCATATTCACTCAGTTGGCTATGACGGGCAAAACATTGCTGAACGTAGGCTTCGGAAGTTAACACTGGGTCTAAATTGCGACAAGGACGACCAGTTACGTGTTGATGAAACATTGGATCAATGTAGTCTGGGCCTACCTTGAAAGATTGTACCAGGCGATCGCGACGACGTAAAGATGCTAAAAGGGTGAGCGTAACTGTTGTCTTGCCCACCCCACTACGTTCTCCAGCAATGATTACAGACATGGATAATTGTTGATTGGTTAAACTAAATAGTCAGCTATGTTAGTAAGATTAAATTAAATCAAAGTCAAACAAAAATATTGAATTATTTATTTTATGAACATCATTGCTTTTATGCTAATCAGTAATAATTTTATCAAGACGTTCAGCCAGCCATAATTTAATAATAGAATCAGATGTCACTCCTAAACGCTTGGCTTCATGTTCTAAGGCTTTAATCATCCAAATGGGAAAGTCAATATTAAATAATTCGTAATTCGTAATTCGTAATTCGTAAATTTTGTTTTGTAATGGGGATTTAACCCCAACACAAAACAAAATTTTTATTTAACCGGGGGACTTAGAGGATGTTTGAAAAGTATTAGGCGAATAGAATTCGCTACTACACAATCAAAGTCTACCTCCGTAGACTGAATGCAAAATCAAGGGTTTTATAACCCACGGAGGTAGGTTTTGTCTCGTGTAGCCGCGACTTCTAGTCGCTAGGGCTAGTAATAAATTAGACTTGTTCATTCATCCTCTTAAACCCACGGAACTAGTTAACTCTTTTTTGCTCATAGCCTGGGCGATGTGCGTTAGATAAGTCTATAAACTCCGTAATATCTTCTCCATTATCGAACTTAGCATCAAATTCTTCAGCTTTCATAAATATTTACCTCTTCAGCACGAGAGCGACGAACAGAAATAATTCTTATTTTATCACTACGATAAGTAATGACTGCTGACCAATATTTTCCAGCAATCTTGCCAATCAGGACTTACGCAAAATACCTTTCAAACTCTTATTTCTCCGTGTTCTCTGTGTTTCTGTGGTTCGATTTTCCGTTACCTGTGCGTAAGTCCTACCAATAACTAGAAACCGAGGCTCATCTGTTGTGCGGGGATTTCAATAAAATTTGCATCTGTCCAAAGTTTCTGTGCTTCAATAAAATCAATGCCATGTTTAATTTTATTAATTGCACTTTTGTTATGGTCAAATTCAAACTCCATAATTCTTTTTTAACAAAGATACAAAATATTTTAATAGACAATCTTCACTACTTTATAAATTAAATTTTCCTTGCCATTCACTTTAATAATTAAAAAAATTCCCCCCTTCCCGCGTCGGGAAGGGGGGTAGGGGGGTTAGGTCTAAATTAATTCGCCAATTTGAAAATATTTGCTGTCACTCCCAGGCTTTCTTCAAAAAGTGACTCGCGGCCCCAGCGTTGCACCTGCTGACTCAACAAAGCTTCCGCCTTTTGTTCCGAAAGTGAAGTCACCTGTTGAAACAGACCGGCGGATTGAGCGCCACCGTGGGTTTCCATCCGCATACAACCACCAGTTTCTGAGCAGATAACTGTACCACAGTCTGCCTGGGGATTTGTCGAACTGAGGCGCAGGGCAATCAAGTCGCCAACAATATCGCCCACATCAGCAACCGGAACTCCTGCTAACTCTGCTTCTACTTGTCGCTGCTCTTGAGCAATAAAACGGATGCGAGTGATGTCGTAATCACCGCTTTCCTTTTCATAAGAAACTGGCTGCCATTGTAATCGGCTTGCCAGCCAACCCAAAAACAGCAAAGCTTGGGCGGGATTGCCTTTTTCGTAATCAATCGTAACGCGGTCAATTTCTTTGAGGGCGGCGCGACGGTTAGGTGAGTCGTAAGCCTCAGCTGTCAATTCCTGCCATGATGCGAGACGACGCCAGTTTAAGTCAGCTAAAGGTACACCCGTTTCTACCAACTCTTCTAGGCGGAGTAATTCACTTTCTGGCTCGTTAAAGTTGCAAGAATCCACAATCACATTATTGCAGACTGCTGCTAGGCGCTTGAATAGACCGTTGTTAGGGTCTGGTGTTGCCTTCCACCAGAGAAACTTTGGCAAGCCGCCAATCAACAAGGCCGGAATCATACCACCGATGCGTTCTAAGGCAGCAGCAGTTCCACTGAGAGTGATGTATTCGCAGCAGATAAGTGTGCTTGACGATTGCTTTTGGATGGGGCAATAGGCAGAAACTTGAGCCTTAACCCCTTCATCTTCGCCAGCAATGGGAAATAGCGCAATGATGCGGCAGGGGTTGCGGAGAGCGATTTCATCGGCAATTCTGGGGCTGCCGCTATTTAACCCAGCAGCAGCATGTTCTCCTCGCTGACCTTTAGCGAATTCTTCTCGTAATACAGTCAGAGTTTCTGGTGTTGCTGTTCCAGTTTGTGGCAGACTATGTTTCTTTTGCGCTTCCCGCAATGCTGCTGTCATCTGTGGCCCTAAAATCCCATCAATTGGGCCGTTGTAAAATCCCAAAGCAGCCAACAAATACTGAGTTTCTTCTGGTTCGTAGACCACTAAAGTAAATGTAGTTGCCCTAGTAGCACTGGGAAGTCCACCGTCTTCGCCAGGAATACCGTAACTTTGCCAAATTTGATTGAGTTCGGCATCTATTTCGTTAAGCGAAATATCTTTCGGTGCCTGGAGTGAGAAAATTGTAGAAGCTTGGAGAGCCATAGGAGATTTTGGATTTTGGATTTTGTCATTTGTCATTTGTCATTGGTCATTTGTCACTTGTACTGAGCGAAGCCGAAGTATTTGTCATTTGTTTTTACTAGTGACTAATGACTAATGACTAATGACTAATATTTACAGTCTGCGCCAGCGACGGGCATCCTGGTTAATTAAGAGTTCTGCTTGTTCTGGTTCCCAAGTACCGGCTTCATACTGGGGAATATTAGTAGGATCGGCGGGTGCATCCCAAACGGAAAGGGCTGGTGTTACTACTTGCCAAGCTGCTTCTACTTCATCCGCCCGTGTGAACAATGTTTGATCGCCCATCATACAATCAAGGAATAGGCGATCGTAGGCATCGGATGTTGCTTGGATGCCAAAGGAACCATAACTAAAGTCCATGTCAACGGAACGGGTGCGGAATTCTGCCCCAGGCATTTTGACATCAAAACGTAGGGAAATTCCTTCATTTGGCTGAATCCGCATCGTCAAAATGTTGGCGTTTGTCTGTTGGGCAGCAGATTGAAACATCCGAGATGGAACTTCGCGGAAGTGAATCGAAATCTCACTCACTTTTTTCGGCATCCGCTTTCCAGTCCGCAAGTAGAAAGGAACACCTTTCCAGCGCCAGTTATCCACCAAAAACTTCATCGCTACGTAGGTGGGTGTGGTGGAGTTGGGGTCAACGCCTGGTTCTGTCCGATACCCTGGCACTGCTTGACCTTTCATCCAGCCAGCACTATACTGACCACGGACTGCTGACCGCGACAGATTGTGAACATCAGCTAAACGAGTAGCTTGGAGTACCTTCACTTTTTCTGTGCGGATGCTATCGGCATCCATTGCGTTGGGTGCTTCCATCGCGGTTAAGCAGTAAAGTTGCATGAGGTGATTTTGCAACATATCCCGCAGTGCGCCGACGCTTTCATAGTAACCAGCCCGGTCTTCCACGCCTACGGTTTCTGCCACAGTAATTTGCACATGGTCAACAAATTGACGATTCCACAACGGTTCAAAAATCGCATTGGCAAAACGAAATACCAGCAAATTCTGGACTGTTTCTTTACCTAAGTAGTGGTCAATGCGGTATACTTGGTTTTCTTTGCAATATTTCTGTACCACTTGGTTAAGACTTTGGGCAGAAGCCAAGTCCCGACCAAAGGGTTTTTCAATTACTAGACGATGTTTGTAGGGATCTTCTAGCATCCCACTGCTTCCTAGCTGCTTAATCGCTTCGGGAAAGAATGAGGGGGCAACTGAGAGGTAGAACATGCGATTACCTCGCGTGCCCCGTTTTTCGTCTAATTCACTTAATAAGGTTTTTAGTTTCTTGTAGCTTTCGGGGTTGTCTATATCCCCAGGACTGTAGAACAGACCTTGAGAGAAGTCTTGCCAAAGTTCCCCTAAATCGACATTAGGATGTGCCTCTTCCATGCCCTTCTGCATTTGTTCACGGAAGTATTCATGGCTCCACTCTCGACGCGCTACGCCGACAATAGTAGTTTCTGGCGGTATACGCCGTTCTCGCCGCAATTTGTAAAGTGCTGGCACTAGTTTGCGCCAGGTGAGGTCACCAGAAGCGCCAAAGATAACTATAATCTGGGGTTCGGGCATCCCTTGTTGTTGCAGACCAACGCGCAAGGGATTTTCTAGCAGACTAACCATAGGAATTTTGGATTTGGGATTTGGGATTTTGGATTGGGCATGGGGCATGGGGTATTGGGCATGAGGCATGGGGCATGAGGCATGGGGCATGGGGCATTGGTTATTCCCCTTGTCACCCTCATCTCCCTCATCTCCCTCACTCCCCACTCCCCACTCCCCACTCCCCAGCCCTTACACTGGTGACAATACCTTGATCTTGTCTTCTAAAGAGTTCATCAAGGACTGGAAGGGCTGAATGAACTTGTCAATACCGTCAACTAACAGTTCATCCATTACGGTATCAAGATCGATGTTGATGTCGGGATCTTTGAGGTTTTTGATCAGGGTGTAGGCATTATCTACATCTGTTTCTAAGCGATCGCCTACGTTACAATGATCGGCACAAGCTTTTATCGTCGCTGGTGGTACGGTGTTAACGGTATCTCGCCCTATCAACTCTTCGATATACATCACGTCGTTGTAGTTGGGGTCTTTGGTGCTAGTACTAGCCCAAAGTAGCCGTTGTACTGTGGCCCCTTTTTCTGCCAAGGCTTTCCAGCGATCGCTCTCGATGATTTTCTTGTATTCTTGGTAGGCAATCTTAGCGTTAGCGATCGCTACTTTTCCTTTAACAGCTTTTAGCTTTGCTTCCACAGCAATATCATCAACGCCTTTTTTCAACTTAGCATCAATTTTCGCATCAATATTGCTATCAATCCGGCTGAGGAAGAAGCTAGCGACTGAAGCAATTCTACTGATGTCCTTGCCCTCAGCCAGACGTTTTTCTAAGCCACGAATATATGCCCAAGCTGTGTTTACGTAGCTTTCTACAGAAAACAGCAACGTAATATTAACATTCATCCCTTCGGCTATTACCTGCTCCACTGCTGGCAAACCAGGTTCTGTACCGGGAATTTTAATCATCAGATTTTCCCGACCAATTTCTTGGAAATAGCGCCGGGCTTCGCTTATTGTTGCTTCAGTATCATGGGCGATAGTTGGCGGTACTTCAATACTCACATAACCATCTAGTCTATTCGAGGCTTCATAAACAGGGCGTAAAATATCACAAGCATTACGGATATCTGCAAAAACTAGGGATTCGTAAATTTTGTCTATGGGTAAATTAGCACGAACTCCGGTTTCTATATCGGCATCATAAATGACGTTACCTGCGATCGCTTTTTCAAAGATAGCTGGGTTAGAGGTAATCCCAGAGATGCCTTGATTTTCAACTAGTTCTTTGAGTTCGCCTGATTGAATAATGTCACGGCTCAAATTATCCATCCAGATACTTTGACCGTATTGGTTAATTTCTAGTAGATGATTGGTAGACATAGCTCTAATTTGTTTCACTCCTGTATAGTGATGTTTCTAAGTAAGTTGGCAAAACCCATCAAAATTTGATGCTTACTTTTGAATTGTGGCGTTGCCAATCACTTATCGCATCGGCCAGCTGAGATAATCTTTAATACATCTTCAAGAAGTGCTATTCTGCATCGCCAATCTTAAATCACCATGATTAACTTTTAATTAATGGCAGATGAGAGTACAGCACAGAAGAAATAAGTCACTCTTATAAAACGTCTAAAACCCTTACGTAACAGTAATTACGAATTACGAATTACGAATTACGAATTACGAATTGTCTTCTAGTGTCCGTTTTGAATAAAAGACTCCACCTTTGCTACATCCTCTTTGCTACCAATAATTAAAGGTGTGCGTTGATGCAATTTTTTCGGCACTACATCCAAGATATTTACCAATCCTGTAGTAGCACGACCGCCTGCTTGCTCAATCAAAAAGGCTAGAGGAGCGGTTTCATAAAGCAAGCGCAATTTCCCTTCTGGGTTTTGAATTGTGCCTGGGTAGAGAAACACACCGCCTTGAACCAAAATTCTATGGATGTCGCTCACCATTGCGCCGCTATAACGAGCGCTGTAGCCTTCTGTGCGATGAACGTAGCGGATGTATTCTCGAATTGATTCCTCCCACTGCCAGAAGTTACCCTCATTCACGCTGTAAACAGAACCGTGCTTAGGAATTCGGATATTTTCTTCTGTGAGAATAAATTCTCCTAAGCTAGGATCAAGGACAAAGGAATGAACGCCCTTACCTATAGTATAAACCAGCAGCGTGCAAGGGCCATACAAGATGTATCCAGCAGCAAGCTGCTTACGACCGTTGGTGAGGAGGTCAGTTGCCTTACCATCGCTATCAGTTCCTTCTTGTTGGCGAATGGCGAAAATGGAACCTAAGCTGAGATTATTATCAGTGTTGGATGAACCATCAATTGGGTCATACAGCAAAGTATAGCGACCAATGGGGCAATTTTCCGGGATATAGTAGGGTTTTTCCATTTCCTCAGAAGCTAGGCGACAGACTAAGCCGCTTTGCTTAAAAACTGAGATAAATACATCATTGGCATAGACATCCATCTTTTTGACGGATTCTCCTTGGACATTAACTTCCCCAGTAAATCCGAGAACGCCTTCCATTAAACCAGCGCGACTCATGCGGCGAGCAACCAGTTTGCCGGCTAGGGCGATGCGATTCATCAGCGCACTTAAATCCTGTGCATCTGGCGAAAAACTTTGAAGTTGCTGTAAGACGTGACGCGATAAGGTTGTACAATCACGATCTAAGGATTTGTCTGTAATTTCATTGATAGACGATTCTATTGAATCTGGCGCTTTAGCCATTTTTATGTTCTCCGCAGCCACTAGCTGTTAATTGGGTTTTAGTCGTGTATGGCAACTTATGGTTGCTGCTTCTATCTTAGAAAGGTAATTTGATAACTTAGATGCGACTTTAGATAAACTAAAGAAATGAATTTTCAATGACTCCTGCACTCAGACCCTAGATACGTAGTTTACTTCGACTTGTGTGTAGACCGTAGAGGGGAGACGAAGCGTAGCTTTGGCTCTTTGGGGTTCTTGTGGTTTAGTAAAGACCTCTTGCATAAATCAAAAATAAAGAACCCCACCCCGCATTTGAGTAAAGCAAACGCTCCCCTCCCCGCAAGCCTACGGTGTACACATAAGTGCTGTCCACATAGGTTTCAACTTTTTTACCCACATTTTGTCAGAGTTAAACTGTCACACTCACTGACATCCCGCCCAGAACTAAAGTTCAGGGCTCATAGCTGAAGTCCACTTAAGTGGACTAAATTTCTCGTTGAGTCCACTTAAGTGGACTTCAGCTATGAGACTCGGAATTCATTCCGAGGCGGGATAGAAACGCAGTGCGAGATTTTTTAATAAAGATGACAAGACTTGTGTGTACACCGTAGCCTTTACAAGGGGGGATTAAGGGGGGTAATTCGACTTGTGTGTACACCGTAGCCCCGCAAGCGGGGAGGGGTTGGGGGTGGGGTGTTAGGGACTTTTGCAATAGGTTCTAAGTAATCAAGCGGACATGATATCAGTTGTGACGGGAACCACTTCAGACTTAACGGGAACCACTTCAGACTTAACGGGAACCACTTCAGACTTAACGGGAACCACTTCAGTCGTGATGTTGCCAGGACAGTTTCTGCATTTAGGGTGAGTTATATCTTGAAAGAGCCTATCCCGCCTGAGAATTTATCAGAAAAATGGGTTTAAAACCCCGTGCTTCTAGCACGGCTTTAATTAACTTGTTTGCCTTTTTTACAGGAAGTCTGATATAATGTAAGGAGGGAGCATCCCAATTTTGCAAGAATATGTTTGTCATTGCGAATGAAGCGGTAGCGTAGTGAAGCAATCGCAAGAGATGGGATTGCTTCACTCCACTACGTTGCGTTCGCAATGACAATTCATAACATGGGTTTGATATAACTTACACATTTGGGATGCTCCCTGTAAGGATGACACAACGCAGTTTTAAGTACCGATTCTATCCAACTTCTGAGCAAGAAACATTGCCCTGAATGCAGCGCTCACCATGACCGGGATGTGAACGCAGCCAAAAACATACTCGCCGTAGGACTTGCGGTGAAAGTCTGTGGAGCGAACGTAAGACCGGATAGGCATGAGTCTGATGGCAGTTGCTATGAAGCAGAAAAATCTAAGAAGTGATTCTTGGAATCCCCGTGCGTTTACGCCGGGGAGGATGTCAACAATTGGGATTGAGAACTGCTTATGTTCAACTACAATCCATTAGAGTGCCTACCTTCATCAGCAGAATTGCCAGATTCTGATGATACGCCTGTGGATAACGAACTGCAAATATTAATTCCCAACTTATTGTTAGCGATATTAGCTGCTATTTGGCAAACCCGTGATGATTGGTTCTTTGGGATCAACATGGGAATTTATTATACAATCAATAAACCTGCCATTGTTCCCGATGGGTTTTTAAGTTTGGGTGTAGAACGTTTTGTTGGAGAAAATGGGCGTTCTAGTTATGTACTTTGGGAAGAAGATGGCATTTCCCCAATCTTATCCTTAGAAATTGTTTCCCAAACTTACAATTTTGAATACGAACAAAAGAAAGCAGATTATGCCCAATTAGGCATTTTGTATTATGTCATTTATGCACCAACCCGCTTACGTCGTAAGCGTCAGCGTTTAGAAGTTTATCGTTTAGTTAATGGTGAATATATTTTACAACCAGGCGATAAAATCTGGATGCCGGAAATTGGTTTAGGCATTGGACGTGAACGGGGAACCTACCAAGGAATTACGCGAGAATGGTTGTATTGGTATGAGGAAAGTGGTAATAGATACTCAACACCAGAAGAAGTGACAGTTGAGCAACAGCAACAACTAGAGCAAACACAACAACAGCTTCAGGAACTTTTAGCTAGATTAGAACAGAAGGGAATCAACCCGAATAATCTCTAAATAATTGGCGTTGGCGTAAAAGTTTGTCATTTTGCCGTTCGGTTTTAAATATAAAAAACTCCACGCCACTTGCGGGATGGAGTTTTTGGGCATGGGGAATCGGGCATCGGGCATGGGGAAGAAACTACCAATGCCCAATCCCCTGTTTGGCCCAAGCGGCGGGGCGACTGTCCCGGAACACGCCACTTGCGGGATGGAGTTTCCCGTCGCTTTCAATGAAAGGGTAAGGTGGCGATCGCACCTTATACCATTTCACTTTAATAATGATACAAATACGTTGGTAGGGGCACGGCAATGCCCATTGGTGTCAACTTAAGCTAAAAGTAGCTTAACTGTTAGCTTCCTCACCCGCCTCGAACTAAAGTTCAAGGCTGATAGCTAAAGTCTACTGAAGTAGACTAAAGATTTTTGGCTATAT
>NZ_JAIVFS010000011.1 GCF_020829645.1 Nostoc mirabile CHAB5784 | reverse complement strand
AAACCCCTGAGTTGTGGAGGTAAAAAAGAATGGAACAATCTTCAATTACTGCACCGTCATTGCCATGATGTCAAAACTGCTACTGATGGTAGTCAGAAGTCCCTCCGTGACAATAGGGAAACACATTGAGTAGCCGTGTGAAGGGACAACTTTCATGCACGGTTTCGGATGGGAGGGGTGGAACAGTAATGTTCCCCTCGACCCTGACAAGTGTGATTCCGTCGCTCGAAATGAGTTTGACGACTGATTCCTGAATTGTGTTTGATAAACTAAAGAAGAAATTGATCAATATCTCAAAATACGTATGGCAACTTATAATCTGATTGTTGATGATGTATCTCTAGTAAATTTTGCATTTTCTCCAAAGTTTAGTACAGCGATTGAATCTAAACAAATAGCAGAACAAGAAGCTAAACAAGCAGAATTTATTGCCCAAAAAGCAACTCAAGAAGCTCAAGCAGAAATCAACCCTGCTAACGGTCAAGAATCGCAAAGTTCAAATTCGTGGAGTCTCGGGATTTTTTTGGTAATTCTTCTTTTGATACTATTCGGTATATTCGGTATATCCCGTAAAAGGAGTGGCAGTAGTTACAGGAGGAGTGGTTACAGTGGTAGCAGTAGTGATAGTGGTTACAGTAGTGACGGAGGTGGCGGTGGCGGCAGTGACGGATGTGGTGACGGAGGTGGTGGCGGCAGTGACGGAGGTGGCGGTGGCGGCAGTGACGGATGTGGTGACGGAGGTGGTAGCGGCGGTGGCGGCGGTGACAGTGGCGGAGGTGGTGGCGGCGGTGACAGTGGCGGAGGTGGTAGCGGCGGTAGCAGTTAAATGAGTTTGGCTACTACTCTTGGGATCTAAACAAACGCTGTACGCATTTGAGAATCACTGGTTGTAAAAAAAAGCGTTCCTTATCACCATCTTTCATGGTTTCTACTAATGCCCTGCGCTTTAAGGATAAAAGCGCAGCCAAAATATCTCCATTTGAAGCATAATTTCCAAGTTGTAATAGTATCTCTTCACGAGTCAACCCTTGCGCTTGTGTAGCCAAATACTTGATTAGGGTTTGTTCTAGCAGCGAAATCTGCCTCAACCATTGCGCCACTAATGGCTCAAATTCACCCGTAACTAAGGTTCCAGAAGCTAAAAACTCTCCCACATCCCCAGCAAATAATTCGTGAATAAAATTTGCTGCCATGTTTAAAAATAAGGGATTGCCACCATACTGATTTACCAGGGAAATCCACTGCTGGGCATCAAAGGTGAGTTGATGATGCTGCAAAAGCTCAATTGCCCCTTCCATCAAACCACCGAGTGGGAAAATAACTGCACCATTCCCACTGAGAGTATTTAATCCTTCTGGTTGTTCTCGACTGGTTAAAATCACACAACTCGAATGATTCGTTTCCACTATCGATTGCAGAAAACCAGGGTAAGATTCGTATTCTAAACGATATTGCCCCGCACGTTGGCGTAGCCCGGCGCGATCGCCACCTAAAATCCGATCCCAACCATCAAAAACTAACAGGGTTTTTGGTGATAAAGACGGAAGCGAATCTATTGTTGGTGGAGTGAGATTAAACCCAAACCACAGAGTTTGCTGAAAACTTGATTTAGAAGATTCAGCAAGTTTTGCTGCTACAGCCGTTTTTCCGATACCCCCCATCCCTGTAATTGCAATCAGGCGCGTTCCTTGCTCAATTGCCTGGGTGAGTGTCGCCAGTTCGTAACGCCGCCCAAAGAACAAAGGAATATTTGGGATTTGGGTTTTACCAGATAGAGACAAATTTAGAGTCCGTTCGAGCAAGTCTTGCCAATTCAAACTCAAAACTTGACAAAACGCTTTGAAAACAGAAGCATCAATGGCATTACCTTGGAGGAAGCGTTTCCATGTCGGTAAAGATATACCTGCTGCAAAAACTTCCGCATTTTCCCAGTCACGCGCAGGTTCGAGAATTTGACTTGCTTCCTCTAACCACCGTGGATTATCAATTGTCCAACCTTTTTCTTGACGAGCTTGTTTAACAATTTGCAGTCCAATCAGCGATAGTTTGAGGCTAGGCATTTGAACAACAGATATCAAATCTTACCTACAAATGATAGTATTTCTTCATAACTTAGGACGAATTAGGTAATATTTGCCTCTTAACCAATGACCCCTAACTCTTGACCATTAAATAATTCGTAATTCGTAATTCGTAATTCGTAATGGGCAACTCTTAGAGACGCTAAACGCGAACGCCCCGCAACGCTTTCGTAAATTTTGTTTTGTAATGGGGATTTAACCCCAACACAAAACTTGCGTGATTTTTGAACCGGGCGACTTAAACCCACGGAACTAGTTAACTAATGACTCAAGTAGATATTCTCATCCTATCAAATGGCCCTGGAGAGGTAACAACCTGGGTGCGCCCAGTAGTAAAAGCGTTGCGGCAAGAACTAGGGGATAACCGTTCTGTAGTAAGGATTTCTGTGGTATTATCACCTTGCTCAAATGCCAGTGGTAAAGAAGCTGCGATCGCTCTTTCTTACCCAGAAGTAGATAGAGTACAGGGAGCAGAGCATTTTTGGCAATTTTTGCTTTGGGGTAAAACCTTTGACAATTGGGATTGGAGAAGTCACGGTGTAGTTGTTTTTCTCGGTGGCGATCAAATTTTCCCCGTAGTCATAGGTAAAAAGCTGGGATATCGCACAGTAGTTTACGCCGAATGGTCAGCCCGTTGGCATAAGTGGATTGATCGCTTTGGCGTGATGAAACCTGAAGTTGCTACCCGTGTCCCCCAGAAATATGCTCACAAATTCACCGTTGTCGGTGATTTGATGGTTGAAGCACAAGAACAAGTCAGCACTGCCTACTCCCTACTCCCTACTCCCCACTCCCCAATCATTGGTTTACTCCCTGGTTCAAAAGCGGCAAAATTAGCCCAAGGAGTGCCATTATGTTTAGCGATCGCCCAATATATACACGCTAAAAGACCCCAAACTAAATTTGTGATTCCTGTAGCCCCAACTTTGGATTTACAAACTTTAGCTAGTTTTGCCGATGTTAAAAATAACTCTATTGCTGAAATCTTTGGCTTTGGTGGCGCTTCCTTAATTGCCCCAGAGGACGCTAGCAGCAAAGCATTGCTCAAAACAACAACGGGCTTAACTGTGGAACTGTGGCAAGAAAACCCTGCATATCACTTATTATCACAGTGCTGTATCTGCTTGACTACAGTGGGGGCCAACACTGCCGAACTCGGTGCTTTAGGAGTGCCAATGCTTGTTTTGCTGCCAACACAGCAACTTGACGCTATGCGTTCTTGGGATGGTTTACCTGGGTTGTTGGCAAATCTACCAGGTGTAGGTACGCTATGCGCTAACGTGATTAATTGGTTATTCCTAAGATTCGTGAGACGCAAAGGTTTATTAGCATGGCCAAACATTTGGGCACAGGAAGAGATAGTGCCAGAACTTATGGGTAAACTTCAACCGCAAGAAGTTGGGGAAATGGTTTTAGACTTTTTGGCGCATCCAGAAAAATTGGCTGATATCCGCGCTAAACTCCGTAAGATTCGTGGCGAAAGCGGTGCAGCCCAAAAGATAGCACAGATTGTTAGTGAGGAAATTGGGAAGTAAAGGGAGTGGGAAACAATTCAAAATTCAAAATTATTCCTTCACTTTTTCCTATATTTATTTTAGGACTAGCCCTTTCAAGGTGGGTAAAAATTTTGGTCAATAAATTCCTCTTTACTCTGTGTTGCGCCAGTTGCTTCAAGTCGGGAAACCCGCCCAACGCACTGGCTTCTCTGCGCCTCTGCGGTTAAATAAATCACTTTTAAACCGCAGAGGCGCAGAGAGCGCTGAGAAAAAACGGCGTTGCTGATTCCATGTATGAAAATGATTTTGCATAATACCAAAATTCTAGGACTTACGCACTGTACAAATGCATCATGATGTGAATTAACGATACATAGGTTCTTTCAGGCTTTTCTTAATTAACGTGCGATCGGAAATAGACCGTGCTGTAGGGGCTAAGCTTTGCTCATTGGTGTCAACTTAACGTGAAACCCTTGCAATGACGTTATATCAAGTCCACTCAATTACTAATTAAGCCGTCGTCACCCCACCCCGCTTTTGTCTAACGACAAAATCTCCCCTCACCGGGAACGGGGAGGGGAGATTTTGGGGAGCCAGTGCGGTCTTGGGGTCTCCCCAAGTGGAGCCGGATAGCGTGTGGGGTAAAATGACTGTGGAATGAGCTTTCTGACTTAAGTTGACACCAATGAGCAATGCTGTGCCCTTACGAAAGATGTGGTTTTTAAACTTATCCATATTTGGCATTTCTTGTCAATGCATAATACCAAAATTCTTGTAGAGACGTAGCAGTGCTACGTCTCTACATCCGGATTCATACTTCAATTCAGCAACGCCGAAAAAACAATCTTATTTTACTAGTCACCTTGAAAGGGGTAGTCCTATATTTAATCGGAAGATTCTCCATCCCTGCGCCCAAGTTCATAAATGCCAGCGCCCATACAAGCTAATATACCTGTACTAATTCCCCAACTCTCACCTAAACTAATTTCCAGAACCCAGTTACATAAAGCACCAATTACCAAAAAAGGCACAATGCTAAATAATGAAGCGTAGAAGGAGTTTTGGGATTCTCTGGCTTTACGAGTCTTTTCAAATTCTGACTGGCTGGTATAAAGCGATCGCTCGGCAAAGTTAAACCAGCGATTGAGTTGCTCGATTACCCATTCATTGACTCTTGATAAAGCTAGATATAGCGCCAATGACCACAAACTCGCTCCGGCGATCGCGATCGTGTCTAACTCAAAGGAAAAAGGCAAAATTTCAGTCAGCATTGCTTATGGGAGTCCTGCAAAGGGTCAACTTTAGCTTTCAGTAGATGCTAAATAAACCTCTTGTGCAATTTTAAGCATAAAGGTTAACAAGATTTCAACTACTTGACAACTCTCTTGCTCTTTTAATCATCCGTTATCTCACAATCTTTCAACAACTCATCTAAACTGTCTGGAAATGTCCCTCGTTCAACCATCTTAGTAAACACCTGGTAGCAGTCATTTTTCGCCCCCTCTTTACGTGGAAATCCTAACCACAAAATTACAATTACTTTCAACTGTTCCGTATCAAACGCCTTAAAAAACAGCCGATACCGTTCCGGCAAACCCATCTTTTTCATCCGTCCATAGCGTTTTAACGCCCCTGTCAACGCAAAATGACTTGCAAACGGATCAGAGGAAATCTTTGTTTCAATTGCAACAGTAATTGCTGCAAACAATTTTACCGTTGCATGGGTTTTATATTCAGCCTCTGGTAATTGCTCCCGTAAATGGGAAACGCGCTCAAATAATTCTTGATACTGAGTACCAAATAGTTGTGGGTGAAAGTAAACTCCCCATCCATTACTGACAAACTTAGCCATCTTCAAATAACTCATCGTCTAATTGCACACCTGCAATTAGTTCGCGGGCAGCCTCAGACATTTCAGTTGTATAAGGTTGCAGTGTGTTATTTTTGAGCGCTTCTGTCATAGCAAAATCGAGAAACAGCCGCATCATTACTGATTCTTCTGCGTCTTCATCATCACCAAATTGAGGTAAAATCCGCAAAATTGCGGTATCCGGCGACAATACCTCTATCCAACCATCTGCATTGGCAAACTGAGGATGTTCTCGATAAAACTCAGCTGGTAGCCTAAACCCTGCACTGTTACCAATTTTGGTACTACGAATGCTGTAGGAGTTGCTCATCTTCAAGAGTATGTACATCACGTACTTACATGATAGCAATTTATGAACTGTTATCGATTTGGGTGCTATTTTGCTACATCAACACGCAATCTATCAGTCTGTATTTTAAAGAAATGCGGTAAGATATCAATCCAGATTTTGCAGCCCCATCGCAATCTTACTATGCTTCTCAATTTGCCCCATCACTTGTTTTGCTCGTTGAATAACTACGGCTGGTAAACCCGCCAATCTTCCCGCCTCAATTCCATAAGACTTATCAGCGCCTCCGGGTTGGACTTGATGCAAAAAGATAATTTGGTCGGGTAATTCCTTCACTGTTACCTGATAGTTAGCCACATTCGGCAGAATGCTAGCCAGTTCGTTCAATTCATGATAATGAGTAGCAAAAATCGTTCGCGCCCGAATATCCACTGCTATATATTCCGCCACCGCCCAAGCTATAGAAAGACCATCAAATGTTGCTGTTCCGCGACCAATTTCATCTAATAGTACCAGCGACCTAGATGTGGCATGGTTGAGAATATTCGCCGTTTCATTCATCTCTACCATGAAGGTAGATTGACCAGTTGCAAGATCATCTACTGCACCTACACGGGTGAAAATGCGATCGCATATTCCCAATCTGGCAAACTTAGCTGGTACAAAACTACCAATTTGCGCCATTAACTGAATTAATCCCACCTGACGCAAATAACAACTTTTGCCACTCGCATTTGGCCCAGTGAGAATAATTAAGTCAGGATTGTCATTTGTCATTTGTCCTTTGTCACTTGTACTGAGCGTAGTCGTTGGCGCAGCCTCTCGTAGAGAAGTATTGGTCATTTGTTCTTGGTCATCTGCTAATGACAAATGACTAATGACTAATGACTCTTCTCCCAATTGAGTCGAATTCGGCACAAAGAAACCCGCAGGTAAAGACTGTTCCACCACTGGATGACGCCCATCAACTATGTTTATCTCCCTTCCTGACAACATTTCTGGACGACAATAACCTTGATGCACCGCTAACTCAGCCAAACCACACAACACATCCGCCGCCGCCACTGCACGAGACAGATTGCGAATTACTTCCGCCTCTTGTGCTACCTCTTCCCGCAACGCCGTAAAAATCTCATATTCCAACTGATTTAAATCATCCCGCGCTGTGAGAATCCGGGCTTCCCGTTCCTTCAAATCTGGGGTGATGTAACGTTCCTCATTGGTCAGGGTTTGCTTGCGGATATAATTAGCGGGTACTTGGTCAGCTTTGGTGCGGGAAATACTGATATAATAACCAAAGGTTTTGTTAAATCCTACCTTCAGAGTGGAAATACCCGTTTTAGCTCTCTCATCAACTTCTAAATTGGCAATCCATTGCTGATCGGCTTCTACAGTTGCCTTTCTCTCATCCAACAGGGGATTTACACTAGGGCGAATCAATCCGCCTTCTTTGATTAGTATGGGTGGCGACTCTACAAGATGCGCGTGTAACTTTTGTGCTAATTCTTCCAACACACTTGGGACTTTCTGCAAAGCTTTGAGAAATGGAGAACGCGCTTGGCTTACTAAGCTGGATAATTCTGGTAAGCGTGAGAGAGAATCTGCCAAAGCTACTAAATCTCTAGCATTAGCTGTACCAGAACCCGCCCTTCCCGTCAAGCGTTCCAGGTCATAAATTTGGCGTAACAACTGCCGCAAATCTTGACGCAGGGGCGTATTTTCCATCAATTCTTGGATGGTATCTTGCCGCGCCCGAATGCCTTTAATATCGAGTAGGGGTTGCAACAACCAGCGTCGCAAGGCACGCCCGCCCATCGCTGTACTAGTTTTATCTAATGCCCAAAGTAGAGAACCGTGAAAAGTGCCATCCCGGACAGTTTGGGTAATTTCCAGGTTACGGCGGGTTTGATTGTCAACAATTAGGTAGTCGGTGACAGTGTAGCTGCGGAGTCTTTGAAGGGTGACAGGGTTTTCTTTTTGAGTATCTTCCAAGTATTCCAGAAGACCGCCAGCTGCACGAACGGCGAGGGGAAGATGATCGCAACCGAGTCCTTCGAGCGATCGCACTTTAAATTTCTGCAATAATCTAGGTCTAGCTTCGCCTTGGGAAAAGGGAACTTGCGATCGCAAACTATAGCAAAATGATGGTGGCAAACACTGGGGGAGATGCGGCGAAGTTTCTCCTGGACGTAGCAAACTACCTAAATCAGGCGCATTTGTTGGAACTAGCACCTCTGAAGGTTGCAAGCGCATTAACTCCTGTGTCAAATGTTCTAAATCACTACCTTGAGTGGTCAGGAATTCCCCTGTAGATATGTCTGCATAAGCTAAACCCCAATGATTTGCGGCAATTACTACTGCTGCTAGGTAATTATTGCGACTTGATTTGAGCATTCCTTCTTCCAGCAAAGTGCCAGGGGTGAGGATGCGCGTTACCTCACGTCGCACCAATCTACCAGCAGCTTCAGAAGCATCTTCTACTTGGTCGCAAATTACGACTGCATAGCCTTTTTCTACCAACAGCGTTGCGTAGCGTTCCCAAGCGTGGTGCGGAACACCAGACATCGCCACTCGTCCCTGTTCCCCAGCTTGCTTGCTAGTGAGAACTAATTCCAATTCTTGCGCTAGTTTTACAGCATCTTGGAAATAGCATTCAAAGAAATCTCCTACCCGATACAGCAATACCGCGTGAGGATATTTATCCTTCGTCTCGACATAATGCAAGTACATTTGACTTAGCTTACTGCGATCCACCTGTTGATGGTCAGAAATAAAAGTACTGGCATCCGGCTTGGTAGATGGAGTTTCAGAGTGAGAGGCGGTCATAGATGCTATCGAGTTACGCACGGAAATTCCACAATATTTGATGATAACGCGATGTGAAAGTTGAATGGCTATGCCTACGGCGGGCTTCGCCTACGCTCAAGGATATTTTACCTTTTTGTTCGACTGCTACGACGTGTAGGTGCTGGGGTAGCTGGTTCATAAGCCTTGAGTCCCCCATCCCCCGTAAAAATTTCTACTTGAAATGTACTACTGGTTTTGGCGTAATATTCAGCCACAGTCTTAATTGTCGCATCTCCGATAGAAATCTTTCTAGATGCTAGAGTAGGCCATTCAGTAGCCAACTGTTTCAATTGATCTGAATTCCAAAGTTCACCCACTTGAGTTTCAAAAACTCCCCAAGGTATAACTCCATCCGCTACTTTCACTAAAATATTACCGAAAGCTTGAGCAATTTCATATCGCTTAGAGTTAGCTTGTGCAATGTGATTACCAGTTTCTATAATTGTTGCTATTGGTAGTATAAACTTTGCACCTTGTTTTTCTTCTTCCTGAAAACGGGCTTCAACTCTTTTTTTATCCCATTTATCATTATCAGAACCACAAGTCTCTTTGCCAGGGACACCTAAGTAGACGCAAAGTATTGATGTATCAATAATCAAAACCTTTCTCATATTTAACTTTGCTTATTATCAGAAAGGCTCTTTTCAATTGCGCCTTTAGTTGCTAGTCTGCCTAAACTTCCCGATGCTAACAAAAGAGGAAGATTTTCAATATCTTCTAAAAGGGTAAGTTTGCTTTCTCCAGTTTCTCGATCGCGGTGTGCGACAACCACAAAAGGAACTATCTCTGGGCCTAAAGCATCAAGTAAAGCTGGGTTATGCGTAGTAAGTAAAATATCAATTTTTCTTTTACTGCCAATTTCCCGCAGTATTCTGACTAGTAATTCTGCACGCGAGGGATGAAGACCATTATCTATTTCTTCAATTACTAGTTGACTTCCTTCTGGTCGAGTAAGTAATGCTGTAATAATTGCTATAAAACGGAGAGTTCCATCTGACATAGTTTTAGCATCTATTAGTGTCATCTCTCCAGGTTTCCATTCTTCTTCACAGTAGAGCATTGCATCAGTTTTCAGTCTCCCAACTGGCTCTGCAAATACTCTTTTAATATCACCTTCTGGAAAATCCTTGATGTAGGCTGATAGAGTTGATTCGACTTCTGATTTTTGTTCACTATCTAATGCTGCTAGTACACCGGCAATATTTGAACCGTCGCTTTCTAAAGTATCAGAAAGAGAGGAATACTCTCGCATTTTTGATGGAATAGGATTTATAAGTAAAATTCTGTTGATACTTAAAGCAATCCTATCTTTGATTCGATTTTTTAAAGGTAAATAGTTTCTATTTAGTTCTGTTACTAACTCATTGATATTAATATTATTATTTAATTTAGAAGATATTTCTTCCAGTAATTTAGGCGGCATTCCTGATATATCGATAATAGATTCTGCTCTTTTTAAATTACTTTTATTATCTGATCTATCTAATAAAGTATGTGGCGAAAATAATTGAAATTTTTCTATGTCACTAGTAGAAAAATCTCCTTTAACTCTCTGGGATTGTATATATTCTTCACTAACTTTTACTTCAGGTAGTGTTTGTATTTTAATAGCATATAAATAATCCGTTTTCTCATCCTCACCTGCAACTAGTATTTTTAATATAAACTCTGTTTCTGGTTTAAGTGCAGCCCACTCTACACCACCTCGAATAGATGGAAAAATTTTATCACCTACTAAAGCTGTTTCAATTTTTTCACCTCTAGCAACTCTTTGTAAAAATTCCAAAGCCTCAACAACATTAGATTTACCACTTGCATTTGTCCCAATAAGAACAGTCAACGGGTCAAGTGGAAGCTCCGCATAACGGAAACTTTTCCAATTCTCAAGAATGAGTTGCTTAAGCATGACCAACTCCAAAAATGCTAAAATTTTATTTTTACTAATACTTTTGATAGCAACTTAGAGTGCAAATTGCAGAGTTTCATACACCTTTAAAATTTCACTCACCTAACCATTCTTCACGAGAAACTCCAGCTTGTCGTAATAGCCGCGATAATAAACCCACACTAATATCACCCTCATGAGGATTGGTAATAATTACAGTAACATCACCTCGCCGCATTTGTCGGTGCTTTCCTCCTGCATACGGCCCTTCAAAACCCAACTATTGCAGTCGTTTTACTAAATCACGCCAAGAAACAGGGGTTAATCTAGACATTTTTATACAGGTTTGGTCAGTTCATTGAGGTTCATACCAGCGATTACGGGAATCGTTAACCCCAAATGTAACCGTAGCGCTAGCCAATCACTTAAAGCCTCTCTTAATTCCCGCCTACATCCTTCTAAAGTTTGATGATTTGCCCAGACTCCTTGTAAGCTTGGAATTTCACCCCAATAAGTTTGATCTTCTTCAATGATCTCATAAACCGCTAGTTCCATTGCTTGGTCAATGTAGCTTGCCAGCATAGCAATTAAAAAATTCAGTACCGATCTAAATTTAGCTCCTACCAGTGGCGTAGGCAAAGCCCGCCGCAGGCATCGCTCAAGTTTTTCATCATTCAACATCTCACCAAAAACAACAAAGCCAGCAGAAAAAGTAAAAAATTGCGTAATTACTCTATCTAACTGGCTATATTTCGCTAAGTTTTTGATGTTTATTTTTCCGGCGGTAAATCTACACTGTAAACGATTTTTCCTACCAAGTTACGCAGTGTTACCGTCATCACTTTTGTATTTCCATCAATTTTAACTCCTCCAAAGAATTGCAAACCTTCACTTGGGGGTCGATTTGCTTTCGCACCTGGAGGAAGACTTTGAAATACCAATTGTGGGCCAAAGGTATTTTCCAATTGATTGGGGCCAAATGTGCCAGAGTTAAGAGGCCCAGCAACGAACTCCCAAAAAGGCTTAAAGTCGGTAAACTGTGCTTTAGCGGGGTCGTAATAGTGGGCTGCTGCATAATGTACATCAGCAGTTAACCAAACAACATTCTGGATATTTTTATTTTTGATAAATCGTAGTAAATCAGCAATTTCTAGTTCTCTTCCTAAAGCTGGGCCATCTCCATTAGCCCAAGCTTCAAAGTCCGTGCTACCGTCTCGAATTATCAGTCCCAGAGGCATATCACTAGCAATCACTTTCCATGTTGCTTTTGATGATAACAATTGCCTTTTTAGCCATTGTATTTGTGTTCTGCCCAGCATTTCTGTTTCTTTACTTGGTACTGGCTGACGATTAGGCGTGTTTGGCCCCCGGTAAGTGCGTTCATCCAGCATGAAAATGTCTAATAATGAGCCATGCTTAAAAGAGCGATAAATTTTCGCTTTATCTAGAGCATTTGTTTCATACCCAATAGGCAGATATTCTAAAAACGCTTGCCTTGCCCTTTCTGCTAGCAAGTTAACATCCTTAACTGTGTAGCGGTCATCGTTCAGGAGAAATTCTCCAGGATACCAGTTATTTGTGGTTTCGTGGTCGTCCCACTGTGCCAATATGGGAACTTCAGCGTTGAAACGCTTGATGTTGTCATCCAGCAAATTATAAATATAGTTGCCACGAAATTCTGTGAGAGTCTCTGCTACTTTTGATTTTTCTGGTGTAGTGATGTTTTTCCAGATTGTGCCATCGTCTAAAGTTACTTGTGGTTCAATGATGCCATCGGCATAAATATTATCGCCAGAATGAATGAAAAAGTCGGGATGAAGTTGGCGCATAGTTTCGTAAATTTTCATCCCACCGAAATCAGGATTAATCCCCCATCCTTGACCGGCAGTGTCACCACCCCACACAAAGAATATATCTCGCCCAGATTTGGGGGGAGTGCGGAAAGTGCCTTTGACAGGAGCGCTGTAAGTGCCTTTATAATCTAAATCTTGGAAAATTACCCGATAAAATAATTGTTGGTCTGGTGGCAGGTTCCTTAAATAAAGTCGTGCTGTAAAGTCGCTAGTTTTTAAAGCATTGGGCCCCACAACTCGCCGGACATTTCTAAAAGATTCGCTGGTAGAATATTCTACGATCATTTTTGCAGGGCGATCGCTGCGACTCCAAATAACAATGCTATCTTTGGAAATATCTCCACTAGCTACACCATAAGGTATAGCAGGACGCATTTTGTCAGAGGTGATAATGGCAGGCGCTTGGGCAAAAACTTGTGATTTGGATACAAGATTTGTGGCAATAATTCCACCTGCTGTGATAGTTGAACGGAGCAAAAACTGGCGGCGGTTTAGTTGCGATGGGCGATTAGATTCCATGATAAATAATGCCAAGCTTAAGAAGTATTACAGGATAAGTGTTTAGCACATTCTCTTATCCCAACAAGTAAAGATTGGGTTATCCAAGGGTTAATAGACCTCTTGCATAAATTAAACAATTTGAACCCCACCCCTTACTCCCCTCCCGGATGCTAAGAGGATGTTTAAAAAGTCATAGTTGATGTATCAAATATTTTTTTACCCCACCCTAACCCTCCCCGATATATTGGGGAGGGAACTGGATTTTCTGGTTTCCCCCCAACCCCCCGATGTATTGGGGGGCTTTAAGAGAACGTGAGTTCGACGGTTAGAAAACGGCAGGAGGTAGTGCAGGTAAATCTTTTGGGTAACAAATATAGCTTTTCAAACATCCTCTAAGGCTACGGTGTACACACAAGTCGGAAAAACTTCATCTACCAAAGATTTGCAGTTCGTTACGCTGGCGTGACAAAGCTAAATTCTTGCAATCATGGCGTTCGCATTTGTTATATCGGCGTTCGCATTTGTTATTTCGGCGAACGCATTTGTTACTTCGGCGGACGCATTTGTTACTTCGGCGGACGCATTTGTTACTTCGGCGAACGCATTTGTTACTTCGGCGAACGCATTTGTTATTTCGGCGAACGCATTTGTTATTTCGGCGAACGCATTTGTTATTTCGGCGAGCGCATTTGTTATTTCGGCGAGCGCATTTGTTATTTCGGCGTGTCCATAACGCACCCTACGAAACTACTAGAAGAGTTGAAACCTATGCTGGTCATACTTGTGTGTACACCGTAGGATGCTAAGGGGAGGGGTTGGGGGTGGGGTGTTAGGAACTTTTACAATAGGTCTAATAAAAAACTAAAACTTTATTTAAAATTACAATTATTATAAATTAACTTATCCCGATTACTTGTGAGGTTGCACTAAGCGAGTCAAGGAAATCATTCTTTCCTTAATAAATTTTTATCGTCTCGATTGGCTCGGGAATTCCAGAAAGTTACCAAAACCAATTGTTTGACCCCTTTTTCAGCACTAAACCTGTTGGCAAAGCAACTGGATTAGGTCTATCTATCAGCTATCAAATTGTTGTTAAAAAACACGGTGGTCAACTGCAATGCATATCGGCTTTTGGCGAAGGTACTGAGTTTATTATTAAAATTCCCGAGCCACTTAATTTTTAACAAATTCAGGAGAGCTTACCGTAAAACTTTAGAGTAAAAAACAAGCAATAAGCAAAGGATAGTCAAAATAATTCGTAATTTATAATTCGTAATTCGTAATTATTACCCCACGACTGAAGTCGGGGGCCTAATTGAGGAATAAATTTATTTGTCTCCATAAACTTTAGTTAGTTGCTCTGTACTTTTAATTACGAATTACGTTAGCGACGCGCAAAGCGATAGCGCCGGCGGCAAGCGATAGCGTAGCGTTAGCGATAGCGTAGCGTTAGCGATAGCGTAGCGTTAGCGAGGAACGAGCGTCGGAACGAGCGTCGGAACGAGCGTCGGAACGAGCGTCGGAACGAGCGTCGGAACGAGCGTCGGAACGAGCGTCGGAACGAGCGTCGGAACGAGCGTCATTACGAATTAGTAATTATTTGGTCAATATTGTCAATTCCCCTTAACTTACATATTTATTTTTAACTATAAGTTCCTGCTGTCTCACTTGTAATCTTTATAGGTTCCGACACGATATCATCTATCTTATTAAACTCTCCAGCCCGCCAGCTATCTGTTATATCTTTGATAAAACTGGCAATAGGAATTGCAATTAACAAACCCAGAACTCCTCCCAATTTTGCCCCCAACAGCAAAGAAATCACTACCCACACCGGATTTAGTCCAGTCAAATTGCCGAGAATTCTAGGTGCTATAAAATTAGAATTAACTTGGTCGATCGCAACAGCTACACCTAAGACTTCAACTCCTAACCAAAAGTTTTGCAACGCTACTAACAAACTTACTATAGCGATACCTACTCCTGTACCAAAGGGGAAGAGAGAAAATAAACCAATACCGATACCAAAAAGTAGAGCTAAGGGAACTTGCAACGCTAAAAACGCCAGGGTAATTGTTACTCCTAACACTGCTCCTAATGTTGCTTGACCGATGAAGTAATTGTGGAAATCCTCTCGGAGTAATTCCCGCACTCTTAACCCAATATTAGGGGGAAGCCACTGAAAAACTCCGTCCCAAAGACGTTCACCGTTCAATATTAGGTAGATAGTCAGCACTACCGCCAGCAGCACGTTCAGCACAATACCAATGGTATCGACAGCAAAACCAAGAATTCTACCAGTGAAGGACTGAAGCTGGTTAGATAATCGCTCAAGAACTTGGGTAAATAAACCACTTAAATTAATCGGAAGTTGTTGTTGGCTTAACGCCCAATCTTGGAAAGTTTGCAACTGTTGAGTACCAGAATCAATCCAACTGGGCAATATATTAGCTAGCTCAACGAGCTGTTGGATAATCAGGGGAACCAAGGTGATGCCTAAAGCCACTAAAACCACTAGAGTCAAAAGTAACACCCCTGCGATCGCCAGGTTGCGTTTTACCCCTTGTTCTTGGAGAAACTGGATTGGATAGTTCAAGACAAAAGCTAGCAGGATGGCGGCGGCGATAATGCTGACCAAGGGTTGAAAATATTGTACAACCTGGAGCAATAGCCAACCATTAAGAATGGCAATAGGAAATGCTAATCCTATAGTTAACCATCGCGGCAGTTTGTTTGCTGATTGCATTAGTGGTGACTCCACAAAATTTTTAAGTTTATTTTGGTTTTTGGCTACTAGACTCATAAAAAAGCATATCGCTATCTAAAAGATAGGGCTGTCAGTCAGCAAACTATAGAATAATATTAAATTATCTATAGGATTACTATTTGATTTTTGAATAAACACCGTACACCTCGAAAAGCCTGATTCCCTACTCCCTACTCCCTATTCCCTACTCCCTGCCCACGCAAATAATTTCAAAAATCAAAGCGGATTACTATAATTAAGTAAACTGAGAATAAAACTATTTTTTATACGGTGTATGTAGTAGTGCGATCGCACTGCCTTCTATTACTTCTATTATATTGACCTACAAATCTTAATCTCGTATCTGCCAAAATGGCAATTATAAAAAACATTAATAGACTGGCGCGTGCGAGAATTGTTAGTTAAGTTCTATTTAAGCTCCATTACAGTTAGTTGGACGCTGCTGCAAGGTGACATAACATGGAAGCTCCAGTGACTAACAGTGAAGCCGACAGGCTCAATGCTCTGGAAAAGTATAAGAGCCTCAACCTCACTGCAAAAACGGCATTTGACGATATTAACCGCTTGGCTACACAGATTTGCAAAACTCCAATCGCCTTGATCAGCCTGATTGATAATACTCGGCAATGGTTTCAATCGCAGGTGGGCTGGGAAATCTCGGAGATTAAGCGCGATACTACCTTCTGCACTCATACTATCCAGCAAACCGAACTTTATGTGATCCAGGATACTTTAGCGGACGAACGATTCGCTACAAACCCTTTGGTAATATCTGAACCCAACATCAGGTTTTACGCTGGTATGCCCCTAATCACACCTGAAGGTTATGCCATCGGGACGTTGTGCGTTATGGATTACGTACCACGCGAACTAACCACAGTGCAGAAGGAGACATTGCAAATTTTAAGCCGTCAAGTGGTTACGCAGCTTGAACTAAGGCGGTTAGCTGAACACAAGTGGGTGGAGGCTTGCCAATTAGCTAGTGAGGAGATAGAAATTAGAGTCGAGGAGGGCATCACCCAATTAAGGAATACCAACGAGCGATTGCACAACGAGATTGTGCAGCACCAACAGATGGAGATCCAACTACGCCGCAGAGAGCAAGAGCTTTCCGACTTTTTGGAAAATGCAGCTATTGGACTGCATTGGGTGGGAGCAGATGGGATGATCCTATGGGCAAATCAAGCCGAATTGAATCTGCTCGGTTACTCCCGTGAGGAGTATATTGGTCATCATATTACCAACTTCTTTGCCGACCAAGATGTAATAGACGATATCCTTCAAAGGCTGATAGCAAAAGAAACACTAAATAATTATGAGGCCAGGCTGCTGTGCAAAGATGGCTCGATTAAGTATGTCTTAATCGACTCGAATGTATTCTGGGAGAATGACCAGTTCATCTACTCGCGGTGCTTCGTTCGTGATATTACTGCGCGCAAGCAGGTAGAGGAGGTGTCGCAAAAAGCTTATGCCGAGTTAGAACTCAGAGTGGCAGAACGTACAGCCGAGCTAATCAATGCCAATGAGCAATTGCAGAACGAAATTACTGATCGTCGGCGTGCAGAAGATGTGTTGCGCCAAAGCGAGGAACGATTTCGTTGTTTGAGTGCTTGTTCACCAGTCGGTATCTTTATGGCGGATATTTATGGACAAGGTACATATACTAATCCTCGTTGTCAAGCGATTGGTGGCTTCACATTTGAAGAATCTCTGGGATCAGGGTATGCACAGTTCATTCACCCCGACGATCGCGAGTGGATGCTTGCCGATTGGGCTGCGTGTGTGGCTACAGGTCAAGAACATTTTATTGAGTATCGCTTCCAAAGTGAGAAGGGAGGTGTTCGTTGGGTTCACGCCCGATCAGCTCCGATGTTTGACGATACAGGCGTACTGATCGGTTATGTGGGAACAATCGAAGATATCACCGAACGTAAGCAGGCAGAGAAGGCACTGCAACAAGCTTACACCGAGCTAGAAAGTAGAGTGGCAGAACGTACAACCGAGTTAATCAATGCCAACAAGCAGCTCCGAGTTGAGATTGCTGAACGCAAGCAGGCAGAGAAAGCACTGCAAAAGGCTCGTGATCAGCTAGAATTACGAGTTCAGAAGCGTACTAGCGAACTAGCAAAAGCCAATGAAGAACTGCAAAAAGAAATCGCCGAACGCAAGCTAATAGAGCAAGAGCTTTTGCGCTCGAACGAGCGGTTTACGGTTGCTACTTCAGCAGTGAATTGTGTGATCTATGAGTGGGACATCAAGCAGAAAACCATTGAAAGGACAGCTGGTCTTGTCGATATTTTAGGTTATTCTCCCGAAGAAGCTCAACCCAGCTTCCAATGGTGGATTGCACGTATTCATCTAGATGAACAACAGCATTTTTGCCAGCAAATTGCGATCGCTCTGGCAAATAAAAGCGATTTTGCTCTGGAATATCGGATTTGCGATCGCAACAATCAATACCGATATGTTTGGGACAGGGGAACTATTGTCCGAAATTCTGATGGACAGGCGATCCGAATAGTAGGTAGCACCTTAGACATCACTGATCGCAAGCAGATTGAGGAACAACTACTCTACGACGCTCTGCACGACCGATTGACAGGATTGCCCAACCGGGCTTTGTTTATAGATCGGCTCGAATCGGTGCTTAAACATGCACAACGGCATACAGATTATTTATTTGCTGTCCTGTTTCTAGACTTGGATCGCTTCAAGCTTGTCAACGATAGCCTTGGGCATAGTATCGGAGATCAACTGCTAATTGCGATCGCTCATAGACTTCTGAAGTGCATTCGCCCCAGTGATACCGTTGCCCGGATCGGAGGAGACGAGTTTACAATCTTGCTAAATGATATCAAAGAGGTGACAGACGTAACAGATGTAGCTGACCGCATCCACAAGCAGCTTACCGCGCCATTCAACCTTGATGGGCATGAAGTATTCACTACTGCAAGTATTGGTATTGCTCTAAGTACAATTGGATATGACCGCTCAGAGGAACTTTTACGGGATGCCGACATTGCAATGTATCGCGCTAAGACGTTAGGTAAGGCTCGATATCAAGTGTTTGGCAAAGAAATGCATACTAGTACCGTAGCACGCTTGCAATTGGAGATGGATTTGCGGCGTGCGATTGAACGTCAAGAGTTTCAGCTTTATTATCAACCAATCGTGTCGCTGAAAACTGGCATATTATCTGGGTTCGAGGCACTTTTGCACTGGCAGCATCCAGATCGAGGTCTGATTTATCCAGCAGAGTTTATTTCTGTAGCAGAGGAGACTGGGTTAATTATCTCTATTGGGCAATGGGTGCTGCATCAGGCTTGCTTTCAAATGTATGAATGGCAACGACAACTACCTACAGATATCCCTTTGACTATTAATGTGAATTTCTCCAGTAAACAGATCATGCAACCAGACTTGATCGAACACATAAAACAAGTTTTGCAGGAAACTCACCTGGGAGCTAGTAGTTTGAGGGTGGAGATTACCGAAAGTGTGATTATGGAAAATACTGAAGCTGCAAGCTCTATCCTTTTTGAACTCAAAGCTTTAGGTATCCAGCTGGAAATGGATGACTTTGGAACAGGCTACTCTTCTTTAAGTTATTTGCATCGTTTCCCAATGGATGGGTTGAAGATTGATCGCTCCTTTATTACTAGAATAGGTATTGATGCTGAGAACTTGGAAATTGTGCAGGCGATCGTGACGCTAGCCCATAGTCTTGGGATGAACGTAACGGCAGAAGGGGTGGAAACAAAAGCACAACTAAGCCAACTTCAGTCCTTGAAGTGTGAGTATGGACAGGGATATTTCTTCTCCAAACCGGTTAATAGCGAAACGGCAAAAGCATTAATTACCAAAGGTTCACAGTGGTGAGGCTCTGATACCATTTCACCAAATACTTAGAGGTTGTTTGAAAAGTGGTTGGCTGTCATTTTAGGCACTAACTGATCCCCCCTAGCCCCCCTTAAAAAGGGGGGAACTGAAATCAAAGTCCCCCAATTTATCGGGGAGCCACTGCGGTCTTGGGGTCTCCCCAAGTGAAGCAAGTGGCGTGGATTTAGGGGGATCTAGAACGTTTTGTTACTGAGAAGAAAACTTTTCAAACATCCTCTTAATAGAAATATAGGAATCATATCATGTTCGGCTGATTAGTTGTCATTGCAAACGTTGTGTTCGCAAAGCGTCTCTAAGAGTTGCAATCTCCAAACCGCAAGCGAATTGCTACCCTGCGGGAACGCCAAAGGCGAACATTCCACTTCGTTGCATACCCTTCTCTTCTTAGGCTGCGCCAACGGGAACGCCAGGGGCGAACGCAATGACATATCGTAAGTGATTTGCCGAACTTGATATCATATTTGATTGCGTGAAAAAATCTAAGTATATGTAGGGTGTGTTGTCGCGTAGCGTAACGCACCCGACAAATTAACAATAAGGGACTTCCAAATAAAAAATATCCCATCGCTTTTAGGGCAGGGGAGCAGTTCTTGCAGGGGGAGGAAAAGTCGTTTTGATTCCAAAAATTGGATAATTTATTTTTTGGAGTTCCCTAATTCCTGAATTAGGTTTATGGCTGTTGCTTTTTGTCGATAAAATCCAACATAATTCGCTGATGCACATTCCCCAAAGGTCGCACTTCACCAGCGTTTTGCGAATAACAGTTACCTTGGTGAATATTTTCTAGGGTCAATAACCCCATATCCCAACCTTCATTCAAAACCAGTTGATTTAATTCCACCAAGAGTGGTGCATGAAAGACATGACGAACAACTCTTTCGTCGGGATAACAGCCAAATTCAACAAAAGATGGTAAAATATAGCCGATTTCTTCTAAAATTTCTCGCTTCACTGCTACCTCTGGCGTTTCACCAGGTTCGATATGACCGCCAAATAGCGCCCAGTAACCAGGGTAGAGAATACCGGGGATGTTATCTCGCAGTTGCATGAGAAACTTGTTTTTTTGGTAGAGAATTGCGATCGCTACATGTATCGGTTGATTGTTCATGTGTTATTTTTAATTGCTAATTACTCTTCTTCTAGATAAACTTCCCCCAATTCTTTCCCAGCTAAAGGGATACTTCGGTAGCGAATTTTACCCTTAATCACCACTTGTGCCCCCTCGTCCAGATTCTTTTGATTAGTGACAACCCAAATTTGGCCAGTTGAGTCACTAATTTGATAAGCCCACTGCTTGATCAAAGGAGCTTTCTTTTCCACCTTACCTTGGATGTAAACTGTAGCCTTATTGTCTTTTTCTAGTTTAATTTCTCGAATTGGGGTGACATTGGTACCAATTTTAAAATTAGTCCCATTCAAGCCAGACGAGGTTAAACTACCACAACTACAAAGTCCCACCACCAATAAAAAAATCAACCCCAGGCGGTAGGGAACAATAGTGTACCCGTACAAGAACGAAAGGGATATTCTCGTTTGTTGCATGAAAGCCACCGATTGAGCAAATTTTTGCTTCACTGCTTGCTTTGTCGCCAGTTTCATCAGGTCTGTTCCCATCTATACTATTCTCTGCACTTTCAGAAACACACTCTCAACTGAGCAAAAAATGTTCTGAATTTCATCCTTAATTCTTTATTCTTCAGATAACGCCATTGATCTGAGAAAATAAAGATTATGGATTTACTGTGAGAAAAACGCTACTACATCAATGAAGAGGCAGGGGGCAGGGGGAAAGACTTGTTGCAAGTGTTTTGACAAAAGGCGAATTATAGCTGGGAATTCTCATGGAAACAAAAACTGCCAAACTCCTTGATGGTAAAACAATAGCTGCAAAAATTCAGCAAGAACTTTCTGTTGCCATTACACAATTACAACCAAAAATTGGGCGATCCCCTGGTTTAGCAGTGCTGATGGTTGGCGATAATCCAGCCTCAGCAGCTTATGTCCGTAATAAAGAAAAAGCTTGCGCTAAAGTTGGGATCGCCTCTTTTGGTCAGCATTTTCCCACCCAAACTACCTTTGAGGAGTTAGAAGAGGTCATAGCTGCACTAAACCACGATGAACAGGTGGATGGCATTCTCGTGCAGCTGCCCTTACCTAACCACTTGGATGCCGTGGCTCTGCTACATCAAATTGATCCCAATAAAGACGCTGATGGACTGCACCCAGTTAACTTGGGGCGACTAGTACGGGGAGAAACTGGTTTACGCAGCTGCACCCCGGCTGGTGTGATGCGGCTTTTAGAAGAATATGAGATTCCTTTGCAGGGAAAACAGGCAGTAGTGGTGGGACGCAGTATTTTGGTGGGTAAGCCAATGGCACTGATGCTACTAGAAGCTGATGCCACAGTCACGATCGCTCACTCGCGATCGCATGACCTCAAAACCATCACCCAAAATGCTGATATTCTAATTGCAGCAGTAGGTCGTCCCGGACTGATCACTGCTGACATGGTAAAACCGGGCGCTGTTGTGGTAGATGTGGGAATGAATCGCGTCACCGATACTAGTGGCAAAAGCCGTTTAATTGGCGATGTCCACTTTGAATCAACAGCTGCTGTAGCAGAATTTATCACCCCCGTTCCTGGTGGTGTTGGCCCTATGACTGTCGCCATATTGTTGCAAAATACATTTGCCAGCTATTCCAAGGCGGCAAGAAAAGAAAAAGAGTGAGGAGTCAGGAGTGATGAGTTAAAAGTTAAGAGTTATTAATCCTAATTCCTGTACAGACGCGATTAATCGCGTCTCTCCTAACGCGATTAATCGCGTCTCTCCTAATTCTTCATTTTTTCAGCGCCACAGCACCTTAAAATTGTGACGTATAAGACAAAAATCCTAAAATGTCAGGAATTTAAGAATGGTAGCAACTGATAACGTTCAAAAGACACCACCAGAGGAAGCCACGTTTAACTTAGCAGCTTATCTCAAAGAGCGACAAAAGCTTTGTGATACTGCTTTAGATCAGGCTATCCCGATCATTTATCCAGAAAAGATTTATGAGGCGATGCGCTACTCGTTATTAGCTGGAGGTAAGCGTGTACGTCCCATTCTTTGCCTTGCTACCTGTGAAATGATCGGTGGAACCATCGAAATGGCCATGCCAACGGCTTGTGCTGTGGAGATGATTCATACAATGTCGTTGATTCATGACGACCTACCGGCGATGGATAATGACGATTACCGTCGTGGGAAGCTGACGAATCATAAAGTCTATGGCGAAGATGTGGCGATTTTAGCTGGCGATGGCTTGTTGGCTCTCGCTTTTGAATTTGTTGCCATTGAAACCCCTCAAAGCGTTAAGAGAGAGCTAGTCTTGCAGGTTATTGCCCGTCTTGGTCGGGCGCTGGGGGCAGCTGGTTTGGTCGGCGGTCAAGTTGTCGATTTAGAGTCGGAAGGTAAATCAGATATTTCCCTAGAAACGCTAAATTTCATCCATCAACACAAAACAGCCGCTCTTTTGGAAGCTTGCGTAGTTTGTGGCGGGATCATAGCTGGGGCATCACCTGAAGATGTGCAGCGACTGACCCGTTATGCTCAAAATATTGGGCTAGCATTCCAAATCATAGATGATATTCTGGATATCACTTCTACTCAAGAGCAATTAGGCAAAACTGCGGGTAAAGACCAAAAAGCGCAGAAAGTGACCTATCCTAGCCTTTGGGGACTTGAGGAATCTCGCTCAAAAGCCCAAGAGTTAGTTAAAGCAGCTTGTGCAGAATTAGAACCATTTGGAGAGAGAGCCAAATCACTCCAAGCGATCGCTCATTTTATCATCAGCCGCAATAACTAGTAACGCTTTGGATAATTCGTAATTCGTAATTCGTAATTCGTAATTCGTAAGCGTTTCATTGATTTGGAATGGGTGGTTTATTTACGCCATGCTATACTACACCGTCCAGCGAAATTCAAAATTCACTTATATCAAAATCCAAAAAGCTGATTAAGTAGGCTTTTGGGTGAATTTGAATAGTTAGTCTGTTTCCACCGTGATGTACTAGGTTAATTTTGGATTTTGGGTTGAATCTAGATGTTTCCTCAACCAACAACTGCTGCTAATATTTACTAACCTAACCAAAATACCATGCAGGACATAGGCAACATTTTAGACAACCGGGTGCTGCTGGTTGCTTTGATAGCTTGTTTAATTGCTCAAGCCCTAAAGCTCGTAATCGAGATCGTCAAAAATCGCAAACTGAATGTGCGTGTTTTAGTGACAACCGGAGGTATGCCCAGTGCCCATTCAGCTTTAGTTACAGCTTTAGCCGCCGGTGTAGGGCAAACACTCGGTTGGGCATCTCCTGATTTTGCCGTTGCAATGATTTTTGCCATCATCGTCATGTATGATGCAGCCGGAGTTCGCCAAGCGGCTGGTAAGCAAGCTCGTATCCTCAATCAAATGATTGATGAATTATTTCATGAAAAACCAGACTTTAGCCAAGACCGTCTCAAAGAATTACTCGGACATACACCAGTTCAGGTAATAGCTGGGTCAGCTTTGGGCATAACCATCTATTGGTTAGCTAGGTCTGCTTATTAGTCAATAGTCTACAGTCTACAGTCTACAGTTTATTAACGAATGACTAATGACCAATGACTAATGACTAATGACTAATGACTAATGACTAATGATTACAACCGTACAGTTGAGCGCAGCAGAATTACCTTACGACTATCTACTATGCTGGCGACAAAACCGCCATTGTTCAGCTTCTGCAAGGTGTTGTATGCTTCAGTTTGGTTAGTCGTATAAACTGCCAACAAGTAAGGGCGTTGTCCATAAGAAACAAAACCTACGTTCCCTCCCACTACTTGTTGCACACTATTTACTAGTTCTGGACGGTTGTAATAATCTACCAGCACTGCATAACCTTCTCCTAATGCTTGAGGATTATAAACTGTCTGCTGAGGTTGCAGTATTGGTGCCTGTTGCTGTGGCTGCACATCTGGCGTTGTTGGTCGAGTAGTGATGATAGCAGACAAGCCAACAATATTGCTGACATACCTTGCCCATCGATTGGCATCATCAATTTTATTAAAGCCCCCTATCCGCGTCACAGTTTCGTTGAGATATTTGCAGTTAATCGTCTTCAGTTCCGGCGGTAAGGCACTACGCAACTGCTTTTGATTATCTGCTGTGGGACTGACTACTAATAAAAGATACTCACCCGCATTTGGTGGTTGACAAAGGGGAATGGTTTGTTGGGCAAAGACAGAACTCATGCCACCAATCAACCCTGCGTAAGCGAAGCTCATCGTAGACATCGCTAATCCTAAAACACTTGGTAAAGTCTGAAATCTATGCACAAAAGTTAGATTATGTAAATCAAGGTGTCTTAGAAGATTTTATAAGAAAAAAGCTGAAAACCCAGTTACTTCAGTATGGAGATGAAAGCAGTGTCAAAAAATATATTTTGTTACTCAAAAATAAAATTAGGGAGTGGGCAGAGGGGGCAGGGAGTAAAGAAGGGAATAGAGTACAGGTTACAGGGTACAGATTATTCCCTATAACCTGTCACCTGTCACCTCTGGGCTAACCCCCATGCCCCATTCCTAAGAGACGGTAGCAAGCGATGCCAAGGCATCGGGTATTGTCTCAGAAGGAGCCTGGAATTCACCAATACTGACGTACTCTAAACGCAGTTTTAACCAAGTAATAAATTGGGGATTAGTAGAAATAATTGCTACTGCTGGTTGGGGACACTTCGCCTTTAGCTCTGTAAACTGCGGTGTTTCCAAGAAAGCTGGTTGCGGAACCAACCAGAAATCTATTTGTTTTTCTTGTTCGTGGTAGTGACGAGTGCGCTCTTTGAGAACTTCGTGTGTCGGTTCTTCTTCGAGAAGAAATTTTTGACTGGCTAAAACGTAATAATATGTTTGCATTTTCATCCTTTGGTTGCTATGTGAATAATTTAAGGGCACAGTGCTGCACTCTGTACCCCTAAAAACTAACTCTTGTGCAATTTCTTGAACCAAGAACTGAACGGACAAGCACTTCCTTGCTTTTGGGCATTTATCTGTTTGCCACCAGATGTTAGCTTTTCCAAGAACAGATTATTGTCGAAGTAGTGTTCCAAGGAAATAACCTTCAAGTCATCGGTAACTTTTGCAATGCTCATGCCGATAATTTCTACTGTCTCTCCAGTAGGTGCATGGCCTTTGTATTCTCCTTTAAAATGTCCCCAATGCCGCCATTTGAATGTGACATTTGGTGGCCCTGAGAAAACTTCCAGCACTTCCCAAGGAAATCCTTGGGGAAATGTTGTGTGGAAGACTTTTGCGGATGATTCAAAGCTTTCTTCTGAAGACTTGTAATGTTCTGAATCAGCCATAAATAAATTATAAGTACCTTGAGCTGATAAATCTGCTGCTGTGTACTCTACTCCGCCATTGGTACTTACACGAAACTTGTCATTCACAATAGATAACCACTGTTGCGGGTTAGCTTTGAAGGATACCTCCATCTCGAAGGTTCGCACCAAGTTTTGCACGATCGCTTCCAGTGTACCTTCAAGGTGATTATAAGTACTTTCTTGAGCGAGATTCTCTTTGGAACGGGAATAATTAGGCGGTGTCTGATAGCGCCACTCGACATCAGTGCTTTCTGCTATCACCTTATCCCGATCCTGTACCCAAAGCGGCAGGTTGTTAGACTGTGTTGCGCTCATAGAAGTTTTTGCTGAAGGTTTGCTCTCAATTTCTAGATTTCGCAGTAGACAACCCCTCTTTTAA
Organism: Nostoc mirabile CHAB5784; assembly: GCF_020829645.1. Classification (GTDB taxonomy): domain Bacteria; phylum Cyanobacteriota; class Cyanobacteriia; order Cyanobacteriales; family Nostocaceae; genus Nostoc; species Nostoc mirabile. The sequence goes on along the minus strand of NZ_JAIVFS010000011.1, from coordinate 116,685 downwards.
GATGTGGGGAGTGGGGAGTGGGGAGTGGGGAGTGGGGAGTGGGGAGGCAGGGGAGGCAGGGGGAGTAGAGAAGAATATTTAATAATCAATTCCCTATTCCCTATTCCCTATTCCCTATTCCCTATTCCCTATTCCCTACTCCCTATTCCCTACTCCCTATTCCCTATTCCCTATTCCCTCTTATAGCCTGTTTCATCTCGCGGACTGCCCTTTCTATACCTACTAATGCTGCCCGACTGATGATGGTATGACCAATATTCAGTTCTTCCATACCTGGAAGCGCAGCTACCGGATAGACGTTCCAGTAGGTGAGTCCATGACCAGCGTTGACTCGCAATCCAGTTTGAATCGCTTGTTCACACCCTTTAGCTAATATGGCTAATTCTCGCTGGCGATTTGTTTCATCCTTAGCCTCAGCATATTGTCCGGTATGCAATTCAATAAATCGCGCCTGCACCTTGACAGATGCTTCGATTTGTGATGGCTCGGCGTCGATAAATAAACTAACTGGAATGCTAGCGCTTTGCAATTTATTGACTATCTCACCTATTCTAGCAATTTGCCCGATAATATCTAATCCGCCTTCTGTTGTGACTTCTTCGCGCTTTTCGGGGACTAAAGTTACGTAATCTGGTTTGATATCGAGAGCGATCGCTAACATTTCATCTGTAGCGGCCATTTCTAAATTAAGATGCGATCGCACTGTTTCTCGCAATATACGCACATCCCTGTCTTGGATATGCCGCCGATCTTCCCGCAGATGCACCGTAATGCCATCAGCACCCGCTAATTCTGCCAGCACCGCCGCCGCCACGGGGTCTGGTTCCACTGTCCGCCGTGCTTGCCGGATGGTGGCGATGTGGTCAATGTTAACGCCAAGTGTAGGCACCCCAAATTTCTCCCAAATCCACAGTCCTCAGAATTTGATTTTACCGGAAATACTGGTCTTGCGTAGCGAAGTAGTCAAAGAAAGAATGAACTACCCCACCCTACTGCGTCGAGGGTGGGGTTTCTACATCCCCACCAATAGAGCGAGATTTTTGACGCCATAGCAAGCCTTTACCTCGCATCTGGATTTGACCAATCTTAGCTAATTCCAAATAACCGTTATCGCCTGTACTATGGGCTTTCCAACCTGTAAAGCTTGGATAACTCCAACCAGAATAATGTCTGATTGATTTGAATCTGGGATACTTCCCTAATCCCTTGAAAAAACGTTGAAAAGCGAAGTCAACACGCTTCAAAGTTGCCTGTAATGCTTGGGAGTTAACTTGCTTATATTCTATCTAAACGTCCTTGAAGTCAGGTAAACAATTTTGCTGTTCAAAGTATGAAACAGACTTACCAAACTTTTTATAAGAATTGATTCTATTATGTACTGCGGCGTTATATATTTCCTTGTGCAATCGTCTATGGTATTGCAACAAATCATTCACTTTCTTGGTAGGGTATAACCTAAAAGTAGCTCTACGTAACGCCAATAGTAATCACCTCCTGTTCGGTCACTTTTTGGAATAGAATCATTGTATCACTACTGTGGATACAATATGAAAGAAAAATCTATAAGAGTTAGACTATCTCAAAAGCGATACGATAAGCTTAGGATTTATGCTCTTAGTAAAGAAAAGACAGTTACCCAACTTGTTGAGGACTGGATTGATAGGCTGCCTAATCCAAAAATTGACGATTCCTCAACCACCCCACTCCCCTATCAACAAGAAGGTTGATATCGGTCGGAGGTGCTTTCGTCATCGTCCGGCGTGATGCACGCCACCCTGCTGTCGCTGAGGGTGGGGAATTCCGCCGAATTTGTTAAATATAGCAGGAGGCACAGGAGTGGAGTTATGATCTGCGTTTGCTAAGTATCAAAGGCTTATTAACGGAATTCTAATAAGACTTAAACACGACTTGGAACAATGTCTGCATCAGTGACAGAATTCCGGGATGATCGCACCTCTACAATGCACAAATTTACTCACTTTTGTGTTGAACATTATTAGTACATATTATTACTAGATTCTTTTTTTACTTTGTACACTGTATAAATGCTAGAATCCTCAAGTAGACAGTTAGGATACTTAGATGCCAGTTGTAGCTAACTCAATCAAGTTTGGTACAGACGGCTGGCGGGGCGTTATTGGTGACGAGTTCACCTTTGAACGCCTAGCCCTGGTCGCGCCAGTTGCCGCAAAAGTATTATATGATACATATTTTTCTACAGTGGGTAGCCGGACAATAATTGTCGGTTATGATCGCCGATTCATGGCAGAAGATTTTGCTCGTGCTGTTGCTGATACTGTCACTGCTGTCGGATTTGATGTGCTACTGAGCGAAACTTATGCCCCAACCCCAGCTTATAGTTGGGCAGCAAAACAACTCAATGCTTTAGGGGCGCTGGTAATTACAGCCAGCCATAATCCTGGAGCATATTTGGGTTTAAAAGTCAAGGGTTGTTTTGGTGGGTCGGTACCGCCAGAAGTCACAAAAGAGATAGAAGCGCAGTTGTCGGTTGGAGTAACATTAGCAGCTACTCCAGGGAAGCAAGAGAAATTTGATCCTTGGCCTAGTTATACAGAAGCACTAGAAGGTAAAGTTGATATTACCAAAATTCGAGAAGCGATCGCATCTGGCGAATTGACATTATTTGCCGATGTTATGCATGGCGCGGCGGCTGGCGGATTGGCGAAGCTACTAGGTAATCAAGTCAAAGAAATCAACTCAGAACGCGATCCCCTCTTTGGCGGTGGTGCGCCGGAACCCTTGCCAAAATACCTTTCAAAGTTGTTTGAAGTCATCAAAGCTCACCGAAAAACCGATAAATCAGGTTTAACGGTGGGGTTGGTATTTGATGGAGACTGCGATCGCATTGCAGCAGTTGATGGAGAAGCCAACTTCCTAAGTTCTCAAGTATTAATTCCAATATTAATCGACCACTTAACCCTGCGGCGTGGCTTTAGTGGTGAAATAGTCAAAACTGTTAGTGGTTCCGACTTAATGCCCCTTGTCGCAGCACTACATAACCTGTCGGTATTTGAAACAGCAGTTGGTTATAAATACATCGCTGATAGAATGTTAGTAGCAAAAGTGTTGCTGGGCGGCGAAGAGTCGGGAGGAATTGGCTATGGCAGTCATATTCCCGAACGCGATGCGCTGCTGTCAGCATTATACGTCCTAGAGGCGATTGTAGAATCTGGTTTGGATTTAGGTGAGTATTATCGCTACTTGCAGAAACAAACAGGGTTTATTTCAGCTTATGATCGCATTGATTTACCCTTAGCAAGTATGGAAGTGCGATCGCGTCTTTTGCAACAACTGCAAACTCAACCCTTAACAGAAATTGCAGGGTTAGCAGTAATTGATTGCCAAACAATTGACGGCTACAAGTATCGCCTCGCTGATAAAAGCTGGCTAATGATTCGGTTTAGCGGTACCGAGCCAGTTTTACGCCTCTACTGCGAAGCCCCGACAATTGAGCAAGTGCATCAAACTCTTGCTTGGGCGAAACACTGGGCGGAGTAAAATTAATTATTAGTCATTAGTCATTAGTCCTTTGTCCTTGGTAAATGACCAATGACCAATGACCAATGACCAATGACCAATGACTAATGATCAAATTACTCGTAGTAGCTACAGGAAATCCAGGTAAGTTGCGGGAAATGCAAGCTTATCTGGAAAATTCTGGTTGGGAATTAACCCTCAAACCTGAAGAATTGGAAATTGAAGAGACAGGCGAAACCTTTGCCGCCAACGCTTGTCTAAAAGCATCACAAATTGCTAAAGCGACAGGAAACTGGGCAATTGCTGATGATTCGGGCTTGCAAGTAGATGCCCTAAATGGCGCACCAGGGGTATATTCTGCACGTTACGCCAAAACCGACTCAGAACGCATTGCTAGGCTATTGAGAGAATTAGATAACGAAGTCAATCGACAAGCTCAATTTGTTTGTGCAGTAGCGATCGCTCGTCCTGATGGTGCGATCGTATTACAATCTGAAGGTATTTGTCGTGGCGAAATTCTCCATGCACCGCGTGGTGATGGTGGTTTCGGCTACGATCCAATTTTTTATGTGCAAGAGTTGCAATTGACCTTTGCTGAGATGACACAAGAGTTGAAAGGATCAATTAGCCATCGAGGCAAGGCTTTTACAGCTTTACTTCCGCAACTGGAGAGAGTTAGGAGTTAGGAGTTTGGAGTTAGGAATTGGGAGTTAGGAGTTAGGAGTTTGGATTTATGAATTTTGCTAAATCTTCACTCATTTAGTCTTGACTCACAGATCATAACTCTTAACTCATAACTCTTAACTCATAACTTTTTTAAACTGCTTCTGTGTTCTTTTCGCCGGTGCGAATCCGAATCACTTGCTCAACAGGCGAGATGAAAATTTTACCATCGCCGATTTCACCAGTGCGGGCAGCAGCAATAATTTTGTCCACCACCATATCAACTTGATTGTCATCAACTACGATTTCGACTTTGAGTTTTTGTAGAAACTCAACGGTGTACTCAGAACCGCGATACCGTTCAGTTTGGCCTTTCTGCCGTCCGAACCCCCGGACTTCAGAAACCGTCATGCCGACAATACCAGCGTTAACCAAGGCAATTTTTACCTCATCTAGCTTAAATGGGCGGATAATAGCTTCTACTTTTTTCATCTTTTTGACTCCTGACTTCTACTAGCTTCGTTTATATATCTAACCAGATCCGTTGTCTGAAGCTGTAACTAGCAGTGCTTTTCCTAAAATATATGTAATAATTACCACTTTTTTAAGTGTAGATGCTCTGCCTGAGGGTTTGGGACATGAAAAGCGGCAAGGATTTATTAATTGGATAATCTTTGAGGTTCTAACATAAAGAAGTTGCTGTCAATTTAGCATTTTATGTAGCTTTTATAACCTAAAAATAAATAAATTCCGCGATTTAGCAGATATGCTCAGATATTTTAGAGAATGATTGCAGAGAAATTGCACGGTAGCTCGAAACCTTAGTGCTGCTGACTGTGGGAGTGTCAACTAACGTTTCTGATGTTCAAACAAGGGGCGCACAACAAAATATCCAGCACTAAAGGCAGTAAGCATGATTAACAATATGGTGATAATTAACCACCAACCATTGATTCCCTTGGGATCTGGCTCAATAGTGGAATAATAACTTACTTGTTGCTCTTCTATAAAAACTGGTTCTGGGATGGGGAAATTCATTTCCATTACAGGTGGAGAAAAGTCTTGGCGGCGGCTTTTTTCGGGTGGCGTCTTGGGGATAACGGGTGGATGCGAACGAGAAACCTGCTGACGTGAACGCCCTTGTGTTACTGGCACTTTAGCGGCATTTTTAACATCATCAGAAGCTTGGGGGACTTGGTGATAACTAGGCGTAGTATGGGAATCCACAAAATTTTGCAAGTGAGACAAAGACTCAACAACTTTGGTAATTTCTTGGCGTAGTAGTTGATTTTCTTGTGCTAGTTGCTGATTTTTAGTGGTAAGTGCATGTAGCTTCGCCTGCGCTGCTTGCAACTCTGTTGACAATTCCCTGTATACAGATAATGGTACAGAGGGAGGGTAGGCTTGAGTAGTCGGTGTTGGCGAATTGCTGTGAACAGAACCTATGGTTGTTCGCATCGGGGGCTTGGTATTAAAAATCAAAGTAAGTAGGTCGTACAGAGATGCTAACAGAGATAGTCAGCCGTGAAACTATGCCCAAGAATAATAGAAAAATAGCGAAAGGGCAAAGATTTATTATTGGGTATTGGGGATTGGGTATTGGGTATTGGGGATTGGGGATTGGTACTAAGAAAACTTTTCCCTAGTCCCCAGTCCTAACAATGGGAAGAAATGTCCTACAGGGCCTTGCCCTTCACCAATATCTAAGGCGTAAGTGAGTGCAGTAGTCACATACTCCTTTGCCTCTTGCACTGCTTGCCACAAGTCTTTTCCCTTGGCCAGATTAGCAGCGATCGCAGCCGATAGTGTGCAACCAGTACCGTGAGTATTTTTTGTCTCTACTTGCTGGCAAGTTAAAACTTCCAACTTGTCCCCATCAAACCAGATATCAACGCCACGCAAATCTCCCTGCATACCTCCGCCCTTGACTAAAACAGCCTTCGTCCGTAAAGTCTTGTGAATAATTTCAGCAGCAGCTTGCATATCCTCCAAAGAGTTAATTTGCAAACCGCTTAAAATCTGGGCTTCGTAGCGATTCGGCGTGATCACAACCGCCTTGGGAATCAGGGCATGGCATAGAGTCTTCACAGCATCATCATCAATCAATTGTGCCCCTGTACGTGACACCATTACTGGATCAACTACTAAATTATCGATTTGTAAAGCTTCCACCTGCTGGGCAACAGCAAAGATAATTTCCTGATTAAGCAACATTCCCGTTTTGACAGCTTGTACGCCAATATCCTCTACTACTGCCTGAATTTGCGCCACAACAGCCTCTGTTGACATGGCATCAACCCTATTCACTCCTAAAGTGTTTTGTGCAGTGATGCAGGTTATAGCGCTAGTACCGTGGACACAGTGAAAAGCAAAGGTACGTAAATCAGCTTGAATTCCTGCACCGCCACCGCTATCTGAACCAGCAATGGTTAAAGCAACGGGTATTCTGGAGTTGATTTCAGTGTTCATATTATGAAGATTAAGTAAGTTGGCACCATTAAACCAAACTATCTCAAAGATTGATGATCTAGGCTAAAACCCTCTTCCTTCCAGCCTCCTTTGTGATCGCAACCACAAAAATTTACGACAACTTGACTTGAAAGTGCTGTTAGCGGTAGCGGGGTGTTTGGTAAAGAAGGCATCGCTTCTTTAAAAATTTTTAGAGAAATTTCATTAAATCCTCGCACAAAGCGCTCTCCACTCCCATATCACTTTGGAAATTAACAGGACTCCACCACGACATCTCCATAAATTTGTTGCTTTTGTTGTAAAAAAAATAACTATATTCAGAATATTCACTGATTTCTATTTCCTGTATCAAGGTTAGTTTTAATACATGAGTTCACAAGGCTCAGTTACACCGCGTACAACAGGTTCGACTAAGTTGTTACATTAGTTCCCTTAAGTTAAAGGGTAAACCTACTAAAGTTTCAACCAATTCAACTTTGACCACTCAAAAAACGCAGAGATGACAGGAAACGTCTTTGGCTTTGCGCTGCCTTGTCTGCGTGCAAATTGTCCGATCACCCTCAATAAAATACTCACGATTGACGGTATCGACATCCCTACTTTAACCATCAACGGTTAATAGGATAAAAATTTTCAGTTTTCCAACAGTTTTTCTACAAGCGACGCGATTTCAAGTTGCGATCGCACAGCTGCGACTGTCTTGAAAAGTCCAGATAAATGATCCATTCAAATAACTACTTAGCAACATAGTTTATTGCTGAGAACGTACTACCAATTCCCCTTATAAACATTCGGAGTTAATCTCATGGCTGGCAAAACATATTACGTTTCTGGAACAGGCAATGATAAGAATGATGGCTTGAACCAAGGAGAGGCATTTCGCACCCTCCAAAAAGCTGCGGACTTGGTGCAGGCCGGTGATACCGTCTACGTCATGAATGGTATTTACACAAACATTTACCCTAATATCCTGAGTATTTCAGATAAGCATGGTACCGCTAATGCGCCGATCACATTTACTGCTTATCCTGGACACACACCTGTTTTAGAAGCACACAAAAACAATTGGAATGCTATCTCTATTACAGGCTCTTCTTATGTAGTAATTGAAGGGCTGACACTGCTGGGAGCACGAGATGAAACTACATTAGAATATGCGCTCGAGCATAAAGATAATTTGAATAACTCAGCAACATCTGGGAATGGTATTAGCGTTACATCTCTGGATGATAACGAAAATCAGCATTCACATCACATCACAATTAGCAATAACAAGGTTTCTAATTTTCCAGGAGGCGGGATTGTAACAATTCAAGCAGACTACATTACAGTAGAAAACAATATCGTTTCTGGAAATGCTTGGTACTCACCTTTTGGAACCCAAGGAATTACAATGTTTAAGCTTTGGAACTCTGACAACAATGTCACAGATTACAAAGTAATTATTAGAGGTAACACATCCTTTGATAATAAGCAATTAGTTCCTTGGATTAATGCAGGAGAAGTAACAGAGGGTCATGGAATAATGCTTGACACTGCTTATATTGGAAATGTTGCATACCAGGGCAAAGCCTTAATCAGTAATAACTTAGTTTACAACAATGGTGGCGCAGGTATTCAGATTTTCAAAGGAGAAAACCCTGTAGACATTGTCAATAACACAATTTACCAAAACTCACAAGAACTTTCAGTCGGAGAAATTCTCCTTAACAGTGCTAAAAATGTTCGGGTTGTTAACAATATTATGTATGCAAAGGACGGAGAGTCTGCCAGTTCTATTGCTAATTCTAGTAATTATTCATTTGATAACAACCTTGCTTACAACGGAGTTTTTAAAGGTACAGGATCAGGAAATGTATTAAACAAAGACCCGTTGTTTGTTAATGCAGCGAATGGTGACTTTAGGCTCAGACCTGGAAGTCCGGCAATCGATGGTGGTTCCAATGCTTTCAATAGCATCACTAAGAACACTCCCCTAGATGGCGATGGCGACGGCAGTGTATTGATTGATATTGGCGCATACGAAGCCCCCACCGATAAGACTCCTAGCCCCGAAATTCAAGTTCTTGATGGCACAGTTGACATTGCAGATAACAGCACTACCGCCATTAACTTTGGCGAGGTGATTGCTGGCAGCACCGTGACCAAAACTTTTACCATTAAGAATACAGGTATAGCTGCACTCAACCTGAGTAATCTCAAACTCCCCGACGGCTTTAGTTTGGTAGGAACTCTTCCATCTACTCTGGCTGCCAAGACTTCGGCGAATATAACAGTGGCACTAAATACCACCACTGGCGGAACCTACACTGGCAGCTTCAGTTTAAGCAACAACGATAGTAACGAAAGCCCCTTTAACTTTGTTATCAGTGGTAAAGTTAATGCTCCCGAAATTGAAGTTGTCAATAACAAAGTTGACATTGTAGATGGCAGCACCACTGCCATTGACTTTGGCGATGCCGCTTTCGGCAGCACCGTATTTAAAACTTTTACCATTAAGAACACGGGTAAAGCTCCACTCAACCTGACTAATCTCGAACTCCCCAACGGCTTTAGTTTGGTAGGAACTCTTCCACCTACCTTGGCTGTCAATAATTGGGCGAGTCTAACGGTGGCACTCAATACAAAAACACCTGGAACCTATGCTGGCAGCTTCAGTTTGAGCAATAACGATCCTGACGAAAGCTCCTTTGATTTTGCCATTAGGGGTAAAGTTCAGCCCGCTCCTGCCCCCGAAATTCAAGTTCTCAATGGCACAGTTAACATTGCAGATGGTAGCACCACTGCCATTAACTTTGGCAACGTCGCTTTCGGTAGTACCATAACCAAAACTTTCACCATCAAGAACACGGGTACAGCTACCCTCAACCTGAGTAATCCCAAACTCCCCGACGGCTTTAGTTTGGTAGGGACTTTTCCATATAGTGTGGCTGCCAAGGATTCAAGAAGTATAACGGTGGCACTCAATACGAATACACCTACACCTGGAACTTATGCTGGCAGTTTCAGTTTTAACAGCAACGATAGTAACGAAAGCCTGTTTAACTTTGCCATTAGTGGCACAGTTAAACCCCCTCTTGCTAGCGAAATTTATCTTCTCAATGGCACTGATAGCTCTGAGTACTTAAAAGGCAATGCCCCAGCCAACAAGATTTATGGGTTTGGGGGTGCAGATAGCATGGTAGGTAATCTAGGAAATGACCAACTTTCCGGAGGCGACGGAAACGATACTCTCTGGGGAAGTGAAGGTAATGACCTGTTGTATGGCGATAGTGGCAATGATAGGCTTTTGGGTGATAACGCTAACGATACGCTATTTGGTGGTATCGGCGATGACCAACTATTCGGGGGCGCAGGCAATGACTGGCTTTATGGGGGCTATGGCAAAGATGTACTTACAGGGGGTTATGGCGCTGACACCTTTGTATTGGCTTTAGATGAAGGCACGGACTCCATTACTGACTTTGAAATAGGTAAGGACAAGGTTGCGTTGTCAGGTAGTCTCCAGTTTGGTCAATTGTTGATACAGCAACAAGGAAGTCAAGCCTTCATTATGGATAGTTCTGATAATCAAGTGTTGGCGAAGTTGGATAATGTTAGTGCAAGTATACTTGTTGCTCAACCTTCCAATTTCATCACTATTTAGTTATGTATTTTGATAACCAAGTCTCTTCTCTTCTTAGGCTGCGCCAACGGAGCAGGTGTAGAGGAATAACTAGACAAAGAAGATTTAATATTGAGCAACTAAATTCTTTGCTGGGCTTCTCTACACCTATAACTGTAAGGGGTTGGGTTCAAAAACTAGCATTAGTCTGGTAAAAGTACAAAAAAGGGGAATATTTTGCAACACCAAAAAATAGACCTCACGGCCAGTGTTCAACTTCACTACGCGATCGCTCTCATTCATACTTTAATTGGTTTGGGTCATAGCACAGCTAATCTGCTGATTACATCTTTGACTTTCCTCTATCTTCAATTAAATATTTTGATTATGATACCTACTACCATAGATAATTAGCCAGACTTAATATAACTACTGATTAGCTTGCGATCGCAAACTTTCTAACACCCTCTGCAAAAACTTATCCCATTCTGCTGCCAAAGGAATTTCTGTAAACGGAACCCGAACTGAATCAGTAGATTCGGAAAATAGAAATTCTAACTCTATAGAACGACCTTTTTCTGGTAGATTTTCTAAATCTACTTTTTTGTCATCTACCAAAAGATATATTTGTTTCACATCAAGCAAAGAGAATGTTTCTAGTTTAATAGGCCCTTTAGGCGTAGGTTTTCCCCAAGTTAAATTGTTGCCTTTTTGACCTAATACAGCATAAATATCGTACTTAGCCCGTTCAAATTGCTCTGCCCAAGCGCGATAGGCTTCAACTTTTTGATATTCCTTCGAGCCTTGCCAAGCCAACCAGAAAAACATTACTAATAAGGGCAACCACAAAAGACCACGTTCCATCGTTTAAAAAAGTCCTGAGTGAAACTTGTAACTAAAAGTGCAAAATCCACCACTAAAGGATGGAGATAAGTTATGGTAGTGAGCAAACTGGCAAAAAGCGGTGATGAGTTAATATGAGAAAACTTATATTATTGTGCTTGTTTGTCATTGGGCTGGGATCTGCCATATTTGGTTTCCTGAATTTCCAGGGATTGGCAGCTAAAGGAGAGTTTGAGACGATTTTGCTTGATTTTCGGGAAGATATTCCATCACTTGTGGTGGAACAGGATCTGCAAGCGATCGCCAAACAATACAACGTTACACCCCAATTAGACAACAAGTTTTCCAAAAAAGATAATGTTTATATTATCAAGGGCGATCGCCAACGGCTCCAAGAACTGAAAAAATCTCAGTTTGCCCAAGCTACAGAATTCATTGAACCAAACTATATCTACAGCAAGATTCCACAACCCGGTAAAGCAGCAAGGCTTGGAGAATTTTTAAGACCCCAAGAAGATGATGAGACAACCCCCTCATTAATTGGCCCCAATGACCAATATTACAGCAAGCAGTGGAACTTGCACAAAATTGGTATTGAAGGCGCATGGAGTCAAACCAAAGGCAGTGGCATCACAGTTGCAGTAATTGACACCGGTATTACCAAGGTGCGCGACTTGTATGAGACAAAATTCGTCAAAGGCTATGATTTTGTTAACGACCGAGAAGAAGCCACAGACGATAATGGTCACGGTACTCATGTTGCCGGAACTATTGCCCAAGCCACAAATAACAAATATGGCGTAGCTGGAATTGCTTACCAAGCCAGTTTAATGCCGCTCAAGGTACTCAGTTCGTATGGTGGCGGTACTGTTGCCGATATTGCCGAAGCGATTAAATTTGCTGCTGATAAAGGCGCAGATGTGATTAATATGAGCTTAGGCGGTGGTGGTGAAAGCAAGTTGATGAAAGAAGCGATCGAGTATGCCCATAGAAAAGGCGTAGTTATCATTGCCGCAGCCGGAAATGAAAACGCCAATGGGGCAAGCTATCCAGCCCGCTATCCGTATGTAATCGGCGTTTCCGCAATTGGCCCAGATGGTGAAAGAGCGCCCTATTCTAACTTTGGTGCTGGGGTAGATATCTCTGCTCCTGGTGGTAGTGAAGCTGGTAAGATTCTCCAAGAAACTATTGACGAAAACGGCGAAGGGGTATTTCTGGGTTTCCAGGGTACAAGCATGGCTTCTCCCCACGTTGCTGGTGTTGCGGCATTAATCAAAGCTGCTGGCATCAAAGAACCAGATGAAATTTTAAAAGTCCTCAAACAGTCGGCGCGAGTTATCCAGGATGATGGTTTAAACTATTATGGTGCTGGACAACTCAATGCAGAAGCAGCAGTCAAACTAGCCTTCGCGGGGCAAATCAGTTTCCCCGATTTCTTTCGGTGGTTACGGGATAACGGCTATCTTAACCCCGGCTTTTGGATTGATGGTGGTGCGATCGCACTGTTACCCAAGATTTTAATGGTAGTTGGTTCCTATCTACTGGCTTGGTTTTTACGGGTTTACTTCCCCTTCACTTGGAGTTGGTCTTTATCTAGTGGACTAATCGCTGGCAGTTCCGGGTTATTCTTCCTCAAAGGAATCTATATTTTTGATCTTCCCCAATGGCCTTTCCGGGTTTTGGGCAGTTCAATTCCCGAACTAGGAAATACTCTCCAGGGAACCGATGCATTGAATCCCCTATTTGCTAGCGTACTGATTCCCATTGTGTTAATGGCATTGCTGCTGGGACATCCTAGTTGGAGATGGTTTGCCATTGGTTCAACCTTAGGTGTAGCAGCGTGCTTGACAGTAAGTGCATTTTTAGATCCAGCAGTTTTGGGTTTGGGAAGTGGTCACATAGCACGCCTCTTCCTCATCGCCAATGCTCTAATCTGTTATGGACTTGCTCGTTTAGCATTGAAAAATGAAGAAAAAATAGCATAAATGGGGAGTGGGGAATGGGGAATGGGGAATGGGGGAAGAATTCTTAATAACTCTCTACTCCCTACTCCCTACTCTCTACTTCCTACCCTCTACTCCCTACTCCCTACTCCCCACTCCCCCACTATGATTACACTTACAGGTACGATCGAACACCGTGATATTGGCACAGGCGCATGGGCGTTAGTCACAGAAGAGGGCGTTACTTACGAAATCCTCAGAGGGGCTGACAAAAACTTACTCAAAGCCGGACAAAAAGCAAAAGTAAAAGGACAGGTGCGTGAAGATATCATGACTACTGCCATGATTGGTCCTGTCCTAGAGGTCAAATCTTTTGAGGTAATTTAGTTCTGACTAGCTGGGGAATTCAAAACTTCTTGAAGACGGCTTCTAAATTCCCCTTTGGGATGACCTCCTTTTACTTCACCCACAATCTGAAATTCCCCTTCTGGAGAATTGCAGATGATGTAAGTAGGCCATCCCATTTCTGATTTATCGGGATACTGAGTTAATAAAATCTTGCGATACTTGCGGTAAGCAGCCGTATCCTGCATTTTTACATCGATAAATTCTAAACCCAGTTCTTGTGCCACTTTTTTGTCATAAAAAGACATTTTGTGGCAAATGCCGCACTCTTCTGAAGAGAACTTAATTACAGCTAAACTCATGGGTTGGGGACTCTTTGATTCTAGGCAAAGTTTTTTAGCATAACGCCATAAAATATTACCATATAGCTGGTCAAAATAATTCGTAATTTATAATTCGTAATTCGTAATTATTACCCCACGACTGAAGTCGGGGGCCTAATTGAGGAATAAATTTATTTGTCTCCATAAAATGTTAGTTAGTTGCTCTGTACCTTTAATTACGAATTACGAATTACGAATTAGTAATTATTTGGTCATTCTTGGCAACTTAATAGTGAAACCCTAAACCAGTAGCTTTTTCTCCTTCCCTGCTTCTAGTAGGGAAGGCGATTTTTTGGGAGTAAGGGTCAAAATGTAGAAAAAAAATTAAGAATTATGATTAAATATCATAGCAATCATTTTGGTATGGCATCTCTAGCTCATAATAAAAAGAAAGCGATTCAGGGACGGGGCGATCGGGTTATGCTTTATCCTGGCAACAGAAGCATACTCAAGGTCTACCAGCAGTAGCAACAAGTATAGTGATCCACTCCAGTTATGTGGGCGATGTCTAACGACAAGCCCGGAGTTTCGGAGTCTTTGGCTTTGCGCTACGCGTCTAAGCCAAAAAAAACCCCCAGTGGGTGTTAGCCAACCAGGGGAGTTAGTTATCAGGGTGCATCTACCAATTAAATGTTCTCAGGTAGAAGACCATACTCCGGATAAATTTGTACAAAGGTCAGTTATTTTTTAAATTAAAAAACCCCAGTTGGTGTTAACCTAACTAGGGGAGTGAGTTATCAGGGTGCATCTACCAATAATCTTTTCTAGGGGCAGCCAGTATCTTCCGGAGAAAATCGTCAAAATCGGGGTTGATGGCAATGTCTACGACGCACTACGCCGAAGCAAGTAGAAAAAACCCCCAGTGGGTTTTAGCCAACTAGGGGAGTGAGTTATCAGGGTGCATCTACCAATAATCTTTTCTACTGTAAATGGGTCGCTACCGGATAAATTAGCAGAGGTTGAATTTGTTACTGTTTATTTATCAAAGAAAAACCTCAGAGGGGTTAGTTATCAGGATTAATTTGCCAATTAAATGACTGGTGCGCTGCCTTAAATAATGGGTGCGTCAGCCCCTTTTCTTCTCTACGAGAGGCTGCGCCAACGAGACGCTGTGTTTCGACTCCGCTCAACATAAATTCGCGTTCGGGGAAGTCAAAAGTCAAAAGTCAGAAGTCAAGCATGATTGTTGCTTTAGGGCTTACGCACAAGAGATCCCCCAAACTCCTGAAAAAGTTGGCTCTTAGCGTAGCGGTAGCAACGTAGGAATGTGTAGGGTATGGAACTACTGAAAGGGTTCCCCGACTCTTAAAGCTTGCTAGCAAAAGCGTTTTTGAACAGCAGAAGCAACTGGCGTAGGCTTATTTAGATATAGGTTTCAAGCTTTTAGTGCGTAAGTTTTGTGCTTACTTCCTTCATAAAAAACCCCCCAGTGGGCGTTAGCCAACCAGGGGAGCTAGTTATCAGGGTGCATCTACCAATTAAATGTTCTAGGTTTAACCACCATGCTCCGGATAAATTTCTGAGAAAATTGATTCTTCTTTTGTGTCAAAAAAACAAGAGTGGATATGAACTGATTAAGGGAGTTAAAAATCAAGGGACATCCCATCTATTATAGGACTTACGCACGGGTAACGGAAAACGTAGACGCAAAGCGGTGAAGCAGCGCGGTCTTGGGGGTTTCCCCCATGAGCGACTGCTGTTAGCGCAGCGTTAGCGTTCGCGCAGCGTCTCGTAGAGAGGTACGAGCGTCACCCGGAGGGCAAGCCGTCCGGCTACCACAGAGAAGCCAGTGCGCCCTTGCGGTTAAGAGACTTGTCCCTTGCGCGTCTCCCCTTGGGAGAAGCAACTGGCGCGGCGCAGAGAAGCCAGTGCGCCCTTGCGGTTAAGAGACTTGTTCGCTCAAGCGCGTTCCCGTTCGCGCAGCGTCTCCGTCAGGAGAAGGGTAGCAACTGGCGCGTCACGGAGGAATGAGAGTTTGTAGAGGGTTTTTGCGTAAGTCCTATATTAATCAAGTATTCTAGGGTTAAGCACTATTTTCTGGTAGAGAATATCTGCGTCAGAAGTTGCTGTTGTTTGCCAAAATTGAAAAAAACCCCCAGTGGGTTTTAGCCAACTAGGGGAGTTGAAGATCAAGGTGCATCTACCAATTAAGTGTTCTAGTCGCAAGTAATCCGATCCGGATAAAGTTGTAAAGGCAGAAAAAGCAAAACAACTAGAATCAGAAACATTCAGGGGTGGGATGCATCTAAGTTATCAGAGGGAGCGAAGAATCGACTTGAAACTTTCGCGTTTCAAACCAGATTTAGGAGGCAAACAGGAGAAACTGTGACCCAGGAATTCCACATTTCGGTAACTCCTGTAGGGCAAAATGACTACTTGGTGCGGACGGAACAAGTCGCGCCTGGGGTACCATTGGCAGAAGAATTGGTGACTTGGCCTGTAGCTGATTGGTTGATGGCTGCTGGGCATTTGATGAATGATCCGTTGAAGTCGGTGTTGCAGGGAGATATATTCGCCTCTGCTGGGCAGGAAAGCAATATCGCCAGAAACTCTGTTAATTTGGTGGCGTTGGGTCAACAATTTTATAACGCCCTATTTCAAGGCACTCTCAGGGATAGTTGGATTACTGCCCAAGGTATTGCCCAGAACCATCAACAAGTACTACGCTTACGCTTGGGGCTAAAAGACACGAGGCTAGCTCGTTTGCCTTGGGAAGTGATGCACGCAGGCGATCGCCCTCTGGCTACCGGGCCTTATATCGCTTTTTCTCGCTTCCAAAGTGGAATTTTGGGGGCTTCCCCTTTGCGATCCCTGCGGGGGGCTACGCCTACGCAAAATATGCCCACGCCACTACAACAAGGTGGTGTAAAAGTATTGATGGTAATTGCTTCCCCCTCAGATCAAGTCCGCCTTGACTTACAGACACAGGAAGCTATCAAACTGCAAGCAGAACTTCACCGTATACCACGACTTGCTGAAAATAGCAATCGTTTCCCAGAAATTGAACTCACTGTATTAGATCAACCAGGGCGGGAAGAACTGACGCAAGCTCTAGAACAAGGCAGATACCATGTTCTCCACTACTCTGGTCATAGTAACTTAGGTTCTAATGGCGGAGAAATTTATCTTGCTAGTCGCAGAACTGGCTTAACGGAAATTTTGACTGGAGACGATCTGGCTGGTTTGCTCGTCAACAATAATATCCAAATGGCAGTGTTTAACTCCTGCTTGGGGGCGTATACACCTCCATCTGATCCCTCTGGAGATACTGGCGAACGAAACCTGGCAGAAAGTCTGGTGAAGCGCGGAATTAGAAGCGTTTTGGCGATGTCAGAACGGATTCCTGATGAAGTGGCGTTAACGCTCACACAATTGTTTTACCGCAACTTGAGTCAGGGATATCCAGTAGATTTGTGCGTCAGTCGGGTGCGCCAAGGATTAATTTCTGCTTATGGTTCTCACCAGATGTACTGGGCATTACCGATTTTGTATCTCCAGCCAGAATTTGACGGTTTTCTGAGCCAGGAAACTGAGTTATCGGAAAGTGCAAAGTCCAACCAGTATAATTCGCCTTTAGGGGCAACTTCTACGATGTACTCTGCTATGGCAGATGATAGCGAGATGCCTTTAGGAATGGAGCATATGATTCCTTCTGGTTTGGCGCGTGATTCTGGGTTGGACTGGCTAGGTGAAGATACTTGGGGCGATCTTGTTGATGAAATTGAGTATGATGACCCAAGTTATGCAGAAGATTGTGCTATAGTTTCGGATTTATTTCGTCAGCTAGATAACCAAACAGCTCCAACTGAACTGGATCAACAAATTTCAGAAAATAGTCTTCAGCAAAGCCAGGTTTCAGAAGAAATGACTTCTTCGCAAGAGGAAGCAGATTTGTGGGGAGAAGCCCCAACACCGCCACCTCAAACTCCTGGAAACTTGGAAGGAAATTGGCAAAATTCTGCTGATTTTTTGCGTAGGCGTAGCCCGCCGCAGGCATCGCAACCAGCTCCACCAAGAAATCGTACTCGTCGCCGCAAGCTTTGGCCAATTGTGGGTATTGTGGGGATCAGTGCTTTAGCTGCTGCGATCGGTTTAAATTGGTGGTGGCATCGACCCCAGCAGCCAATTCTGCCTAACATACCAGTAATTCCCACCCAGTCTTTACCTATTAAAAAGCAGCAAAATACCGATTTCCAAACAGCAGAGACTGGAATTGTCACCGCCACCGCTACAGAAAAATTGAGCCAGGGCGACTTGCAAAGTGGGTTATTGGCTGTAGAAGAACTACTCAATCGTGGCGCACTGAGTGCGGCTGAAACTGCCCTGAAACTGATTCCAAATAAACAAGCTGACGAGCCATCTGTCAACTTTTACAAGGGACGGTTAGCGTGGCAGTCTATCCAAACTGGAGACAATAACTATAGCGTCGATGATGCCCGCCGTTACTGGGAAACTGCTGCAAGAGCTAACCCAGAATCGCTTTTGTATAATAACGCTTTGGGATTTGCTTACTACACTGAAGGCGATTTAAATCGAGCTAATGATTCTTGGTTCAAGGCTTTGAATTTAGCTCTCAAAGAGCAGAACACAGACTCAACATTTACAAAGACAGCAGTGCCTCAAGATGCTTTAACTTCCTATGCTGGTTTAGCTCTCGGACTGTATAAATCTGCACTGAGTCAGTCTAATGGTAAGCAGACACAATATCTGAATGAAGCGATAAAGCTACGGCAAATGGTTCTCAAGTCTGATCCTGTAAATTTCCAGGTAGATCAATTAGCTAAAAATTGGCTGTGGACGGAGAAGGCGATTGAAGATTGGCGATCGCTCCTTCAGGAGAAAGGTGAAGAACAGTAGAAGGAGTTAGGAGTTAGGAGTTAAAATTCCAAATTAACTGGTTAGTAAAGGGTAATTTGTTTTATAAGTTATTACCCAAGTAACTATTTAATTACTTCAAAATAGCCGAGGAAAGTTGCTGTGTACTCTGGATAAATCAAGATATATTCAGGTATCCATAAAGCCCTTGGCGGCTGCTATGACAATGCTAACAGCAGGATGATCAACTGCTTTTTCCAGAGCTTCTGATCCTGCTTCTTTCAGGGCATTGATAATTCGAGCTTTCAATTTTGGCTTCTGTTCTATTTCTTCTACTGCTTTGACGCCAACAATCGCAGTATTAGAATATTCCTGTGACAGTTCATCTAAAAGTTCTTTAATATCTTTTGCAGCTTGTGCCAAGTTTTGTGAGTTGTTGATTTGAGTGCCGATTTTATCACGCATAACTTTATCGCTACCAATGTTATCCCCAGAGCCATATTGATGATTTACTGTTGACATTGATTTAGTTTCCTTTTGACGAATTTGATTTTGTTCTTGAACTTGATTTAGGTTGATATTTATATTAGATGATATTTGCGGAGATTGAGGAGGATTTGGTTCAACCCTTAACTGCTCTACAAAAAACCTCTCTTTACCCCCCTTTATCACATCATCAATTAAGCCCGACACCTTAACCATTTGATAGCTTTTTTGACATTGAATGCCTTCTTGGTTATCAGCTACAAACTGTCGCAATATCTCAAAGGGGTAAAAGTGTGGTTCTTGGCTATCTTTGCAGATGTTGTAGCAATTACAGGGGATTAACTTGTTGTACTTCAGTCGCTTATACAAGGTATGAATTTTATCGAGTTCATGTGTAACTATGGTCATCAAATCTCTTTTGTAATGACCTGAGAATCGAATCTTAATCTCCCGCTTGCTGTAATATTCAATTACCTCTGCTTTCGTCTGGTCTTTACTGAGAACAACCCCACTTTTCCAAACACATTTTTGTTCATTAATCAACTCATGCATGGCGACGATGAATTGGGTGATGATGCCTTTGGGCATGAACTCGTAGGTGTAACGCAGAATCAGGTTGTTAGTTTCATTCCAATCATAGGAAGGTTGATTAGCAGATAGCAATTGTGGCGCAATATACTTTCCTTGGCTTCTAGGAATTTCGTAGCACAGTTTGAAGTTGATCATCAGGCGCAAGAGTTCATCATGCATCGTGGTGTATTCGTCTTCACACCAGATGTTTGCCAAATCAGACCGGGTAAAACTGCCCAGGTTACGAATCACCTTTTCATTATCCAGCACTTTGTAGACTGCATCAGTTCCCCACTTGGGTTTGAGGATGACGGTTTTGTTCAAAAGTGGGTCTTCTTGGAAATGCAAGCATACTCCAAAATCGTGCAGATAGCTGCTCAACTGCAACTTGTAATTTCTTTGGGTGAACCCATTTTGTTGGCAGATGTTCAGGTATTCATCCAAGCTGATGTAATTGCGTGCGTCACTCTCCAAAGCTTCCCGGACTCTAACCCAGGTTTTTGGAAGAGGATTGCCAATATGGGGCAGGTTTTTAATATAATGCTTGATTTGTTCTAAAACTTTTTCTAAACCTTTATTGTCAGCAAGGTTTGTTGGTAAAGTCTCCTTCAAATTAGTAAACTGTCCCCGTAACTCACGTTCATTGATTTCTCGGTGGCGGTTTTGCTTCTCATTTTTAATGATTAGCAGTGGACTGTTATCACTTAACAGTTCCACCACATTCAACCAGTAATGAAAATCAGTGTCTTCCTTGCGCGTATCTGCCACTAAAACGTAGAGGGAACGCTTGGTGAGGAAAAACTGGTGAGTCGCATGGTAAATCTCTTGCCCACCAAAATCCCAGACATTGACTCGAAATTCTCGCCTATTTTCCATTGGAAAATGCCACTGGATTACCTCAATTCCCTTCGTAGAGTCTTCCTCTCGGAGTTTATAATTTTGGTTTTCAATTTTCTTTGCCAGTGTTGTCTTCCCTGCTCCTCCTTCGCCGACAATTAGTAACTTTGCTTCGCACAGATAATCTGTACCTTCTACTTGTATTTGTCGGAGATAATCCTTAATCGCCTTAATACCTTTTTCAACAACTTCTTGCGGTGGCTTCTCGATGGGATTGTAGTTTAAATTCAGGGAAGTGAGTTGTTGCAGACTGGTAATCGCTTCTGGCAGCATCGTTAATTTGTTGCCGTTTAAATCCAGGGAAGTAAGTTGTTGCAGGCGGGCGATCACTTCTGGCAGTGTCGTTAATTGGTTGAAGCTTAAATCCAAGGAAGTGAGTTGTTGCAGGCGGGTGATGGCTTCTGGCAGTGTTGTTAATCGGTTGCGGCTTAAATCCAGGGAAGTGAGTTGTTCTAGGCGGGTGATGGCTTCTGGCAGTGTTGTTAATCGGTTGCGGCTTAAATCCAGGGTGATGAGTTGTTGCAGGCGGGCGATCGCTTCTGGCAGCGTTGTTAATTTGTTGCGGCTTAAATCCAGGGTGATGAGTTGTTGCAGGCGGGCGATCGCTTCTGGCAGCGTCGTTAATTTGTTGCCGTTTAAATCCAGGGAAGTAAGTTGTTGCAGGTGGGCGATCACTTCTGGCAGCGTCGTTAGTTGGTTGTCCCTTAAATTCAGAGAAGTGAGTTGTTGCAGGTGGGCGATCGCTTCTGGCAGCGTCGCTAATTGGCTGTCCCTTAAATTCAGAGAAGTGAGTTGTTGCAGGTGGGTGATCGCTTCTGGCAGCGTTGTTAATTCGTTGAAGCTTAAATCCAGGGAAGTGAGTTGTTGCAGGTGGGCGATCGCTTCTGGCAGCGTCGTTAATTTGTTGCCCCTTAAATCCAGGGAAGTGAGTTGTTGCAGGTGGGCAATCGCTTCTGGCAGCGTTGTTAATCGGTTGTCCCTTAAATGCAGGGTAGTAAGTTGTTGCAGGCGGGCGATTGCTTCTGGCAGTGTCGTTAATTCGTTGCCGATTAAATTCAGGGAAGTGAGTTGTTGCAGGCGGGCGATCGCTTCTGGCAGTGTCGTTAATTCGTTGAAGCTTAAATTGAAAACCTCCAACCATTCCAGTTCAAACACCTCAGCAGGAATCTCTGTTAATTTTTCCTTGGCGTCAGTATTCCAATCATTGCTTAAATCTAATTCTTTAAGCCGTTTCTCTTTCGCTTCTCGGATTTTTTCAAATAAATGTTGACACCTGTTTGCCATACTGAAGTTCACCTGTTAACGAAAATTCTATGTAATGCCCCTGATTCGCTGGACAATTTCGCAACCACTAACAACCACTAATATTTTGCACTAATCCCAGCAACCGCCACAGGTTAGAAACCTATGGCTGATAGCGAAAGTCCTCTTGAGAGGACTAAATTCTTTTTAGACTTAGGTTTTAGTCTACTTGAGTGGCTTTGGCTATTGGTTCCTAGAACTTCGAGTTTCAGGCGATCGCGGCTACTAATTAAGAATGCTGCAAGATATCAAAGCAATCTACTATCTTGTGTAAGACTACACGAGTGTTAATAATTTTTACTGAATCTAAAAATAATTTATCATTACCAATGACTCAGATTAGCTTGTAAACGAGTCTTTGATACTCATTAATGGGGCTATGAACTCCGTTAATGAGTCTTTGATACTCATGAACGAGTATATTTTGCCAGTTAATGAGTATATTTTGCCGGTTAAAGAGGATATTTTGCTGGTTAACGAGTATATTTTGCCGGTTAAAGAGGATATTTTGCTGGTTAACGAGTATATTTTGCCAGTTAATGAGTATATTTTGCCGATTAATGAGGATATTTTGCCGATTAATGAGGATATTTTGTCGGTTCACGAGTCTTTGTAATTTGTCGATGAATCTCAAATACTCATGGACGAGTTTTTGAGACTCATTCACGAATACTTGGAACTTGTGAATGAGTATTTGAGCCTTGTAGATGAGTATTTCAGACTCGCGCACGAGTGTTTGTCACTCATTAATGAGTTGTAATGACTCTCAATACGGTTCGGTTAAAGTTTTAATATTTTGAAGATCCCCCCAACCCCCCTTAAAAAGGCAGGGCTGTTTCATTCCATTTCAAACAGGATTTGTCAAGATGGTTAGCGATAAAATTGTAAATAAGGGTGACAATAAGATGAACATTTAAGCCCTTAAATATCAGTAAAATAGTTCATTTTATCGGCACGCTGGTAACAAAATAACCAATTTTTAATTGCTAGAACCCTTGATTTTTAAAGCTCTTTGGGGAATGAAACAGCCCTGCCTTAAAAAGGGGGGCTTAGTTCCCTCCTTTTTAAGGAGGGTTAGGGAGGATCAAGTATTATTGGTCTTTAGCCGTTTTTTACACGACTTCTCCAGCCTGAAAAATCTGTTCAGCAGTTAAATTCAACTCTGGGAACGCTAGCGAGTCAATGCGATCGCTTCTCCTAAATTGCCTAACTTGATACTCACCTTCAATTAGTTGGTAAATCGAAATAGTTGGTTGTTTAGGATTGCCAATAAAGTTCCTACCACCTAAACCTAAATAGTCTACAATCCAATATTCAGGTATTCCGACCTCTTCATATTTACCTGCTTTGGTAAAATAGTCGTCTCGCCAGTTGGTACTTACCACTTCAATTACTAAAGGAATTGATGCCGCTTGGCTTACAGTAGATTCTTTTTTCCACAGAGGTTCATTTACTAAATTAGAGTTATTCAACAACAGTACATCTGGTGAGTAAGCTGCTTCGCTCTGATTCGGTTTAATGAATGCTGTTTTGGGGATGAAATAAGGTAGTTTTAAACGTTTGTATTCTGTAACTATTTCCCCAACTAAAAATCCAACAATTTGTTCATGTTCACCTGTGGGAGGAGCCATTTCGACAATTACTCCGTCATGCAGTTCATAGCGTCGTTGTGAGTTTTCTGGATACCAAGCGATAAATTCATCAAATGTTACTAGTTTGCGTAAGGTTTGAGTCATACTTTCCTCTTGCTTTAAAGTCAGATAAAAATTTAAACCTTAGCCACCTAAATCACGCAACTTCTCCAGCCCGAAAAATCTGTTCAGCAGTTAAATTCAACTCTGGGAACGCTAGCGACTGAATGCGATCATTTCCCCTAAATTGCCTAACTTGATACTCGCCTTCAATTAGTTGGTAAATCGAGATAGTTGGTTGTTTAGGATTGCCAATAAAGCGCCTACCACCTAAACCTAGATAATCTACAATCCAATATTCAGGAATGCCCAAAGACTCGTAATCTTCTAGCTTTAAAGCATAATCATCACTCCAGTTGGTTGAAACAACTTCTACAACCAACTTGACGGAACTACCCCGCGTAATGATAGATTCTTTTTTCCAACGAGGTTCATCTCTAACAGCTTGTCTATCAAGAACGATGACATCTGGTTCATAACCTGAATCAGTGTTAAGTGACTTGATGACGCATTCTTTAGGGATAAAACAAGGAATAGACAAACGGGTGATTTCAATAAACAAAGAACCATTGATGAACCCGGCTATCTCTGAGTGCTTCCCTTTTGGTTTAGGCATTTCAACAATTACCCCATCATGTAGTTCATAATGCCTGTCTGAAGATTCAGGATACCAGGCGATAAAATCGTCAAAGGTTACTTGTTTGGTTAAAGCTTGAATCATACTTTGCCCTTTGTTAATTTAAAATGAAAAGCAGAGTCTCCTGAATTGCATTACCTGTCAAATCCAGGAAACGAAAAATTATATAATTTCCTGGGGGTAAAAATGGAAACAAAAAAATTGCGATCGCATATTGGGACAGATGGGATATTGCACATTCAGACACCCACTGATTATAAAGATACATCTGTAGAAGTAGTGGTAGTTGTGCAGCCGTTAGATAAAACAGACCTTGCACCATGCGATGACACTATACTGCAATATAACGCTTGGGGAAAGCCGACGACAAAAAAATCAATTCAAGAAGCAATTGCCAAAATGCAACAACTGCGGCGAGAAGTAGCCTTAGATAAAACCTCAATCCGCGAAATGCTTGAAGAGGGGCGAAGGTTTTAATGGAGTTTGTTTTGGATTGTTCTGTAGCAATTAGCTGGTGTTTAGTGGATGAAAACGATGATTATGCTAATGCCATACTGGCAATGATGCCAGATTCTGAAGCTTTTGTACCAGGAATTTGGTCGCTGGAGATTGCGAATACTCTTGTCGTGGCTGAACGACGTAACCGTATGACTAAAAAACAATCTGAGCAAGCTATTGCTTTGTTACAGTCACTATTAATTCAGGTTGATTTATTTACGGATGCAAAGGCGTTGGATGCAACCTTGAAGCTAGCACGACAGGAAGGTTTAGCAGCTTATGACGCAGCTTATTTAGAATTGGCGTTGCGGTTACAATTGCCGTTAGCAACTCTTGATACTCGGTTAGCAGAGGCGGCGACTCGTTGCGGTGTGGGGTTAGTAGTTGTAGACAAGGAAACATGAAATCAAGGCTGATGGGGCGTTTGTCACACCTTCCCATGCGAAACCGGGGAATCGCGTTCCCTGTGAAAGTCAGGGAACGAGAAAAACACGAAAATTTAAACTTTTGCCGCAGGACTTGGTAAACTCACTTTCAATCGCTTAAACATCGCTTCTCGTGCTTGGATAGCGAGGCTATCGTCAAAAGGTTTTAAGGTAATTTCCTGCTGATACTTTAGCCGCAGCGCTGTTTGAATTAACCAATCGGCGACAAAGGGATTTTTCGGTAACAAAGGGCCGTGAGAATAAGTAGCGATCGCATTCTGATAAAATGCTCCTTCTGTCCCATCTTCACCATTATTTCCCAAACCGTACACCACTCGCCCCAATGCTTCCACTTTCCCCAACTTGGTGCGTCCGCCGTGATTTTCAAAGCCTACCAAATATGGTGTGCTACCCGTCATCTCTTTTAAATCTCGCGCTAGGCGTGAAGCTGTCACTTCAATTACCAAGTTACCAATACAGCGCTTAGTATTTTCACCAGGATGCACGGAAACTAAATCGAGTATTCCTAAACCATCAATCCGTTGTCCCAAGCCTGGTTCATAATAATGTCCCAGTAATTGGGGTGAACCACAAGTAAATACTCCTGGTGTTGCATTTTCGATTTTCTCGCGCATCGCGTCAGCTTTTGCACCTTGCAAATCACGCATGACAATTTCTTGCTGACGGTCTTGTGCGCCACCACCAACGATTACATCTACAGTTTTAATATCTGCGGCTGTGGCATTTTGATCTAGGGGTAACACTTTAACATCGTATCCCCGCCACTCGGCGCGACGTTCTATAGTAATTACATTACCGCGATCGCCATAGGTACTCATCAGCGTCGGGTACAACCAACCTATTGTTAATTCCAAATTTTGATAACTCATAAATTTAGGGAATGGGGCATGGGGCATTGGGCATAGAAAATAACTGATAACAAATGACAAATGACCAATGACAAATGACAAATGACAAATTTAAAGAATTTTCCGCCCAGTCAAAACTTCTCGCACTTCTAGCATGGCTGAATAGGTAGGCAGAATGTGCAGAGTTTCATTCTCTGGTGTATGCTCTAATGCAGTAGCGATCGCTTGTCGCAAATCTTCTTCGACAATTAAATTTAAGTTACTCTCAGGGGACTTTTGGCTGTAACGTAGACGTAGTGCCATATCGTAGACGCGATCGCCACTCACTACTAAAGTCCCGCCGCGTTCGACTAATTTCTCGGTATCCACGTCCCAAATCCAGGATACATCAGTGCCATCGGGCGTGCGATCGTTCAAGACTAGCAGTGTGGTTTTATCTGTGCTTTGAGTAACTACGCGAATGGTTTCATTGGTTCCTACAGGATTTTTTGATAACAATATCCGCACTCGTTTACCGTTAATTACCAAATCTTCTGCACGACCAAAGGCAGCTTGAAAGGTATTAATAGTATCTCTGATTGTTACTTCATCAACTCCCAACTCAATAGCCGCAGTAGCAGCAGCTAAAGTATTATATTTGTTGTACAAACCAACTAGAATTTGCGACCATTCACTACTTTCAAGAGTCGGCTTACTTTTACTAAAACCACACTTGGGACAAGTAAAATCTCCCAAATGAGACAAATAAACACCCTTGTAATCTAGAGAATGTCCACATTTGGGACAATAAATAGAATCAACAGCGTGAGGAATTGCTTCTAAATAATGTTCTGGTTCATTCAAGCCAAAGAATAACACCCGTTGGGGTAACTGCTGACCGAGGTTAGATAAAGTTGGGTCATCAGCATTGGGAATTACCACTGTTTCTGGTGGTAGGGTAGAAATAACTTTTGTCCAACGCTTACTAATTGTATCTACTTCCCCGTACCTATCGAGTTGGTCACGGAACAAGTTTAAACAGAGAATAATTCGCGGCTGGAGTGGTGCTAATACTCTTGGGACAATATTTTCGTCAACTTCCAAAATGGCGTAATCAGCATTTAGCGTACCTAGTAAGTTGGTGCTTTCTAACAGCGCCGTCATCAAGCCATTTTCCAGATTTGCACCTGTAGAATTATGAGTGACGCGAAAACCCTTGCGTTCTAATATTGTGCATAAAAGCAGCGCTGTAGTGGTTTTGCCGTTTGTACCAGCAATTAAAATCACCCCGTTTTTAACTTGCTGACTCAATAATTGTAAAAGTCGGGGTTCAATGCGACGAGCAATTGCGCCTGGTAATACACTTCCAGCACCCAGACGGAGCGTAGGCGCAGCCCGTCGAAGACATCGGACTGTAAACGTTACACTCTTTGCCACTGACACCGCCAAACCCAATCGCAGCCTATCTATAAATTGTATTTTGTTTCCCACATCGGTATCCTAGTCTTCTGGCAGTTGCTAATTGAAAGTATTTAATTGCAAATTTAATATGCGTGAGTTTAGCGAATCCTGACTTAAAAAGCCAGCTTTGACATCAAGTTAGAGATTCTGCCTCCAGTCATAACAACAACCCTTTTTCCTCCTTTGCCTTGTACAGACGCGATTAATCGCGTCTCTCCCAACTCCCCCTTCCGAGAGATAATCTCAGTAGGCGTTATCTTAAAAAGTAGTGCGCGGGCGTAATTACATATCCAGCCCAGTTTGCCGAATTCAGCACAAACTCACGACAAGTAGTAGCTTGCAAGGTTTCTTTTGATGAATAGCACAAAGTTTCTTTTTTTACATAAACAAATTACTTGCTGGCAAAGGTGGTTGTCCAAATGCCTGTTGTTGCTTGCAAGTCTTTTCATTATAAGTATGCAACCTGCACATGCTGGTCTCAATAATGATTTATATGATGGCAACATTTTTGTCGTTTATGCTGGCAACGGTTCATTGGTTCCTCCCAGACAGACACTTGCACAGGCTTTAGCGGAACATAAACCCATCTTTTTAGCCTTTTATTTGGATGACAGCAGCGATTCCAAAAGGTATGCCATTTCCATATCACGGGTACAAGAATTCTATGGTCGGGTAGCAGAAATTATGCCTATTAATGTAGATTCTATCCCACTGAAACAGACCTATAATTCTACAGAAGCAGGATATTACTATTCTGGGGCTGTTCCTCAAGTCGTGGTGTTTAATAAATCAGGTGAGGTCGTTTTAAATAAAAAAGGTCAAGTACCTTTTGAAGAGATAGACGATGAATTTCGTAAAATCTTTGATTTAGTGCCACGAACTGAAACAGCACAGCTAAAACGGCGAGCTTTTAATGAGTTTAGTAGTGAGTTAGCTAAGTAATTTATGGGGTAGTCCAAATTGGTCTACCCTAATTTTTAGTGATATCTGTTACCACATTGCCGCCGATGTCAAAGGATAATATTGAAATATCTGTGTTAACAGATTAGAAAGTTAATTCATAGTCTATAGTCCATAACAAATGACTAATGACTAATGACTAATGACTAATGACTAATGACTAACTAGAGTGTATTCTAATGTCAAAGGTTTACACGACCCAGGAGCTAATTCAAATTTTGGCAGCCGAACGCCAAGCCTGCCTCAAGGGAAAACGCCTAAAATTAGAAATACCAGTATCTGGCAATCCTGTAATTGACCAGTTTCTCATAACTGATGGGCTGCAACAGTTCACTGCTTATCAAGATTTCAAAGCTGCAATTCATAAATATCAGAGGGAAAATCAAGTTTCAGGTATTATTTGGCGTGAGGTAACAGTTAAAGGTAAAAACTTGAACTATCCCGAAGTAGACAGCGAGTTAATAGCCCTCACTAGTGACTTAGAAATATTAAAAACTGCTAAAAATTCTATCGTAGAATTTTGGTATGAAGTTTCTATAGGGATGGATTTGTACTTGAGTTTCAATAATAATAAACAGTACCAAAAAATTGTCACATCTGATGTAGAGAGAATTGTTCAAATAACAGAATGGGCAAGTTTGTGCAAGTGGGAAAATTCTAGCTTTTTGGAAATGATTTTGCAGCTAGGATGGGGTAAACCAGAAGAAGCTTGTTATAAACGAGGAAGACCGCAATCGGGTAGTGAATATATTCATGCAGTCAATCCTGGTAATCGGCCTATTGGTTGAGCAAAGAGGCAGGGCAATACGGTTCGGTTAACGTGTTTAGTCCTCGAAGATCCCCCCAACCCCCCGATAAATTGGGGGGCTTCTGACCCTCTTTTACCCCCTTTTTAAGGGGGTCGCCACAGGCGGGGGGATCTTATCCGAACCGTATTGAGAGGCAGGGGGCAGGGGGCAATACTGCTCGGTTAAGCCTAAAAAAGCACTCCGGGGTAGGTTGGGTTGAGGAACGAAACCCAACATTTTCAGGGCTTTGTTGGGTTTCACTCCGTTCAACCCAACCTACGAATGCCCCATTTCCTCTTCTTTGAACAAACCCTCCTGCCTGCTTCAAGGTTGATTCTGCTCGATAAGATTGACGATCGCACTAGCTAAATCTGCCGGATCGACGGGTTTAGGTAGGTGTTTTTGAAATCCTGCTGCCATTGCTTGGTTGTAGTTAATTTCTCCAGCATAAGCTGTCAATGCGATCGCGGGAATTTGCCCGCCTTGCTCTGGTGGTAATTTTCTCACCTCCCGTAGCAGCATATAGCCATCCATTGCAGGCATTCCAATATCACTTAACAAAATATTTGGCTTTGATTGCACTAGTATTTCCAGCGCTTCACTTGCTGATTCAGCTAGTGTTACAGTTGCGCCATATTGTTCTAGCGCAAAGCTAAAAAACTCTCGCACATCTGCTTGATCGTCCACAAGCAGGATTTGCACTCCAGCAAGTAATGTGTCGTCAGTACTTAGTTCTGCTTGAGAAGCTTCACCACTCTCAACTCGCAACTCAGAATTTTTCAGCAAAGGTAGTCTAACTGTAAAGGTAGCCCCTTGTCCTTCTCCCTGACTCTCTGCCTGAACTGTACCACCATGAAGTTCTACTAGATGACGCACAATTGCTAGTCCCAATCCCAGCCCCCCAAATATCCTGGTTGTCTTGGCATCTGCTTGTCGGAAGTAATCAAATACGTAAGGCAAAAATTCCAGCATGATTCCCTTACCTGTATCAATCACCTGGATTTGGGCTTCTAACCCAACTTGCTCTAGACGTACTTCTACTCGTCCTTCTGTGGGTGTGAATTTAACGGCATTGGAGAGGAGATTCCACATCACTTGTTGCAAGCGATCGCCATCACCCAGAACTTTGCCGATATCAGGACTTAGCACCGTTTTTATTTCAATTGATTTGGCTTCGGCTGCTAAACGCACCGTTTCTAGTGCAGCTGCGATCGCTACTTTCAAATCCACTGCATAAAGATTTAACCTAACTTTACCTTGTAAAATCCGCGAAACATCAAGTAAATCTCCAATCAGTTGGGTTTGTAACTTGGCATTACGCTCGATTGTTTCCAATGCCCGGATTCTCGTGGCTTCGTCAAACTTGCGGGTTCTGAGTAACTTCGCCCACCCTAAAATTGGATTTAGGGGAGTTCTGAGTTCATGGGAAAGGACAGCAAGGAATTCATCCTTAATCCGGTTGGCTGTCTCGGCTTGCGCCCTTGCAGTTTTTTCGGCTTCGTAAAGTTGAGCGCGGGCGATCGCTTGGGCACACTGCTGTCCTAGTGTCAACATAAATCCCCGGTCTTCTTCATTAAATATTTGTCCAGTAGTAAAGCTTAATCCCAAAGCCCCAATTACTTTACCTTCTGCTACCAAGGGAATAGAAGCCCAGGCATTATTCCCTATAACAGTCACAACATCTGCTAAGTCGGGATATCTAGCAATCATGGCTGCTAAATTTTCTAAAAAAACCGGCTGCCCAGTTCTGACTGTTTCTGCTATTTGGTTAGGTGCTGTGATGGGAAAAGTTGCCCAAGTATTTATAAGTGTTTGCGGATAGCCAATTGCTTGCACAACTTTTAGGGTAGTACCTCCCTCAGTAAGTAAGACAACGGAACCACCAGTAGCTTCCAAGGCGGCAATGCCTTGGTTCACCACTACATCGGCTACTTCCTGGGGAGTTAAGGCTTCCGAGAAGGCAGCAGTTATTCTTTGTAAAAGTATGGTGCGATTGACAGACCGTTCAGTTTCCTGGTATAATCTTGCGTTGTCGATGGCTGTGGCTGCCCGACGAGCAATATCTTCTGCTAAAGCCAAGTCTGTCTGTTGATAGTGCCGACCTGACTCGGCTGTAAAAAAAGAGATTGCTCCAAATAATTGCCCACGGGAACGAACTGGAATCACCATAAGAGAACGAATACCCAGGCTTCGCAGCAATTGCAGATGTTCCTCATTTTGAGCCATCTGTACAAGATTAGAGTCAGATAATTCGGAGTAAAAGACAGATATTCCTACCTTTAGCTGCTGTACAAGCTGTTTTACTTTAGTTTTGGGTGGATAACGCCGTCGGATTTCCTCTAAAGTATTTTGTTTTGTGGGATCGGCTATTGCGATCGCAATTTGTTTACTTGACCAATCTTTTTGGAAAACATCTACAATACACCAGTCAGCTAGGGCAGGAACTGCTAGATTAGCAACACTTTCCAAGGCGATTTCATAATCTAATGAGGCAGCTAATAAGGTGCTGGCTTCGACTAGAAACTGTTGTGTGGCTTCAACTTGTTTGCGAGCGCTAATATCCTCAAGAATACCTAATGCATACTTTGGTTGTCCCTTAGTATCCCAAACTACTGATGAAGTTAGGTTTGCCCAAACAATGGAACCATCTTTGCGGATGTAGCGCTTCTCTAGGGAATAACCACTAATTTCTTTTGCTAAAACTTGCCGAGCATTTTCCCAATCAATTTCTAAATCCTCAGGGTGGGTAATTTCCTGAAAGTTTAATTGGATTAACTCTTCATGGCTGTATCCAGTAATCTCACATAGGGCAGGATTAACCTGAAGAAATCCTCCATCCAACGCTACCAGAGCAATGCCGACAGCTGCCTGGTTGAACATTGCCCGGAACCTTTCTTCGCTTTCTCGTAAGGCAACTTCTGTTTGCTTTGCTGCTGTCACATCTGCCAAAATAATTCCAATCCCTATCCTTTCCCCCATTGGGTTGTTCACCGGGTAATAGTTGCCCAGCCAGTAGCCGTAACGTTCTGATTGTTCCCTTGTCTTACCACTGATTTCTACATTCAGCAGGGGTTCTCCAGTATTCAACACACGCTGTAACTGTAGCTCCAACTCAGCCGCCATTGCTGGCAATACTTCCCCAAATTTGCGTCCTAGATGTTCTTCGATGGTCAAACCGTTAATGTCAGCGAAAACTTGATTAATTCGGATATATCGCAGTTCCCGATCCAAAAAGCATAGAGCAACGGGAGCAGCTGCTAAGAGCGCATCTAGAAGAGATAGAGATTCGGCATAATGAACTAAAGCCTGGTGGATATCTCGATAAAGTCGGGCATTTTCCACTGCTAAGGCAGCACGATGGCTAATATCTGTTGCTAAAGTTAGGTCAGTGCGATCGTAGCGACGGTCTGATTGGGTGCTGACAAAGCTAATAGTACCGAGGACTCGCCCTTGTGCGATTAACGGCACAATCATCACAGACTTCATCCCCAATTGCCGAACAAGTTCTAAGTGTTCCTGATTCTGAGTACTTGCCACTAATAGCGAGTCAGATACCTCTGAGATTAATTCACTTTGCCCGGTTTGCAGTACTTTAGTAATCGCACTTGCACCTTTGTAATCTGGCGCATACTCCTGAAGTTTACGCGCCAACTCCGCTTTAGATGGGTCTGCATGGGCAATGGGTAGACGGCGAATAGAACCATCTTCATTTAAAATATCAACGCTACACCAATCAGCAAGCTGGGGAACTGAGATTTTGGCGATCTGTTCTAAAGTTTCTTCGTAATCTAGCGAAGTAGAGAGTAAACTACTAATTTGGGCGATATGGCGGAGTCTTTCTTCAGCTTGCTTGCGCTCTGTAATATCAAGAACAAAAAAAGCTCCTCGGTCTACAGTCCCTTCAAAATGGCTAGCACCTACCAAAATCGGGAAACGCGAACCGTCTTTACGAATATATTCTTTTTCATAAGATGTGCAAAAGGATCTGTCTTGAAATTGAGTCAGTGCTTCCTTATCGAGTTGCACGTACTCTGTAGGAGTTAGGTCTTGCCAGCGAAGTGTTCCGGCAAGTAATTCTTCACGAGAGTAACCCACCATATTCAGCAAGGCATCGTTAGCGTCTGTAATCCTGCCGTCTCTATGCCAAAAGCCAATACCAATCATATTGGACTCAACCACACTGCGAAACTTCGCTTCGTTTTCTTGCAGTGCTTGCTCAGTTTGTTTTAGTTGAGTAATATCAATTGAACTAACGCCCACTCCTAATAACTGCCCATCTGGTAAACACACCGGATAATAGCTGACAAGACCATAACGATACATCCCAGGAGGATAGGTTTCACCGCTCACTTCCTGGTTGAGTAAGGGCTGCCTAGTTTGCATCACTTGCTCAAAAACAGGCTCAATTTGCACCGCCCATTCCGGTAATACTTCCCTAAAGGTGCGACCAATATGTTGACTTTGCGGTACACCATTGGTAGCTGCTAACGCTTCATTCGCATGAATGTAGCGAAGTTCAGTATCGAGAAAAGCCAGCGCCACTGGTGAACTAGTAACCCAAGCATTGAGTAACGCCAGAGATTCGTCTTTTTGCTGAATCGCTTGCTGAAGTTCCTGGTGCAACGTGGCTTTTTCTAATTCTGCCTGCTTGCGCTTAGTAATATTCACAGCTGCACAGATAATGCCCTGAATGCTATTGTCTACATGCCTTAGCGGTTCAACCAGCAAATCGTAGTAACAGTTTTCTCCACCAATTGTCAGATTAACCTCTTCACGGGTTGAAACACCAGTCTCTAGTACCTTCTGCTTAATTGCCGTCAATTGCTCTGCTACTAAGGCTGGAAATAATTCATCATCAGACTTACCCAGCATTTCCTCAGCAGTGTCTAGACCTTGAGGATTATGAATCCACTGATATCGCAAATCACGATCCTGCTGAAAGACCACGATATCTGAACTACTTAACGCTAATCGAAATCGTCCCTCACTAACTCTCAGCTTTTGGAGATTTCCATCAGCCCGGCTTTTAGCAGTCTTTAATGCCTCACATAAGATACTAAAGAGCGATCCTTGTAATGCAAACAACCCAATTCGCAGAAAATTGGATAAGTCAAAACTCAGATCATAAACTGGAGGGAGAAAGAAGTAATCGCTCAATAACGCAGACAAGCCGGTTGCTAACAGCCCTGAATTCAAACCACCATACCAAGCACTCACCATTACAGCGCTAAAAAACAGCAAGAAAGGAGTTCCACTCATGCTTAACCAGGGGTCTAGCATCAACATCAGCACTAATGCAAGTGCGACGATTAATACAACAATGCTATAACGCAGTAACTGGGAATAACGAATATGGAGCATGAAAATGTTTTGGAACAACCAATACTTATTGCAAAAGCTTTATATACCCTAAGCTAGGTTGCAAATTTTAGTAATTTATCTCCAGATAGATTTTTATTTATTTATAAAACTTCTTTTGTAAGAGGTTAATTATTCAGTAATATAGTAGCCAAAGCCAAAATTTATTATTAATCTTCTATATCAATAACATCGGTTTGCTGCTGATAAATACTCAATTCCAAGAAATGCAGTGACCCAAGTTTATAACAAATGTCAAAATAAACAGGACTTACGCACAAGGAACGGAAAATCGTAGACGCAAAGCGGTGAGGGGGTCGCAGTCTTCTCCCAAGAGGAGACGCTAAAAGCGATAGCGTAGCGTTAGCGAGTCCGCGAGCGTCTGGCGGTTCCCGTCGTTAGCGCAGCGTTAGCGAGTCTTCTCCCAAGGGGAGACGCTTTAGCGCAACGAGCGTCTTGCGTTAGCGCAGCGTTAGCGACGTTAGGAGCGTCACCCCCGAACCAATACAGTTCAGTTAGAGCTAAAAAGCTGATTCTTGCGTAGGTTGGGTTAAGGAACGAAACCCAACATTTGGCAGGGTTTGTTGGGTAACGCATTGCCTCAACCCAACCTACAAATATTCTTAACTGAACCGTATTGACCCCCGAACCCGGAGGGCTTGCCGCAGGCTACCACAGAGAAGCCAGTGCGCCCTTGCGGGTTCCCCGACTTGAAGCAACTGGCGCGACGCAGAGAAGCCAGTGCGCCCTTGCGGTTAAGAGACTTGTCCCTTGCGCGTCTCCCCTTGGGAGAAGCAACTGGCGCGACACGGAGGAATAAGAGTTTGAGAGGTTTTCTGCGTAAGTCCTAATAAAGATGATTTTAAATATCCGATATGTCTTCTGGTTTCAATAAATCACAATCAACCAGAGACTCTTATTTGACTGTCGATTTCTGTTTGTGTTTGCGTAAAATTGTTTTGCTTGTACTCCAGACACCTAGAGCTAGTATTCCTAATGTGAAGGAGGGTTCAGGAATAGAGTCAACTCGGCGAAACTCAATCGGCGTAGCGAAAAGCAAATTATCATTGGCTCCAAAAATCTTGTCTAAAGAGTCGATGCCATTTTGGGAGACATTTACACTAGAAATCACCTTCCCACCAGAACTTGTTGGACAGCCATTAGGAGAGTTATTCCCAATGTAATCAGAGGTTCCCACAAAAGTTCCAAGTTGCAGCTTGTTGGCAAAACTTTGCTAGAGTCAAGAGTCTGTTCCGACTCTAGCCGATTACATAATCCAGTAATAGAATAGTTTGCATCAAAGGCACGAATGCTGAGATTCACTGCTGAATTCTCTTGGCTAAAAGAATAAAGACGGAAGCGATTAATACTTTTTTGTTCAAGATAAATATTCTCTATTCCAGTTACAGCATTGGCATTGGTCAATTCCACATTACAACTTGACAAAGTAATAAGTGGAATAGAAGGATTAGTTGCCACTTGTTGGGAATTATCGAACAAACCAGTAAACCACTGTGCTACTTGCTTCACCTGTGTCTCAAGTGGTGGAGCAGTAACAGCAGTAGCGCAAGCCTTAGCAAACGTAAATGCTGAAAATAACGCTGTCAGAGTATATACTTTGACGAAATTCATAGATTAATGCTTAAATTTAAAAGTGTTTTATCTTAGCGTCTTTTAATTAGGGTGCATCCCAGTTTTTATTTTTTAAGGAGAAAATAATTGTCATTGCGAACGCGAGTGCGTCTCGTAGAGAGGAGGAACGACGAACGCAAGTGCGTGTCGCAGACAAGCAATCGCATGGACTCGCTCTGAGTTGGAGGATTTTGCGATTGCTTCGCTTCTCTTCTTAGGCTGCGCCAACGCTCGCAATGACATGCATGCAAACTGGGATGCTCCCTTTTAATTATGAATTACTAATTATTAATTATGAATTATGTTAACATTCTTCAGCACTGCTACTAATTTTTCAATATGTGCTGCTTCATGAGTTGCCATTAAAGATATTCTAATCCGACTTGTGGGCACTGTGGGGGGGCGAATTGCTGGGGCAAAAATGCCAGCATCTCTTAGCTGTTTTCCAGCTTTGAGGGCATCTGTCGCATTGGACAATTGAAAACATAATATAGGTGATTCCGAAGGTAATAATTTTAAATTAGCTAACTGTTGTTGCAGCAAATTTTTCAAATAATGTACATTTTGCCACAATTGGGTACGGCGTTGCGGTTCTTGTTGTACTATCTTGATTGCTGCTAAGGCCGCCGCCGTATCAGCAGGTGAAAGTCCAGTTGTGTAAATCCAAGTGGGTGCGCGGTTTTGCAAAAAATCAATTAAGGCGTTACTTCCTGCTACATACCCGCCTAAACTACCCAAAGCTTTACTCAAAGTCCCAACTTGAATTAACTGCTTTCCTGTACATCCAAAATGTTCGACACACCCAGCGCCAGTTTTTCCTAGTACCCCAGTAGCATGAGCTTCATCAACTAGCAGCATACAGTTAAATTCATCAGCGAGATCCAACAGTGGTGGCAACGGACATAAATCGCCATCCATACTGAAGATGCTATCAGTAAGAATCAAACAGCGTCGGTAGTTTTGTCGCTGTTGACTCAACTGAGTTTTTAAGATTGCAATATCACAGTGCGGGTATTCCACAAATACTGCACCGCTAAGAATCGCTCCATTTTTCAGACTGGAATGATTGTACTGGTCAGATAAAATTAAATCACGCTTGCCAACGAGGGCGTTAATGACACCCAAATTTGCTAGATACCCTGAACTAAATATCAAGGCATCTTCTGTTCGTTTGGTAGATGCGATCGCCTCCTCTAATTCCCTGTGTAATTCCCTATGTCCACTGAGTAATCTAGAACCAGTACTACCAGTTCCAAATTCTGCGATCGCAGCAGTTGCGGCTGCCATTAATCGCTCATCCCCAGCCAATCCTAAATAGTCATTGCTGGCAAAATTAATTACCTCTTGCCCAGCTAAAACCACCGTTGCACCAGGACGACCATTGATAGGTTGTACCGAACGATACCAGTCAGCCCGATGAATCGTTGCTAAGGAATGTTCTAGCCAAGCATAAGGGTCAGTGGGCATGGGGAGTGGGGAGTGGGGAGTGGGGAGTGGGAGCAGGGGGCATGGGGCAGGGGGCAGTGGGCATGGGGCAGGGGAAGAATAACTAATGACTAATGACTAATGACTAATGACTAATGACTAATGACCAATGACTAATGACAAATGACAATTAAACTTGTTCGCTGCTGAGATGAGCGATCGCTTGTTTAATCCAATCTTCGACATAGGCATCTTTGGGTAGTCCGATGTCTTCACTTACCACATGCAGGGCGTGACTGACTTCATGGGCAGTGTATCCCAAGGCGAAGAGGGTCATTTGCACCTCTTCGAGAATTCCCGGTGCTGGCCCACCTGTGGCGACGAAGAACCCGGCTGATTTGCGCCACTCGACTAATTTGCTTTTCAGTTCCAAACAGATGCGTTCAGCGATTTTTTTACCAACACCGGGAGCCTGAATTAAGATTTGCGTATTGCCGCCGATAATTGCTTGGACTAAATCTGGTAGTTCCAGAGTGTCCAAGAGTGCGATCGCTAAGGCTGCACCAATACCAGTAACAGTCAGCAAGTGGCGAAATAAATCGCGTTCGGATGGCGAAGCAAAGCCATATAGAAAGGGCACTTCTTCACGAATTTGGAAATGGGTAAAAATTTGCGCCACTCCTCCCGACTCTGGTAACTGGTTTGCTAGCCGTTGGGGAACTTGCAAATCATACCCCAACCCGTTCACTTCCAGAGTCAGAATCACGCGATTAGCGCCAATTGTTTGGATACCAGCGACTATACCTTTTAGATAACTAATCATTACAAAAAACCAAAATAATTTAAGCCTTCAATAATTCCACCTGCACAAAAACATGAAGCCAGGTAGCGGTGTTCAGAGGGATGCTCATTGTGCCATTGGAGTAACTCTTTGCGGGCATTCCCGACAATGATTCCCCGTTCGTTGCCTACAGCAAATAAAGCAATATCATTACCTGAATCACCACAGACAACTGTTTGTTCTGCTGCAAATTTCCACTTTTGGCGTAAAAACTGCATTGCCTGACCTTTATCGCTGCTATGGGGTACAATGTCAAGGTCAATACCGCTACTGTAGATTAACTTTACATTTAATTTATATTTCTGCAAGTGGGCTTCAAGTTGTGGTAAAACATTCGCAGACGCATCTTGCTCTAGGAAAAAACTCACTTTAAAGGGACGCTGTTCTGAATCTGGTTGCCGAACTAACTCACGGTATTTTTTAGTAATAGATAATACAGTTTCCCTTTCCCATCCCGGAGAGAGGATTTCTGACCAACTTGAGTCTGGAGTATCAGTACCATCAAGGTAAATTTCTGTACCCACGGAAAGGACGAGGGCATCGGGTTGCAAAAGATTTTTTTGAGCTTGGAGTTCTTTGTAAAGTACAGGTGATCGCCCAGTAGAATAAACAATTTTCGTACCGTATTCTTGGCGATGTTGACTCAGCAGTTGATTTAGTTCTGCTAAAGCGCTGTCATCGCCCACTGTGCGATACACGAGGGTGTCATCTAAGTCAGTTACAAAAAGGAATTTAGCCATAATCATCTCTTATGCTTTGCTTTAACATCGAATTTGCGCTTATTTAAAGAAAGCATAGATGTAGTCTGCTTTAATAAAAAAATCAGCCAGGAGATATACAGGAGAAATACTCCTTCCTGCAAAAACTGCCTTTGCTGTTATATTTCACGTAATAAATAGATTTATAAGTTCATTACAATGATTGTTGCAAATGCTTAAGCGTTTCTTATACATGGAAGAGCATTTGTTGCAAAGTATTAAACGTTTGCAACAACTAATTATACATTTGCTGCAAATGCTTAAGCGTTTCTTATATATGGAAGAGCATTTGTTGCAAAGTATTAAACGTTTGCAACAACTAATTATACATTTGCTGCAAATGCTTAAGCGTTTCTTATATATGGAAGAGCATTAGCTGCAAACGCTCAAACTTTGACAACTAATGTTTAAATTTGAGCGATGTCTACAGAGACGTAGGACTGAAAAACAATGTAGAGAGGTGGGAATAATGTTTGGTTAAGGCAAGAGACGCGATGAATCGCCGTCTATACAAGAATACAATCTATTTAAACTCCTCTACTGCTTGCGATCGTGGTTAACACGTCTCCATAACATGCACCAACCGAATTAATAAATCTCGCACTGCGTTTCTATCCCGCCTCGGAATGAATTCCGAGTCTCATAGCTAAAGTCCACGCTTTGTGGACTTCAGCTATTAGCCCTGAACTTTAGTTCTGGGCGGGATGTCGATAAGTGTGACAGTTTAACTCTGACAAAAATGTGAGTAAAAGAGTTGAAACGTATGTGGACAGCACTTGTGTGTACACCGTAGGTTCACGGGGCGGCATACCTCTGCGTCACATCCAATCAATAAGCGGGCATAAGACCCTATCGGCACTTGAGCGCTATTTAGAAGTGATCGACGACTCTTAACGTCAGGCGATCGCGCTTGTTGATTTTTTAATCTTCACAAAAAATTGTACTGTTTTTAGCTTTGCGATTTACTGAGTTTTCCTCTGCCTCTGCCTTCCTCGATAAGTATATGAACCGAATCATTTTAAGGAAGGGGATGGTTTACTGTGTGCAAGTGCCACCACAGCTTGAACTAACTCTTGTGGATCAAGGGGCTTGGTAACGTGGCGTTGATAGCCACTGGTTATCGCTCGCTGGTAATCATCAACTCTGGCATAAGCAGTCAAAGCGATCGCCAGAATGTGTCCCCCTTTTTCCGGGGTTAAAGTTCGGATTTGTTGAATCAGGGAATAACCATCGACTTCGGGCATCCCAATATCACTGACTAAGACATCGGGTTGAAAGGACTCCAGGTTTGCCAAAACTTCTGCCGCAGAGGAAACAGTCAGGACTTGCGCTCCGTATTCAGTAAGCAATACTGTTAATAGCTCACGGGCATCAGGATCATCATCAACTGTGAGGACTCGAATCCCCGTGAGTTCAAGTGCTTGTTGTGACAACTCATCTATCTGCTTGATTTCCGATTCAACATTCAGCAGTGGCAACTGGACTGTAAAGGTGGCTCCAAAGCCTTCACCAGGACTATCAGCCGCGATCGTGCCGCCATGAGCCTCAACTAACTGACGGACGATCGCTAACCCCAATCCCAACCCCCCATACTTGCGAGTAATTGAGACATCTTCTTGACGGAATGATTCAAAAATATACGGGAGAAAGTCAGGGCTAATACCTTTGCCAGTGTCGCTGACGATAATCTGTACTTGATCATCGACTTGCTTTAATCGGATTTCTACCCGTCCGCCTTTGGGAGTAAACTTGATAGCATTAGAAAGTAAATTCCAAACGATCTGTTGCAGGCGGTTGAAATCTCCAGAGATTTGCCCAATATTCGGCAGTACTGAATGTAATAGTATTGATTTAGCAACAGCTGCTGTACTTACGGTGTCGATCGCACATTTAATGACAGATGCCAGATTTACAGGAGTAGCATCGATGCTGAGTTTGCCGCGCAGAATCTTGGCGACATCGAGCAAATCATCAATCAGTTGAGTTTGCAGTTTAGCGTTGCGTTCGATGGTAGCTAAGGCTTCAACTGTTTTAGTTTCATTAAATTTGCGAGTTTGCAGCAGTTTTGTCCAGCCGAGAATGGGGTTGAGAGGCGATCGCAATTCGTGGGAGAGAACGGCAAGAAACTCATCTTTGATGCGATTGGCACGTTCTGCTTCAGCCCGCGCGGCTTGCTCTAGCTGGAATAGGCGATCGCGTTCAGCTTCGAGTTGTTTTTGCGCTTCGATATCAGTTGCACTGCCAAACCATTTGACAATTTGACCTTGCTTATCCTTTTGCCCAATTGCTTGGTGTAGATGCCAGCGATAAACACCATCTGCTTGCCGCATACGACCTTCGGCTTGATAAGAAGTACCCTGTTCTACTGCCTTGCTCCACCGTTGAGCCATAATAATTACATCTTCTGGATGGACAATTTCTTTCCAGCCGATGGTGTAGGATTGTTCTGGCGTTAATCCTGTGAATTCCAACCAACGTTGATTGACATCGAGTAACGCTCCTTCAGGGTTGGCTGTCCAGACTAATTGTGGGATTAATTCTGCCAAGCACCGATAGCGTTCCTCGCTTTGGCGTAATGCTTCTTCTACCTGTTTGCGATCGGTGATATCTTCGGCAATACCTGCAAACCGATAAATCTCTCCTGTTTCATCTCGAAGCCCAAAGCAGCGATCGTGAACCCAGCGAATGCTACCATCGGGTAAAATAATCCGATATTCCTGAGCAAATTTACCTGCAACAGCTTTTTCATGAAACGCTCTCTGGGTCGATTCTCGATCTTCTGGGGAATCATCGACAATTAGGAGTGTGCGCTGTTGCTGAGACATTGTAAATTAATTGAGCGAATAGAGTTAAAGCCCACATTCCGCAGATTATCATAGAGAAATCAGTCTTTTGAAAATAGCGCTAAAATCCTCATTTATATAAAGATTTTGCCATAGCCATATTTCTTAGCAATGCCTAAAGAAAACAGGCGTTTCATAATCGCGGTATGAAAATAATTTTGCAATGTAGACGATATTGACTATATCGTGCCACTTTCAGATATTCCTTCTATTTTGGTAGCTTTAGTTAATATCCCAATGGAAATAGAACCAGAAAACCCCATACCTAGCAAGATGGAGTTTGAAACTGAATTGAAGAAGAATTCAGCTATTCTGAATTCAGGAGCGGAGCCGGAGACGTTTCCGTTGCTCCGGTCAGAATCAAGACGCTCTCTACGAAACGCTCTTGCTAGCTTGCTTCCCCGCAGGGGTACGCGGACTCGAAGGAGCGCTGCGCTATCAGTCGGGGATTGGGACCCGCGACTACGAAAGTTGACCACCAAAAATTCTAGTTTTGTGGGGGTGCAAAAACGCCGATTATTCAGACGCGACTCGAAAATACTCGCTAACGCTGCGCTATCGCGGACTCGCTAACGCTACGCTATCCGCTTTTTCAGTCAGAATACCCAACTGAATTCTGACGACTGACGCATGTATTCTGTTCGATAATAGCGTAATTGTTCTACTCATCACTTAACGTTTCAATCAACAAATCCACCTGTTGCTGTCGTTGCTGCAAAAAACCTTCGCACTGACGCAAATACTCAACAGCAGTTGCAAATTGGTCAAACACCGCTTCCAACTCCAACTCACCCGCCTCAATCCGAGCAATTATTCCCTCTATCTCAGCAACCTTCGCCTCATAATTCCAACCTTCCTCAGAACTAGAAGCACCCTTACGTTTAACCATTAACCTCTCTGTGTCCTCTGCGCCTCTGCGGTTCGTTTACTTCCATAACCTTCACTTTAACCCCACCCTGCCCCAACTGAATCACTAACTCTTGCCCCACAGCCAACTCCGCCGCAGAACGAGCGATCGCCCCATCTTCCCGCCTTACCACCGCATAACCACGCTGCAACACAGCTTTCGGGTCAAGACTAGCCAACTTCTGCCGCAACAACTCTAAATGCTGCGTTGCTTGCTGCGATCGCCCCGTCGTAATTTGCACCAAATGCTGACGCTTCCAACCTAACTTGTCCACCTCCAGCTGCACTTGCCGATCTAACCGCAACCGTCGCAAACGATTTCGTAATACTTGCAGTTTATTAAGAGAATTTTCCCCAAAGTCATATACCGCCTCATGTAAAGCCACAACTCGCCCCCGATGCTCAGTATACAACTCTGAAAGTGATGGCACAACCAGTTCCGCCGCCGCAGTCGGTGTATGCACACAAGCATCTGCAACTAAATCTGCTAAAGATTCATCTCGTTGATGACCGATACCAGTAATTACAGGAATAGAACAACTAGCAAGCGATCGTACCACTCGTTCATCATTAAAACAAGCCAACTCCTCCACCGCGCCACCACCACGGGATAAAATTAACACTTCGGCGCGGCCATCTCTTTCCACCCGTTCAATTGCCTTAACGATAGATTCAGGTGCTTGCTCACCTTGTACTGTTGCGGGAGAAAACAAAACCTGTAAACCTGGATACCTTTGCTTGAGAGTTTTTTGAATATCACCCCAAGCAGCCGCAGTTGGTGAAGTGACGACAGCGATCGTTTGGGGATGGATTGGGAGCGATCGCTTTCTTTGAACGTCGAACAACCCCTCAGCCAGCAAGCGATTTTTGAGTTGTTGATAGCGTAGCGCCTGTAAACCAACACCAGCAGGTAGAGTCTGCCAAACTGAGAACTGATACTCTCCCCGTTGCGGATAGACGCGAATACTACCCAAAATGATTATCTGCTCACCAGGAACGGGTATCTGGGCGAGTTTTGGTAATTGGCTATTCCATACTACACACTTAATTCCGGCGGTGCGATCGGTATCTTGCAGCGTAAAAAATAAACCACTGCGATGGTGGTTAGCGCTGGAAACTTCGCCAGTTACCCAAACTTGGCGTAATTGTTCATCTTGCTCTAACAGCAAGCGGATATAGTCAGTTAATCCAGATACTGAAAGTGCAGTATGGAGAATGAGAGAGTCGGGAAGGTCGAAAGTCATCAAAGATGCGTAAGAGCAAAAACCTAATCAAATCTTAGCAAATAACGTTAATTGATAGCTATTGTGTTGAATTATAAAATTGGAAATACCTCAAAATTCCATTAGACATAAATTAATCAGTAAATAATGCAAGGAATTGTTTAACTTCTATAGGTAGATAAGAAACTTATTCACCGATAGGGCTATTTCGTTCTAGACATAAACCGCTTAGAACTAAAGTTCCTTTCTTATAGCTAAAGTCCGTTTTAACGGACTTTAACCTTTTATCAGTCGTCTTTAGACGACTTCGCTATTAGACTCAGAATTCATTCTGAGGCGGGCTAGATGAAAATGAAATAGCCCTGATTCACCGATTTATTCATTACAAGCAAACAACTCTGCACTTCTAACA
The DNA here is from genome assembly GCF_020829645.1 of Nostoc mirabile CHAB5784. GTDB lineage: Bacteria > Cyanobacteriota > Cyanobacteriia > Cyanobacteriales > Nostocaceae > Nostoc > Nostoc mirabile. The sequence goes on along the minus strand of NZ_JAIVFS010000011.1, from coordinate 72,161 downwards.
AATATTTTGCCCCACTGCACCGCCATTAATGCTGAGTTACACTAGATTAAGGAACCATAATAATTTATATTGGAGTTTCAAACCATCATGGAAAAGATAGAACTTGAACTAGATAGACTCACCTTTGAGCGAGCAAAAACTTTGGCAATAGTCAATCAATCAACTTTAACAGAATTGATTACTTATGTAATTGAACGTTTAGCAGAAATTCAGGAGAAAAAAGATCCATTAATGGGATTATATGCGGATGTTCCAGAAATTGTTGATGAAATTGTTGCAGAGGCGATGGAAAAAAGAGGATATACTGGATCAGATGAATAAAGTAGAAAAGTCCCTACTTGATACGGATATTCTTTCAGAAATTATTAAACGAGCAAATCCTCGTATTATTGCTAAAGCCAATATTTACTTAAACCAGTTTGATAAATATACAATTTCTGTAATTACAGTTATGGAAATTGTAGAAGGTTGGCAAAAACGTAAGCAAGAAGAACGCCTTCAGCAATTTTTAACTATCGTGAGTTCACAGGAGATATTATCCTTTGATTTGACAGAAGCTGTTCATGAGCGATCGCCCATTATGGCTGAAAGAAACCATTCTGTTTTCTTAGGAGCGGTATTAGCAGGGAAAATCTACGCTGATTTAGAGACAACCAAAAAAAGAATTGGTTATCCTGATTGTATGATTGCAGCAATTGCCATCCGTCATAATCTAACTTTAGTTACTGGTAATTTATCTCATTATCAAAGGATTAAGGATTTAGATTATTCACTAAGACTAGATAACTGGCGTTTATAGTGACAATGGTGATGGATGAAGTGGCATCAAGTTTAGCCATTAGCTAAATTCTCTAATGCAGATGTATTTTATAACTTAATTTTTATATCCTGTATTACAGTATGGATGGGTTATCTGTCCGTTATCTACACTTGCCAATCCACCATCTTCTCGTGGAATCAGAGCATCTAGATTAACTTTAGCCATGATGTTTTTCCCTGTATTGCTACAATTATACGTCAAGCTCATAGGCAGCAAGTACAATTGAACATCATAGCCTCTCAAAGCTGAAAGTCATCTCAAGCATTGAAAATCCCTTTACTACTACCCTAGAAGCTTTCTATATCTAACCCCGACCCGATGAAGCTGCTGTCGATGATATGATGATTGGCATAGCGATCGCTCCTAATTTAGCAACCTCCGCAAATGCTCACGAGTCCGGTTCTACTGACAGTGTTGTTTAGGTAATTTATTTTTTTGTTGAAAACCCCTTGCTTACCCAGCCAAAAAAAGCTATCTCTGAATGCAAGTTGGTATCATTGTGCAAGACTACCCTAATCTGGTAGCGATCGAGTTACGATCTTGTTACACCCCTTTTTTGATTTGAGAAGTCCTATTCCAGAATTTTCTGGTTAAAATAGTATATCTGTTCTACTCAAACTTCCACAACACTCCTTAAAACCATATATTTAGAGGCATTAGAAGCAGGAATGGCTATCAACACCGATACTTCTGGCAAGCAAAAAGCGCTGACTATGGTGCTCAACCAGATTGAGCGCAGCTTTGGTAAAGGAGCAATCATGCGCCTGGGCGATGCCACCCGGATGCGGGTGGAGACAATTTCCAGTGGAGCGCTTACCTTAGATTTAGCATTGGGTGGTGGTTTACCCAAGGGGCGGGTAATTGAAATTTATGGGCCGGAAAGTTCCGGGAAGACTACAGTAGCGCTACATGCGCTCGCCGAAGTGCAAAGAAATGGGGGTATTGCTGCCTTTGTTGATGCTGAACACGCCCTTGATCCTACATACGCTGCGGCATTGGGTGTAGATATTGACAATTTGCTGATTTCCCAACCTGACACAGGCGAATCAGCTTTAGAAATTGTCGATCAGCTGGTTCGCTCTGCTGCGGTTGATATTGTAGTCATTGACTCAGTAGCAGCACTGGTTCCCCGTGCTGAAATTGAAGGCGATATGGGTGACGCTCACGTTGGTCTGCAAGCACGGTTAATGAGCCAAGCTCTGCGTAAAATTACTGGCAATATAGGTAAATCTGGTTGTACAGTAATTTTCATCAACCAGTTGCGGCAAAAAATCGGTGTTACCTACGGTAGCCCAGAAACTACTACTGGCGGTAACGCATTGAAATTTTATGCTTCGGTGCGCTTGGATATTCGCCGAATTCAAACCTTGAAAAAAGGTACAGATGAATATGGTAATCGCGTTAAAGTCAAAGTCGCCAAAAATAAAGTAGCGCCGCCTTTTAGAATAGCGGAATTTGACATTATTTTTGGCAAAGGTATTTCTACCTTGGGTTGTCTTGTTGACTTAGCAGAAGAAACTGGCATTATTGTCCGCAAAGGAGCTTGGTATAGTTACAACGGCGATAATATCTCCCAAGGACGAGACAACGCCATTAAGTATCTAGAAGAAAAGCCTGAATTCGCTGACGAAATTAAGAAACTGGTGCGGGAAAAACTAGATAAAGGTGCTGTTGTTTCTGCTAACTCTGTCGCTAAAGCCAGTGAAGAAGACGAAGAGGAAGAAGTCGATTTAGAGCTAGAAGAATAAGGAATGCGGATTTATCTGCAACTTTTAATATGTAGTGGGTTACATAGACAGCTAACCCACCTTTTCCAAAGTATTGATGAGTTATAGCAAGCCTAACAAAATGGTTGCCACTATATGATCAGCAATCATTTTATTTTCATGGCGTTTGTCGTTGGAATCAGTAAAAAAAAAGGGGCACAACATTTTTGTGCCCCTACGAATTGTGTATACTTCACGCAATTAACTCATCCCACGGCTATGAAAACATAGCCGTGAGGAAATCGAAGTCATTAGAAACTAATGACTAATAGACCTCTTGCAAAAGTCGAACATCCGCCCGAAAATTTATTTTCGGGCTAATAGCTCAAGTCGGTTTAAACCGACTAATAACAATAATTTTAGTCCGTTTAAACGGACTTTTGCTATAAGAGAGGGACTTGAGTCCCTGGCGGATCAAGGATTTTCGCAAGAGGTTTAATGACCATTGACTAATGACTAAATCGGCGGGCGGCTATCTCGGACACCCCTTGAAGGGATGGGATTCCCGCCGATTTTCGTTGAAAATTGCTATAATTTCCAATTTTTTAGCTGAGATTCTATGGTATTTGTCTGCTAAAAAAGCGGTCTAAAATTTCTGATTTCTGTTCCGAACTGAAGTTGTCATACCAATCTTCAAACTCTTCAACTAGTCCAGGATTTCTGAAAATCTCTGAATTATCATCTGGTTTTTCAGTCAAAAGTTTTGGTCTGTTACAGGGATAAGTAAGTATTTCTACTTGATTATCCCTCTTTCGATGCATAAGTTGCATCAATAACTCCATTGCTACAGTTGGCAATACGCGGCAGGTAGAACTCATGAAAAAATCAAAAGTCATACTACCTAGACGGATGCGATCGCCATCTTTGAGCTTGATCGTCCCAAAAGCGCGATCGTCATTCACAAATGAGCCATTGGTGCTGTTGAAGTCTATAAAGTAGAAGCCTTGATCGTCAATATATTGAATAGCAGCGTGGCGACGAGACATATAACTATCAACAATGCAAATACCACTGCTGCGATTACGACCTATTGTCCAGATTTGCTGTGGCTGCTGTAAACTTTGGGTCTGATTGTCGCACAAATTAGTCATCAAATAAACAGCAGAAGTATCCACTACACCATGTACATAACATCTCTTCCCTCTCGTCAACGACGGTTGAGATAGGTTTTCTAGCTGAAGAATTTCATCTAGAAGGCTGCTGTTGTGTTCATACAACTTAAGAAATACCTGATATAAAGTTAATCTCCGTTCTATTTCCGTTTGTGCAAAGTCAGCCATCATACGTAAACCTTGTATTACCTGATTTCGGTTGTGAATATTTTGCTTCAGCCTACAACCAGGGATAATTAATTTTTAACTTTCCGCTGCCATCTGAAAACTTGAGTAGCTTAAGAGCGTTAAATTTTACAATTTTTAAATTCGAGATTCCCTGTTGTTCCTAGCTATAAAAAGCATGGAAACATCTAAAACAAATTATTATGATCCTTTATTGTTTATTGTAAATAATCATTTGTTATTTGTAACACATAAAAATTATAAAGATTTGATTAAGAATCGCCAACTATCTACGTATTTTTGCTGGATAATCGGATATTTCTTAATATTTTCAAGAGCGATTACTATCGTTCAACCCAACTATAACCATCCTGAATTATTCGTGATAAAAAAGATCCCCGACAACTTTTACTAAGTCGGGGATCTGCGGGTTGGGTTGCAATTCTTACAAATTAAATAGGATTGTTATTATCTATTTGGTCAATTCTGAATAAATCTGAGTTTTATCGATAAGAATAAGGGCTGATTTATCTAAGCTAATGAGGAAATAAAAGCCTTGTGAGCTTTATAAACAATACAGTTCAGTTTAAGACTTGCTCCTCCCTAAGCCTCCTTAAAAAAGAGGGAACTAGTACAGAACGAAGTAAATAGAGCAACCATTTAAAATCCCTAAAGAGCTTATTCCATAATACTTTTCAATGCGTGATTTTTGAATGCGTGACTTCCGCCTTGCGGTACTAGTCTGGGAGGCAGGGCAAGGGAGTAACTTCTCAAATTTAAACTTTTAATTCACAACAAGCCTCGTTTCCCATTGGGACGGATGGTCATCCAATTTGTTTTTGCTAGTGCAAGCTGTTCATCAGAAATTTTGGCACTGGTGAGATTAGCACCACACAGATTAGCTCCTCGGAGGTTGGCATTACTGAGATAAGCATTGCTGAGGTCTGCGCCTCGCAGGTCTGCCCCTTCTAAATCAGCATGGTTAAAGTATGCTTTGCTCAAATTAGCATCCTTGAGATTTGCTCGAGTGAGACTGGCTCTGCCAAAGTCACTATTGTGAAGATTAGCTCCCTGGAGATTAGTTTTTTGCAATTGAGTGGAATGGAAATTTGTTTGGGATAAGTCAGCACCTTGCAGATTCAGCAAACTTAAATTGTGTAGAGCAAAATCTCGTCTTCCCTTCTGATAGGCAGTTAATAAACCTTGGGTATCTAATTTACGCTCAACTTTAGAAGTTTTAACTTGTGAACCATTACTGTTACTGTTAACAAAAGTCGTTGATTTGGCCATCCCAGAACCCTGGTGTAATCCAGCTGCTTCCGCTGCTGCCTTGGCTCGTCTAGCACGAATTGCTGCCGCTACCTGCGCCACTCCTGTACTGGTAGCAGCAGCAGAGTTGTTACATAAAACAGCAGAATTATCCAGGTGGTTGTGTCCTCGCTCTTTAGACCCAGTATCTGATTTAATTAGTAAACCCTTTGCTAAACTTTCTAAGTATGGTTCTATTTCCAATGCTCTAAGAACTTCTGTTGCTGACTGATAGCGATTACGTACAGACACCTCTAACATTTTTCGCAATACATTGCTCAAGTGGTCACTCACTTGCACAAGTTGCTCCCACATGATCTCGCCAGTGTTGGGATTGTAATCTAAATCTTTAGGAGTTTTGCTAGTCAGTAAATAAATGCATGTCACCCCCAGTGCATAGATATCACTGGCGTAGACTGGACGCATAGCCATTTGCTCTGGAGGTGCAAAACCAGGAGTACCAATGGCATAGGCAGTTAATGCTGTCTGTCCTGATTGATTTACCGCACCTTGGCTGATTTGGTTTTTGACGGCACCAAAGTCGATGAGTACCATTCTGGAATCTTGAGTGCGGCGAATTAAGTTGGCTGGCTTGATATCACGGTGGATCACCTTTTGATCGTGGATGTATTGCAGTAGTGGCAGAATCTCGCTCAAAAATTGCTTAACTCCAGTTTCGCTTAAGATGCCGTTAAGTTTGACCTCTTCCTGTAAAGTATCACCACTGATGTATTCTTGAACTAAGTAGAATTGCTCATGATCTTCAAAATAGTCTAACAATCTTGGTACTTGGGGATGATTGCCAATCTTACCTAAAGTTTTGGCTTCTCGTTCAAAGAGTTCTCTAGCCATCTGTAAAACGTGTGGGGCGCTTCCTGATGGGCGTAATTGTTTAATTACGCAACTCGGTTCTCCTGGTAAGCCTTGATCATTGGCTAAGAAGGTTGCTCCAAAGCCACCCTGACCTAATGGTTTGATCACCTGATAGCGATCGCGCAACAGTAGTTGCGAGCCACAAGAGCGGCACCTTTGGCTATATACCAAATTTTCTGGATTGGGACAGGTAGGATTTAAGCAGTAGCTCATGCACTGTCAACTCGCTGCACGAATAATCACGGTGAGTTGTTATACTCTCTTTCAATTATTTAGATATTAATCAACTCTTGCCAGGTAATTTTTGCTGGAAATGCTTTGAAGATTTTCTAAAGTTTAGCTAATATTACGTAAATTAATGGCAAAATAAAATAATTATTATACTTACAGTGCTAAATAGTATTTAGATTACTTTATACTATATACCAATTCGTTATAACGCTCTCTTAAAGCTTGTTACACTTAGTGTGCTGCTCTACCGCCTCGCTAATGTAATTCGGAATTGTGAAACTCAGCTTTAATCTGGGTTTTTGCATGATTTAGGACTTACGCACTGTACAAATGCATCGTGATGTGAATTAACGATGCTCCCGGAAGTTTTCAGGCTTTTCTTAATTATTCTGCGATCATAAATAGACCATGCTGTAGGGGCACAGGATTGCTCGCTTAGGAAAGATATGGTTTTAGCTTTATTCATATTTAGGGACTTCCAAATAAAAATAGGACTTACGCACGGGTAACGGAAAACGAACCACAGAGAAGCCAGTGCGTTGGGCGGGTTCCCCGACTTGAAGCAACTGGCGCGGCGCAGAGGTCACGGAGGAATGAGAGTTTGAAAGGGTTTTTGCGTAAGTCCTAAAAAAAATACTCAAAAAACTGGCGAAAAAACTCTCTTTTCCTTATTCCTCTGTGTTCTCTGTGTCTGGAGTGGTAGCCTGCGGCAAGCCCTCCGGCTTGGTGCAGTCGCTCATGGGGGAAACCCCCAGACGCTCGCGGACTCGCTAACGCTGCGCTATGCGCGGCATCGTCTCCCCTTGGGAGAAGACCGCGCTGCTTCACCGCTTTGCGTCTACGTTTATTTGGATAATTTATTTCTTGGAAGTCCCTTAGTATTTATTGTCAATAGGTAAATTCTTGATTGTTTCTGTAGTCTTATTTTCCAGAATTGGTATTTAAAGCTATTGGAGGGCAGTGCCCAACGCCAGTTGCTCTACTTGGAGCAAAGTCGAAGTGACGGCTTGGGCCAATAGCACGGCGCTAATGCTGCGCTATCGGCCTACACCTACAATGGCGTCTCCCCGAATCCCAAAGGGAGAGGCAGCACCAAGGCATAATATCAAGTTCGGGTGATAACTTATAGTAAAATCTGTCAATGTAAGTTGGGTTGTAGCAAGATACCCGTAGGGGTACGGCAGTGAAACCCAACATAAATAAGGATAAAATGTTGGGTTACCCTGCGGCAAGCCCCTTCTCTACAAGACCCTGTTCGCGTTCCGGTCTACGTTCTTCAAACGCCACTTGCTACCCTTCTCCCGATGGAGACGCTGTGTTTCGACTCCGCTCAACATAAATTCGCGTTCGGGAACGCTAAGAGCGAACAAGCCGATAAACCGCAAGGGCGCAGTGGCTCCCCAACCTAGAGATATTATAAGTGTTTAACCGAACCTGATATAAGACCGCAGTGACTCCCTTACAGAAAATCGCTGTAGAATTTTAGATGCCCAAATTTGGAGACAATTTAGAATCATCTCCATTGGTCGTTAAGAGACTATTAGCTGGCTTTCATGTTCACACTAATCAGTTGTTCGAGAAGTGCAAAAACATCACTGCGGCTGAGTTTCTCTTTACCACTAGCAAGGGCGTCAAGAGTGCCATTAGCCAAGGTTAAGGGAATTTGGCAAAAATCTAAGGCTGGGCCAGTAGGAAGGTTTTTGGTATAAGCTTCTGCCAAGGCTAGATTGCGCCGGGCATACTCTTGCATATTTTCTGCACTCCAACCCTCTGGGAAAAAGTCTACCCCACGCCCTAAATCGTCAGTATGGTTACGCAGGATATTAACTGCTTGTAAACCCCGGCCAAACCCGATCGCTTGGGTACGGTTAGTTTGCGTTCCATCGTACCAAGCCCATAAGTCCGATAGTAACAATCCCACTGCACCTGCAACCCCAAAGGTATAACGATCCAAATCAGATTCTGTATAAATTTTCCAGTTTCTTTCTGCCCAGTAAGCCATCCGGTCTGCCATTGCAGCAGTGGCATCCCAAATTCGAGGTGCAATGGTCTCTGGTGCTAGTATCGACCATTCTCTAATCCTCACTGTGACTTCTTCTAAGGTATTCTCATACCCACTAAATCCTGCAAAGAAAGCATCTACCGCGAAGCCATCAACGCCTGCCTGTAATGTCAGGCTAATCGTTCTTAACAGCTTTGCTTTAGTAGCGTTATCTAGTTCGGGATGATCTTCAATTTCATCAATGGCACGCATACACAAATATGCTGATGCTACTGCTTCTTGTAATCCTGGCGGTAAAAGACTAATTGGAATATAAAAAGTTCGGCTAGTTTCTTTGAGGATTTGCAATGCATCTCTACGTAAATTCATGTTTTCACTCCCCGATTGATTTTTGCACCACATGAAGTTTGCAGTTTTTTGATGATACTGGATATAGTTTTGACTAAACCTTAAAAACTATAGACTATAAGATACGCTAGTATTTCATCTAAAAATTAATAGTTTTTGGTATTGCAATTAACAAAACTCTCAAATTTATCAAAGTCTAATTTAGTATATAGGGTTTTGGTCGCAAAAATCTTTAATGTGCCGTTTGATATAGCTATCATCAACTTTTAGTGTATATATAAAGAATTATGCTAATATTTGGTTGATTAGCGCAAAATTTTTCCATCAGGAAACATCAGTTGTCGGGATTTTAAAGTATTTTAAGTCTGCGTTAAATTGACTAAGAAATTATAATTATTGTATATATAAAGACAATTTAGGAAAAGCTGGTAATGGATAACAGTAAGTGTACGCACCTTTAGATGCGAACGGCGGCTTATCGAAAAGTTGGGGTAAGTTAAATTAGACATAGAGGACTGCAATACCTGGGTTGGGCTACGTCCACACTTGATTGATTACGGAGTGAAACTGCTTACTGTTTAAGGTGGTATTAAGTGACCATAACCTAGAACCAAAAGTTCCCGTATATTTACGAGATTGACAATAAAAAAGTGGGCTGTTTGCCCACTCAATAAAACATTTATGAATATTTGACCTCTCATATCATGTCCGCTTGATTGCTTATTAACTCGAAGAACCCCAAAGAGCCAAAGCTATGCTTTGTCTCCCCTCTCGAAGAGCAGGGTTACAGTGTATACACAAGTCCTGTCTGCATACGTTTCAACTCTTCTAGCCCCCTAAATACCCAAATCTTGGGAGACTTGAAACTCCACTTATAACCCAATAGGCTTGGGTTAAGGGTTATTGGTGTAGTCTTTCAAGACGCGATAAATCGCGTCTCTACATCAGCAGCCCATTAATCGCTGGGCCGTTGATTACCTTTCCCTGTGTATCAAACCGCGAACCGTGACATGGGCAATCCCAGGTCTTTTCTGAGGAATTCCAGGCGACGATACAGTTGAGGTGAGTACAGATTGCAGAATGTTCGTGCAGTGTGCCGTTTTCATCTCGGTAAGCTGCAACTTTTGTCAAACCACGTCGCACCACTGCACCTGTACCGCAAGCAACTTCTTCAACGGAATCAACATCACCTGGTGTCACCCACTCTAAATACTGGGCAGCAACGTTAAGATTCTCAGAGATAAAATCACCGACTCCACCAATTCTCACACGCGATGGCTCATAAAGCTCTGCCCAGCTATTATTTCGCCCTAAAATCAAGTCAGTTAACAATATCCCCGCGATCGCGCCGTGGGTCATTCCTATGCCTGTGTCACCGGTGACGATATAGACGTTTTCCTCATCAAAGGGGTTTTTGCCAATGTAAGCAATGCCATTATCAGAATTCATTACCTGGCCCGACCAGCGAAATAATACCTCCTGTGCCATTGGGAAACGTTCTCGCGTCCACGTTTGCAGTCTGGCATAGCGGGCATCGGCATCGTCAGCTTGTCCGGTTTTGTGGTCTTCGCCACCAACAATTAATACATCATATTGTTCGTCAATGTTTTGTAATCTTACGTAGTGGTAGGGGTCGAGGGTATCCCAATAAAGCGCTTTGGGAACAGAACCACGAGGCACTTTTGCACCGATGACAAAAGTGATGTATGGAGCCTGCTTAAAGTGCATAGTAGCTAAATTACTGATGGGTGAGTTGGTTGCTACTACCACAGCATCGGCTGTCACAACCTTACCACTGCTTGTCTCAACACGAGCGGGTAAACCACCTTGGATTTTTTCTACGTGCGTCCCCGTATAAATTCTACCCCCACGGCGTTGTATGGCTTCTGCAAGTCCAGCTAGTGGTCTGTTTCATTAATTTTGAGGGGTGAACAAGTTCGTAGTAAGGACTTTAGTCCTAGATAGGACTTACGCAAGAGTTACGGAATAACGAACCTTATTAGGCGCAGAGTACACGGAGAAATCAGAGTTTGAGAGATATTTTGCGTAAGTCCTACTAGATTTTTAAGCACTTCAGTGCCTACTACGAACCCAGCAAATTTAATGAGACAAACCACTAGATATTTTAATGGATCAAATTGCCCTTGTTGGGGAAAGCGTAGACACACTCCTGTATCAAAGTCAGTCAACGGCGCTTTCTTCACCATTTCAACATTAGTGAGTCCAACCCGGTGTGCTGCTTCTAACTCTTGCTGAATCTCATCTATTGATTTCAGGTCTGGCGGAAAAAGATAGCCGTCAAGTCGCTCAAAGTCGCAATTAATGTTTTCTTGGGTAGCGATCGCCTCTATAGTATTAATTGCTGTTGTATGACTTTGAGCAACCAGTTTTGCGTCCTCTTTACCGTGCATTTGCTCCAGTTCGTAGTAACGATAACTCAGCACATTCGATACGTGTGCCGTTGTTCTTGCCGTTTGACCGCCACCAATGGGGCCATCATCCAGCACGACCACTGATTTACCTTCGCGGGCTAACATATAGGCAGTTGACATCCCCGCTATCCCAGCACCGATAACGCAAACATCTGCATGAGTATTTTCGGTAAGCACGGGTTGATCTGGGACTTCTGCCGTTGTCATCCAAATATAAATAGTTTTACCAGAGTCGTTTTGCATATTTTTTTAGAGTCTTAAGCCTAACTTATTCTGCTGGAAAGAAGGTTATGAAGGTAAGAGTAATGCGAAAGGAGAAGGAAAAATATTTTGATATTTTCCCTTCTATGATTGTGCCTTTATGTCTCTTTCAACCTTGCCACAACCAAGCTAAGATGTATATTCCAGCTTGTTATTGTATAAGCGTAGACGATTAATTGTAAATAATGTATCTGCATCATGATAGACATAAAAATATGCTTAATAGGGGATGAAATTGTCAAATATATATTTATTATATTCTTGGAAAAACTTAGATGATTTTGCAAAACATTTGACTCTGGAGTAGATAATTTATGATTTGGTATTTTCTTAGTGTAGTAGCAACAACTTGTGCATTACAAAAACCACTCTTGCTAATAAATATCTGCTAATCTTTCACGCAACTTCTAGCGAAAGAAAGAGTTTGAGGCTGGATATCTCTGTAATCATGAATGCGGACAAGTGTTTACCTGCTGAATAACTGATATGCCCCAATATTTTGGAAAACTACCCACTACTAACCAACCTTGGACAACCATCGGCAATGTAAAAACTGTAACCTGGGACAATAATATTATTAATTTTGACTGTGGCGACTCACGCCTTATCATCAGCGTACTTGCTCCCAATTTAATCCGCGTGCGTTTCGCACCAACTGGAGAATTTATGCCCCGCCGTTCTTGGGCAGTGGCGCCAGATGATGCAGAATGGGCAATAATACCTTTTACGGTGCAAGAAAATGAAGCAACGGTAGAAATTGAAACAGCGCAGATTCGTGTGTGCGTCCAGCGAGAAAAGTGCCGCATCGTCTGTTTCGACAAAGCTAATCGCCCTTTTGCCCAAGATGCAGAGATGGGTATAGGTTGGCGGATGGGTGCAGTTGCAGGATGGAAAGAAATTGCAGCCGATGAACATTTTTATGGTTTTGGTGAACGCACAGGCTTTCTGGATAAACTCAGCGAAGTAAAAACCAACTGGACAACGGATGCCTTAGATTATGATTCACTGACTGATGAAATGTACCAGGCAATTCCATTTTTTATGGCTTTGCGCCCGCAGGTAGGTTATGGCATCTTTTTCAACACCACTTTTTGGAGTCAGTTCGATATCGGTGCTGAACAACCAGGTATTTGGAAGATGGAAACTCGTGGCGGTGATTTGGATTATTACATTATCTACGGCCCCGAACCTGCCAAAATCCTGGAGACTTACACTCAGCTAACTGGGAGAATGTCATTACCGCCGAAATGGGCGCTAGGTTATCATCAATGCCGTTGGAGTTACGAATCAGAAACCGTTGTGCGGGAACTAGCAAAGGAATTTCGTCAACGCCGCATTCCCTGCGATGTTATTCACTTAGATATTGACTATATGCGTGGCTATCGAGTGTTTACTTGGAGTCCTCAACGCTTCCCCAATGCGGCAAAACTCATTAGTGATTTAGCAGAAGATGGTTTCAAGACAGTAACAATTATTGATCCTGGTGTGAAGTATGAACCAGAAGGTAATTATCATGTTTTTGACCAAGGAATAGAAAACGACTATTTTGTGCGTAAAGCTGATGGTACGTTGTTCCACGGCTACGTTTGGCCAGAGAAAGCTGTTTTTCCTGATTTTTTGCGTCCTGATGTGTCTAACTGGTGGGCTGATTTACACAAAAGCTTAACTGATATTGGGGTGGCAGGGATTTGGAATGATATGAATGAACCTGCCATAAACGATCGCCCTTTCGGCGATGATGGTGAAAAGATTTGGTTTCCTCTAGATGCACCGCAGGGGAGTGAGGGGACAGGGGGCAGGGGGCAGGGGGCAGGGGAGAAAGAATTCTCTGTGTCTGCTTTTACTCATACGGAAGTGCATAATTTGTATGGGTTGATGATGGCTAAAGCTTGCTATGAAGGATTGCAACGGCATCGAAGTTTAGAGCGATCATTTGTGTTAACGCGATCGGGTTATGCTGGTGTGCAACGCTGGTCTTCTGTGTGGATGGGGGATAACCAATCGTTGTGGGAGCATTTAGAAATGTCTCTGCCGATGCTTTGCAATATGGGACTTTCGGGTGTGGGGTTTGTGGGTTGCGATATTGGTGGCTTTGCTGGTAATGCTACAGCTGAATTATTCGCTCGGTGGATGCAGGTAGGAATGCTCTACCCATTGATGCGGGGTCATTCGGCAATGTCTACTGCTCGTCATGAACCTTGGGTATTTGGCGATCGCGTTGAAAATATCTGTAGAGAATACATTAATCTACGTTACCAATTACTTCCCTATATTTATAGTCTTTTTTGGGAAGCGGCAACGACGGGCGCACCAATTTTAAGACCATTATTGTACCACTTCCCCAATGATCTGAAAACCTATAGCCTCTACGATCAAGTATTACTAGGCGCGTCGCTGATGGCTGCACCAATTTACCGCCCTGGAGTTGAGCATCGAGCTGTCTACTTACCTGCTGGCACTTGGTATGATTGGTGGAGTGGTGATCGCTACGAAGGCCCAATTCACATTCTTGCTCATGCACCGCTTGAAAGAATGCCACTGTATGTCCGTAGTGGTGCGATCGTTCCCATGCAACCTGTCAGACAATACGTTGATCAAGCCCCACTCGACGAGATCCGATTACGGATTTGGCCTGGTAATAACGAATATCAGCTATTTGAAGATGATGGACAGACAAACGAGTATCAAGAGAAAAGGTTTTCGCTAGCAAGTATCAGCGTATTTACTGAATCTAATCAAACAGTAGTTGAAATTGGAGCGAGAATGGGAGAATGGACACCTCCACGGCGTGAAGTGATTGTAGAACTTGTTGGGGTTGGAGAGCAACGTTTCCCAGATGATGGTAAGCGACATACTCTGCAATTTTGAAATACTCGCAAAGGTGGTTTTTTAAACCACCATTATTTCCTACTGTAAATTGTGCAATAAAAAATATGCATAGAGGTAGATGAAAAATAAGTCAAGGGGTAACATACAATACAAAGGATAGAAATAGTTAAACCGTAAGAAATAGGTAAGTTTACTACGCTAAATAGATGCGGTTAGAGAACAATCAATGTTAAATGTTAACCGCTTGCGGCTGCAAGATATATCTAAAATCCTTACAAATTCACTTGTGGCAAAAGTCGCAAGTGCGATCGCTGTTTTTGTTGGCAGCTTGGTACTAGTTGGTTGGTGTCTTGGCATTGAAGTTATTAAGCGCGGCTTCCCTGGTAGTCCTGCCACAATGAAAGTAAATACAGCGCTGTGTTTTGTGCTGTGTGGTGTGTCGCTGTGGCTATTTTTAAGAAGAGGGGAGCAGGGGAGCAGGGAAGAAAGAACAATTCAAAATTACCCCCATAGTTCCCTTCTAATTTCTAGGGTTTGTGCAATAGCGGTTACCACAATAGCTGCGTTTACACTTTGTGAATATCTATTTGGCTGGAATCTCGGCATTGACGAGTTACTGTTTCGTGATTTGTCAACTAGTATAGCGACATTGCATCCAGGGCGAATGGGCGTGAACACAGCACTGAACTTTATGCTGGTTAGCGTCGCCCTACAGATTTTGATTCATCCAAAAACCCACCGCAGTTATTGGTATGCTCAGATTATCGCTTTGATCGCTACTTTAATTTCCTTTCAGGCGCTCATGGGCTATGCCTACAAAGTGAAAGTTCTCTACGGACTTGCCCCTTATACAACATCAATGGCTTTACATACAGCGCTGTTGTTCAGCTTATTAAGTATAGGCATTCTGTGGGCGCGGGCTGAACAAGGGTTAATGAGGGTAGTTACAAGTGATAGTTACGGCGGCTTACTTGCACGTCGTTTATTAATTGCCGCGATCGCAGTACCTTCTATATTGGGGTGGGTAATTGTTGAAGGTCAACGGGCAGGACAATACGATCCGGCTTTTGCAGTATCGGTATTTGCGATCGTCCTGATTGTGATTTTTACTATTTTGATTTGGCAAAGTGCCAGGGTTATTGAAGGCCTCAGCCATCAGCGCGATCTTGCACAGCTTGCACTCAGAACCTACGAAGCTAAACTGGGAAGTTTCGTAGATTCTAACGTCATCGGCATTCTGTTTGGCGACGTGTATGGCGGTATTCAGCAGGCAAACGACGAATTTCTTAGGATGATTGGTTACACGCAGGAGGATTTGTTAGCAGGTAGGTTAAGTTGGAGGAATATCACACCACCAGAGTATTTATACTTGGACGAGCGAGGTGTCGCCGAAGCAAAGGGAAGTACCAACCCTACTTGTACGCCCTACGAGAAAGAATATATTCGCAAGGATGGTAGCCGCATTCCGGTTTTAGTTGGTTACGTGCTGCTAGGAGAAAACCGCGACGAGTCAGTAGCGTTCATCCTCGACTTGAGCGAACGCAAGCAAGCAGAAGCAGAGCAACAAAAATTAGTATCGCTGGTAGAAAATAGCTCTGACTTTATCGGCATCGCCACCCTTGAGGGTCAATTACTCTACATAAATGATGCAGGTCAAAAGCTGGTAGGGCTTGCAAGCCTTGATGAAGTCAGGCAAAAGGCAGTATTAGATTACTTCATGCCCAAAGACAAAGCCTATTTTCAACAATATATACTGCCGACTGTGCTATTAGAAGGGCGCTGGCAGGGAGAATTCTGCTTTTGCCACCTCCAAACAGGTCAACCGATACCAGTTGATTACAATATCTTCACTGTTACAGACAAGAAGACAGGTCAGCCAATTGCCTTAGCAACTGTGACTCGCAACATCAGCGAACAAAAGCAGACCAAGGAACAAATCTTACAACTAAACAAGGATCTACAGCGCCGCATTACTGAGTTACAAACTCTGTTAGAGGTAATTCCCATTGGAATTGGCATTGCCGAAGATCCAGAATGCCAAAATATCAAGGTCAACCCTGCTTTTGCCAACCAGTTGGGAATATCGTCAGACACAAATGCCTCCCTCAGCGCTCCCTTGGACGAAAAACCGACAAGCTTTAAAATCTACCGCCAGGGAAGGGAACTCTCAGCAGAAGAACTCCCGATGCAATACTCTGCAACTCATGGTGTTGAAGTTCTGGATTGTGAACTTGATATAGTCCATGAAAATGGAAAAATCGTCAACCTGTTGGAGTACGTTGCACCCTTGTTTGACGAAGAGGGTAAAACCAGAGGAAGCGTTGGTGCATTTTTAGATATTACGGAGCGCAAACAGGCGGAGGAAGTACTTCTAAATCAGCAAAAATGGCTGGAGGATGTGTTAAATCTGATGCCAAGACCGTTGCTGTTTATCGAACCAGGAACGGCGCGGGTAACTTTTGCCAATCGCTCTGCTAACGAATTAGCTGGGGGGGAATTTCCCAAAGGTGTACCAGCCGCAGACTATCACACAGTCTACCACTACACGAATGCGGCTGGCGATCGCATCCCCAATGAGCAAATGCCAGGAGTGCGGGTTGCCCTTGGCGAACGCCTGAATGGATTGGAGGTAGACTGGCACACCCCCGGTGGTGTGCTATCTCTACTGATATTTGCTGATACCTTGCCAGCAATGCATGGTCATCCCGCTACCTGTATCTTGGTGTTCCAAGAGATTAGCAACCTCAAGCAGGCAGAAAAAGCACTCTCGTTAGGTTACAAAAGGCTAAAGCTACTATTTGACACAGCCAACGATTTACTATCAAGCCAGGAACCAGTACTACTAATCGATAGCGTCTACCGAAAACTAAGAGAGCAAATTGGAATAGAAGTTTATTTTAACTATTTGGTTGAGGATAACTCTCAAGTAATGCGGTTGGGGTCTTACAGTGGTATTTCCCCAGAGATGGCAAAGGAAATTGAGTACTTACCATTTAGTCAAGGGGTTTGCGGTACTGTAGCGCTCTCACGCCATTCCATAGCTGTAGAGAATGTGCAGCAATCCATTGAGGCGCAAACAGAATTGATTCGCTCTTTAGGCATTACTGCTTATTATGCATACCCATTGATCGCCCAAGGACGGCTGTTGGGTACTCTTTCTTTTGGCAGCCGCACTCGGTTAAGCTTCACCGACAATCAAAAGGGGATGATGCAAGCAGTATGCGACCAAATAGCGATCGCAATGGAACGAGCTAGTTTAATTGCTTCTTTGCAACAACAAACTGAGCAGTTGCAAGAGGCGAACCGCATGAAGGATGAATTTCTGGGAATATTATCCCACGAATTGCGATCGCCTCTCAATGCCATTCTTGGCTGGGCGCAATTACTGCAACGAAGCAAGCTTAGTGAAACCCTAATGGCTAGGGCCACGGAGACAATTGAGCGCAATGCTAAAGCACAAACCCAGCTAATTGAAGACCTGCTAGATATATCGCGGATGATGAGAGGCAAGTTACGCCTTAATGTCTGTACTTGTAATTTGGTTCCAATAATTGAGTCAAGCCTAGAGACTGTTAGCCTAGCCGCCCATTCCAAGGAAATCGATTTAAGATTTTCTCTTATTCCTTCTAAAGAAACGCGAAATGCGCCACCGGGGATACTCCCCGTAGTCACTTTCGCGCAAAATTCAGATTTGGGATTAGGAATCAATCACGAAAATTTAGAATCAAGAGAAGCACAATCCCAAAACATGTTGGGCGAAAATTCTCAATTCTTAGTATCCGGTGATTTTGAGCGCTTACAGCAAATAATCTGGAATCTGCTATCCAATGCCATCAAATTCACACCCAGAGGAGGACGGGTAGAGGTGCAATTGTCTGTAGTCACTGGTCAAGAAAAACAACAGACAACGGATAAATATGCCCAAATTCAGGTGATTGACACAGGTATTGGTATCAGCCCTGATTTTCTTCCTTACGTTTTTGAGCGCTTTCGTCAAGCTGATAGTTCTAGCACTAGAACCTATGGTGGATTAGGACTAGGATTAGCGATCGCGCGTAATTTAGTAGAATTACATGGCGGTACTGTCTACGCAAATAGTCCAGGTAAAGAACAAGGGGCGACGTTTACAGTCAAACTACCACTTCTGAAAAATCCACCCCTCCATTCCATTGCCCCTGCACCCCTGTTTCCCTTCACCCCTGTTTCCCTCCTTGGTGTGCGCGTGCTGGTTGTAGATGACCAAGCCGATACCCGTGACTTCATCACCACAATCCTCGAACAGTACCAAGCCGAAGTTCAGGCTGTAGCATCAGTAAAAGAAGCATTGCAGGTAATTACACAGTGGAAACCAGATGTTTTAGTTAGCGACATTGGTATGCCCGATGAAGATGGTTATTCTTTGATCCGCAAAGTGCGGGAGCAACCACCAGAACTAGGGGGAAATATTCCAGCCGCAGCGTTAACAGCTTATACCAGGGCAGAGGATCGGATGCGAGCTATACAAGAAGGTTATCAGCTACATTTACCTAAACCTATCGAGGCAGCTGAGTTAGGTACAGTAGTTGCCAGACTTGCTGGACGGGCTTAGGGACTTCCAAGAAATAAATTATCCAAATGAACGAACCACTCCAGACGCAGAGAACACAGAGAGGGAAGAAATAGAGAAGATTTTTGCGTCAGTTTTGGGATATTTTTTTATTTGGAAGTCCCTTAGAGAAAATGAAGAATGGGGAATAGGATTAAATTTTACCCCATGTCCCATTTTCTTTGTTCCTAATATCAAAATTTATACAAAATACCAATTTTTTCCCAAGGTCAATACCTGCATTATAAAAATATTTAGATGTATATTTTTATTTCAGTATAAATAATTATTGTCTTTTGGGGCGATCGCTATTTAGGAGAAGGGGCTTCAATAGGCAATGACTCCCCTTAAAAAGCCTGGCTCTTTTCCTCCTTTAATCCATTTTTAACTAGTTCCGTGGGTTTAAGTCCCCCGGTTCAATAAAAATTTTGTTTTGTGTTGGGGTTAAATCCTCATTACAAAACTTAATTACGTTAGCGTAGCGGTAGCGAGGAACGAGCGTCATTACGAATTACGAATTATTTAAGGGGGTCACTAGTACCGCATGGCGAAAGTCAAAAGTCAAAACCCAAAAAGCTTATAGGCCAGGCTTTTTGGGGATTTTGAATAGGTGGTTTATTTCCGCCTGTACTAGGCGGAAATAACTTATTTAAAGCTTATTAGAAGCGAATTCCGAAATAGGCAATTTCAGAGTTGTATTTAAATCATGTAACTTAATCTAATGCAAACAGACTACATAAATTGCAAGTTGGGTATTTCAATAAAATAGTGTAAAAGAACACTTAGTATACTGCCATTAGCATGATTGGTCTGTAATATTTACCCAATTTATTCAGATAATCATGCAAAAAATAGATGGTGCATCTTTCAACTCCCATAAATCTAACTAATAAGCAGTATTTTGTACATTAAAATCTTTCTTTAGAATCTTTCCTATGACCGCTCTAACAAAGACATTAGTAAAAACAGTAGCTAAACCACAAAAGCTAGATAGTATTGACTTTCATGATTCAAAGCGAGCTGATTTTTTGCAAAAAGTAATTGAAGGCTTAGAAGACGGTATATTAATTTTAAGCCAAACTGGTGAAGTAGTTCATGCTAATGCATCTGCTCGGCGTCTTTGTTGTCAATTTAATCAAGGCAACTTCAAGCAAAATTTTGTACCACCAGTCATCTGGAATCTTTGTGAATCGTTATTCAATAGTCGGTATTTGTTTTCTGACAAACTTCTAATTCTGTCAGATGAGATTGTGCTTGATAAGTCCAATATTTTTAGGATTAGGGTGAGATTGTTAGATTTAGAGGGGTTTGAAGTGCCTTGCTTATTGGTGACTATAGAAAATCAATATGAATCTGTGAAAAATGTGGCACTCACTGAAGTGAAAAAATTTGACCTAACGCCGCGAGAAGCTGAAATTTGGTTTCTCTATAGAAGCAACTACAGCTACAAAGAAATTGCCACTAAGCTTTACATCACCATAAACACCGTGAAGAAGCACATGAAAAATATTCACACCAAGCGCCAAGCAAACATGTCTTATGATTGAGTGGTAGCATTTTATTGAAGAAGAATTCTCGCTTGTAGAATTCTTCTTCAATGAGTGGAATATTCAAAAAGATCACTAATTGTTCGGGGAGCATCCCAAATGTGTAAGTTATATCAAAACCACGTTATAAATTGTCATTACGAAAGAGTTTTAGCCTTAACTTAACCGTTTGATAAAAATTCACTCGTAAAATGCAATAGATTATTAGCGATTAACCTATAGGACTAGTATTTGATTTTTGAAATGCACGTAGTGGACTGTCTACGCAAAATAGTGCATTAGACGTAGGTTGGGTGGAGCGGAGCGCAACCCAACATATATCAGGATGTTAGCAATGGCTTAGCCTCCACCCAACCTACAATTTTTTTGCAATCATTTTAGCCATGACAGCATTAGACGTAGGTTGGGTGGAGCGGAGCGCAACCCAACATATATCAGGATGTTAGCAATGGCTTAGCCTCCACCCAACCTACAATTTTTTTGCTTAACCGTTTGATAAAAATTCATTGGTAAAATGCAATAGATTATTAGCGATTAACCTAGTATTCACAAACAAGTATTTCATGATATGATGTCCGGGCAATTAAGCATAATACCCCCAAGCCCACCCCGCCAAACCTACGCTTTGTCTCCCCTCCCCGCAAGCTCTTAGGGGTTGGGGGTGGGGTTCTTTTATTATGGGTAACTTGGCGGACATGATATGAATCAATGTTCACAGCCTTTTTTAGAAAAGCAATACTAGCCCCACTAGCCCTCCCTTTCATGCAGGGGTAGTTAATTTTAACGTGTTCCTTTCTAATTTTTATGCAACTTTTAACTACGGAGAGTCAGGAGTTTTTTGCAGGCGTAATAAGGTATTGTAAACTTGCCGTTTTAAGATATCGTTATTTTGTAGTTCTATAGTGATTTTGTTGAACTGCTCAAATCTCAACCCCTTCTCTTCGACAACTTTTTGAGCGTAGGTACAGTAATTCACTGCGATATCTTGAGCCTTCTTTGGAAGACCACTTATACTGTTAGAATCGTTACAAACAATCTGGGGAATTTCTCCATTTCCAATAAGTTTTTTAATTTCTTCAAAGGCATTTTGACGCGCTGGCTCCATTGCTAGCACGGCTTTAGCATAGCTGTCGATTTGAGTATTGTTAACTATTGGTGTTGGAGTTTGGCCATAAGCTTTTGAACTCAATGAAAAAGGGTTGGAAATTAGACCCACAGTGGCGATCGCGCCGAAAAAGAATGATTGGGAAAGGATTCGCTTTCGGCTAGATCGGGAAAATAAATCAGAAATTTTCTTCATATAGTGTGTGACACAAAACTACATCAGGGATATTATAAGAACGTTGAATTATTTTCGGAGTTGGAAGTTCCAGCGACTGCTCAATACATCAAGCTTTTATATTTGATTGTCAATTCCCTCGGCATACTTGACAAAGTTCGATGACTTTAGTCTGGAGTGTTGGTATTTCTGATGCTCCTTGCTTGAGACTCACTTCTAATTCCAATAGTAGGGGTAAGCAAGAGATTAACTGTTGCACAGAAAGAAGCTTGATTTCTTGCTGTAAGAAGTAGATCCGTTTGGGATTACCAATATCAGCAGCAATAGCTATCGCTTGTTGATTGCGCTCCCCACTTTCTATCATAATCTTCACCCGCAGCCATGTACGAAATTGTCCAATCAGCGTGGCAACTATCCGTAATCCCGGCTCGGAAGCATTGCTCAAATCTGCCAGTGTCGTCAAAGCTTTAGGTGTATCTCCTGTTCTGATTGCTGCTGCTAATTGTAAGCTATTTTGAGTAGTATTTCTTACTAACTTGGTAACAGTATCTGTGTCTAAAGGCTTGTTGCTACCTTGGGCATATAGCCGTAGTTTCTCTAACTCATTGTAGAGCAGCCGTGTATCATTTCCTACAGATTCTGCCAAAAACTGGGCAGCATTAGCAGTTAGTTTTACGCCCATAGTCTGAGTTGCTTGATTAACAGATTGCACCAGCAATTCGGTTTTCCAAGGGGGAATGAGGGGAAATTCTCGGAATTCGGTAGCAAATTGTTTTAACAATTTTGTGGATTTGAGACGTTCATCTGGCTTATTCCGGCTGGTGAGCAATAAAAATGAGTTTTCGGGAATGACAGATAGCGATCGCACCAGTTCTGCTAGCACATTCTCTGAAAAGTGCTGGCAAAGAGTAGTATTTATCAGCCATACCAAGCGCCCACCAGCGCCAAAAGTGGGTGTCATGACCTGATTTAACCCCTGGATAGCAGCATCAGCTTGATCTGGGGTGAATGCAGTGTAATTAAAACTTACCCATTGGGGATCGAGGACGCGATCGCGCAGCATAGCGATCGCCTTTTCTATAGCAAAATCATCCTCACCCCAGTAAACATAAATTGGCATAGACTAACCTCGTAGTATATCGGGGAATGGGGAATGGGGAATGGGGAATGGGGCACTTGTACTGAGCGTTGCCGAAGTATTGGTCAATAATCAATAGTTCTTCTCCCCCAGCAAGAACTGCCCCCAGCAAGAACTGCCCCCTGCCCTCCACTCCCCACTCCCCACTCCCCACTCCCAAAATTAAATACTTTTGAAATCATTCTGTTAATCAAGGTAATTTTCCCTAAAATCTATCAAGTGAGAGCATGAGGCTATGAAGATTGGACGACAACTATCAAACTTACTTAAATCGGTTAGCACGGCTAACGCTGCCAGAAGCCTACAGATCCCAAGTCCAGCATATCCAGGAATCTTCTAAATTTCAGCCACATTCTGGGTTGAGACAAGCAGCGTCCTTTCCTGGCTATACGCTAATTACCCTGCCAGCAGGAGAAGAATCGCAAAATTCTGCTTTCTATGCCAAATTACAGACTTACCAACAGGAACTTTTGCAGTTGCCTGTAAGCCGTGATTTGATTGTGCCTCTACCTCCTGCTAGCTTCCACATAACTTTAGCGGATTTAATTTGGGACAATGCTTACCTTGACGCTTGCGAAAAAAATCCCAAATTTGACGAGGAGTTACACTCTTGTTTAGCTGAAACCTTTCAGCAATATCAACAATTGATGACAAACAAGAGTCATCCGATTAAATGGCAAATGCTGGGACTGATACTGATGCCAAGAGCTGTAGCCGTTTGTTTAGTACCCCAAGATGAACGCTGCTACGAGGAAATTATTAAATTTCGCCGAACAATTTATCAAAATCCCAAGTTAATTGCCTTGGGTATTGAGCAGCATTATCACTTCACGGCCCATGTTACATTAGCTTATTTTGGGGAGGTTTCATCTGATTTAGACCGCACAAGTTTCAGCACAATGCTTTCTCAATTGAATGATCAATGGCTGTTAAATTTGCCGGAATTTTTGATCAATCGCGTCGAATTGCGGAAGTTTGACAACATGACACGCTATTATCGTGAACCAGACTGGCCGGTTTTAGATTTTTAAGTCATTAGTTAGTAGTTAGTGGTCAGTAGTTTCCACTCACTGACCACTGACTACTCATTATTAGTTATCGAACAGAATTCAGGAGCTAGGAGCGGAGCCGGAGACGCTCCGCCTCCCAATACGGTTCGGATAAGATCCCCCCGCCTGTGGCGACCCCCTTAAAAAGGGGGTAATAAGAAAAAAAAGCCCCCCTTTTTAAGGGGGGTTGGGGGGATCTTCGACGAATAAACACGTTAACCGAACTGTATTGAGTCGGCAATCGAAAAATGACTAATTCAACGAGTAAATTTAAGTGCGATCGCTAGGCTCATGAGCAAATAAAATTTTTGAGTTACCAGATTTTTAGGTTGATACGCTTGTAAATTCAGGTCTTTTAGGGAATGAAACAGCCCTGCCTTAAAAAGGGGGTAAATAGGAGGAAAAGCCCCCCTTTTTTAAGGGGGGTTGGGGGGATCTCCGAGAGCCAAATATACTAACCGAACCGTATTGGATGTGTTGCAACAAGAACAAGTGGTTTTTGTGGAGATTAATGCTGCTATTGCGTGAGAAGCTGCGAGAATTCGGGTGCGCTACAACCTTCAGTTACCCGATGCGTTGCAGGTAGCGGCGGCAATAATTGCTGGTTGTGAGGCGTTTTTGACTAATGATGCAGCTTTGAAGCGGGTGACGGAGTTAAGGGTTTTGGTGGTGTGTGAGTTGGAAAGCGAAAACCCGTAATTACGCGCTAGTTGTAGACATACATAGCAGAGAAAATAAGCTCAAAGATAAATCCTATAATTTTGTCTCTTAGGTAAACTTAGCTTTTTGTCAATGCTCTAAATAAAATCTCTATCCTAAAATTCCGGTTGTTGATAAACAAGATAAATAGCTTCTAAAAATACATCAGGTGTAACAGCTTCTGGCAAGTTTTCTAAATTAATAATAGCTTTAACTTGCTCGGCTAGCTTTAGAGATAGTGATGCTCTTGCCTTTAACGACATTGCACCACGTCGCTGTAAATACTCACGAATCACAGCAAAATCATCTGGCATCAATTGCGATAAATCAGCAATTTCGATTAACTGTTCATGAAGTCCTTTTGCCTGTTCTGAAATTATCAATGTCGCGGATACAGTGGGTGTTTGGGCTTGAATTACAATTGTGCCAGCAGCTAAATCACCTAAACGCTTTTCTCGACGACTCAACATAATTAGAAAAGCGCCAATAAACAAAGTTTCATCAAACGGTCGCAGTAAGGCACGTAGCGTTGCTTGCTGTAGCCCGATGAGTCTACCATCATCTCGAACTACGCGAATTTTAGCAACCCGTTTACCAGGGGTTTGCCCGAACCATAAGGTTTCAAAAATTACGAAATATCCTACATAAATAATAAAACTGGCAAGGAATGCGATCGCGATCAACCACAAAGTCACTGCGGTACCGAAAATATCTACCCAAAAATCTCCTAACTGATTTAAAACGATAGACCAAGCTACGACAAATCCCACCAAAATCACAGCCAAAACGTGATAGTCAATGATCAAAGCCCAGGCACGATTTCCAATTCCAGCAAGAGTAAATTCTAGTTCTACACTTTCTGGAGTCTGGAATGTGATGCGATTAAAAAAGCGCATATTTTAGCTAATTCAAAATTAACAGAGTTGAATTTAGATGTTGAGTTAACGAAAATCCGGCGAAGGAGGTTCTCGTAACTGCAAACCCAGACCCTCACGCCGACTACGCAAGTCCAAGTATAAAACAGCTTTTAGTGCTTGCCAGAATGGCATGACTAAAACTCCACCTACTAAGCTGCCGATCCAAGAAATAAAATACACAATCGAGTAGATAGTAGAACCTTGCTCAAGCTTTAAGAGGAATAAGCTGGGTATATAGTTTAATACAAACACTAACGGCAGTGTAACGAAAAAAGCAACTAAAACGATGCCCACAATGCGAAGTACCGACGCTTTGGTTAGCTCCCAACTTCTAGCGACACTTTCGCCACCATTAATATTTTCCTCAACTGCTAGCGGTACCTCAGCTACTACCCAACGGGAGTAAAACCAAATTAGTCCTAATAGCACAATACCTACCGTTACAATTATTGCCAATGTGGTTGCGACTACAATACCTGAAGTACCTAATATGCTTCCTAATACTACTCCCAGTAAGGCAGCTAAGATACCACCCACGATCGCTAATCCAAAATAAATTAAAAGCAAAGATATTCCTACTTGAAAACCAACTCTTAAAAATGACCACAGACGCGGATTAACATGGCTCCTGGCGGCTTGGACGCTTTCAGGTTGGTAAATCAATTCTCCAAAAGCCAAGCGTGAAATGAGTCCACAGATGGCTGCATATTTTGCCCAGCCATAAATCGGAACTAGAATCCACAAGTGAGCGATCGCAGCCAGATTAAGATAACTCTTTAGATGAGAACGATACAACCGCACGGCAGCACTCACTACATTCCCAATACTGAGTGGTTGTATCTGACCGGAAGATCCAAAATTTTCAGACATAATGGCAAATTTACCCTGAAACTACGGAGATGAATTTGAGGCTATCTTAAGCTAAGTTAAACTCAGCGTTCCTAAAATTAATGAATATTCAACGTTGGATTGCGCGACGAGAACCAAATTGGCAGCGTTTGGATGCCCTATTAAGGCAGATAGAAAAAAAAGGGTTAAAGTCCTTAAGGGCAGCAGAAATTAGAGAGTTAGCGAGTTTGTATCGTTCAGTAGCGGCAGATTTGGCCCGTGCCCGCACTCAGGAAATCGGCAATACTTTGATACAAAGTTTACAATCTTTAACGACTCGTGCCTATACGCAGATTTACCAAGGTTCGCGGCGACAGGAATGGCAGGCAATCCTAAAATTTTACCGATGGGGATTACCATCTGTAGTTCAGAAAACATTTGCATATATTGCTGCTGCAACGGCGCTGTTTCTACTGGGAGCATTAGTGGCTTGGTGGTATTCTTGGCAAAACCCCAGCTTTCTGACTTTGATCGTACCTGAAAGTTTGATTACCAAGGTGCGAGATGAGCATAAATTATGGATGGGGTCAATTGTCGGCATTGAACCTTTGGCATCCAGCAGTATTATGATCAATAACCTATCGGTGTCCTTTGGTGCTGTTGCTGGTGGCATCACGGCTGGGCTATACACAGTCTATTTGATGATTTTTAATGGCTTATTGATTGGTGCTGTTGGCACTTTAGTGGGTCAAAATAATCTTGCTTATCCTTTTTGGGCGTTTGTGTTGCCGCATGGTTCCTTAGAATTACCCGCCATTTTTTTTGCTGGGGGTGCAGGATTTTTATTAGCAAGAGCAATTTTGTTTCCTGGTAAATATCGGCGTGGGGATGCACTGAAATTTTACGGTTCTCAAGCGGTGCAGCTAATATTTGGGATTGTACCAATGTTAGTTATTGCTGGTGCGATCGAAGGCTTTTTTTCACCTAATCCCAGCGTACCTGATGCAATTAAATATCTGGCAGGAATAGGATTGTTTATACTTTTGGTTATGTATTGTAGCCGCAAACCAACATAAAATAATTTAGATTTTGGCGAATTTGTAAATTGAAAAAATATTTTAGAATAAGGTAAATACTTTTTAGTTAAGACTTCACCAGTTAGGACTTAACTATATAAAAAAAGATAATTATGGTACAAACATCAAATAAAATATTGAGCCTAGAGGAGTTTCTCGCATTACCAGAAACTAAACCGTATTGCGAATACATCGATGGTAAAATCATTCCAAAACCTATGCCTCAAGGAAAACATAGCACTATTCAAGGAGAACTCTGTCCCACAATCAATTCTGTTGTCAAAGTACAAAAAATGGGTTGGGCTTTTCCCGAATTACGTTGCACTTTTGCAGGACGTTCTATAGTTCCCGATATCGCTGTATTTTCTTGGGCAAGGCTTCCTGTAGACGAGAATGGTGATATTGCCAATACATTTGCCGCAGCACCCGACTGGATAATTGAAATTCTTTCTCCGGAACAAAGCCATACAAAAGTTACAAAAAAAATCTTACACGCTCTCAATCACGGAACTCAAATGGGTTGGTTAATTGACCCTGATGAGCGATTCATTGCTGCTTATCCTGCAAGACAACAACCTTTACCTTTTGAGGAAATTGAGTCTGTTTTGCCAGTGCCAGAGTTCTGTCAGGGGTTACAGTTGACGGTAGGTGATATTTTTGGATGGTTAAAGGTGACTGCGTAACAAATATTAATCGGATTAGTTTAGCATTACAGCTATTTTCAGGTAAATAGACCACGCGGTAGGGGCACAGCATTGCTCATTGGTGTCAACTTAAGCTAAAAATCGCTTATCTGTTGGCTTCCACGCCCGCCCAGAAATGAATTTCTTTGGCTTTTAGCTAAAGTCTACTGAAGTAGACTAAAGATTTTTTGCTATATTTAGTCATCAACAGAAGACTTTCGCTATTAGCAAGGAACTGAAGTTCCTTGCGGGACATGGCTTTTACGTTAAGTTGACACGTATGAGCAAAGCTTAGCCCCTACGATAGATGTGGTTCAAATACATGAAAACTGCTGTAATGTTTTAGCCCAAGAGTAACAAAAGATGTTCTGTTCGCTTAGTTAAACCCAACCTTGTATCTTAGAAACAGTAGTAGACCGTCCCCCCTTCTTCATCGGGGGGACTACAGGGGGGCTAAAACGATCTCAAATTCTCACGAATGATTTAAGACTGCTATATAAGCAACAGATACCTCGAAGTCATGTTGAAGTACTTGAAAGTCATGTTGAAGTACTTGAAAGTCGTGTTGAGGTACTTGAAAGTCGTGTTGAGGTACTTGAAAGTCGTGTTGAGGTACTTGAAAGTCGTGTTGAGGTACTTCAACATCGTGTTGAGGTACTTCAACATCGTGTTGAGGTACTCCAAAGTCGTATTGAGGTACTTCAACATCGTGTTGAGGTACTCCAAAGTCGTTTTGAGGTACTCCAAAGTCGTTTTGAGGTACTTCAAAGTCGTTTTGAGGTACTTCAAAGTCGTTTTGAGGTACTCCAAAGTCGTTTTGAGGTACTTCAAAGTCGTTTTGAGGTACTCCAAAGTCGTTTTGAGGTACTCCAAAGTCGTTTTGAGGTACTCCAAAGTCGTTTTGAGGTACTTCAAAGTCGTTTTGAGGTACTTCAAACTTTGTCGCACCGCGATCAAGTACACAGGTGCGACGCCGAATAGCCCGCTTTCTCTACGAGACGCACTCGCGTTCGGCATCGCTTTCATAAATCTCCACAAACAAAGCGATGTCTACGACGGGCTATTCGGCGTCGCTTGACTTTTAAAACAGTCGCTACTATTCTTGACCTTCAAAATTCAAAATGACGCTCGCGGACTCGCTAACGCTGCGCTAACAAAATTCAAACATTTTAGACATTTCAGACGAACGCGAGTGCGTCTCGTAGAGAAGAGAAGTGCCAAGCGATAGGTTAAGAGCGTTGTGGCAACTTCGGGCGATTTAAACCCCGACTGAAACTGGTGCTACATATAGATGTAGGGGTCTTAAACCCTTGAACTTACAATAAAAAATGGAACATACTTCAAAATTTCATGCAACATTGTGGTTTTGTATTCCAATTTGAAAAGGTTTGTATAGTCTGCGATCGCCCTTGTAAGTTGTCTTTTGACCAACAAAATATGCTTCATGCTGAAGGGGAACCTGCTCTTCAATTTCCTGATGGCTATAGTGTCTATGCTTGCCACGGAAGACATGCTTCTCAACAAGAGCGATATTATGAGGAGCAAGATCCTGATTCTGTGTAGATGCACAGCCTAATTAAGTTTTTCATCAGCAACCTAGCTGACTCAATCAAATCTCAACAATCACAAAATATTTATAAGTAATATTTAAACACACCTTAATTTTTTATTGATCATTTGTTAAAGAAAGTTTAACTATAAAAAATGTAGCCTATCTAAGACTGAAATTACAGCAGGAAAATATTCCTTGAAGTCAGAGGTAATATGATTTTTTCGACCACCATCTTGAATCGTGTCGTCGCTACTTCAGTGGTGACAACTTCTGTTGCACTTAGTCCATTTTTTGGTGCGATCGCACAAGCTCAAACTCTCAATGGTGCAGGAGCAACTTTTCCGGCTCCGCTTTACGAACGCTATGCTCGTGAAGTGAAGAAGAAGTATCCAGACTTGAGAATTAACTACCAAGCAATAGGTAGCGGCGGCGGTATTCGTCAAGTCACTGCTGGAACCGTTGACTTTGGTGGTAGTGATGCTGCAATGAAAGATGATGAAATCGCTAAAGTCAAGAACGGTGTAATCTTAGTACCCACAGCAGGCGGTGCTGTTTCTGTTGTTTACAATCTTCCGGGCGTTAATAATCTCAGATTATCCCGCACTACACTACCGGCAATTTTCTCAGGTCAAATTAGCAAATGGGATGACGCAAAAATTAAAGCTGATAATCCAGGTGCTAATTTACCAAATCAAACAATTAAATTTGCTGTTCGCGCTGATAGTAGCGGTACAACTTTCATTTTCACCAATCACTTGAGTGCCATTAGCGGTTATTTTAAAGGCAGAGTTGGAACTAATACCGCTCCAAAATGGAATCTGCCAAACGTCCTCAGAGGCAAAGGTAACCCAGGCGTAGCTGCTATAGTAGCTCGTACTCCCGGTTCTATTGGTTATGTAGAATATAGCTACGCTGTCCAAAATAACCTGAAATCAGCACTCGTACAAAATAAAAAAGGAGAATTTGTTGCTCCTTCTTTACAATCTGCAAATGCAGCTTTAGCAACTGTGAGTTTCCCAAACAACTACCGCGTTTTCGTAGGAGATCCAGGACAAGGTTATCCCATCGTCGGTCTCACCTGGATGATGGTTTACAAACAGTATGCTAATGCTTCTAAAGCTGATGCTGTCAAAAAATGGATTAATTGGGTATTGAAAGACGGTCAACAGTATAACGATGACCTCAACTACACCAGAATTCCATCTAATGTCGCAAATCGGGTGCTTCAGACAGTGAATAGCTCTGTCAAGCCTTAATTTCCAATCATAACTAAGCTGTTACGCATTTAATTTGTACATTTACCTGATGACTGATGACTGATGACTGATGACTGATGACTGATGACTGAAAACCCGTCAACAGTCATCAGTCAACGACCATCAAGAGTGTTTATATACTTTAGACGCGCATCAGCTTACTTTCCTAGCCTAATAGGGTGATTTGTTAACTCACCCTAGTAGCAAAAAAAATCTATTTTATTGATTTGTAATGGCAAATTCATCGGAACCAGCCGACAGAAATTCATCAGATGATTCAAATCTAGGCGATGAAAATTTCAATTTAACAGCTATCGGCGGCACAAATCTCTGGTTTGACCAAGGTTTTACACGGCTAGTATACTTATTTGCCGTGATTACCGTTGCAGTCTTATTTCTGATGAGTTGGGTAATTTTCTCCGAAGCTCTACCAGCCATTAAGCAGTTTGGGCTGGGGTTTTTGTGGGATCAAGATTGGGATACAGGTAATCAGCTTTTTGGTGCATTACCTTATATTTATGGAACTTTGGTAAGTAGTGCGATCGCTATTATATTCGCTGTCCCAGTGGGAATAGCAGTAGCCTTAGTCACGAGTGAAAATTTCTTACCTTCATCGCTGCGAATCACCCTAGCATTTGTTGTTGAATTAATTGCAGCAATTCCCAGTGTCATTATTGGTTTGTGGGCGATTTTTGTCTTTATTCCAGTTTTAGAACCTCTACAAAGATGGCTAGGCAGCACTTTTAAATGGATACCACTATTTAATACAGAAGACCCTTCTGGGACTAATATGTTGACTGCTGGAATTATTCTAGCCATCATGATTTTGCCCACAATGGCAGCAATTACTCGTGATGTATTAATGGCTATCCCTAAAGAATTACGTAGCGCATCTATGGCTTTGGGTGGTACTCGTTGGGAAACAATTTTTCGGGTTTTGCTACCAGCAGGATTTTCTGGAATAGTGAGTGCCGGAATGCTCGCCTTGGGACGTGCTTTGGGTGAAACAATGGCTGTCACTATGGTGATTGGCAACTCTGCTCAAATCAGTGCTTCTTTACTCAATCCAGCTTATACAATTCCTTCTGTATTAGCTAATGAATTTGCCGAAGCTGAACCGGGTTTGCATATAGGCGCTTTAAGCTATTTGGCGTTGATTTTGTTTGGGTTGACTCTAGCTGTAAATATTGGCGCTGTACTATTGGTTAAGTGGGTTGGCAGGAAAAATAAATAGCATTGTTTTAATACAAATATTTTAGTGTAATAAGACGTTTATCAATCAAAATTTATAAAAAACATGAGTGGTTATATCCAGTCAAAAACTGATGAATCTTTGGCGACAGAATTATGCAGTCCTCTACCAAGAGAACGAGTAATATTTACTTATCTAATGAATGCGATCGCCTTTGGTTTGACAGGTGTAGCACTCATTCCTTTATTATCAATTTTGTGGGAAATTTTCGTTCGGGGAATATCTGGACTGAAATCGGAAATGTTTGTCAAAACAGTGATTGACAATGGCTTTGGTAATGCCATCCTGGGAACCATAATCATGGTGGGAATTGGTGCTATTTTAAGCATTCCCACAGGGATAATGACAGGAATTTTCTTGGCAGAATTCGGTCAAACCAACTCAATTGCTGGTTTTGTTCGTTTTATCAGCAGTATTCTCACAGGTGTTCCCTCAATTGTTGTAGGCGTATTCGCTTACGGTATGATAGTTTTGGTAACTAAAGGATTTAGTGCGATCGCAGGCGGTTTTGCTTTAGCCGTAATTATGCTACCTGTAATTATACTGACAACAGAAGAATCCTTAAAACTGATTCCCACATCTCAACGTCTAGCTTCTGCTGCTTTAGGAGGAACTCGCTTTCAAACTACCCTTCGCATTGTTGTCACTGCTGCAATTCCCGGAATTACTACAGGCATTTTATTAGCTGTAGCTCGTGCTGCTGGTGAAACAGCACCCTTAATTTTTACTGCTTTATTTAGTCTAGATTGGTCAGAAGGATTGTTAAGTCCAACAGCTTCCTTACCAGTATTAATTTTTAACCTCTACAACGACCCCGACCCGCAAAAAAGCCAATTAGTCTGGACTACTTCTATAGTTCTACTTGGCTTAATTTTATGCGTCAGTATTCTCTCTCGCTTAGTTATTAGACAGAGAAGACTAAAGTAAAACAAATAATTTATTGTATTTTTTTACATGTTGGCAAAGTATGATATTAAAATGGTAACCCACCAGGATAAACCCTTGTTTTATCGTCAATCAAAGGGTTTAAGACCCCAAGCATTATACGTAGTATCATTTTAAGTCGGGGTTTAAATCCCCCGAAGTTGCCACAACGCTCTTAACCCGCGCATCGCCCTTGGCGTCTCCCCTTGGGAGAAGGCACTTCTCTTCTCTACGAGACGCTACGCGAACGTCTGAAAATGTCTAAAATGTTTGAATTTTGAATTGTTAATTGTCTTAATTACGAATTACGAATTACGAATTACGAATTAGCATGAGTAACTTAATTCCAGCTATCAAAGTTAAAAATATTAGCTTTTACTATGGCACAACAAAAGCGATCGAAAAAGTGTCAATAGATATTTATCAAAATCAAGTAACCGCAATTATTGGCCCTAGTGGTTGTGGTAAATCTACCTTCATCAAAATTCTGAATCGCATTAGCGAATTAGAAGGGCCTGTGAAAGTTGAAGGAGATGTAGAATTTTTTGGTCAGAATATTTATGCTCCTCGTGTCAACATCAATCGGTTACGTCGCCAAATTGGTATGGTGTTCCAAAAACCGAATCCTTTTCCGATAAGCATTTACGAAAATGTTGCCTACGGGATGAGAATAGCAGGCAGATATTCAAAATTAGAATTAGATGAAATTGTCGAATCTGCACTTCAAAGCGCTGCTCTGTGGGATGAAGTGAAAGATAAGCTGGATAAATCAGCTTTAGGGCTTTCTGGTGGTCAACAACAAAGATTATGTATTGCCCGTGCTTTAGCAGTCAAGCCGAAAGTTCTGCTGATGGATGAGCCTTGCTCGGCTCTTGACCCCATCGCTACCATGAAAGTTGAGGAACTGCTCCATAGTTTGCAGTCTGAGTTGACTATTGCGATCGTTACCCATAACATGCAGCAAGCCAGTCGCGTCTCTGATTTTACGGCTTTCTTTAGCACCGATGAAAGTCGGATAGGTCAAATGGTTGAATTTGGCGCTACACAGCAAATCTTTAACAACCCACTAGACCCCCGCACCCGCGACTATATTTCAGGGCGTTTTGGTTAATGATTTTTGTCGAACCATCTCATATTAGATGATATTCATAAAGCGCGGTTTAAAAATAATTACTAATTTATTTTGATTAGATAAACTAGCTCCTCACTACCCATGAGGGGTATATGATATAGCGGTTCCCATTCAGATGCGGTACAACATTATATCGCGGGGTGTAGGGGCACGGCACTGCCCATTGGTGTCAACTTAAGCTAAAAGTAGCTTAACTGAAAGCTTCCTCACCCGCCTCGAACTAAAGTTCAAGGCTGATAGCTAAAGTCTACTGAAGTAGACTAAAGATTTTTGGCTATATTTAGTCATCAACAGAAGACTTCCGCTAAAAGCCAAGGAAGTTCAGTTCCTTGCGGGACATAGCTTTTACGTTAAGTTGACACCTATGGGCAAAGACAAGCCCCTACGGGTGTAACTCACGTAAACGAGAAGCGCTATATTAATATTTTTATTTATACATAGCTATTTTAAATCGAACCAGCCCCAATCCTTTTTAATTGGAAAGGATGGCATATAGATCAATCTACCAAAGGTGGGTATAAAAAGTCTATAAAAGATGATTTTTGGAGCATAGTCTTAATATAAATATCCATTAACAGTTTATCTGCTGTATGACTACTGTATAGCTACGTAATTTCCATGAATATCTCCTTTTAGGAGTAACATAGTGAAACAGCGCTGCTGATTTGTACTACTTTACTTCGTCAACTTTTATTTCACACGTTTTGGGAATATGAGTAAACTAATTCCAGCCATCAGAGTCAAAAACTTCAGCTTCTCTTACGACACTCAAAAGATAGTTGAAGGCGTGTCAATGGATATTTACCAAAACCAAGTCACGGCAATTATTGGTTCTAGTGGTTGTGGCAAGTCTACTTTTCTTAAATCATTAAATCGCATGAGTGAATTAGAAACAGATGTGAAGGTTGAAGGAAGAGTAGAATTTTTTGGACAGAGTATTTATGAGCGTCGTGTCAACATCAATCGCTTACGTCGCCAAGTTAGTATGGTTTTTCCCAAGCCAAATCTTTTTCCCATGAGCGTTTACGATAATGTTGCATACGGGGTGAAATTAGTTGGATGGCATCCGAAAGTAGAATTAGATGGGATTGTTGAATCTGCCATCAAAGCTGCCGAACTTTGGGATGAAGTGAAAAATAAGCTGCACAAATCTGCTTTAGAGCTTTCTGGCGGTCAACAACAAAGACTATGTATTGCGCGTGCTTTAGCAGTCAAACCGAACGTTCTATTAATGGATGAACCTTGTTCAGGTCTTGATCCTGTTGGTAGTATGAAAGTTGAGCATCTGATTCATAACTTGCGCTCTGAGTTGACAATTGTGATGGTTACTCACAATATGCAGCAAGTTACTCGCCTATCTGATTTTACGGCTTTCTTTTATAGTAATGAAAATCGCATTACTCAAATGGTTGAATTTGGTACTACAAATAAAATCTTTACTAACCCCGTGGATTATCGCACCCGCGACTACGTTTTCGCCCGCGTCAGTTGAAGTTTTTCTAAAATTCTAGCTATTCAGAGAACTACCACATAGTGCAAGCGTAAATTAAGGGTTAAATTTAATTTCCGTTTGTTTTGAGTTTTTGTTGTGTTGAGCAATGCAAAGTGATGTTGACAGTAATTTTTTATACTGTATATTTAGAGGCAAGCATCTACTCTAGACCACCTGAATCACAAAATGAAATGTCCTCGGTGCGAATCTACTTTATATCGGAAAAATGGTCGTCGGAATGACAAGCAGAATTACCTCTGCAAAAATTGTGGTAAACAATTTCTTGAGCCTGCATTCCCTCGTTCCTTGGAAGGTGAGTTGCTTGCTAACAGCAATGGACATACTAAAGTATCTATGGACGCAACTACGGAAGTTCCTTTAGTCAAAGACTTGCCGGAAGAAAAAATCACACAGAAGAGTCTTGGCTCTTTTAGTCTTACATTAGCTGAAGAACTGCTGCAAACTATATTATCACCTGATTGGCTAGAATCTGCTGCCTTCAGCCAATTTATCCAAAAATTTCAACAAAAAACTGAAATTAAACATCAATTAGAGACAGGAATCTCACTTCTGCTTTTAGATGCAGAAAACTTAAAATTAGATATTAATTCCGAATTGTTTTTAGCCAGTGTCTGTAAGTATCCTCTCCAAGTTAAAATTGCATTTGCTAATTGGAGAAATCCAAGTACTGGCAAGCAAGATATTGAACTATACAATCGTAGCTATCAACTTATCCATGTGCCTGGAGGTAAAGACAGTGCTGATGCAAAAATGATCGCACTTGGTGTTTCTGTCTTACGCTCTTATCCAACAGTTAAAGAAATCTTGGTCTGTTCTGGCGATGGAATTTTGATCCACCTCTGTAACGAACTTCAAAATCAAGGATTAATTGTTTACTGGGTACGTAGACAAGGACAAAATTTGCAAATAGAAAACCGGAATACTGGTAAATTAACTCATTATTCCTTACCAATGGCAACAGAAGTTCCATCTTTTGAACAAGTGGTTGATAAAATTCAAGAATTAATTAAAAGTGAACAGGAATCAATTAATGCTCGATTAAACAGTTTAGTGGCTGTTGCAACTTTATTTCAAGAAAGATGCGATATCAATATTAAAGATAATCCAAATCAACCAACTATTGAAAAAACAATCCCTGTTGTAGATAAATCATTTACAGAATCTATTCAAGAACGAGAAAAAGAATATTCTCCGAAAATACATAATGAAAAAACATTAGATAAATTACTATTAAAAATTATTCAAGATATAAAAATAAAGTCTCCCAAAACTAAATTATCTGTGTCCAAGCTAGGTACAGAGTTACGGAAAATAACCGGAGAGTCTCCTAATTCAATTATTAAAAAATTAAAGTTAGGTTCTAGTTTTACTAAATATTTAGAATCATCTCCCACATTTACATTAAAGGCGAGTGGCAAGGAATATGAGGTAATACCGCTACTCTGTGAGTAAATATTTTCTGGATGTCTACGTACAACCTGAGTCTGTAATTCAGTATTGTATTATGTAAAAAGATGTAAATAAATGTAAATATTACAATGCAGGATAAAGTCGTTGTTGTTGTCGGTGCTACTGGTGGTATTGGTTCAGCGTTAACACACAAACTTGCGCCTACTGGAGTCCGGTTGGTACTGGCTGCCAGAGATGCGGTTCGTTTAACAACACTGGCAGCTGATTTACTAGGGCAAGTTTTGACCGTTCCCACCGATATTACTGACCCGCAACAGGTAGATACTTTGATCGAAAAGACCATCGCTGAGTTTGGTCAAATCGATATTTTAGTAAATGCAGCTGGTGCCGGTATACTCAAGCCCTACAACAGCCTGGAACCCGCTGATTTAGACAAGATGCTAGATGTCAACTTAAAAGGCAGCTTTTACACCACTCAAGCGGCGGCTGAAGAGATGCAAAAGCGCAAGTCTGGTCACATCTGTAACGTGGTTGGAATTCTGGGCAAACATTCGATGGGAATGGCAGCAGCTTATTCTGCTTCTAAGTTTGGTGTTGTCGGTTTCAGCAAATGCATGGCAGAGGAACTCAAGCGTTTTGGTATCAAGTTCACGCTATTCTACTTTGGTGGGGTAGATTCTCCTTTTTGGGATAACGTCAATTTAAAAGTAGACCGGAAAAAAATGCTTAGTCCTGAAACTGCTGCCAATGCGATTTTCTTTGCCCTTTCTGCTGAACCGCAAGCTGTGCCAATGGAAATTAACATTCAACCTGATAGTCATTTGTTTTTTTAAAGTGGGAGTCAGCCTATATAATTCTTGCCTGGGAAAGACCTGAAAATTTAGCAAAAAAGGCAAAATTTACAGAGATATAAGCTGTTATGCTGGATTTTCAGTATCTATGAAAATTGATCACGTTCATTTCTATGTAGAAGACGCCAAAGTATGGCGGGATTGGTTTGTACACCATCTTGGTTTTCATGTAGTAGCCGATCGCATTAGTTCATTTCACACTTGTACAGAAGTAGTAAAAAGTGGTGCAGTCTGCTTTTTTCTGTCTTCTCCACTGTTATCCACAAGTCCAGTAGCTGAGTTTCTGCGTCAATATCCACCTGGTGTGGCAGATGTCGCTTTTGCTGTCGAAGATGTAGAAAGCGCGATCGCATTAGCTCAAAAACACGGTGCTACAATCCTACAACCCATCCAGGAACGCCAGGTGGGTACGGAATTCCTCAAGTGTGGCAAAATTGCCGCCTGGGGTGGACTGACTCATACGTTGATCGAAAGGTCATTAGTCATTTGTCCGTCGTCATTTGTAACTAACACAAATGACAAAGAACAAATGACAAATGACAACACTTTTACTGCTATAGATCACATAGTGTTAAACGTCGCAGTTGGTGAATTGGAAAATGCTGTCGCTTGGTACGAAAATATCCTAGATTTTCAACCCCAGCAGGCTTTTAAAATTAAAACCAATCGTTCTGCTTTACACAGTCAGGTGATGGTTTCGCACAATGGCAGCGTTCAATTGCCAATTAATGAACCAGCTTCCAGAAATTCCCAAATTCAGGAATTTTTAGATGTCAATCGGGGGCCGGGAATTCAACATATTGCCTTGCGGACGACTAATCTTGTAAGTGCGATCGCTAAATTTCGTGCCACTGGTTTATCCTTACTCTCAGTTCCCCAAAGCTATTACACGCAACTAAAACAGCGTCCAGGATTGCCTCTATCACCCTTAGAACTGGAAGCGATCGCTCAACAGGAAATTCTGGTAGACTGGCAAGAATATACTCCTTTAGAGGGAGGAAATACTGCGCCTTTATTACTACAAACTTTTACCCAGCCAATATTTGAACAGCCGACATTTTTCTTTGAGTTTATTGAACGCCGTTACCAAGCTCAAGGTTTTGGCGAAGGTAACTTTCGCGCCTTATTTGAAGCCATTGAAAGCGAACAAATTAAACGCGGTACGCTGCAATGATGCCTGATTACAAAATATCAATTGAAATTCATCCAGACTCTAAACAAGTTGATTTTATTGACAAGCAACTTCAAGATTTTAATCTAGGCAAGATTGGAGATTACCAATATACGCCACTGTTTCTATTACTTCGTGATTCAAAAAAAAATGTCGTGGGCGGCTTGGAGGGTTTTATCGGCTTGGGATGGTTCCATATTGCTACTCTCTGGGTTGCAGAGGAGTTAAGAGGTTATGGATATGGAAAAGCACTTCTTTTGGAGGCAGAGCAAGAGGCTGTTAATCGTGGCTGCTTAAACGCATATCTTTTTACTTACAGCTTCCAAGCTCCCAAATTTTATCAGCACTTGGGGTATGAAATTTTTGGAGAGTTAGAAGATTTTCCTCCAGGTCATCGTCGATACTTTCTTAAAAAGAGTTTACAAAAAAACCTTTAGCTAGACTTAATACCCTTAAAAAATAGCCATACATCTGAGATAAACTTAATAAAAATTAACTTTTACCGCCGATGCTAAGACTTATTACTGACTTCGACGGCCCAATTATTGATGTTTCCGAACGGTACTACCGTGTTTATCAATTCTGCTTAGAGAAAACCCGTCGCCCAGATCAAGTAGTACAAGAACTTCCGAAAGCGGAATTTTGGCAGTTAAAGCGATCGCGCGTTCCCGAAAAACAAATCGCCTTAAATTCAGGGTTAGACGAAGCCCAAGCCCAAGAATTTGCCCAGTTGCGGCGGCAAACTGTACATACAGAACCTTATTTCAACTATGACACCCTCGCGCCTGGTGCTGTGGATGCACTGTTAAAAATTCAACAAGCTGGAATTGATTTAGCAGTTATGACCATGCGCCGAGTTCGGGAACTAGATTATGCCTTCAAAAAACACGATTTAGGGAGATTTTTCCCTGAAAATCGTTGTTATTGCTTGAGTAACGACTACGTTAAAACTCGTGATATTGAAGATAAACCCTTGTTGATGGCTAGGGCTTTACAAGAACTGCCCCCGGCTACTGATACCTGGATGGTGGGAGATACGGAAGCCGACATCACCGCAGCTAAAAATTATGAGATTAAGGTGATGGCTGTAGAATGTGGGATTCGCGATCGCACCCAATTGGAACTTTACCACCCCGACTTAATCGTTAAGGATTTCAGTGCTGCTGTAGATTTAGTCTTAAATAATTCGTAATTCGTAATTCGTAATTAAGTTTTGTAATGGGGATTTAACCCCAACACAAAACAAAATTTTTATTGAACCGGGGGACTTAAACCCACGGAAACTAGTTAAAACCTAAACACCTTGTCTAAAAAGGCTTTCTAGCTGCAACAGATCGAATTAATCGGCATTCAGGTTGCAATTAAAATAGGAGTCAAAATAGGTATTCTGACTCCTGACTCTGAAATTTTAAGAAGAACACATATAAACCATGTCTTCTTTACAGAAACTTGCTTACGGATATTGATTTACCGTAGAAAGCTACTAACCAA
Organism: Nostoc mirabile CHAB5784; assembly: GCF_020829645.1. GTDB lineage: Bacteria > Cyanobacteriota > Cyanobacteriia > Cyanobacteriales > Nostocaceae > Nostoc > Nostoc mirabile. The sequence continues at coordinate 31,661 of NZ_JAIVFS010000011.1, read as the reverse complement.
CCACAACAATATAAACGTTAGTACAGTAGAGGACTGATTCGATGACAAATTGAGGAATGATATTTGTGGTGAAAGCCAGCCAGCAACTAGTCCCCCAGCGATTAAGCCAATTATTAAACTGACTAGGGTAAATAAAACTGCTCGGCCAAATTTGCTTTCCTTGCGATTGAGGAAGTAAATAGTAGTGCCTACCCCAACTACCAATGCTAACTGCAAAACCTGATCGCCTCCCTCTGGGTAAAACACACTGATAGAACTCAAACCAAGAAACCAAGCTCCTGGTAAGAATATATCAGCAGGCGTTGGTTGATCCAGCATCCGTTGCAGCCATGCAGGTGACTGCTCACGAGGGGTTGGACTTTCTTTAGGAGGCGATTGCACTCGCAACTCTGGAAACCGAATACGCTCAGGGACTTTAATTTTACCTTCTTGGCGCATCCGTAAGCGATCCATTAAAATCGCATCGTAAGCCGCTTCAATTACTTCTAAATGCTTGGCATCGCTACTATGTTGCTCGAATAGGCGATTACGAGCATCTTGAATTTCATCGAAGCTAGCCTCTTCTGATACCCCAAGTTTTTCGTAGGGATTTTGATCGCTCATGGGAGTTTGTTACTTCAGCCTCAGTCAGCGGCAGTCTTTTGTCGAATAAAAAACAACTTTAGGTTTTGTTTCAATCGAAACGAAAGTCTCGACCTATTTTATGCCCTAACAGGATAGTAGCACGGGTTAGTTTAATCGACTTTGTAATTTCAACTATAGCCACTTTAACATATCGCTATAACTCCGTGTATACCCTCATGTCGTTGTCTAATTCTGGCTCTAATCTAGAATTTGAACGGAGAGTACCTAAAACACATAGTTTTTATGAAAATATCAACTTTACTTTTTCAGATTTGGCAACTTACTGTGCCCTAATAGAATTTTTTTAATTATACTGAATAATCGCTTGTGGTATATATCCGCATAACGATTTAAAATTGAGACGTTTTAAGTTACCACCTAACTGGAATCGTGAACGTGTCTTGGTATTAAGAACTGTTGCGGCTAAAGTCAGAGCGCCTATATACTGTGGCTAACAGAAGTTTAGCGTTCTCATCGCCCACAATCCTGATTAGAGTATTTCTTTTTGAATAATCAGGAATCTCATACCGTAGCCATGTAGATTCTTAGTTAGTCCCCAAGTGGCAACTGCGTTTTTACGCAAACCTTTTGTTAATCTTACGAATTTTTGTGCAAAGTAATGGTCATGGCTCCTGCCAAGATTCTTGTAGTTGACGACGATCCTGCGGTTCGGAATTTAATCCAACGCTTTCTGATTAAGCAGAACTATCAGGTGGAGGCTGCCGAAGATGGAAAGACAGCCTTAACTCTATTTGAGCAATTTAACCCCGACTTGGTAATTCTAGATGTGAATTTACCAGATGTAACTGGGTTTAACCTCTGCCAAGAGATGCAAAGTCGTAATGGTGTGTTTGTTCTGATGTTGACTAGCCGTGCTGACGAAGCTGACAAAATTCGCGGCTTTGCTAAAGGTGCTGACGATTATCTCACCAAGCCTTTTGGGCTAGGAGAGTTAGAAGTCAGAGTCGGAGCTATTTTGAGGCGTCAACGAGTGATAACTACTGCCGAGCAAAAACGCTTGGTATTTGAAAAACTTATGATTGACCCAGTGCGACGGGAGGTGGCACTTAATAACCAAGCAGTACCTTTAACTGCTCTGGAATTTGACTTGTTGCATTTTTTAGCCAGTCATCCAGGTCGAGTTTGGCGGCGTGCGGAGCTAATCCAAGAGGTATGGGACTATGAATATGTCGGCGACCAAAGGGTTGTAGATGTCCATATCGGGCAAATTCGCAAGAAGATTGAAATTGATGCTAGTCAGCCAGCATTAATTCAAACTGTACGTGGCGTAGGGTATAAGTTTGAATCTCCTGCTCATCCCCAGCACTTGGAAGCTAAGTCCTGAGTTAACAGTCAAGAGTTAAAAAACTCTAGACTGTTAACTCTTGGGGGAGGGATTAGTGAATTTCTTGGCTTTAGTAAAAGACAAATTTAGACGAGCAAAATAAGTAGATATTGCTCAAATACAGACCAGGCAGTTATTTGAGATATTTATTTATGCATTTAAGACAGGGGAAAGAGTCCACTGGAAAATATTTCTTTGCATCTGACCGTTTCGGTAGACATAAGGCAATACGCTTGGTTAGCGCCAAAAATCTTAAACTGTGTAGGTTGGGGAGCCACTGCGCCCTTGCGGTTTCCCGACTTGTACCCCTGCGGGGATCTTGCTAGCAAGAGCGTCTCCCCGAATCCCATTCGTGAGAGGCTAGCGCCTGCCGTAGGATGCCCGAACGCGAACAGCGTCTCCTGTCTTGAGAAGGGCTGTAGGGAGAAGGAAGTGGCATTTGAGGAACGTAGACCCGAACGCGAACAGCGTCTCCAAGAGTTGGGGCTTCCCGCAGGGTAACCCAACATTATATTACCCCGATATGGCCGATCGCTTTGGTTCAAAATCCCATTAATGGGGCACGGTTTGCCGTGCCTCTATAGGGCTTCATACCAGTACCTATGGGGTATCTAGTAAATTAGCTGTTGCGGGTGAGTCGGTACAGGGTATTTCTACTGAGGAGTGGTGGAACAAAGTTTCCAGATAGACTCGAGCAGCACGGCGATCGCTATCTCCATTTTGGAGTAAAAACAATGATAGCGCCGCCGTCAATACTCTGTTTTCATCCCAATCAGGATGGGTTTCTAAGTAGTTTTTTAAGGATTCGTGGAGTGTTTCAGGAATTTCTGTAAAGATGCTAACCGTTGCTTTCATGAGATTTTCCTCCTATGAGGATAATCAAGAGGGACAAGTTGCTTGCGCTGAAGCGGCTTAGGGCTACTTCACACGCTCTTTCGCCAGCCCGCCAATCTACGCCCACATCTGGTGGTAATATATTTTACACATTTGATGCCAACGGTTGAACGGATTACAAAAGCAAGCCGAATCATTGTGCGCCAAGAGGGGGTGGGTTTGTCAATGCTGCGAAATGTTAAAAACGAGTGTATAAAAAATAAATGCGAACGTAATAATCAGCATTAGAGGCTATTTTTCGTTACTTTACTTTACAAAAACTCAGTCCTTTAAGTTCCTTCCCACTGTTAATCAACAATCCCCAACAAGAGAGTAAGAAGCCCATTAGCTCGTAGACAACCTGTGGAAAACTGCTAAAATCCCTGTGGAAACCCTGTGGAATGAGTGAGGAAAATAGCAGCCAATGATAAGAATTACAAAAATGTCATCAAGCTATGACATTTAACGGGTCGCGGAAGTCCCCATCTTCTCTACGAGACGCTATTTGCGTTCAAGGTATTCCTAAGATGGGGATTGTGAGCGGGTGATGAGGATTGCATCTGGAATTGATTTAAAACGTTTGTAAAAACAAATTCGCTTGTGTATGACGAATCACCTTTTCTGGTAAACTAAGCATTGTCTTGACCATCAATGCCATAAGCGAAAACCAAGCTAACAGGTATATGTTGCAAGAAAACCCTTCCCTACGGGACGCTACGCGAACGACTTCGCTCATGGTAAAAGATTTGGGTCTTGGGAACCAGGACTCCTGCCCTTGGAGGGAATGTAAGACCAATAGAACTACGGAGTTCTGGAGGCTATTCCCGATGAATTGGGAAGCTCCGTCCGTCTATACGGCGGAGTAGTTCACACTCATGAAATTAGCTTCGCAATCGCAGTTATCATCGTGGCTGCCCTCGATACATCCCCAGATATGGATTTTTGCAATTGGTAGATTTCTATCGGAAGTTGGCACCGGCTGTACCCTGTTTTACGCCCCCATCTTTTTTGTAAATCAAGTTGGTTTATCTGCAACCAGTGTTGGGGTAGCCTTGGGTAGCGCCTCGATTTCCGGCATTGTAGGGCGGATTGTCGGTGGTTCTTTGGCTGATTCTGAACACTGGGGACGCCGCCGCACTTTGTTGCTAGCTACAGCGATTTCCGCAATTGGTTCTCTGGTTTTAGCTGCAACCAATAATTTTACGATTTTGGTAATCGGTAGCTTGATTAGCGGTTTAGGGATAGGTTTCTATTGGCCGGCGGCTGAAGCTGTTGTTGCTGACGCTAGCCAGATTGACAATCGCCGCGAAACTTTTGCGATCGCCCGCCTAGCTGATAATCTTGGGTTAGCGATCGGAATTGTGCTGGCTGGGTTTTTGATTGCGGTAATTGGGAGTTATCGATGGCTATTTGTGATTGATGCCATCTCTTTTTTGGTGTTTTTTGGGGTTGTCTATGTGGGAATTAGTGAAACTGAACAGCAGCAGATAGGGGAACCTGAAAAGACAGAATATATTGCTTCTTGGATAGCAGTATTAAGCGATCGCCGTTTCCTGGTCTACATAACAGTTAATATATTCTTTACAATCTATATTTCTCAAATCCACAGCACCCTGCCGCTTTTCTTCAAAAACTTTGTTATAAAAAGTACTCCAGAAGGATTTGCTCAAACTACGATTAGCGTTCTATTTGCTTGGCATCTGGTGTTCGCCATCATCTGTCAGTTGCCTGTCACTAGCATCTTAAAACGCTGCTCTCACACACTCGCACTCACTGTTTCCGCCATTCTCTGGGCAATTGGTTTTGGCCTAATTTGGGTAAGCGGCACTGCCCCATCTCATCATCTGGTTTGGGTAATATTGGCATTGGGAGTATTTGCTGTGGCGATTGTCTCCTATACACCATCTGCTGCCTCTTTAGTGACTGAGTTAGCCCCGGAAAATCAACGCGGCGTTTATTTTTCCATCAACGCTTTATGCTGGGCTGTTGGCTCTTTTATTGGTCATCCCTTGGGTGGATGGGCATTAGATCAACCACAAATTATTACCAATAGTTACTGGCTATGCTTCATCTTGAGTGTAGCGATCGCTGTGGCAATTTTACAATACCTGAATCGAATTTTGGCTGAGTAGGGGCGCACATCTGTGCGCTTATTTTTCCCCTCTATTGACCTCTCAGGCTAATAGCCCAAGTCCACGCTTAGTGGACTACAACCCTTACTTAGTCTTCGATAGATAGACTTTAGCTATAAGCCTCAGAATTCATTCTGAGGCGGTCGTCGGGACTGGTGCAAGTTCTGAGTTAGGGACTTTTGCAAGAGGTCTACTTATGATTACCGTATCTGTGCAAAAATCCCAAAAGCCTCTTTCCCCAAGCTTTGTGTCCCCTTTCCTCCTCATTGACGACGTTCTTGCAACTTACGATATACAGATTTTAAATCAACTTGATGGTAAGCTAAGGCAACCAAAGTATGATATAGCAAATCAGCCACTTCACCTGCGATCGCATCTGCTTCATCATCCTTAAAGGCCATTACCACCTCGGCGGTTTCCTCACCGATCTTTTTCAATATTTTGTTATCGCCACCTGCGAATAGTTTACAGGTATAAGAACTTTCAGTAGGATTATCGCGGCGATCGCATATTATTTGAAACAATTGCGACAATGTATCCCCTGGTGGCGGAGCAATTTTCCCTTCTATTTGGTGAAAGCAACTGCGTTCTCCAGTATGGCAGGCAATATCTCCTAATTGCTCTACACCTATGAGTAGCGCATCACTATCACAGTCATAACGGATACTTTGCACTTTTTGAATATGTCCAGAAGTCGCCCCCTTATGCCACAATTCTTGCCGGGAACGGCTCCAAAACCAAGTTTCTTCAGTTTCTAAAGTTTTTTGTAACGACTCCTGATTCATCCACGCCATCATCAGGACAGTACCATCCAAATAATCTTGGACAATTGCAGGCACTAGACCCCGTTCATCGTAGCGAATTTCCTCAACAGGGATAGCGTAATGCAGTGAGTGCGAATCGTTAGAAGACATACCAGCTAGTTTGCTCTAATGAGAATAATTCATGGATTCACGATACCATTCTCAATAGGGCAACTGGCATGTTTTTTTGAATTGAACTATTTTATCTAGTTCTAAACAAGAACATTCCGTTCCATAGCAGACTGCATCTTTACAGCACTCAAAGCGACTTTGTGAGCTTTTGAGGCTTCACCATACCAATGAATCGCCGAGTTAAAAGCTGCTCGGTAAAGATCCTGGTATGCTTCAGATAATCGAGTTTGAATATCTAGAGGTAAGTCTTTATTCGAGTTGTATAACATATTATTATTTTTTGGTTCAGCTATTTATATAGGATAGAAATTCTAAGTAGTTTTTGAAACTATCCTAAGATAGAGCTTTTTATTGCCCACTGTTAGGAGAGAACCTTGGTAAATACCACAATTAAAACAACAAAATCACAAGAAGTCTTTGCTGCTGCTCAAAACCTTATGCCCGGAGGAGTTAGTTCTCCAGTTCGTGCCTTTAAATCTGTGGGCGGACAACCCATCGTTTTTGATCGTGTTAAAGGCGCATATATTTGGGATGTAGATGGTAACCAATATATAGATTATGTAGGCACTTGGGGCCCAGCTATTTGCGGTCATGCTCATCCAGAAGTAATTGCAGCCTTGCATGAAGCTTTAGAAAAAGGTACGAGTTTCGGCGCTCCCTCAGTTCTAGAAAATGTTTTGGCAGAAATGGTAATCGATGCCGTTCCTAGCATCGAAATGGTCAGATTTGTCAACTCTGGAACTGAAGCCTGTATGGGAGTTTTGCGGCTGATGCGGGCTTTCACAAAACGAGACAAAATCATCAAGTTTGAAGGCTGCTATCACGGACACGCCGATACGTTTCTAGTGAAGGCGGGTTCTGGTGTTGCCACACTTGGCTTGCCAGACTCACCGGGAGTTCCGAAAGCGGCAACTAGCACTACTCTAACCGCGCCTTTTAATGACCTAGAATCCGTCAAAGCCTTGTTTGAAGAAAACCGCGACGAGATTGCTGGTGTCATTCTTGAGCCAGTTGTCGGCAATGCTGGATTTATTGCACCTGACGCTGGCTTTTTAGAAGGATTACGAGAACTGACTCACGAGCATGGAGCGTTATTGGTATTTGACGAAGTGATGACAGGCTTCCGTATTGCTTACGGTGGCGCTCAGGAGAAATTTGGTGTTACTCCCGACTTAACGACTTTGGGTAAAGTTATTGGTGGTGGTTTGCCAGTAGGAGCTTATGGCGGTCGCCGAGATATTATGTCAATGGTTGCCCCCGCCGGCCCCGTATATCAGGCTGGGACTCTTTCTGGTAATCCTTTGGCGATGACTGCTGGTATTAAGACTTTAGAATTGCTGCAAAAGCCAGGTACTTACGAGTATCTTGACCGGATTACTAAGAAGCTAGCAGATGGTTTGCTGCAAATTGCCAAAGAAACTGGTCATGGGGTATGCGGTGGTCAAATCAGCGCCATGTTTGGCTTATTCTTTACCTCTGGCCCAGTTCATAACTACGAAGATGCCAAAAAGTCTGATACAGCCAAATTCGGACGCTTCCATCGGGGTATGTTAGAACGTGGTGTTTACTTAGCACCCTCTCAATTTGAAGCTGGGTTTACGTCTTTTGCTCACACTGAAGAAGATATTAATCAGACTTTAGCAGTTGCACGGGATGTAATATCGAGCCTGTAATGCGAATCTAGTAAAAGTAGGGGAGCCAGGGCGTTGCGGTGAATCCAGTGTTGTAGGGGCACGGCAGCGCCCATTGGTGTCAACTTAACGTTAAAAGTCTTGTCCCGCAAGGAACTGAACTTCGTTGCTAATAGCAGAAGTCTTCTTTTAATTAGGACTTACGCAAAAACCCTCTCAAACTCTCATTCCTCCGTGACGCGCCAGTTGCTACCCTTCTCCTGACGGAGACGCTGCACGAACGGGAACGCGCTTGAGCGAACAAGTCTCTTAACCGCAAGGGCGCACTGGCTTCTCTGCGCCGCGCCAGTTGCTTCTCCCAAGGGGAGACGCGCAAGGGACAAGTCTCTTAACCGCAAGGGCGCACTGGCTTCTCTGTGGTAGCCGGACGGCTTGCCGATGCAGCGTCTACGTTTTCCGTTACCCGTGCGTAAGTTCTATTAATGACTAAGATATACCCAAAAATCTTTAGTCTACTTCAGTAGACTTTAGCTATAAGAGAGGAACTTTAGTTCCAGGCGGGTGAGTCAAGCCGAAAGTTTTGCTATTTCTAGGCTTTTGTTGACACTAATGAGCAATGCTGTGACCCTACGACAGATATGGTTTTTCAAATCATATTTGCTCTTTCGTGTCAATGGGTAAGTCATACAATATTTCTTACAAAAAAACCGTCCAAAACTAACATTTGAACGGGGTTTTTTCCTATTAATACTTAATGCCAACCTAGTCTGCTACAGGTTGTACTTGTACCTAAAAACTACAAGTCAGGAGGTAAAATCACCTGATCAATTGCGTGAATTACACCGTTAGTGCCTGTGATATCTGCTTGTGTCACTTTAGCATCATTGACAGTTACACCGATTGCAGGATCAACTTTAACGTTGATTGCTCCACCTTCAAGGCTTTTAACTTCACCAGACTTCAAATCAGTGGACAATACCTTACCAGGTACTACATGGTAAGTTAAAATCTTGATCAATACTTCTTTGTTGGCTGGATTTAACAATTCTTGCAAAGCATCTTGTGGCAACTTAGCAAAAGCTGCATCAGTAGGTGCAAAAATGGTTAAGTTATCTTTGCCTTGCAAAGCTCCGGTCAACCCTGCTGCTTTCAAAGCCTTAGTTAAGGTTGTAAAGGAAGCGTTTGACTCTGCCAACGCTAACAAATTTTTACCTTGATTGTCACTTGCCCCTGGCCCTGGTGGAGTTGTAGTAGGTGTCTCAGTGGGTTGAGTTTCCGGGATAGGACGTGGGGTGCGGGGTGGAACTTCACCAGGTGTAACACTACCACCACCACGGTTATAGGGCGGCTCGTTGAAAATACTTGGTCTGGGATTTGTTACACCACTTTGCTGCGCTACTTGTTTGGGTTTGGTATTGCCCTTTTCTATTTCCGAAGCAGCTTCAACAGGTGTGTATTGAGCGTTTACTTCAAGGCGTTGACCCTTGTTATAAGGGGCTTCGTTGAAAATACTGGGGTTAGGATTTAGTGCCTCTTTAGCTTCAGATGGTAAAGTAATAACGAGGCTGAAACTACTAAATCCTGCTATGCCTGCCAACGTGATCAGCAATTTGCTGTAATTTGTCTTCATAAATTTTGTTTGTCTTTTTGTCCACACATTACATAAAGATTTATAACATTTTGTTATGCACAAAATCTAACCTAAGAAGGAAGTAAAATTTTTCCCCAGAAGGGTTTGTGCTGGTCAGGTAAAATATCAAACGTCGGCTCACGCTGAGAATTATGAAATATATCTAGCACATATTTTATGTAATGACTATATTTTTTCCCTTACACAAAAAAAGTTAAAAAGCCTTACTTGCTATAGCGTCAACTTTCAGAAAGTGTGAAAATCTTACATCTACAAGGTATGAGTTACAATAAACTGGGAGAAATATTTTACTTACTTAAAAGCAAATTTATACACAATTCCATACGTAAAATATTAGGTGATTAAAAAATACTGAATTCCATAATGAATAAGGGGATATCTCTAAATTAACCATTGATTATTCAGCAAAAGCACAGAAATTAATTACCTAGATATCTTAACGTAGCCTAAACAGTGACGGAAATTAAATTAACTGCTGAAAACTTACAACTGAGCGGTTAAGTTTATTTATATATGCCAAATTCAATTATTTAATTATTTGATATTTTAATCAGAAAATAATACTTTTTAAATCGATGATTTTGCTAAAAATCAGGCATCAGTTCAACCACAATCTCAATTAAATAGACAAAAAACAACTAATGTAAAGAAAAATTACTTTAACTAAAGATACAATTGTAAAGTTAAGAAGTTGACCAGTTATAAGGTATACAACATGCTGGAATTATACCAATGGGAACTATCTCAATACTCAGAGAAAGTGCGCCTAATTCTAGATTTTAAAGGACTAGATTACCGCAAAATAGAGGTTACGCCTGGGATTGGACAGGTAGAACTATTCCGGCTGACTGGTCAGAAACAAGTCCCGGTATTAAAGGATCGTAATAGATATATTGCGGATTCTACGGAAATAGCTAAGTATTTAGACTTAGAGTATCCCGATCGCCCAATAATACCGCAAGATCCCAAAAAACGGGGTTTAACTTTATTAATAGAAGAATGGGCTGATGAGTCTATAGGCATTAAAGGTCGCAAAGCACTATTTGCAGCCATAAGTCAAGATCAAAATTTCCGCAAGTCTTTATTACCCACCTCAACACCAGATATATTTAAAAGTCTGGTTGGAGGAGTACCCACTGACTTACTGTCAGTATTGGGTTTTGGGGTAGGTTATAGTCCAGATGTGATAAAGTCAGCGATCGCATCTTTAAAACAAGACTTGGAAGCGGTAACGTTATTATTGGCAGATAGTCCTTATTTAACAGGAGATGAACCGACTTTAGCTGACTTAGCAGTAGCTGGCTTATCGATATTGCTCAAGTTCCCCTCTGGCCCCTATCTGGATTTACCAGCTTCTATTAGAGGTAAAGGATTACCAATCTTTTCAGAGAATATAGATTATGAACCATTTTTTACCTGGCGCGATCGCCTTTACGCCCAATTCCGCAAACCATTAATCAGTACCACTCCACCAACGGGAAGTGTGCCAACTTCGATTCAGATTGACTAGTACCGCAAGGCAAAAGTCAAAAGTCAAAAGTCAAAAGTCAAAAGTTTTGTATATCAAGGCTTTTGCAAGTTTTAAAATGGTAGCTTGATTTACGCCAAGCTGTACTAGGTAGTGGGGCATTGGGCATAGGGGAAAATAACTAATGACTAATGACTAATGACTAATGACTAATAAAATGAATTCAGAGCAGCCATTAGGTTCGGTTATTCAAGGTTCTCTAACTGAAGGTTTAGAAGTACGATTGCATCCTGACATTTCTGTGGAAGATATGCGGGTGGGTAAGTTTCTCATTGTGCAAGGGATGCGATCGCGCTTTTTTTGTATGCTGACAGATGTAGCATTGGGAGCTGCTAATGCCCGAATTATTGCAAATCCCCCTAGTTGGGAAGACACTTTTTTACGAGATGTTTTAGCCGGAAGTGGTACTTATGGTACTATCAACCTCGCGCCGATGTTGATGTTCACTCCCGAAACTGAAGAATCTTTCTCCCCAACAAATGGCAAATCGACAAATCCCTTCCTCCCATCGGTGACGGGTTTGGCTTCATTTGTGCCACAAACCAGTACTACAATGGAATTGTTGCCTGTTAAAACTATTCCTAGCCACTTTAGCCAAGTTTACGATGCAAGTGTTGACGATTTTCGCCGGGTATTTGGTTGGGAAGATGACCCCCAAAGGCGCAATTTTTCCATCGGCAAACCTTTGGATATGGATGTGCCCGTTTGCATCGATTTAAACCGCTTCGTGGAACGGAGTAATGGGGTTTTTGGGAAATCTGGTACTGGTAAATCCTTTCTAACACGGTTACTTTTAGCTGGCGTTATCCGTAAAAATGCGGCAGTAAACTTGATTTTTGATATGCACTCTGAGTATGGCTGGGAAGCCGTTGCAGAAGGGAAAAACGTAAATACAGTTAAGGGTTTAAAGCAATTATTTCCCAGCAAGGTAGAAGTTTACACCCTCGACCCGGAATCGACAAAGCGCCGGGGTGTGCGTGATGCTCAAGAACTTTATTTGAGTTATGAGCAAATTGAAGTTGAAGATATTAAGTTATGTAGCCGAGATTTAGGACTCTCTGACGCAGCCCTGGATAACGCGAATATTCTATATAGCGAGTATCGCAAGTCTTGGATTGTCCAGTTGCTGAATATGACCAACGAAGAAATCGAGATGTTCTGCGAGGAGAAGCGGGGACACAAAGGCTCGATTATGGCGTTACAGCGCAAACTGATGCGTATGGATAATTTGAAGTATATGCGTGCGGTTTGTCCCCAGAATTACATTGATAAAATTGTGCAATGTCTGGAAGCTGGGAAGAATGTTGTGATAGAATTTGGTTCCCAGTCTAATATGCTCTCTTATATGTTGGTGACGAATATGATCACCCGACGTATTCACGAGCATTACGTCAAAAAAGCAGATAGATTCCTGCAAAGCAAAAATCCTTGCGATCGCCCGACGCCATTGATGATTACCATTGAAGAAGCGCACCGTTTTCTAGACCCAGGAGTAGTACAAAGCACTATCTTTGGGACTATCGCCAGGGAATTGCGGAAGTATTTCGTCACACTTTTGGTAGTTGATCAACGCCCATCGGGTATTGATAATGAAGTCATGTCCCAGATTGGGACTCGGATTACCGCTTTGCTTAATGATGAAAAAGACATTGACGCGATTTTTACGGGTGTATCTGGTGGTAGCGGACTGCGATCGGTATTGGCAAAGTTAGACTCTAAGCAACAAGCTTTAATTTTGGGTCATGCTGTTCCTATGCCAGTAGTAGTACGTACCCGTCCTTACGACGCAACTTTTTACGAAGAAATTGGTGAACCAGCCTGGGAAGAAAAACCTGATGCAGAAGTATTCGCTGCTGCTGAACTAGCCAAAGCTGACTTGGGATTCTAGATAGTCATTTGTCAGTTGTCCTACCCTGCGGGAAGCCGCTGGCGCGTCTATGTCCTTTGCAAATGACCAATGACTAATGACTAATGACTAATTCGTAACATCCCTCCATTCTGGCAGGAAATTAAGTTCGGTTATCCGGCTAGTTTTGGGCAACAGAAGAGGGGTTTTTAGCGTCACTATAGATATAGTCAGTAATTTCAAGGAAGTTTATTTTTTTTTGCAAATCGGCAATTTTGAATTATAATTAAAGATTTTATCTTAAAATACTTTACTATTTGCCTGATTTATCGTACTATAAAGTAAATGGAACTCATACCGACTTCGGATTTCATCTGCTATCAGTAACTGCCTAAAAGAAGAATTCTCAAAAACAACCAGCGTGCTTATATAGAGATTAAAAATTTAAGAGATTGAAAATTTAGGGAAGGTAGGGGAACCTATCATTGGGAGTTTACGTCTCAACAACGGCTAGATCAATTGATGATTACTTTTGATAGCTCCTAATATTTCGTGATAGATGTACTACCTTTCTCCATTGACTTTAGTAAGAAAAGATACATTGTGTTTACGGAGTAGAGGATAACACATCAATGCCTACTGTCAACACCCAAACGGAAAACCTCAATACCAAATTCACGGCTGATATGGTGCGAACCTATCTGCGAGAAATTGGTCGTGTACCACTGCTAACCCGTGAACAAGAGATTGTCTATGGGAAGCAGGTGCAACAAATGATGAAGTTCATCGACGCCAAGGAAGCTTTGGCGAAGAAACTGCACCGCGAACCGAATATGTCAGAGTGGGCTGACCACGTTCAACAATCGGAAACCGAGGTACAACAAACGGTGGCGCAAGGGAAGCGGGCAAAGCAAAAAATGATCGAAGCGAATTTGCGCTTGGTCGTTGCTATTGCCAAAAAGTACCAAAAGCGGAATATGGAGTTTCTGGATTTAATCCAGGAAGGAACACTAGGATTAGAGCGGGGTGTAGAGAAATTTGACCCAATGAGGGGTTATAAGTTCTCAACCTATGCTTACTGGTGGATTCGCCAAGCCATTACCCGTGCGATCGCTCAACAAGGTCGCACCATCCGGTTACCGATCCACATTACCGAAAAACTGAATAAAATCAAGAAAGTGCAGCGCGAATTGGCTCAAACCTTGGGGCGATCGCCTACTCCAGCAGAAATTGCCAAAGAACTGGAAATAGAACCTGCTCAGATCCGCGAGTACCTGAACATGGCGCGTCAACCAGTCTCTTTGGATGTTAAAGTTGGCGATAACCAGGATACTGAGTTGCAAGAAATGCTCGAAGATGACGGTCCATCACCAGAGTATTACACCAACCAGGAATTCTTACGTCAAGACTTGAACAACCTGCTAGCAGAACTGACTCCGCAACAGCGACAAGTTTTAGCCCTGCGCTTTGGTTTAGAAGATGGTAATGAAATGTCATTGGCGAAAGTGGGTGAGAGATTGAATCTCAGCCGTGAACGCGTCCGCCAGTTAGAGCATCAAGCTTTGGCTCATCTGCGTCGCCGTCGTGCCAATGTCCAAGAATACGTTGCTAGTTAAAATGAGAGACGCGAAATGCCGCGTCTCTACACCCCTTGGTGATGCGCCTCCTGAATTCAGGGGGCTATTTTTTTATGCTGATAACCTAATTAACAGTTATCAGTTATCAGTTATCAGTTAAGAATTTGATTGTCAATTGGGAGTCAGAGTCCCCCACAACTAAGCAAGTGGTGTGTTTGGTGTCTTTCTTCAAATCCCTGAGAGAGTTATTGTGATAACTAAACCTCTTGCGAAAATCCTTGATCCGCCAGGGACTCAAGTCCCTCTCTTATAGCAAAAGTCCGTTTAAACGGACTAAAATTATTGTTATTAGTCGGTTTAAACCGACTTGAGCTATTAGCCCGAAAATTTATTTTCGGGCGGATGTTCGACTTTTGCAAGAGGTCTACTGATAACTGTTGACTGTTCACTGATTTTAATGGTTGTAGGTCGGATGCGATCCAATACTGCGTAGGTTTTGCCTAAAAAATAACTCCAATGTAGGTTGGGTTGAGGAACGAAACCCAACATTTTCAGGGATTTGTTGGGTAACACTAAAGTTCAACCCAACCTACAAATCTTCAAAACCTACGCAGTATTGGGATGCGATCGCATTGTCACCGGATGCAAGCCCATCATTAGTAGTTTTGATGCTGCGGAGCCTTTGCTCAAGAAAATTAACGAAAAGTGCAGTAATTTAGCAAATTTTCCCAATATGGGACGCAAGCGTAATGAACTTTTACCTTTATTACGTAGCTTTGCTGTAGATGATTATCTGATTTTCTATCGTGCGATGTCTCCGACGGGCTACGCCTACGCAGGCATTCGGCTCAATGATATACCAAAATGAATGCGTGAATTACTCAAATGAGAAAACATTCAGGCAATTGAGAAAGTAAAAGCTTCTTTTGAGAAAGTAAGAGCTACTTTTACTTGCGGAAAACACTAAAATGAGAAAGTAAAAGCTGCTTTTGAAGAAGTAAAAGCTGCTTTTGTTTGTGGAAAACACTAAAATGCGAAATTAAAAGCTGCTTTTGAAGAAGTAAAAGCTGCTTTTGTTTGTGGAAAACACTAAAATGCGAAATTAAAAGCTGCTTTTGAAGAAGTAAAAGCTTCTTTTGAGTAAGCAATCAGGCATTTTTACTTAATTCAATATGAATTTTAGTCTAGGCGAATCGCGTGTCTAAGTTTTAGCATGGTACGCTTTGCTAAAAAGTCAAATTTTACTGTGGTGGGGGGAGGCGATGCCTGCGGCGGGCTTCGCCTACGCGAAGATATGCTAAATTGTCACCAGTAGTAACAGTATTAGGATGATTCACCCCTAACTGTCGCTCAAAAATATCTAAAGCTTGGATGTAAAGGGGTTCAGCTTCGCTGTATCTGCCTTGGGAGTAGTAGAGTAACGCTAGGTTATTGAGGCTAGTGGCGACATCTGGATGTTCATTTCCGAGCAGTTGACGCCTGAGTGCCAAAGCTTGGATGAAAAGGGGTTCGGCTTCGCTGTATTTGCCTTGGGAGTGGTAGAGTAACGCTAGCTTGTTGAGGCTAGAGGCGACATCTGGATGTTCATTTCCGAGCAGTTGACGTCTGAGTGCCAAAGCTTGGATGAAAAGGGGTTCAGCTTCGCTGTATCTGCCTTGGGAGTAGTAGAGATTAGCTAGGTTGTTGAGGCTAGAGGCGACATCTGGATGTGATTCTCCCAGCAGTTGACGCGTGAGTGCCAAAGCTTGGATGAAAAGGGGTTCAGCTTCCCTGTATTTGCCTTGGGAGTGGTAGAGTAACGCTAGGTTGTCGAAGCTTTGTGCGACATCTGGATGTTCATCTCCGAGCAGTTGACGCCTGAGTGCCAAAGTTTGGGTGAAAAGGAGTTCGGCTTCGCTGTATCTGCCTTGGAAGTAGTAGAGATAGGCTAGGTTGTTGAGGCTAGAGGCGACATTTGGATGTTCTTCACCCAGCAGTTGACGCCAGAGTGCCAAAGCTTGGATGTAAAGGGGTTCAGCTTCGCTGTATCTGCCTTGGGAGTGGTAGAGTAACGCTAGGTTGTCGAAGCTTTGTGCGACATCTGGATGTTCATCTCCGAGCAGTTGACGCCTGAGTGCCAAAGTTTGGGTGAAAAGGAGTTCGGCTTCGCTGTATCTGCCTTGGAAGTAGTAGAGATAGGCTAGGTTGTTGAGGCTAGAGGCGACATTTGGATGTTCTTCACCCAGCAGTTGACGCCAGAGTGCCAAAGCTTGGATGTAAAGGGGTTCGGCTTCGCTGTATCTGCCTTGGGATTTGTAGAGTGACGCTAGGTTATTGAGGCTAGAGGCGACAGATGGATGTGATTCTCCCAGCAGTTGACGCCAGAGTGCCAAAGCTTGGATGTAAAGGGGTTCGGCTTCGCTGTATCTGCCTTGGGATTTGTAGAGTAACGCTAGGTTGTTGAGGCTAGTGGCGATATCTTCCTCTAACCCTAATTCTTTTTGCAATTCTAGCGCTTTATAAATATACTTAATTGCTAAATCTAATTCTTGTTGATAGTCCTGGGCTTCACCTCTGTCTAATCTCTGTTTGTAAATATTCGCCAATGTAATATACAAACTTCCTAATTTCGCGTCTTTAATTTCGCTTTGCTGTTCTATTTGCTGAATTAATCTTTGTAAATCTTCAATGGGTAAAAAATAGTCATTATCACTATTAAAGTTTTCTAATTCCGTACTTGTTAGTGCAAAACGTATCGCCTCAACTTCTCTCGCAGAAATTACATTTTTAGCATGGGAAACAAACCGAAATACTCCATTACGCCAACTCCAAAAATCCGGCGCTTTTTTGATTAAATTAATCATCAATTGATGCGTCACCCACAGGACAATCGCAAAGGGAAATTTCCCCAAACCTTCTCTTGTCCACTGCAAATAACCAAAGAACTTTTCTTGTGCTGATTGTTCTTCCCCCAGTCTGAGAAAAAGCAACTTTTCTGCACCCGTGACAGTTATCACTGCCGCTTGATACTGTTGTAGACATTCTTCTTTTTCTAAGAGTTGTTGAATAGCGGCTTTTAAATTAGGTTCTTGTTCGTTTAATGTAACAGTATAAGTACAAAAATGAGGTTTTAATTCTGTTTCATAGCGGTCAATTATTTTATTACGAAAATCAGCATTATCACAAACACCAATGAGTAAATTAAATTTGCCTTCTCCTGCTTCAATGGAGACAATTAAATCATCAAAAGCATCTTGATTTTTTTGATCAAGGTTAATATTTTGATTATAATTATTAGCTGTCATCAATTAAGCCCTCCTCACGCAATAATTCGACAACAATAGGATGAACATCATACCAATTTTGACGGTTGCGATATTCAAGCACATAAAGCCCGTGTAGTAAATCGAGAAATTCTTGCTGTTTCGGGTCTTCTGGCTTAAAATTTTGATAAGTTGTTTGCAAAATTCGATAATCTACACTACCTAAAGGCATAGCAAAATCATTGCGGATATTATTAATTGCTTGGTCTAAAATTTCATCATTAATTATTACTTTATCTTCTGGCCTCCGGCGAATTAACCGCAGACAAATCCGACAACATTCATTAGAAATGCGAATTAATTCCCGCAACACACCACCACTATTTAAAACTATTTTTTCTGCTGTTGATGATTCGAGTAAATTATTTGAGATTCGTTTAGTCAATATTTCACAAAGAATATTCAAAGTTTTTGGAAATGGTGTAGCACTTGCTAAATGACTCTCCCCTTTTTTAAATAACTTTAAAACAGGCATTGCCACAACTTGGTCATTAGTTTCATTTTCAATAGTTGGTTTGAGTGCTGTTTCCCGCAAAGCCGCGATGGGGATAGTATAAATAATCCTAAATCCAGGTAGGCAAAGAGCTTTAATATTATCTTTAAATAGATTATTCACTACTACTAAATCAAGTTTATCTAAATCATCAATAATTACTAATATTTGTTTTTTTGTAACCGCTTGAATTGCTGCGGCAATAATATTTAATTGAGCAATTGATCGTTCCTGGGCAGAGGGATGATTTTATCCAAACCCAATACGCTTGGGTTAAGGATAATCGTAGGTTGGGTGGAACTTAAGTGTTACCCAACAAACCCGCGTCGTAGGTTGGGTTTCGTTCCTCCACCCAACCTACGCAGTTTATGGTTTTTGGCGCTAACTGAACTGTATTGTATCCAAACCCCCACAACCCATCAAGATTGCAACTTAATTTGGTCACGATATTTACACCGTCGCAACCCTTTCTCAATCTCACGCACTTTCACGTCTAGGCGCAGTCTTGCTTTATCTACGGGACTAGCTGCAAGTACCAGAATTGTTTTGACTGTAGGACTATTACTTATAATTGAGTAAGAAATTTATCATCAAAACTCAGTACTCAGCTAAGGTGTAATCCTTTTTTATGAAAGCAACAAGGGAGCGATGCCTACGGCGGGCTACGCCTACGCAGAAATTGGCGTTGGGAAGAGATTATCGCAGAGGCAAGGGCTGAACTTGCTGAAAGACCGATGAAATCAGCATTTTTATCACCTGAAAAATCTCAAAAGCAAGATGTCAAAAAATTGAATGTTAATTGAGAAGGTTTAATTTGTGATTAACCTCACCCAATGGGATGAATCTATTGAATGAAGAATAAAGACTCTAAGTGATGGTAATCGGGAGCATCCCAAATGTGTAAAAACATATTTTGTCATTGCGAGCGTAATGAAATGAAGCGAAGCAATCGCAGCATCTAGACTTTGCGATTGCTTCATTCCGCTTCTCTTACGAGACGCTACCGCGAACGCTCCATTCGCAATGACTACCTGCTAACTTGGTAAATTTGCTTGCATTGGGATGCTCCCTGGTAATCTAAGGTTGTTGAGCTAAATTAAATAAAAACTTCAGTTTTTGACAGTTTTCTTTTTTGGACAATAGTAATATAAGTCTTTAAGAAAGTCTTTAACAATTAAGACTAGGCTATGCTTGAAGCAAGTTCTAAATAACTTAGTTCGTTTTTTAACAGGAGAAGTAGGGTGCTTAACAACCTTCATCAGTTCTTATCTCCCCGTCAATGGGGAATTTCTCTCGCAGGCTTAGGCTTACTTCTCGGTTTGGGCTTTATAGCCAAGCAGACTCAAGTAGTACCAGTTACAAATTCTTCATTATCATCGGCTCAAATTCAGAAAACCACCGACAACTCTCTTTTGTCCCAGCTAAGAAGAGTTAGAGAGCAGAGAAGTCAACTTAATGCAACTTCTGGAGATAGAGGGCTTTTTGGCCATCAGAGTGGAAAAACATTACCTGCAACCACAGCGTTGGTTCCAGGTTCTCAGGAAGCTACAAAAGATGCTGGAGTTTTACCAAAAGTGGATTTTCCTGAAAAAGATGGGATTTACCTCTATGGTCAATCCCCAAAATCAAACCAGCTTGGTCAAGGTTACATCATATTTCAAAAGCAGCAGGAAAAGATCACTGGTGCATTGTATATGCCCCAATCAGAGTTTAATTGTTTTCAGGGTACACTCAACCCATCAGGAGAGTTGGCGATGACGGTTAATAGTTCGTCAAATCAAGCCAGTTCTGCTCAGTCGAATCAGGTAGCTGCAAGCAATAGACTGCCTCAAGTGAGTGAAGATGAGTTAAGCAGTTATCCTTACTCAGTGGCTCTGCAAGACTTTCATCGCTTAAATTCTATCACTGCTAGCGATCGCCGCACGTTGCAAATGTGCAAGTAATCTTTAAGTTAATACTCAATTCCTGGTTGCGCTTTAACACCTTGATCGCGGAAAGGATGCTTAATTAGTGTCATTTCGGTTACGAGGTCAGCACGCTCAATTAAAGCAGCAGGTGCGCCTCTACCTGTGAGAATAACGTGCTTATCAGCTGGTTTTTGCGCCAAACCCGCTAAAACATCCTCTACTTCTAAGTAAGACATTTTGAGGGCGATATTGATTTCGTCTAACAACACCATGTGAAAGTCTGGGTTGCGAATATATTCTAATGATTTTTGCCAAGCGGCGCTAGCTTTATCGAGATCGCGATCGCGGTCTTGAGTTTCCCAGGTAAAGCCTTCGCCCATTGCGTGAAATTCTAACTGGTCTTCCCAATTACTGAAAACTCTTTTTTCTGAAGGTTCCCAGCTACCTTTGATAAATTGGACGATCGCTACTTTATACCCGTGACCTAGCGATCGTAACACCATCCCCAAAGCAGCAGTAGTTTTACCTTTACCATTACCAGTATTTACAATAATTAATCCTTTTTCTGGTACAGCTTGTGCTATGCGTTGATCCTGCACTTCTTTGCGTCGCTGCATCTTTTTGCGGTACTGTTCATCAGTCAGAGATGAAGACATGACTTCATCAATCAAGCGCCCAATCTCTTTGTCTGGGTTTAATTCTTCTGGTGTATCGTTTTTCATCAATTTTGTGTGCAAATAACTGTTAAAACTTTCAATAATGAACTGAAATTCAGTTTATTCTCTGATTTTACTGAAATGACATACTTGAATATGTCCAGTAAGATTTTATGGAAAAATATTGATACCGTGTTAGATTTTTTAACATCATTGGCAAACAACTAAGTAAAACTCTATGATATACAAACTCAGGTTATAATTTGAGTTCAATATTGCTATTTTAAATAATTTAATAGGTTTATTAAATCATTTTACTAAGATTTCCTTCGACAGACGAGTTAGTTAGGATAAAGATTATCATTTCATCACTTGTTTAGAAAGTTACATTAGTTTTAACTAAGTTTGGGGGTTTAATATCATGTCCGCTTGATTACTTATGAAACCCGAAGAACCCCACCCCGCCAAAGCTATGCTTTGTCTCCCCTCCCCGCAAGCTCTTAGGGGTTGGGGGTGGGGTGTAATGACTGTGGTTAGCGTAACTATTTATACGGACATGATATAAGTCCCCTGGCTAACGACGGCAGAACGTTTTGTGTCGGGGTCTAAATCCCCGGACGCTCGCAGACTCGCTCTAAGCGAAGCTATGCCGAAGGCTTTACGCTTCGCTAACACAAAACGTAATTACGAATTACGAATTACGAATTACGAATTACGAATTATTTAACAGGGATACTATTTTAGAAATCGAGTTACTAAAATAGTAAAATTACTCTCCCTCATCCTCCTCATCCTCACTCCAATATTGTTGAGGTGCATTTCCGTGAACTTCTAAAATCTTTGGTTTTTTGATTTTATTATCAGGCTGATTAATTGCTTCTAACTGCACATCAAATTTCCAGTTATCACCAAAATCATAAAGATAGGTCATTTTAGCATCCGGTTCTAGAGACAAATCACCAATCTGCACTTGGTCAGCAAATGGGGGTGTTTCCATGTAGGGATGACCTATTTTAATTGTGCGACCAAAACGGTCTTTATAACTAAACTCATATAAATGGTCGTAATCAAAATCAAAAGCATCGAGAATTGTTTCTGCTAGCCAGCCTAATGTTTTTTTCGCTGGTATGGCAATGCGTCTCCAAGCCTGAGAAATAGACACTTTAAAAATATAAATACCATCGGTGAAGCCTTGCTTTGGAACAAATAAATTATGCTTCCATTCTGGAAAAAAGGGTTGTAAATGTGACTGCAATTTTCCAAAATTCACATTTACATCATCCTGTAATTCTCCTCGTATACCTAGCGGAAATAATAATTGTAACAGAGCATCCCCAAAAGGCAAGCGTTGTAAACTGGTAATACGCCACCCCTTACCTTCTTGGGGTTTTACCTGCTTGATAGATAACAATCCAAATAACTCTAACAGGGCAACGTTATGCAAACCAGGGTAATAACTAATATTGTGTTGGTCTTCATATTTAGGAAATTTTAACCCTTTATCTGGGACGCGAGGCCAAAGTTGAATACATCTAAATAAATTACCGAATGAGTCTTGATGCTCACCCAAAATTTCGTTATTTCCCCAAATAAACCAGGCTTCTAATAAGTTGAAATAGCGTTCTGTTGGATTGAGATTTGACCATGATTCTAAGGTGGCTGTGTCTAATAATAAAATTTGCTTCTTACCTTGGGATTTAATTTGGGCTATCCCAGAACTGCGTAATAACAGATATAGTCCATTAATGTAGGGGTATGATTTCTGGACGGGGCGTTTGAGTTTAGTTTCAATTGGGTGACTTAACCGAGAATTAACTTCTGATAGTACTTTCAGTGGTAAAAGGTTATTAACACTACTAACTTCTACTCCATTTGGTTGCAAGAAATCTATCAGGGTTTGAAAGTCATGCAGAATCGTACCAGGTTGATTTTCATCAATGCTGAGTTCTTGTAGAAGTTGTTGTTGTGACTCTGCAAGGGTTGGCAGTTCAGGATTGAATGTGCGTTCTAGCCGCGCAAATAAATCTTCCATAAATAAAAGTTATAAATTCACAATTTAACCTTCCGTAAAACCCTGTTCTCTTTATACTATGACTTCAGCAGTTACCCTAATAAACCTTGAACTGCCAAGTGTCACCGTAAGACTATCAAGACCGTAAGCTTAATGAGATGTGAATAATATTTTCACCTTCTAGTTGATAATCCCAGGAATTTGATATGAATAGTAACACTAGTCTACAAATGATTTTAGCTGATACACCTATTGATACAGTATTAAGAGCGATCGCTCAACTAAATTTACCTAATTGGTGGTTAGCTGGGGGTGCAGTCCGAAACACTGTTTGGTCTTCAATTTTTGGCAATGAGTGTAAATTAGGTATTAAAGATTTTGATATTGCATTCTTTGATATAGAGGGGAACCGTTCTCAAGAACTAGTAGCAAAGGCGACTCTCACAGAACAATTTCCTCATGAACAGTTTGATATAAAAAATCAAGCTAGTTTTGCTCGTTGGCGACTTGGTAGCAGACCCTACACTAGTACGGAGGATGGCATCACAGATTGGCTGCACACTGCTACTGCTGTAGGAGTTCGGCTAGATGCACAAGGTCAATGGCAATTTTTTACTCCCTACGGGTTAGATGACTTATTTGGTGGCATTATTCGACCTACGCCAGCACATATTGGTAACCTGGATGCCCACAATAAGGCAGCTACATTCTTGCAAAAGTGTCCTTATCTGCGGTTGGCGTAAAAGTTATAGTCGGGTTGTAGCCATTGGTTTGGGTTACAACTAAATATCTTGCACCAGTTTCAACAACCGCCTCAGAATGAATTCTGAGGCTAATAGCTAAAGTCGTCTCAAGACGACTGATAAAGGGTTTTAGTTAACTAAGCGTGGAGTTGGGCTATTAACCTTGCACTTCAAGTACTCCGCCTCCTCTCTCAACGCAACCTCAAACAGCGCGAAATCAGACCATAGTGCAATATAAAACACAGTTTGACATTCAATAATTTAATGAAAAAATATCCTAATCTAAGCTTTGACAAAGCTGCAAAATCATTCTTTATTCTGTTTTATGCGTGAGTAGAGAAGTTCGCGATCGCTGTGAGGATTTACAATTAAGCATGGACTATTACCGCCACTTCCATTACTTACAATAACGACAGTAATGCCAGATTTTGGACAAATCCCTAAACAACTGGTGCTAACAACCCGAAATTTTCCCCATAATCCCTCAAATTTTAAACGAGATTTTAACCAATTCTCTAAGTCTTCGGAAGCTGTTGAGCTTCTACTAGTTGGATGAAAACTATTTGAGCGCTCGTTTGCACATTGTGAACACACAAGCACCAAACCAGACTCCCATCGGGGAGAAACACTCTTGATAGAAGTTTCTAAGGGGTGAGAATTTATTAAGGGCGATGTTTGCTGAAAATTGGATGCAAACCTCTTGAAGATACGTTGCAGCAATCTTTTAATACGCTGGATCAGTTTTTTCATGGACGATCCTACTTATTTTTCTGAACAACTTAAAAAGACCTCTCCCTGGTTTTACTACGTAAAACCGTCCCTCTCCGAGGCGGAGAGGGATAGAGTTGAACTTAGGGAGAGGTTTGTTGAACAGGATAGTGTAATTTTCGCGTTTAGTCTGTTCTGCTAAATCATTAAATAATCAGCGTTTCTGAGCAATTTGCTGCAAGTATGCAATTAGCTGTTCTCCTGCGGTCTCAATGTGTCGTTTTAGTAACCTGACAGCAGTTTTTGTATCCTGCTTTTGACAAGCATCTAAGAGTTGATAGTGTTCTTTTTGCGATCGCTCCTGATAATCCATCTGCGCTAATTGTACGCGGACATAGCGATCGCAATTAACGTGTAAAGTTTTAATCATTGTCAGCAACCGGGGACGTTCAGCAGTGGCGTACAGTGTCGCATGAAATTCCCAGTTGAGTTTCGCCAACACACCTGCATCAGTTGCTTGATCTGTCGCTTCCAGAATCACAGCAGCTTTTTCTATATCTGTTTCCCTGAACTTGGGTATTGCCAACTGCATCGCTTTCACTTCCAAGGCGCTGCGAATTTCACAGATTTCTTGCGCCTCTTGTGCTGTCAACACCGATACGATCGCACCACGATTTAAATGCAGTGTCACCAATCCTTCTGCTTCTAACTGCTTGAGCGCTTCACGCACGGGAATACGACTGACTCCAAACTGAGTGGCGATTTCATCCTGTCTCAGGGATTGTCCTTCCTGAAATATACCGCAAAGAATCGCTTCCCGCAAAGCATCGGCAATTAAATCTGGGGTACTGCGTTGTTGTTGCAGCACATTCGCTGCTAGGTCATTTAAGTTCATATTTTATATTGTATACAAAATCAGAAAAATTGTATACAATATCCAAAGTAAGTTTTTTAAACATCCCTTCAATACCACGGGAGACAATTATGAGCATCGCATCTCAACCAGACCGAGTTATCATCTTCGACACCACGCTACGGGATGGCGAACAGTCACCGGGCGCAACCCTGAATGTAGAAGAAAAGCTGGCGATCGCTCATCAACTAGCTCTCCTTGGTGTCGATGTGATTGAAGCAGGTTTTGCCGTTGCTAGTCCGGGAGATTTTCAAGCTGTTAAAACCATTGCTGAACAAGTCGGCATACCCGGTGGGCCAATCATTTGCAGTTTAGCTAGAGCCATTCGCCAAGATATTCACGCCGCCGCCGAAGCTTTGAAGGGAGCGGCTCGTCCCAGAATCCACACAATGATTTCTACCTCTGATATTCATCTGAAATATCAGTTGAAAAAGTCTCGCAGCGAAGTATTAGCGATCGCATCAGAAATGGTTGCTTATGCTAAGTCGTTTGTAGATGATGTAGAATTTTCACCAATGGATGCTAGCCGCACTGAGCCAGAGTTTCTTTATGAAGTTTTGGAAAGAGCGATCGCAGCAGGTGCAACTACAATTAATATTCCTGATACCGTTGGTTACTGCACACCCAAAGAAATCGGAACTCTGATTCAGGGAATTCGAGAACATGTTCCTAATATCGATGGGGTGATTCTTTCCATTCACACCCAAAATGATTTGGGTTTGGCGACAGCTAACGCTTTGGCAGCAATTGAATATGGCGTGCGTCAGGTGGAATGTACCATTAATGGCATTGGGGAACGAGCAGGTAATGCAGCATTAGAAGAAATTGTGATGGCGTTGCAGGTTCGCAAACCATTTTTCAATCCTTACTTTGGTCGTCCGGTTGATGGCGATACACCTCTGACTAATATTAAGACTCAGGAGATTTATAAAACCTCATCCTTGGTTTCCCAATTAACCGGAATGCTGATTCAGCCCAATAAGGCGATCGTGGGAGCAAACGCTTTCGCCCATGAGTCTGGTATTCACCAAGATGGGATCATCAAACACCGCCAGACTTATGAAATTATGGAAGCTGCTGCGATCGGTTTGCCAGAAAATCGCATTGTTTTGGGCAAGCACTCTGGAAGAAATGCTTTCCGTACCAGGCTTAAGGAGTTGGGCTTTGAATTGAACGAAGCAGACTTGAACAAAGCCTTCAATCGATTCAAAGAAGTCGCCGATAAGAAAAAAGAAATCTCAGATTGGGATTTAGAAGCGATCGTCCGAGATGAAACGCAGATTCAAGTAGAAAGCGGCTTTCAAATCGAACACGTCCAGGTGATATGCGGTGACTGCACTTGCCCAACTGCAACCATTACAATTGTTACCCCTGAAGGTAAAATCCTCACAGATGCGAGTGTAGGCACTGGCCCAGTGGATGCGGTGTATCAAGCAATCAATCGATTGGTGCAGATTTCCAATCAACTAATTGAATTTTCCGTCCAATCTGTGACTGGCGGGATTGATGCATTAGGAACTGTTACAGTTCGGATAGGGCATCAAGAGCGGATATTTTCTGGGCAAGCATCTGATACCGATATTGTGGTGGCAGCAGCTTACGCGTATATAAACGCATTGAATCGGCTTTATCGTTACTTACAAACCCAGAGTCAAACACCAGTAGCGGCTGCGAAAGAACTTAAACGATAGACGAAGGAACTTTGCCTGCTGCAAGAGACTGGTTATGCCGGGTTCGTTAAAAACTCGATCAGCAACCGATTAATCTCAGCAGGTTGTTCCTGCTGAATCCAATGTCCGGCGTTTGGCAGCAATACCTTTTTTCTCAAGTTCGGCACTGTTTTTTCTAAATTGTTGACGAGTTCTCGATTTCTGGTCACAACTGCATCGAACTCTCCCCCAACAAACAAAGCAGGTTGTTGGAGCTTTGCGCCACTCAAAAAGCGCGTGAGTTCCCAATCTCTGTCCAGGTTTCGATATCGAGCTAACCCGCCTCGAAATCCGGTTCGCTCAAACTCTTGGGTGAAAAAATCAAGGTCTTGCTCGCTCAACCAACTCGGAAGCTGCTCTGGTTCTGTTAAAGTGTCTAGAAATTTTTCTGATTTGTCGAACAGAAACTGCCATCTTTCTTCAGGAGGTGCATCTCCGGCGGCAGAATAGAGCATCATCCGAAGAGACTTACGAACGTTAGCTTCTAGTTCTGCCTCCGCTTTACCAGGTTCCTGGAAATACAACATATAAAACTGTTGCTCACCCGACATCCGTTTTAGCATTTCTGTTGGCGGTCTACTTTCCCAGGCTCTAGCGCGATAAGGGACACTTAGTAAAGCGATCGCTTTAAACAAATCTGGACGTAACAACGCACAATGCCAAGCTAAAGTTGCACCTTGATCGTGCCCGACGATGATGGCTTGTTCTTGATCGAGAGCATGAACTAGCCCAACGATATCGCTAGTTAGCTCCAGTATATTATATGCCTCAACTGACTCTGGTTGGTCGGTTTGCCCGTAACCACGTATATCGGGCGCAACAACGTGGAATCCAGCTTCTGCAAGGGCTACAAGCTGATGTCGCCAAGAGTACCAGCATTCTGGAAACCCATGACATAGGATTACAAGGTTTCCTCGACCTTGTTCAGCAATATGCATTTTGATGCCGTTAGTCTCAATCAAGCGATGATTTATTGCTTGCATCATTCTTCTTGTTTGATGACAGGTGCAGTGGTTGGATGTTCAGTCCAATCAGTTGAACGAATTTTGTAATCGCTCCATCTTATCTTAATAGATGATATTAATGCTTTTTTTGAGGATTATTAAACTTGAATAATTGGTTTGACCTTTTTCTTTATGGAATCAATCCAAAATCTAAAATCCAAAATCTAAAATTGGACGACTAGCTCTAAAAGGAACAAGGCATTTGGAACGATGTCACAATTTTTTATACCTTTGGTCGCAAGCCAATAAGTAGGTCGGCGTAAATAATTATTGTTGGGATAAGGCAGGGAAGGGGGCAGGGGGAAAAAAGGGTTTTATTGTGCCAACTTACTTAGAGTAATACAGTTGGGATCAGTAAATTCTCTCTAGGTAGAAAAAACTTGACAGCGAAATGCTTTATTAGTATATTTGTACTAATAAACTACTTACGTGTTGCATAAAACTTTAAACACCCGACTACGCCAACAAGAGAGTACAAAATAAATGAAGCTATCTAAGGTAGACTTGAGCAGTTTAGTTGCGATCGCTCACTCTGATGGATATTTGCAGTTGTTGCTAGATCGAGGCGACGAACTAGAGTTTTTGGAAATTCCAGCGCCAGTACAAGCTTATGAAGGATTGCAAGAACTGAACGAGGCGATTGCCCAAACGCCTGCGCTACCCTTTAAAGAAGAACCAATTGCTATGTTACCAGTTAGCTCATCAATGGCGATCGCTGTAGGCTACGATCGCGACGAACACATTTTGCAAGTTGAGTTTCAAAGTGGAGCCGTTTATCAGTACTTAGGTGTAGACGAGGATACTTGGTCAGATTTACATGCCTCTGACTCAATTGGCAGCTTTTATAATCAAGAGATTAAAGGTAGATATGACTGCGATCGTCTAGATAATGCAGATTATACTATTGACTAATAACTCCATGTAGGGTTTTCAATAATTCTTGCGTTGTGTAGGGTTTGGGTAAAAAGGCTGTATGTTCATCTATTTTGTCGATTGGTACTTGTTCACTTGTTGCCAGTCCACTAACAATAATAATCGGCAATAACGGATTGATATTTTGCAATCTCCGAATGGTAGTTGCTCCATCCATATTGGACATCATCATATCGATAATTGCGGCGCTAATTTTATCTTTATGCTGGGCATAAATTGCTAATGCTTCGATGCCATTACCAGCAGTCATTGCCGTGTAATTATAATTTTATAGCGATGTTTTAGTAATTTCCTGAATGGAAGCTTCATCATCTACAACCAAAATACATTCTCCAGAGCCAGTTGGTATTTCCGTATCTTCTAACAAGTGGATTGGAACTTAATTAACTGCTGGTAAGTACACCTTAAACTTTGTCCCCTTGCCTACAAAACTTGATACAGTGATAAAACCATTGTGTTCTTGAATAATTCTCATTACTGTTGATAACCCAAGTCCTGTACCTTTACCCAACTCTTTTGTTGTAAAAAATGGTTCAAAAATTCTATCTAATATTTCACTGTTGATTCCCAGCCCGGTATCAGCAACTGTCAGAACAATGTAAGCACCAACTGTAGCTTCTATATGCATACTGGCATAAGTTTTATCAATCCAAATATTCTCGGCAGATATTGTTAAAGTTCCGCCTGTAGGCATGGCATCCCGCGCATTCAGACACAAATTAATCAGTACCTGATGCAATTGAGTACTATCGACACAAATAGGTAACAAGTCCTCCTGAATTTCTGTGTACACTGCGATTGATTTGGGAAATGTTTGTGAGATAATTTGCTGCATTTCTAAAATCAGTTGTTTAACTTGAAGAACCGTGCATTGGCGCGTAGCGGCTTGTCCTTGGACATTGCCTTCAATTCCCCTAGTAAATGACAGCACCTGCTTTACCAAATCAGTACCACGTTTGGCATTGCTTTCTATTATTGACAACATCTGATTAATCTGTTGATCGCAGCTTTTTGATTGGAGCAGATGCACTGACATCAAAATTGGTGACAACACATTATTTAAATCGTGAGCAATACCACTAGCAAGAGTGCCTATACTTTCTATGCGTTGAGCACGTAAAAATTCTTGTTCTAGTTGTTTTTTCTGGGTAATATCAGTATCAACAACAAGGATTGATTTGGCTTGAGAATGTTCATCATTTATCAGCGCCCAACGACTTTTAACGATGACTTTTTTGCCAGATTTGCTACTTTTCTGTAACTCACCTTGCCAATATCTATCCTTTAACACAGTCTGATAAATTTCTAGGTTTTGCGGCAAAGGTTCAGCGAACCAAAGTTCATCTGACTGCTTGCCTATGGCTTCTTCTGACTTCCAGCCATAAAGTTTCTCAGAATTTTTGTTCCATAATAAAATTTTGTTGGACAAATCTTGTACGACAATTGCATCAGTGACAATATCCAGCAATACTTCTTGTGCCTGCTTGTACTCCTGTTTAATACTTGCCAGTTCAGCGAATTCCCGCCGGATTTCTAGTTGTCTAACTACCAGGCGGCTAAAAGCTTGCAGTGCTTCCACCTGTTTGGGACTGATTTGGCGTGGTACGCGATCGCCTATACACAGAGTCCCGATCGCTTCTCCCCCTGGTGCTAACAAAGGTACACCTGCATAAAATCTTACGCCAAGTCCAGCATAAGTAACTATAGGATTCGTAGCAAATCGTTCATCAGCTAATGTATCGGGAATAATTAAAACTTCCCCACTTTCCATACAAATCGATCCGAACCCAATATCTCGTGGCATTTCCTGTACATCTAACCCTACCTTGGCTTTGAACCACTGACGGTTAGCGTCAATTAGATTAATCAAGGCGATCGGTGTGTTACAAATCTGTGCGGCTAAGAATGCTAGATCGTCGAATGCTTCTTCTGGTGGAGTGTCGAGAATCTGGTACTGACGCAGAGCCTCAAGCCTCGCTGCTTCATTGTTACACACTAAAAAATTCATTAAATCGTTCCTAACTCTTGTTGAATGACAACTTGCCCTCGTTTTACTAAAAAATGTCGATTTAGAGCGCTTTCTGTAAGGGATTCATCTGTCACTGCACTTGATAGCTCATTGAAGTCACTATGAGATTATTTAAATAAATCAGCAGCATATAGCTTGATGGCTTTAATTATACTAATATGCCTTAAGAAGGATGAACAAGAGTTTTGGTAATTTTAAGTAAATTTTAGAAGATTTACAGCCTGATAATTTTTTATTAACAGATAAAATTACTTCCACTAAGATTAAGTAGGCGGTAATATATGCAACTAGTACCGCAAGGCGGAAGTCAGCCCCAACTCTTGGAGACGCTGTGTTTCGACTCCGCTCAACATAAATTCGCGTTCGGGGAAGTCAAAAGTCAAAATTAAGGAGGCAGGAAATAATCCAATACGCTTGGGTTAAGGATTTTTTTCTCTTCTCTCTGTTTCCTCTGCGCCTGGAGCGGTAGCCGGACGGCTTGCCCTCCGGGTGACGCTCGTACCGACGCTCGATGACTCGCTTGCCGCCGGCGCTATCGCTAACGCTGCGCTAACAGCAGTCGCTCATGGGGGAAACCCCCAGACGCTCGATGACTCGCTTGCCGCCGGCGCTATGCGCGGCATCGTCTCCCCTTGGGAGAAGACCGCGCTGCTTCACCGCTTTGCGTCTACGTTAAAAATTTGACTTTGATAAAGAGTTTTAGGCTTAACCCAAGCGTATTGGGAAATAATCCCCATAAATTTATTTATGGGGATTTAACAAGGACGCTGTATTTCAGGACTTACGCACAAGCAACGGAAAATAGAACCACAGAGGACGCAGAGAAGCCAGTGCGTTGGGCGGGTTCCCCGACTTGTTCGCGCAGCGTCTCCCCTTGGGAGAAGCAACTGGCGCGACACGGAGGAATAAGAGTTTGATATCATGTCCGCTTGATTACTTATTAAACCCGAAGAACCCCACCCCTTAATCCCCTCCCCGCAAGCAGGAGGCAGGGTGGTTTCATACAACCACAGAAAAACTAAAACTGGGTTTCAAAGCCTCTCTCCGCTTCGGGGAGAGGAATGGAAGTGGGGTAAAAAGCTATGTCACAAAACGAGAAATCAAGACTTAT